>NZ_JBFAJV010000011.1:0-287032 GCF_040655415.1 Actinosynnema sp. NPDC050436 | reverse complement strand
TTGTCGTTGAAGTCGGCGGCCTGGTCGTCGACGATCTCGATGCCGGCCTGGCGGCACTTGTCCTGCAGGATGCGGACGGTGTCCGCACGGCGCTGGACGATCTTGTGGCCCAGCTTGAAGGACGCGCGGTACTCGCCCTTGGTGTAGATGCCGTCGCCGCCCTGCTTCCAGCCGGCGTCTTCCAGGGTCTTCTTGGCCGAGGCCACGTCACCCTTGCCGACGTCGCCGTAGTGGTCCTCGTAGCCGACCTCGGTGGGCATGAAGGTGAACGAGCCCAGCGGCTTGGCGTTCTGGTCGACGTCCTTGACCAGCTTCTCGACCAGGTCCTCGCGGTCGAAGCACTGGGCGATCGCCAGGCGCAGTTCCTTGTTGTTCTTGAACAGCGGACGCGCCATGTTGAAGTCGACGTGCTCGTAGGTCTGGCCACCGGCCGCGTAGACCTTGAACGCGCTGTCGCCGCGCAGCTGCTGCGCCACGGCCGGGTCGGCCTGCGGCGCGATGACCACGACTTCCTTGTTCTGGAGCTGCTGGGCCGACGACTGGGCGTCGGTGTTGGTCTTCAGCACGACCTTCGCGGCGGACGGCTTCTCGCCCCACCACTTCGGGTTGCGCACGAGGACCGTCTGGTCCTTCAGGTCCGAGGACTCGATCAGGTACGGGCCGCCGGACAGGGCGACGGAGGCGTCGAAGCCCAGCCAGCCCTTCGTGTAGAACTCGGCGACCTTCTTGACGGTCTCGTCGTTCTGCGCCGGCAACACCTTGGTGATGTCCGCGACGCCGGACTTCTCCTCCAGGACGTGCGCCGGGAGCAGGCTGTCGCTACCGACCTGGGAGAACAGCGCGCGGTAGTCCGCGAACGGCTTGTCCTTGAAGAAGGACGTGGTGATCGTCTTGTCCTCGTTCGAGCACTCGAGCTTCTCGATGTTCTCGTAGCCCGTCGGGGACGAGTCGAAGATGGACGCCTCGGAGCCGTCCTCGCCCTTGACCGTCGCCTTGCTGGTCGCGGCGAGCCACTTGAGGTGGAAGTCGTCGCAGTCGATCGGCTTGCCGTCGGACCAGACGGCGGCCTTGTTGACCTTCCACTCGATGACCTGCGGGTCGGTCGAGGTGACCTTGATCGACTCCATCAGGTCGCCGTCGATCTTGATGACGAACTTGCCGTCGACCAAGTCGGTGATGTACGGCGAAGGCTGCACGTTGGACAGCGCGATGGTGCTGGAGAAGTTGTTCGTCGCGCCGAGGTTGTTGTTGTAGTTGTGGAAGCCCTCTTCGACGGTGACCGCGATCTCACCGATGTCGTCCACCTTGGGACGCTTGAACAGCTCGTCCTGACCACCGATCTTGCCGGGGTCAGAGTTCTGCTGGCCACCTTGGTCGCCCTCACCGGCTCCGCCACCACCACACGCACTCAGCACGAGTGCGGCACCGGTCAGCAGCGCAAGCGCCGAGACAGCCTTTGATCTCCTCATCGACACGTGCCCTCCTAGCACTGGGTTGGAGCGCCCGTTCGGGCCTAACTCCACCCATAACCGAGATGTGCCAAACGCGCCCCGAACCGACACACCGTTGCAGCACGATAAGAAGGAGCCACGATCAGGGTCACGACCCATCGGCCGATCGTGACCAAAGGGTGACACGCTGGTAGCAGCAAGCTACTCCGTCGTTACCGGGCGGGAGCGTTCGTTAACCGGACGACGGGAATACTGTCAATATTGCCCGGTGAACGCATCCCGAGCCGGGGTGAACTCACCCAATTGACGGAGTCAACGGTCAACGGCCTTGCCGCCGCCACGTCGCCGCGTCGCTCAGCGGCCCCGCGAAGGGTGCCCCGGCGGTCACGTTCTGGGCCTGCGGGAGCACCACCAGCAGGTCTGCTACCTGGAACAACGGCAGGGCGACGGCCTGCTGCCAGAGCACCGGCTCGATCCGCGCCAGCACGTCGGACAGCAGCGCCCGCCCGGACAGCGCCTCGTCGATCGAGGTCTGCACGGACTGATCACAGAAACCGGAGGCATTCGCCGGAATGGGTGTACTGGAGTCACCCGACGAGGTGCGGCAGCCGAACGCGGAAGCAAGCGCCGAGGCGGAATCACCGGTGTCGACGCGCGGCACGACCGCAATGTCGACCACCTCGGCGTTGTTTGTCGGCAGCCCGGAGAGATCGCGTCCGAACAACTGATTGGGCGGCGTTGTAAGGAGCCGTCCGGCGATTCCGGACAATGACAGTTGACGTTGCACCTGGCTTGCGACGGTCACGTACGGCTCCACGCCGGCGGGTGCGGCGATCGTGAGCGACAGCTCTTTGCCGTCACGCACCCACTGGCCGTTCTGCTGGGCGTAGCCCGCCTCGGTCAGCAGCTGCGCGACCGGGGTGGTGTTGGGCTGGTACGTGGGCTGGTAGCCGGCCTTCGTGGGGGGTATGACCTGCGAGTCCGCCCGCAGCTTCGCGCCCGGCCCGTTCCGGCTGCCGATGGCGATCAGCTCGTCCCGGTTCAGCGCGTTGAGCACGGCCTGCCGGACCCGGACGTCGGCCATCTGCGGCGCGGCGGGCCTGGCCAGCACCTGCACCACCTCGGGACGGGGGGCGACGGTCGTTGTCAGGGGCGTTGTCCGGCCGAGGTCCTCGATTTCTTTCAACGCGATCGCCTCGGCCCGCAGCAGCGCGACCTGGTCGTCGCCCGACTTCAGGGCGTCGATCGTGTCGTGCTGGCTCGCCCGGCGCAGGACCACCCGGTCGAGGGCGGCCGGCCGCTCCCAGAACCGGTCGTTGCGCTCCAGGATGATCTCGCCGCGCGGCTGGTCGAGCGTGCGCACCGCGAACGGGCCGGCGCTGGCCGGGAAGCTGTCGGTCAGCGCGGCGGTCCACCCGCCGGGCGCGTCCTTGAGCAGGTGCGCCGGCAGCAGGTTGGCGAACAGGCTCCGCCAGCCGGGGTAGGGCGCGTCGAAGACGACCTCGACCACCTTGCCGCCCTCGCGCGAGGCGATGTCGGTGATCAGCCGGTAGCCGGCCGGGTCGACCACGCCGGGCTCCTCGCGCATCCGCTCCCAGAGGTAGACGAAGTCCTCGGCGGCGATCGGCGCGCTGTCCGACCAGGAGGCGTCCCGGCGGATCGTGTAGGTGACCGTGTACGGCTCGGCCTTGGTCACCTCGGCGCTCGCCAGCAGGTCGAGGTCCATCCGGGGGCTGCCGTCCGGGTTCGCCCGGAACGCGCTGGGCAGCAGCAGCGACGACAGCGCGGTGGCGATCGTGGACTGGCCGGCCAGGGTGTGCGGGTTGTAGCCGCCCTTGATGTCGTCCACCCCGACGACGACCTCGTTCGACTTCTCCTTCGGCACGACGGTCATGCCCGGCGTGGACGGGACGAGCGGCGGCGGGGGCGTGACCGAGCAGGCGGACAGCACGAACGACGCGACCACCGCAACGGCCGCGCGCACGCGGTTCCCCCCACCAGCCATGCGCACGAGCCTGCCAGACGGATTCGACAGTTGACCGAGGACCCCGGGCTTCACCCCCCTTGGACGCACCCGGCGACGCCCCGGTTGACCGCTGTGGGCCGACGCACGTGCACCTTATTAATGGGGTGCGCTGCACGCGATCTTTGCGCAAGGCCCCTGAGCAGCGAAAACGCCCCCGACGACGGGCGTCGGGGGCGTTCGCGGTGTCGAGCGGTCAGCCGCGCAGCTTGTTGCGGTTGCGCTCACGGCCGCGCTGGTTGGCGTCCAGGGTGACCTTCCGCACCCGGACGACCTCCGGCGCGACCTCGACGCACTCGTCGGCGGCGCAGAACTCCAGCGCCTCCTCCAGCGACAGCTTGCGCGGCCGGGCCAGCGTCTCCATGACGTCGGCGGTCGACGTGCGCATGTTCGTCAGCTTCTTCTCGCGGCAGACGTTCACGTCCAGGTCCTCGGCGCGCGGGTTCTCGCCCACGACCATGCCCTCGTACGCGTCCGCGCCCGGCTCCACGAAGAACGTGCCCCGGTCGGCGAGCTGGATCATCGCGTAGGCGGTGATCGAACCCGACCGGTCGGCCACCAGCGAGCCGTTGTGCCTGGTCCGGATCTCGCCGGCCCACGGGCCGTAGCCCTCGGACACGGCGTTGGCGATGCCGGTGCCCCGGGTCTCGGTGAGGAACTCAGTGCGGAAGCCGATCAGGCCGCGCGACGGCACGACGTAGTCCAGCTTGATCCGGCCGCTGCCGTGGCCGGCCATGTTCTCCATCCGGCCCTTGCGGTTGGCCAGCAGCTGGGTGATCGCGCCCAGGTGCTCCTCCGGGGCGTCGATGGTCAGCCGCTCGAACGGCTCGTGCAGCTTGCCGTCGACGGTCTTGGTGACCACCTGCGGCTTGCCGACGGTCAGCTCGAAGCCCTCGCGGCGCATCTGCTCGACCAGGATGGCCAGCGCCAGCTCACCCCGGCCCTGCACCTCCCAGGTGTCCGGGCGCTCGGTCGGCAGGACCCGCACCGACACGTTGCCGACCAGCTCGGAGTCCAGCCGGGCCTTCAGCACGCGGGCGGTCAGCTTGCTGCCGCCGCCGCGACCGGCCAGCGGCGAGGTGTTCACGCCGATGGTCATCGAGATGGCGGGCTCGTCGACGGTGATCCGGGGCAGCGGCTCCGGGTTGTCCACGTCGGCCAGCGTGTCGCCGATGGTGATGTCCGGGATGCCGGCGATGGCGACCAGGTCGCCCGCCCGCGCCTCCTCGGCGGGGACGCGCTCCAGCGCCTCGGTGATCAGCAGCTCGGTGATGCGCACCTTGTGCACCGAGCCGTCCTCGCGGCACCAGGCGACCGTCTCGCCCTTGCGGATGCGGCCGGCCTCGATCCGGCACAGCGCGATCCGGCCGAGGAAGCTCGACGCGTCGAGGTTGGTCACCAGGGCGCGCAGCGGGGCGTCGGCGTCACCGGTCGGCGCGGGGATGTGCTTGAACAGCACCTCGAACAGGACGTCGAGGTTCTCCTCGTCCGGCAGGCCGCCGTCCTCGGGCTGGTTCAGGCTGGCCTTGCCGGCGCGCGCCGAGGCGTAGACGACCGGCAGGTCCAGCACGGAGTCGTCCGCGCCGACCTCGGTGGCCAGGTCCAGCAGCAGGTCGTGGGCCTCCTCGACGACCTCGGAGATCCGGGCGTCGGGCCGGTCGACCTTGTTCACCACGAGGATCACCGGGAGGCCGGCGGCCAGCGTCTTGCGCAGCACGAACCGGGTCTGCGGCAGCGGGCCCTCGGAGGCGTCGACCAGCAGCACCACGCCGTCGACCATGGACAGGCCGCGCTCGACCTCGCCGCCGAAGTCGGCGTGGCCGGGGGTGTCCACCACGTTGATGGTGACCACGCCGTCCGCCGTGTGGCGGCGCACGGCGGTGTTCTTGGCGAGGATGGTGATGCCCTTCTCGCGCTCCAGCTCGCCCGAGTCCATGACCCGGTCGACGAGCTCGGCCCGTTCGGAGAAGGCACCGGACTGGCGGAGCATGGCGTCCACCAGGGTGGTCTTGCCGTGGTCAACGTGCGCGACGATCGCGACGTTGCGCAGGTCGTTGCGGACCAGCGTTTCCTTGATCGACGCGGTGGCCGTGGGCACGCGGAACTCCTAGAGCTGTCTGTCGAGGATGGGCAGGCGCCGGACAGAGAACGCGCGCAGCCTCCGGACAGCTTACCGGTCCGGTAGTCAATACCACACACGAGCGCCGGGTGAGGTCAGCCTCACCTACTCTGACGTCACCCGGACGGGGGGAGGCGGCGTGGGCAAGTCGAAGGTGAAGAAGAAGTGCTGCCGCTCGAAGCCGCGCTGCAAGAGGTGCCCGGTGACCGCGCTGCTGGAAGCCCGCGCCAAGGCCGCGCGGAAGGCGGAGAAGGCGGCGCGCAAGGCGCGCAAGGCCGCGAAGGGGACCGCTTGACGCCACGCCACCCGGTGGGCCGGGTGGCGGTCGGGACGCGTCAGGCCAACGCGGCTTCGTTGACCTTGGTCAGCTCCGGTGCGGTCCTGGTGGCCTGGAACTGCACCACCCGGTGGCGGACCAGTTTCTGCACCGCGAAGGGATCGGTGGCGAGCAGCGCGTCGAGCTTCCCGCGCAGCATGGGTCGGGCGATGATGACCCCGCCGACGCGGGGCACCTGGCGACCGGACGCGAGGAAGTGACCGGCTTGGTACTGCTTGTTCAGCCAGTCCACGTGGTCCGGGAGGGCGTAGTCGACTTCGTCCAGTGGCTTGATGTACTCCAGCAGCACGATGTACATAGAAGAAATGTAGACCCGTGACACACGGGTAAAACACGCTATGATCGCGGCTATGCGCACTCTTTACCCGTTCTGGTGGTCCGCCTCGCGGCGGCCCTAGAACTGCGCGTTGACCAACGCCGGCCGCCCGCTCAGGGCGGCCTTCGTGCGTTCGGGGGCCGGTCGGGGCGGGCAGACCTCGAAGGGAACCCACCATGATCAGGCTGTCCGCCATCACCCCGTCCGGGCCCGTGCAGCTGGGCAACTACCTGGGTGCCATCCGCCGGTGGGCGGCCGAGGGCACCGATGAGGACGTCTACTTCATCAGCGACCTGCACGCCATGACGACGTCGCACAACCCGGCCCGCCTGCGCGCCCTGACCAGGGAGCAGTTGGCCGTGCTCATCGCCGCCGGGGTCGACCCCCGATCCGTCTCGGTGCAGTCCGACCTGGTCCGCGAGCTGGGTGCGCTGACCTGGGTGCTGGAGTGCACCTGCACGTACGGCGAGGCCGCGCGGATGATCCAGTTCAAGGAGAAGTCGGCCGGCCGGTCGTCGGTCCGGCTGAGCCTGCTGACCTACCCGGTGCTCATGGCGGCGGACATCCTGCTCCAGGGCGCGCACGAGGTCCCGGTGGGCGACGACCAGGCCCAGCACGTCGAGCTGGCCCGCGTGCTGGCCCGCCGCTTCAACGGCACCTACGGCGACGTGTTCGTGATGCCGAAGTCGGTGATCCCGCCGACTGCGGCCCGGGTGCGCGATTTGGCGGACCCGTCCCGCAAAATGGCGAAGACCGCGAAAGACGCGGCCGGCACGGTATTCGTGCTCGACTCGCCCGACCTGGTCCGCCGCAAGATCAAGCGCGCGGTCACCGACGACACCGGGGTCGTCCAGTACGCGCCGGAGACCCAGCCGGGCGTGGCGAACCTGCTGGAGATCCTCGCCGCGTGCACCGGGAAGGACCCGCACGAGATCGCGGCCTCGCTGTCCGGGTACGCCGAGCTGAAGGAGGCGGCGGCGGAGGCCGTGGTCGAGGAGCTGCGCGGCGTGCGGGAGCGGACGCAGGCCCTGCTCGACGACCCGGCCGAGCTCGACCGGGTGCGCGCGCACGGCGCGGAGCGGTCCCTGGAGCGCTGCCGGCACCGGCTGGACGCCGCGTTGCGGGTGTCCGGCCTGGGCTGACCCACCCGGGTGGGGGTGCCTGCGACCGGTGCCCCCACCCGGGAGGTCCGCGATCGGGGCAGCCTCAGCCCGGCGGGTCCAGCAGCTCGTGCAGCGCGGGCAGCACGACGCGGTCGGCGGCCAGCCAGTCCAGCCCGTCCAGCTCGCCCGCGCCCACCCACCGCACCGCCGGGTGGTCCAGCGCCCTGGGCTCGCCGCTGACCAGCTCGGCCCGGTAGACCCGCAGCAGGTGGTCCGACCGCAGCGGGACGTCCGGCCCGAGCAGCTCACCCGCCACGACCTCGACCCCGAGCTCCTCGGCGCACTCCCGGACCACCGCGTCCCGGTCGTCCTCGCCCGGCTCGACCCGGCCGCCAGGCAGCTCCCACCCACCCGCCACCTGCGCGGGGTAGCCGCGCTGCTGGGCGAGCAGCAGGCCGTCGCGCACGATCGCCGCCGCGACCACGACCTTGGCGCCCACCAGCTCGCGGCTGCGCGCCGACACCGCATCCGCCCGCGCCTGGAGCACCTTGAGCGCCATCCCGCGCCCCACGATCACGTCCGCCAGCCTGCCGAACGGCCCGCCGGGGCTGGTCCACTCCACCGAGTCGACCACCATCGTGCCGCCGCCGGTGTGCAGCAGGTCGGTGATCAGCACGAACCTCGGCAGCGGCCCGCCGACCAGCTCGGCCGACACGCCGGTGGTGTCCGCCCGGGTGACCAGCAGCGTCCCGCTCACCGGGCCGACCGAACCGGCCAGCTCCGCGCCCGCGTGCAGCACCGGGCCGCCGGAGATCCGCACGCCCAGGCCCCGGATCGACCGCGCCAGCAGCCGGGCGTCCAGCAGGGCCGCCGCGACGGTGCGCAACGGGGCGTCGACCAGCGTGGTCGCTCGGAGCTCGGGCACGGGTGGAGATCCTGCCATCACCGGTACGCGGGCCAGCGCACCTCCAGGCGCGCGCCGCCCTCCGGCGACTCCATCGCCCGGACCGTGCCCCGGCGCCGGGTCACCAGGTGCGCCACCAGCGCGAGCCCCAGGCCGAACCCGCCGGTGGCCCGGCCCCGGTCGGACTCGACCCGGTAGAACCGGTCGAACACCCGTTCCCGGTGCTCCGGCGGGATGCCGTGGCCGTCGTCGTCCACGACCAGCCGGATCTCGCCGGGCGCGGGCAGCACGGAGATCCGGATGAACGTCTCGGCGTACCGGCCGGCGTTGCGGATCAGGTTGTCCAGCACGAGTTCCACCTCGGACCCGGCGACCTGGATCAGGCACGCGGTCATCGGCGCGTGCACCGTCACCAGCAGGTCGCTCTTGGGCACCCGGAGCACGGCGGCCTGGGCCTGGAGCACGACGTCGACCAGCTCCGCGCGCGGCAGCTCGCCGGTGTCCGCGCGGGCCAGCAGGAGCAGGGCGTCCACCAGGTTCGACAGCCGCTCGGACTCCTCGACCACGGATTCGAGCACCTCGATGGAGAAGTCCGGGTCCGGGTGCGCCACCGCGACCTCCGCCTGGGCGCGCACCGACGTGACCGGGGAGCGCAGCTCGTGCGCGGCGTCGCCGGTGAAACGGCGCAGCCGCTCGCTGGCCTCGTCGCGCCGGGCCAGCAGGGCGTTGAGGGCCTCGGCGAGCGCCTGCAGCTCGTCCCGGGTGGGCGGCACCGGCAGGCGCTCGCCCCGGGGCAGCCGGCCCGCCGCCGTCCGCATCCGCTCCACCGGCCGCAGCGACGACCGGACGGCCAGCCAGGTCGCGGTGCCCACCAGGCCCGCGACCAGGACGGCGGCCACCGCGAGCCAGCGGGTGCCCAGCTCGTTGGCCTGGCGGTAGCCGACCAGGGTGTCGCCGGCGACGTGCAGCTGCGGGGTGCCGTCCGGGGCGAACACCACCCGGCCGATCCAGCGGTGGGCGCTCGCGCCGTCCAGCCGGAGCACCTTCTCCCCCGCTTTGAGCTGCCGGACGTCCTGCGCGGTCAGCTCCGGGCTCGGGCCGCCGTCGAGCGGGTTGCCCGCGATGTCCAGCACGCGCACCGCCCCGGTCCGCTCCAGCTCGGCGTCCACCGCGCGGACCTGCACCATCCCGATCAGGCTGGGGGCGAGCAGGGTGAGCGCCAGCAGGCACAGCAGCGCCACGCCGGTGGCGACGACGGTGATCCGGAACCGCAGCGTGCGCCGCAGCCACCACCGGCGCGGGTTCACCTGCGGCGGGCGGCCGTCGAGTCCAGCGCCGCGTCCAGGTCCGGGGTCGAGGCCAGGTAGCCGTGACCGCGCACGGTGCGCACCACCTCCCCCGCGCCCATCGCGTCCAGCTTGCGCCGCAGGTAGCCGACGTAGACCTCCACCGCGTTGCGGGTCGCCGCCTGCTCGTCGCCCCAGACCGTGCGCAGCAGCTCGTCCTTGGTGACCACCGAGCCCGCCCGGCCCGCCAGCACGTCGAGCACCGCGTACTCGCGCGGCGACAGGCTGATCGCCGCACCCGCCCAGCTCACCTCGCGCACCGCGCGGTCGACCACCAGGTCGCCGAGCTTGAGCCTGCGCCGGGCCAGGTCCGCCTGGTTGCGCCGCAGCAGCGCGCGCACCTGCGCCACCAGCACCACGAAGCTGAACGGCTTGACCAGGTAGCCGTCCGCGCCGAGGTCCAGGCCGTCGGCCTGGTCGACCTCGCCGTCCTTGGCCGACACCATCAGCACCGGTGTCCGCACGCCCTCGGCGCGCATCCGCTGGAGCACCCGGTAGCCGCTGAGCCCCGGCAGCATGATGTCCAGCAGCACCACGTCGAACGCGCCGGTCAGCGCCACCCGCAGGGCGTTCGGGCCGTCGGCGGCGGTGACCACCTCCATGCCCTCGGCGGACAGGCCGCGTTCGAGCGCGCGCCGCACGCCCACCTCGTCGTCTACTACCAGTACCCGTGGCCTCACGGATCACAGAATGCCCGCAAGGGAGGACAATGCGCGCAGGATCCTCAGTCGGTTCTCAGCGTGGGGGCCGACTCTCAGCGGGTTCTCAGCGTTCGGCCGACTCTCAGCGTGATCTCAGCCCGGCGGGAGGAACGTCTTCGGTGTCGGACCGGCGCCCGGTCGGTCCGACGCCCAGGAGGAGGGGACATGAACCGGAGAAGGGTGACGGTGGTCGCCGCGGCGGTCGGCGTGGTCGCCGGGGCCACGGGCCTGGGGGTGCTCGCGCAGCCCGCCGGTGCGGGCCCCGCCCCCGTCCTGCCGGACGTGAGCGCGGAGTCGCTGGTCGAGTCGGTGCTGACCGCGAAGCCGTCGGCGTTCGGCGGCTCGGTGGAGGTCCGCAACGACCTGGGCGTCCCCGCGCTGGCGGGGTTGCCGCAGCTGTCCGACGGGGAGTCGCGGCTGCGCATGTGGACCGACGGCGAGGGTCGGGTGCGGGTGCAGCTGCCCACCGCCGACTCCGAGCGCACGTTCGTCGACGACGGCAGCACGGGGTGGCTGTGGAACTCGGCCGACCAGACGGTGGCCAAGTTCGCGCACGGCTCCGCCGGGGAGCCGAAGATCGACCTCGACCCGGAGGGGGCCGGGCAGCTCCCGCCGGACCCGGTGTCGCTGTCGCGGGAGGTCGTGGTGAAGATCAAGGAGTACAGCGACGTGACGGTCGACGGCACGGCCCGCGTGGCCGGCCGCCCGACCTACGAGCTGGTGCTCACGCCGAAGCCGACCGAGCGCACCGTGCTGCGCGAGGTCCGGGTGGCGATCGACTCCGAGCTGCGGGTGCCGCTGCGGTTGGCCGTGCTGACCAACGGCACGAACACCCCGGCGGTGCAGGTCGGGTTCGCGGACCTGGAGGTCGGCCCGCAGGACGCCGCGCTGTTCGCCTTCACCCCGCCCGCCGGCGCGAAGGTGACCGAGCCGGAGGTCGGCGAGCCGACGGAGCAGGAGCGCGAGCTGGCCGAGGGCCTGCTCGCGGAGGCGGCCCCGGAGGTGCGGGGCGAAGGCTGGGACGTGGTGCTGACCGCGAAGGTCCCGGCGGGCGCGCTGACCGCGCTCGCGGGTCAGGAGCAGCCCGCCGACCGGCCCGGTCGCGGTGACCGGGGCGGCGAGGTCGACGTCCAGGGCCTGCTCAAGCAGCTGGGCAAGCAGGTCAGCGGCCCGTGGGGGAGCGGGACGCTGATCACCACCCGCGTCGGCGGGGTACTGCTCGCCGACGACGGCCGGGTGGCGCTCGGCCCGGTGCCCGAGCAGGTGCTGACCGAGGCCATCGCCCAGGTCAAGTGACCGCCGGGGCCGGCGTCCGAGCGGACGCCGGCCCCGCTCACCACCAGCCGTTCACCGCCGGCCACCGCCACCGGCCGCCAGCCACCCACCGCCGGCCGCCCACCATCGACCATCCACCGCAGGCCGGCTACCGCAGGCCAGTGACCGACTGCCGGCCGGATCCGCAGTGTTGATCCGCCGCCGGCCGAACCCGCAGGGGTGATCCACTGCCGGGCGGGTTGCCGGGGTGGTCCAGGGTGGGGGCCGACCGGCGGAGCGGGCTCGGACCCCCGGTGCTGTCGGGTGCCGGGCTCGGCGTCCGGAGTTGTCGGGTGGTGCGGGTTCGGTGTCCGGGACCGGCCCGGCGGACCTGGCGCACCAGCGCTCCCAGTTCACCAGCGGATCCAGTTCAGCAGCGGACCTAGTTCAGGGGAGAGAACCGCATGACCACCTCGACCAGCGCGCGGGCGGAGCCGGCCGACGCCGGGGCCGCCCCGGTCCTCGTCGCCCGGACGCGGGGGCTCCGCAAGGTGTACGGGAGCACCGTGGCGGTGGACCGGGTCGACCTCGACGTGCCGAAGGGGGCGGTGCTCGGGATGCTCGGCCCCAACGGGTCGGGCAAGACCACCACGATCCGGATGATGCTCGGGCTCGTGCGGCCGACGGAGGGGGAGGTCGAGCTGCTCGGGCAGGCGCTGCCGGACGGGGCCGCCACCGCGCTGCCCCACGTCGGCGCGCTGGTCGAGGGGCCGGGGTTCCACCCGTTCCTGTCGGGGCGGGAGAACCTGCGGCGGGTCGCCGCGTTCGAACCGCTGCTGGCCTCGGTGTCCATCAACCGGGCGGTGGACGAGGCGTTGGAGCGGGTCGGTCTCGCCTCCGCCGCCCACCGGCGGTACCGGGGGTACTCGCTGGGCATGAAGCAGCGGCTCGGGCTGGCGTCCGCGCTGCTGGTCGAGCGCCGGCTCGTGGTGCTGGACGAGCCGACCAACGGCCTCGACCCGGCGGGTACCCGCGAGGTCCGCAACGTGATCGCCGAGCTGAAGCGCAACGACACGACCGTGGTGGTGTCGTCGCACCTGCTCAGCGAGATCGAGGCGACGTGCACCCACGTGGCCGTGCTGCACCGGGGGACGGTGGTCGCGCAGGGCGGGCTGGCCGAACTGCTGGCGGC
The DNA here is from genome assembly GCF_040655415.1 of Actinosynnema sp. NPDC050436. NCBI lineage: Bacteria > Bacillati > Actinomycetota > Actinomycetes > Pseudonocardiales > Pseudonocardiaceae > Actinosynnema > Actinosynnema sp. NPDC050436. The sequence continues at coordinate 274,286 of NZ_JBFAJV010000011.1, read as the reverse complement.
CGAGAGCAGCGCCCTGCTGATCACCACGCCGGACTGGCTCAAGGCGCTGGAGGTGCTGCGGTCCGCCCGGATCTCGGCCCGCGCCTCGTCGGACGGGCTGCGCGTCGAGCTGATCGGGACCACGCCGCCGGCGGTGCTGGAGGCGCTGGTCAAGGGGGGTATCGAGGTGTGGGAGGCACGGCGGCAGCGCACCGGCCTGGAGGAGCTGTTCGCGCGGCTCACCGAGGCCGAGGAAGCCGAGGAGGGGTTGTCCGCGGTGGACACCGTCGAGGAGGGGGCGCGATGAGCGCGCTGGTTGTGACCCGGGCTCCGCTGAGCCGTCAGCTCAGGTCCGAGCTGCGGTGGATCCTGCGCCGGCCGAGGACCGTGATCGGCCTGTCGGCGCTGTGCCTGGTGCCGATCCTGGCGGGCGTCGGCCTGTGGTTCGCGCTGGACGGCGACGGCCGCGCGGGGCCGGGCCTGGCCGCGATCATCTCCGGCAACGGGCTGGTGCTGCCGGTGTTCACGCTGTTCCTCGCGCTGCCGCTGCTGCTGCCGCTGGTGGGGGCCATCTGGGCGGCGGACGGCCTGGCCGGCGAGTCGCAGCACGGCACCCTGCGCGGTCTGCTACTGTCGCCGGTGGGCCGGCTGCGGCTGCTGGCGATCAAGTCCTTCGGCGTCGGCACCATGACGCTGTTCGCGGTGGCGCTGCTCGCGCTCGTCGGCACGATCACCGGCGTGGTCCTGTTCGGCGGGGACGGCATGTTGACGCTGTCCGGCAACACCCTGCCGCTCGGCGCGGCCCTGCTCCGGATCGTCGTGGCCGTCCTGCTGGTGACGGTGCAGGTCTGGGGCGTGGCGGCGGTGGCGATGGCGATCTCGGCGTGCACCGAGCACCCGCTCGTGGTGATGGCCGCGACCTTGGCCGGCGTGATCGTCTCCGGTGTGCTGAACATGTTCAGCTCGCTGGACTGGCTGCATCCCTACCTGATCACCTCGGGCTGGGAGAACCTGACCGACGTGATGCGCGACCCGATGCCCACCGACTCGCTGTGGCGCGGCACGGCCCTGGCCGGCTGCTACATCCTGATCGGCCTGTCCCTGGCGGCGATGCGCCTGGCCACCAAGGACAACTAGCGCGCAGGGCGGCAGGCGCACGGCCGGCCGTGCGCCTGCACCACGCGGAAAATGCGCCGACAGCGCCGGCTCCCGTGAGGCATGGTGTGCGTCGTGTTCCTGGAGACCGAGCGGTTGGCGCTGCGCGACTTCGCACCGTCCGATGTGGACGCCCTGGTCGACCTGCACGCCGACCCGGCCGTCATGCGCTACCTCGACGCCGGCCGCACCCTGGACCGCGCGACCGTCGAGTCCGACCTGCTGCCGCGCTACCTCGCCCGGACTGGCTGGTGGGCGGCGGTGGACGGGGCCGGCGGTGAGCTGGTGGGCGCGTTCGAGTTCCGCGAGACGGCACCGGGCGTGCGCGAACTCGGCTACCGCCTGCACCGCCGGCACTGGGGCGCCGGCTACGCGACGGAGGTGTCCCGGGCGCTGGTGGACAACGGCTTCCGCGAGCTGGGCGTGCTCCGCGTGTTCGCCACCACGATGGCGGTGAACCACCCCTCCCGCCGCGTGCTGGAGCGGGCCGGCCTGCACTTCCGCCGCACGTTCTTCCAGCACTGGCCGGAACCGATCCCCGGGTCGGAGCAGGGCGAGGTCGAGTACGGCCTCACCCACGCCGAGTGGGCCGCCACCCGGACCGGGTAGCCGCGCCCTCGCGCCGCCAACGCCATGGACGACCTCATCGACAACGCCCCCGACGACGCCACCCGCCCGATCAGCGCCGCTCGATCAGCGGCAGTCGATCAGCGGCAGTCGATCAGCGGCAGTCGATCAGCGGCAGTCGATCAGGGGCGGTCCATCTGGGGCGGTCCATCTGGGGCGGTTCATCAGCGGCGGCCGATCACGGCTACGCCGTCCAGGTCGACCGCCAGCCGCACCGCGTCGCCGACCTCCGGCGGGTCCGCGATCGCCGCCACCGCCTCGAACTCCCCGGCGACGGGCTGCTCACCGCCCGGCCGCTCATCGGTCAGGCGGACCAGCAGGCGGACGTGGTCGCGGCGGTGGGCGCGTTCCAGGACCTCCGCCTCCAGCGGGCCGTCCGGGTCGGTGCGCAGGGCCGTCGCGCGCAGGCCCACCCGGGCCGCCACGCCGACCAGGCGTTCCGCCTCGCGCGCCGCCAGCACCCGGCCGCAGCCGAGGAACCTCGCCACCTCGACGTCCGCCGGCGACTGCCACACCTCGGCGGGCGGCCCCACCTGGTGGATGCGGCCCGCCCTCATCACCGCCACCCGGTCGGCCAGCGTGAACGCCTCGTCGTGGTCGTGCGTGACCACCAGCGCCGTCGCGCCCGCCTCCCGCAGCAGCCGCGCCAGGTCCACCGCCAGCGCCTCCCGCAGCGCCCGGTCCAGCGCCGACAGCGGCTCGTCCAGCAGCAGCAGCCGGGGCCGGGGCGCGAGCGCGCGGGCCAGCGCCACCCGCTGCTGCTCGCCGCCGGACAGCTCGGTCACCCGCCGCCGCTGGTAGCCGGCCAGGCCGACGAGTTCCAGCAGCTCCGCGACCCGCTTGTCGCGCTCCTCCCGCTCGACCCGCCGCATCCGCAGCCCGAACGCCACGTTGCCGGCGACGTCCCGGTGCGGGAACAGCTGCCCGTCCTGGAACACCAGGCCGAACCCGCGCCGGTGCACGGGCGTCCCGGCCAAGTCCGCGCCGTCCCAGGTCACCGCCCCGGCGGACGGCGCCTCCAAGCCTGCGACGGTGCGCAGCAAGGTGGACTTCCCGCACCCGGACGGCCCGAGCAGCGCCACGACCTCGCCCCCGCCGACCGCGAGGTCGACCTCCGACACCGCCGGCACGTCCCCGTACCGGACGCTGATCCCGTTCAGCCGCAACGACACCTAGAACTCCCCGCCGGCCGGCACCCGCAGCCGCTCGATCAGCAGCACCGCCGCCGTGGTCACCACCATCAACAACGCGCACGCCGCGTACGCCATCTGGCTGTTCAGCTCGCCCGGCCGCGCCATCAGCCGGGCGATCACCACCGGCAGCGTCGGGGCGTCCGGCCTGGCCAGGAAGCTGGTCGCGCCGAACTCGCCGAGCGCCACCACGAAACCGAACCCGGCCGCCGCGACCAGCGACCGCGCCGCCAGCGGCAGGTCGACCTCGCGCCACACCCGCCACGGGCTCGCGCCCAGCGACGCCGCCGCCTGCCGCAGCCGCTCGTCCACGGCCCGCAGCACCGGCAGCACGATCCGCACGACCAGCGGCGTCACCACCAGCGCCTGGGCCAGCGGGACCAGCAGCGGCGAGGTCCGGAAGTCGCCCGGCAGCGCGTCCATGGTGATCAGGTAGCCGAAGCCGACCGTCACCGCCGACACGCCCAGCGGCAGCATCAGCGCCGTGTCCAGGGCCTCGGCGAACCACGAGCCGTGCCGGCGCAGCCCGACCAGCACCACCGCCGACAGCACGCCGACTGCCAGCGCCACCAGGGTCGCGTCCGTCGCCACCCGCACCGAGTTGACCGCCGCCTGCCACCCGGACACGGCGAGCGTCCCGCGCTCCCCCGTGCCGGCCAGCGCCCGGTACCCGGCCAGGCTCCACCCGTCGCCGGCGGACAGCGAGCGGACCACCAGGCCCACCACCGGGAGCAGCAGGGCGCCCACGACGAGCCACGCCGCCGCGACCACGCCCCACTCGCCGCCGGCCGGTCGCCGGGTGCTCTCCACCCGCAGCGCCTGCGCCCGCTCGCGCCGTCGGCGGGCCGCGCCGCCCAGCAGCAGCACCGCCAGCACCGCCGCGATCTGCACCAGCGACAGCGCCGCCGCGCCGGACAGGTCGAACAGCTCGACCGTGCGCAGGTAGATCTCGGTCTCCAGGGTGCGGTACCGCGCGCCGCCGAGCACCAGCACCACGCCGAAGCTGGTGGCGCAGAACAGGAACACCACCGCCGCCGCCGACCCGATCGCGGGGGCCAGAGCGGGCAGCACCACCGAGGTGAACGCGCGCAGCCGGGACGCGCCCAGCGCCCGCGCCGCGTCCTCGGCCCGGCGGTCGACCCGGGCCCACAGCCCGCCGACGGTGCGCGCGACCACGGCGACGTTGAAGAACGCGTTCGCCAGCACGATCGGCAGCACCCCGCCGTCCGGCCACAGCGCCCGGAACGCCAGCCCGACGACCACGGTCGGCAGCACGAACGGCACCATCACCGCCGCCCGCACCACACCGGAGCCGCGCACCCGGCACCTGGCCAGCAGGAACGCCACGGGCAGCCCGGTGAGCAGGGCCAGCGCCGTGGCCGCCGCCGCCTGGCCCAGCGTGAACCCGATCAGCCCCGACGTGCGCGGGTCGACCAGCGCGGGCCACACCCCGCCGTCGCCGAGGCCCAGGCCGATGATCGCGGCCACCGGCCAGGCGAAGAACACGCCGAGGAACGCCAGCGGCAGCAGGCCCGCGAGCGCCCAGCCCAGCCGCGCGCCGGGTGCCGGGCGGCCGGTCCGCCGGCCGACCGGCGGGGTCGGGCGGGCAGCGGTCAGCCCTGGACCAGGGTGCGCCACTGCTGGACCCACTGCTCGCGGTTGGCGTCCACCTGGTTCGCGGGCAGGGTGCGCGCCTCCTGCGGCAGCGGGGCTGCCTTGGTCCACGCCTCGGGCAGCGCCACGCCCTCGCGCGACGGGTAGACGTACATCTTGCCGGGCACGTCCGCCTGGAACTTCTCCGACAGCAGGAAGTCCACGACCTTGCGCGCGTCGTCGGCGTTCTTCGCGCCGTTCAGCACGCCCGCGTACTCGACCTGCCGGTAGCACGTGTCGAGCAGCGCCTTGGTGCGCGGCGTGCCGTCGTCGCCGACCTCGGCCGACGGCGAGGACGCGTAGGACACGACGGCCGGGCGCGGGCCCTTGCCGCTGGAGCCGGAGAAGTCCTGGGTGTACGCCTCCTCCCAGCCGCTGACCACCTTGACGCCGTTGGCCTTGAGCTTCGACCAGTACTCCGGCCAGCCGGACTCGCCGAACTCGGCGACCGTGCCGAGCAGGAACGCCAGGCCCGGCGAGGAGGTGGCGGGGTCCTCGACGACCAGCTTGTCCTGGTACTTCGGGTCGGCCAGGTCGGCGTAGGTCTTCGGTTCGCCCAGGTCCTTGAACGCGGCCACGTCGATGTTGACGCACACGTCGCCGACGTCCACCGCGTGCAGCCGGTTCGGCGGGTCGAGCTGGTAGCGCTGCGCGCCCTTGCCCGCCTCGGGCGAGGCGTGCTCGGCGAACACGCCTTCCTTCAGCGCCCGCGACGCGAACGTCGAGTCGACGCCGAACGCCACGTCGCCGATCGGGTTGCCCTTGGTCAGCACGAGCTTGTTGGTCAGCTCGCCGGCGTCACCGGAGGCCAGCGGCTTGACCGTGATCCCGGTCTCGGCCTTGAAGGCGTCCAGGACCTCCGGCGAGACGCCGAACGAGTCGTGGGTGACCAGCGTCACGACCCGCTCGCCGGGCGGCGGCGGGTCCCCGGCGGTGACGGAGCACGCGGTCAGCACGACCCCGGCGGTGGCGGCGGTCAGCACACGTCGAAGCATCATCTCTCCCTACACCGGCATGACCCGGATCAGGTGCGGACGGTCGAGGGCTTGCGAGCCCTCCTCTCAGCCCGGCGCAACACCGGACTCCCGTGGTGCTCGCACCCTACGCGACGCGGTGGGACGATCGGGGCATGGCCGAGCTGCTGACCGACGACCAGGTGACCGCCGCCCTGTCCTCGCTGCCCGACTGGACGGCCCGGGACGCCGCGCTCGTGCGCACGGCGGAGCTGGAGAGCTTCGCGCGGGCGATCCAGGTGGTGAACCGGGTGGCGGAGATCGCCGAGAACGACGACCACCACCCGGACATCGACATCCGCTACCGCACGCTGACCTTCCGGTGCAGCACGCACTCCACCGGCGGGATCACCGCGCTGGACGTGTCACTGGCGGGCGAGATCGACGGCGTCCTCGACGCGCTCGGGTGAGGTCCGCCGCAGCGACACGGCGATCGCGACCAGCGTGAGCAGGCCGACCGCCGGGTAGACCCAGCCGAGCAGGGACAGGTACCACGGGCGCGGGATGATCCAGATCGACTCCTGGAGGATCAGCAGGATCGAGATCAGGTAGCTGCCGATGGCGAGCAGCCACGCCCACGCGGTGGCGGTGACCAGGCGACCCCGGGCCTTGCCGTAGACGAGCCAGAGCAGGGCCGGGATCGCCCACACCCAGTGGTGGCTCCACGAGATCGGCGACACGAGCAGGCCGAGGAACTGCACCGCGACGATCATCGCCAGCGTGTCGTCGGCCTTGACCGCGCGGTGCAGCGCCCACGCCGCGAGCGCCACCGCCACCGCCGCGCCGACCAGGAAGACCGGACCGGTCTGCACGTCGTAGCCGACGGTGCGGGACAGCGCGCCGCGCAGCGACTGGTTGATCGCCGAGCCGACCGGGCCGACCCGGGTGGCGTCGCCGAGCAGCTCGAACCAGAACTGGTTCGACTGGCGGGCGGAGAGCAGGTAGCCGATCCCGACCGTGCCGCCGAACGCGGCGACGGACCACGCGGCGGCCTTGAAGTTGCGGGTGACCAGGAAGTAGAGCCCGGTGATCGCGGGGGTGAGCTTGATCCCGGCCGCGAGGCCGACGCCGGCACCGCCCACCCACGGCTTCGCGCTGACGACCGTGCCGACCAGCAGCGCGGCCAGGACCAGGTTGACCTGGCCGTAGTTGAGCGTGGTGCGCACCGGCTCGACCCAGACGAACAGCGCCGTCCACAGCATCGCGCGACGCGGGTCGGTGCTGCCGACCAGGTGCAGCGACTTGCGGACCAGGAACCACAGGCAGAACAGGCACAGGAGCTGCCAGAACCAGCGCGAGACCTCCCACGAGACCCACGACAGCGGCAGGAACGCGAACGCCGCGAACGGCGGGTAGGTGAACGGCAGCGCGAACTTGTCGGAGAACTCGCTGAGCCGCCACTGGTACAGCTCGCCGGTGAACAGCTCCGGCGAACCGTTCCGGTAGACCATCAGGTCGATCATGGTCATCTGGGTCTGGAACGCCACCATCACCAGGTGGCCGGCCAGCGAGAGCCCGAACAGCCACGGCGCGACGGCGAGGACCCGAGCTTCCACAGCCCGCAGGTGCACAGCCAGTACCTCCACGATCGTGTGAATTGCACGACTGCCGGGCCACGAAACGGGGTACCCGGACGTCAAGACGAGTGGGAGATCAACGCAAGGGGATTCGCATGACCGCCGACATCGTCGTGTTCACCGTCGCAGCACTCGGGATGCTGGCCACCGCCGGGGGCGTGTTCGCGCTCGCCCGGCACAGCCGCAACCACGTGAGCTGACGTCGTGACCAACTGACGTGGCACCACCAGGGCCTCCCGGCGCACGGCGTCGGGGGGCCCGTTCGCTGCCAGGGGTCTTGAGCCGCGGGGCCGCCGACATCGGCCGGCGACCCCGTGCGACGGGTCAGACGTTGAAGCGGAACTCCACCACGTCGCCGTCCGCCATCACGTAGTCCTTGCCCTCCATGCGGACCTTGCCGGCGGCCTTCGCGGCGGTCATCGAGCCCGCCTCCACCAGGTCCGCGAACGACACGACCTCGGCCTTGATGAAGCCGCGCTCGAAGTCCGTGTGGATCACGCCGGCCGCTTGGGGCGCGGTCGCGCCCTTCGGGATGGTCCAGGCGCGGGACTCCTTGGGGCCGGCCGTGAGGTAGGTCTGGAGGCCGAGGGTGTGGAAACCGGCGCGGGCCAGGGCGTGCAGGCCCGGCTCGTGCTGGCCGATCGACTCCAGCAGCTCGCGCGCGGACTCCTCGTCCAGCTCCAGCAGCTCCGCCTCGACCTTGGCGTCGAGGAACACCGCGTCGGCCGGGGCGACCAGCTCGCGCAGCTCCTTGAGCTTCGCCTCGTCGGTCAGCACGCCCTCGTCCGCGTTGAAGACGTAGAGGAACGGCTTGGTGGTCAGCAGGCTCAGCTCGCGCAGCAGCTCGCCGTCCACTTCGGACCGGGCGTGGAACAGGGTGCGGCCGGAGTCGAGGATCGCGCGGGCTTGGACGGCGGCGTCCAGGGCCGGGCGGCGGTCCTTCTGGGTCCGCGCCTCCTTCTCCAGCCGGGGCACGGCCTTCTCCAGCGTCTGGAGGTCGGCGAGGATCAACTCGGTGTTGATCGTCTCGATGTCGGCCACCGGGTCGACGCGGCCGTCCACGTGCACCACGTCCGAGTCGTCGAACACCCGGATGACCTGGCAGATGGCGTTGGCCTCCCGGATGTTGGCGAGGAACTTGTTGCCCAGGCCCGCGCCTTCGGACGCGCCCTTCACGATGCCCGCGATGTCGACGAACGACACCACGGCGGGCACCTCGCGCTCGCTGCCGAAGATCTCCGCCAGCTTCGCCAGGCGGGCGTCGGGCAGCGGCACCACGCCCACGTTCGGCTCGATGGTCGCAAACGGGTAGTTCGCGGCCAGCACGTCGTTGCGCGTGAGGGCGTTGAACAGGGTGGACTTGCCGACGTTGGGCAGGCCGACGATACCGAGGGTCAAACTCACGGGGGGTGAGTCTACGCGCCCGGACGCGGTGTCCGATTCCCGCGAGACCGCTGGTGCCGGCGGTGGCAGAGTGAACGCCATGCTGGTCGACGCCGAACGCGCCTACCGGGCCGTCGCCGCCAGGGACGCCCGCTTCGACGGGTGCTTCATCCTCGCCGTGCGGACCACCCGGATCTACTGCCGACCGTCCTGCCCGGCGGTCACCCCCAAGCAGCGCAACGCCGAGTTCTACCCGACCGCCGCCGCCGCGCAGTCGGCCGGCTACCGGGCGTGCCGGCGCTGCCTGCCCGACGCCGTGCCCGGCTCGCCGGAGTGGGACCTGCGCGCCGACCTGGCCGCCCGCGCCATGCGGCTGATCTCCGACGGCGTGGTGGAGCGCGACGGCGTGCCGGGCCTGGCCCGCCGGCTGGGCTACTCCGAGCGGCACCTGACCAGGGTGCTGACCGCCGAGGTGGGCGCGGGGCCGCTCGCGCTGGCCCGCGCGCACCGGGCGCACTCGGCGCGGCTGCTGATCGAGACGACGGACCTGTCGTTCACCGACATCGCGTTCGCCGCCGGGTTCGCCAGCGTCCGCCAGTTCAACGACACGATCCGCGCGGTGTTCGCGTCCACGCCGTCCGCGCTGCGCTCGGCGCGCTCGGTGGTGGGCGCGGCGGGCCGGATCACGCTGCGCCTGCCGTACCGGCCGCCGTTCGACGCGGCGGGGCTGCTGGGCTTCTTCCGGTCCGCCGCGATCCCCGGCGTGGAGCACGTGACGGACACCACCTACGCCCGGTCGCTGCGCCTGCCGCACGGCCTGGCGACGGTGGTCCTGGAGCCCGCAGACGGGTACGTCTCGTGCTCGCTGCGGCTGACCGACCTGCGCGACCTGGGCAGCGCGGTGAGCCGGGTGCGCCGGCTGCTGGACCTCGACGCCGACCCGCAGGCGGTGGACGAGTTCCTCGGCGGCGACCCGGTGCTGCGCCCGCTGGTGCTGTCCCGGCCGGGCGTGCGGGTGCCGGGCAGCGTGGACGGCGCGGAGACCCTGCTGCGGGCGCTGGGCCACCGGGACCCCGGCGAGCCGCTGGACGTGCCGGACGGCGAGGTCACCCACCTGTACCCGGAGCCTTCGGCGGTCGACTCGCCGGTGGCGGCGGCGCTGGCGGACGGGCGGCTGGTGGTGGACGTCGGCCGGGACGCCGACGAGCTGCACGCCGAGCTGGCCGCGTTCCCCGGCGTCGGGCCGGACGTCGCCCGGTACGTCGTGATGCGCGTGCTCGGCGCACCCGACGTGCCCCTGAAGAGCCACACCCACGACGACGACCAGGCGGCGTGGCGCCCGTGGCGCTCGTACGCCGCCATGCACTTGAGGAGGACAGCTTGAGCACCGCCCACACGTCCACCGTCCAGACCCCGATCGGCCCGTTCACGGCCGTGGTGGCGGCCGACGGGGCCGTCCTGGCCAGCGGCTGGACCGCGACCCCGGACGACCTGCTGCCGCAGGTCTCGCCCTCCCTGCGGCCCGCGCAGCTCGCCGAGCGGCGCGACCTCGGCCAGGTCACCAGGGCGGTCCGCGACTACCACGCGGGCGCGCTCGACGCGATCGCCGACGTGCCGGTGCGCCAGCGCTCGGGCGAGTTCGTGCAGCGGGCGTGGGAGGCGCTGCGCGGCGTGCCGGCGGGCAAGCCGGTCAGCTACGCCGACTACGCGCTGCTGGCGGGCAGGCCCTCGGCGGTCCGCGCGGCGGCCACGGCCTGCGCCCGCAACGCGGCCACCCTGTTCGTGCCGTGCCACCGGGTGATCCGGACCGGCGGCGCGATCGGCGACTTCCGCTGGGGCGTGGACGTGAAGCGCTGGCTGCTCGACCACGAGCGGCGGGCGGCCTAGCGGGCGCTCCCGCAGCCTGCCACAGGGGTACGACAGCGCGGCTCGCCGTCCCCGCCCACCTGCGGTGACGCGGTAACCGGTTGGCGCGCGCCGGGTTTGCGGGTTCCCTGGGCAGCATGAGTTCGGTGCTGATCGGCGTGGAGGGCATCGCCACGCCCAAGTGGGCCAGGAGGGGGCAGCGGGCCGCGTCGGTGAGCCTGGGCACGGCGTTGCGCAGCCTGCCTGCCGCCGCCCGGGTGGTGCTGCGGCTGGCGTGGCGGACCTCGCCCCGGCTGACGCTGCTGGCGGGGGCGGTGCACGTGCTGTCCGGCTGCGTCACCGCGTTCGGGCTGCTGGCCACCGCCGACGTGTTCTCCGCGCTGCTGCGCGACGGGCCGACGCCGGACCGGGTGGCGGCGTCGCTGCCCGCGTTGGCGGTCGTGGTCGGCTCCTACGCGGCGCGGGCGCTGCTCGACGCCGCCGTGACGGCCGTCGAGAGCTCGCTGCGGCCGAGGGTCACCCGGGCCGCCAACGACGAGGTGACCGCCGTCCTGGTGCGGGCCGAGCTGCTGGCGTTCGAGGACGCGGACTTCCGCGAGCTGGCGAGGCAGGGCGGGCGGCAGGGCGTGCGCGGCCTGGAGAGCAGCCTGCGCTACCTGGCGGCGCTGATGTCCTCCGCCATCACGATGGTGGCGGCGGTCGTCACGGTCGGCGTGCTCAACCCGTGGCTCGCGCCCGCGCTGCTGCTCGCCGCGTCGGCGAACGCCTGGGCGGCGGCGCGGATGTCGAAGCTGCGCTACGACCACTTCATCGACTCGGTGACCCGCAACCTCCGCAAGAGCGTCGTGGAGGAGGTCGCCACGCACCGCGAGTTCGCGCTGGAGCGGCACGCGCTGACGTTGCAGGAGCGGTTGCTGGCCGAGCACCGCCGGATCGCGGACTCGCTGGTGGACGACGAGGTCCGGATGGCGCACCGGACGAACCTGGTCCGGTTGACCGGCCGCGCGCTGGCCGGGCTGGGCACCGGGGTGGCGTACGGGGTGCTGGTGCTCCTGCTGCACACCGGGGGCATGGAGCTGGCGCTCGCGGGTACGGCGCTGCTCGCCATGCGCACCGGGTTCTCGTCGCTGTCGGCCACCACCGGCGCGGTGAACTCGCTGTACGAGGACTCGTTCTACATCGACTTCTACCGCAAGCTGCTGGACGAGGGCGCGCAGCGGGCGCAGGGCTCGTCGTCCGTGCTGCCGCCCGAGGACCCGGAGCTGATCACGCTCACCGACGTGACCTTCACCTACCCCGGCAAGGAGACGCCGGCGCTGGACGGGATCACCCTGAGCGTCCGGCGCGGCGAGGTGATCGCGCTGGTCGGCGAGAACGGCTCCGGCAAGACCACCCTGGGCAAGGTGCTCACCGGGCTGTACCCGGTCGGCGCGGGCACCGTGCGCTGGGACGGCGTGGACCTCGCGGAGGCGGACAAGACGGCCGTGCACTCGGCGATCGCGGTCATCGCGCAGGACCCGGCGCAGTGGCCGATGACCGCGCGCCGCAACGTCACCGTGGGCCGGCTGGAGCGCGACGACGAGCAGGCGTGGCAGGACGCGGTGACCAAGTCCGGCGCGGACGAGGTGCTGGAGTCGCTGCCCGCCGGCGCGGACACCGTGCTGTCGCGCCGGTTCAACGACGGCCAGGACCTGTCCGGGGGCCAGTGGCAGCGGATGGGCATCGCGCGCGGCATGTACCGGGACGCGGCGGTCCTGATCGCCGACGAGCCGACGGCGGCACTGGACGCCAAGGCCGAGGCGCGGGTGTTCGAGGGGCTGCGGCAGGCCACCGCGCGCCGCACCACGATCCTGGTCACGCACCGGCTGGCGAACATCCGCAACGCCGACCGGATCGTGCTGCTCGACCGGGGCCGGATCGTGGAGCAGGGCACGCACGACGAGCTGATGTCGTTGCGCGGCCACTACTTCGAGCTGTTCGAGCTTCAGGCGTCGGCCTATCGCGGCAACCTGCTGGCCAACCCCGTCCCCGACTGACCGGACCCCGGCGTGGCCGGTCGGGCGGCACCGCACGGGCCGGGGTCAGGCCAGGACTTCCAGCGACGAGCCGCCGCGCGCCTTGCGCACCCGGAGCCGGGTGGGGATGCGTTGGCGCAGCTCCTCCACGTGCGACACCAGGCCGACAACGCGGCCTCCCTCGCGCAGGTCGTCCAGCGTGGACATGACGAGTTCCAGCGCGCCCGCGTCGAGCGTGCCGAAACCCTCGTCGATGAACAGGGTGTCCAGCACCGCCCCGGCGGACACCACGTCGGACAGGCCGAGCGCCAGGGCCAGCGACGCCAGGAACGACTCGCCGCCGGACAGCGTCTTGGCGGGGCGCTGCCGGCCCGAGTAGTCGTCCAGCACGTCCAGGCCGAGGCCGCCCCGGGTGCCGCGCGGCCCGGCCTCGACCGAGTGCACGAACCGGTAGCGGCCCTGGCTCATGCGCTCCAGCCGGACGCTCGCGGCGGCGGCGACCTCCTCCAGCCGGGCGGCCAGGACGTAGGTGCGCAGCGTCATCCGGTCGACGTTCTGCCCCTGGCCGTTGATCACGTCGGTCAGCGCGGCCAGCTCGGCGTACGCCGACGCCACCGGTTCCAGCCGGGTCCACGCGGCGGTCAGCCGCTCGGCCAGCTCGCCCGCGCGGGCGCTGCGGCGGGTCGCCGCGACGCGCGCGGCGGCGGCCTGCTCCGCCTGCTCGCCGGCGGCGCGGTGGCGGGCCTCGGCGGCGTGCAGGTCGATCGCGGTGTCCGGGTCGACGTCGGGCAGCTCCGCCAGCACGGCCTCCGCCGCCACCCGCGCGTCCTCGACGCGGCGGATGCGCGCTTCCAGGTCGGCGACGGCGGCTTCCGGGCGGGCGGCGGCCAGGGCTTCCGCCACGTCGGCGAACCCCGCCCCGGCGGCGAGCCGGGAGACCTCCACGCGCTGCTCGGCGAGCCGTTCCTCGTGCTCGGTGACGGCCGCGCGGCGGTCCACGAGGTCGGTCAGCGCCTCGGCGAGGTCGAGCAGGTGCGCGCGGCGCGCGGGCACGTCGGGGAAGTCGCCGCGCGCCTGCTCCAAGCGGGCGGCCCGCTCGCGGACGGTCCCGACCAGCTCGCGGTGGGCGGCGGCCAGTTCGGCGGTCTCGCGTTCGAGGGCGGCCCGGGTGCGGGCGGCGGCCTCGGCGCGGCGTTCCAGCTCGGCCAGCGCCTCGGCGCGGTGAACCCGTTGCGCGGCCAGGCCCTTCAGCTCGTCGTGCTCGGCGAGCAGGGCCTCCGGGTTGTGTTCGCCGACGAGTTCGCGCAGGGTGGCGAGCCGGCTCGCGGCGTCCTGGAACGCCTGCTCGGCGGCGGCGCGGCGGTCCTGCGCGCCCTGCTCGGCGGCGGTGGCGCGCTCCTCGTCGGCGGCGGTCACCGCGTCGAGCACCGGCGCGGCGGGCCGGGGGTGCTCGGTCGAGCCGCACACCGCGCACGCGTGACCGGCGCGCAGTTCGGCGGCCAGTTCCACGGCCATGCCGTCCAGCCGACGCTGCCGCACCTGCAACAGAACGTCCTTGGCCTTCTGCTGGGCGTCGATCGCACTGCGGCGGGCGTCGTCGGCGCGGTCGGCGGCGTTCCGAGCGGCGGGCAGCGCACGCGCAGCGGCGGCCTTCTCGGCGACCGGCTCCAGCCGGGCGGCGGCCAGCGCGGCCTCCTCGGCGGCGGCGCGCGCCGCGACCACGCGGTCGGGCACCTCGGCCAAGGCGGTGACCACGGCGGCCAGCCGGCCGGCGGCGTCCTGCTCGCGCTGCGCCAGGTCGGCCAGCCGACGCCGGTCCTGGCGCTGCCGGAGCGCCTCGTCGGCCAGCGCGGTCAGCCCGCCCGCCTCCTCGCGGCAGCGCTCGCCGTCCGCGCGCAGGTCGGCGGCGGGCACCCCGGCCACCCGGTGGCCGAGCGCCTCGACGGCGTCCGCCACCGCGCGCTCCCGGCCCAGGGCCTGCTCCAGCGCCCGGTCCAGCCGGCGCACGCCCTCCTCGGCGGGCACCACGGCGGACGCCCGCCGGGCCGCGTCCCGCTCGCGCACCCAGGCCGCCCGGCGCGGCTCCGCCTCGGCGCACCGCGCCAGGTCGGCCCGTGCGCCGCGCACCCGGCGCACCCGGTCGGCCAGCTCGCGGGCCTGCCGCCACGCCGTCTCGGCGCGCGCCCGCGACCCGGCCGCGACCACCGCCTGCGCCTCGGCCTCCCGGCTCGCCTCGGCCAGCCGCTTGCGCAGCGAGCTGAGCCACTCGCCGTCGCCGCCGTCCTCCGGCGGCTCCTCGCCCGCGACCTCGGCCACCCGCTGCACCAGGTCGCGGTTGGCCCGCCCGAGTTCGTCCAGCTCGCGCCGCGCGGCCAGCCGCCGCTCCCGGAACCACTTCTCCACGTCGAGGAACCGCTCGGTGCCGAACAGCCTCTCCAGCAGCTTCTCCCGCTCGGCGGTCTCCGCGCGCAGGAAGTTGGCGAACTCGCCCTGCGGCAGCAGGACCACCTGGAAGAACTGCTCGGCGGTCATCCCGAGCAGCGACTCGACCTCGCGGGCCACGTCGTCGATGCGGCTGTGCCCCTCGCCCCGCCACCCCTCCAGCCAGGTCAGCGACACCTTCGCCTGCTGGCGGGTCACGCCGTCGCCGCGCTTCTTGGGCCGGTCGTACTCGGGGCTGCGCACCACCAGGAACCGCCGCCCGCGCACGGTCAGCTCCAGCGACACCTCCGTCGGCGCGTCCCGGTCCGCGTAGTCGCAGCGCAGCCGCTTCACCTGGCCACGCGCGCCCGGGACCTTGCCGAACAGCGCGAACGCCACCGCGTCGAGCAGCGTCGTCTTGCCCGCCCCGGTGTCGCCGTGCAGCAGGAACAACCCGTCCGCGCCGAGCAGGTCGAAGTCGACCTCCTCACGACCGGGGTACGGGCCGAACGCGCTCACCGTCAGCCGGTGCAGCTTCACGAATCCCCCTCGCGCGCGGCGGCGGCGAGCGCTTCCCGCACCAGCTCCAGCTCACGGCCGGTGGGTGCTTCGCCGCGCACGTCCTCCAGGAAGCAGCAGGCGATCTCCTCGTCGTCGCGCCCCCGGACCCGCTCGGCGAACCTCAGCCCGGTGTCGCGCCCGCCCTCGGGGCGCCACTCGACGTGCACCGCGTGCGGGAACCGGACCTGGAGGCGCCGCAGGGCGTCCAGCGGCCGGACCCGGTCGGTCAGCACCACGGACAGGAAGTGCTGCTCCACGAGCGCGTGCGCCGGGTCGTGCAGCAGCTCGTCCAGCGCGCCGGACGCGGTGGACAGCTCGCGCGGCACCGGCAGCAGCCGCCGCTCCACCCCGGCCAGCCCGGCCGGGCCCAATTCGGCCAGCCACACCGACTTCACGTGCCGCGCCTCGGAGAACGAGTACGCCACCGGGCTGCCCGAGTACCGCAGGTGGTCGGCCAGGACCTGCTGGCCGTGCAGGTGGCCCAGGGCCACGTAGTCGATGCCGTCGAACAGCGCGCCGGGCACGTCCTGCACGCCGCCGACCGCGATGGTGCGCTCCGACTCGCACGGCTCGCCGCCGGTCACGAACGCGTGCGCGAGCACCACGGACCGGCCGCCGCGCGCCGCCAGGTCGGCCCGCACCCGGCGCATCGCCTCGGTCAGCACGGCCGCGTGCCCGCGCGTCGGCACGCCCAGCACGTGCCGGGCCGTGTCCGGTTCCAGGAACGGGATGCCGTACACCGCGACCGGGCCGTGCTCGTCCGCCAGCAGCACCGGCTGGTCCAGCTCCGCGACCTTGGTCCTCAGGTGCAGCCCGCCGGCCGCCGCGAACCCGCCGAACAGGCCGAGGCGGGCCGCCGAGTCGTGGTTGCCGGGCGTGATCACCACCCGCGCGCCGGCCGCCCGGACGCGCTCCAGCACCCGCGCGCACACCGCGACCGCCTCTGGGTTGGGCACCGCCCGGTCGAACAGGTCGCCGGACACCACGACCACGTCGACCCGCTCGTCGGACACGAGGTCGGCCAGCCCGCCCAGCACCGCCTCCTGCTCCACGAGCAGGTCACGGCCGTGGAACGTGCGTCCCACGTGCCAGTCGGACGTGTGCAGCAACCTCATGACCGCCCAACCTAGGAGCGGGCGGCGGCAGAACCCGCCATCCGACCCGGCGTGTCGCTCGAACGTGTGATCGGGTCGACGTGCGCGATGATCGGGCCATGACGGAGGTCCTCAGCACGGCGGCGGTGGTCGTGGCGCTCCTGCTCGCCGGTGCGCTGGTGTTCCTGTGGCGGCTCTACCAGGACGGGGTGCGGCGCGCGGACGCCGCGCTCGCGGCCGTGCAGCGGGAGCGCGAGCGCGGTGACGCGACGCGGGTGGCGCTCCAGCGCTACGAGGTGGCGTTCTCATCGGTCAGCGGGCGCGGCGAGCTGGGCGAGCAGGTGCTGGTGGAGACCGCGCGGGCGCTGGGGCTGCGGGAGGGCGTGCACTTCCGGCTCCAGGTCGACGTGGCCGGCGGCGGTTCGGTGCGGCCGGACCTGGTGCTCGACGTCGGCGGCGGCCGGCAGGTGCCGGTGGACGCCAAGATGAGCATGGCGACCTGGGCGGAGGCGGTGGAGACCGACGACCCCGCCGAGCGGGCCGACGCGCTGCGCGTGCACGTGCGCAACATCCGGTCGCGGGCCGCCGAGCTGGCGGGCAAGGGCTACCAGCGCTGGGCGGACGCCATCTACGGGACGATCATGTTCGTGCCCAACGACGGCGCGGTGGTCGCCGCCCTGGACACCGACCCGGAGCTGCTGCGCTGGCTGCTGGACCGGCGGGTGTTCCTGTGCGGGCCGACCGGGTTCGCGGTGATCGCGTCGGCCGCGATGTTCGCGGTGACCGACCGCGCGCTGGCCGACGACGTCGAGCAGGTGCGCGCCCAGGCGTCCCGGGCGCACCGGGCGGCGGACAGCGCCATCGACGCGGTGAACCTGTCGAGCACGCACCTCCAGCGGTTCCTGTCGGCGCGCAGGCGCGAGCTGGACGCCTTGGAGGGGTTCCGCGCGGCCGTGGAGCCGTTGACGGCGGCGTCGTCGAGCCCGACGCCCATCGGGGTGGTCCGGAGGACGGACGAGGGCGTCAGTGCACCCTTGGACGCCCGCGAGGCGTAATAGAGTGTGTGGCCGGAGTCGAAGCTGAACGAGGAGTGGGCGTGACCGCTGCAACGCGCGAGCCGGAGGACGAGGAACTCGACCCCGTCCGCTGGAACGACCGCGCCCTCTTCGGCACCTTCCGCGGCCTGCCCTGGTGGGCGGCGGTGCTCGGGACGTTCGTGCTGGCCGTCGTGGGCACGTACGTCGACGTCAGCTCGTCGGCGAAGACGGTCGGCTGGGTGTTCGCCATCACCTTCTTCGTGGGTGCGGTGGGCGCGGTGGTGTTCGTCGAGCGCCGGTCGATGTTCGGCCCGGTCGTGCAGCCGCCGCTGGTCCTGGCCATCGTGGTGCCGCTGCTGGTGGTCCTCACCCAGGGGTTCCCGGACGGCGGCCTGGCGGCGATCGGCCTGAACCTGGGCAAGCCGCTGATCGACGGCTTCCCGGCGATGGCGATCACCACGGCGTGCACGGTGGCCCTCGGCATCTTCCGGGTGACCACCCAGAAGGACCCGAACCGGCCGACCAAGGACGAGATCCGCGAGGCGAAGACCGAGGCGCGCGAGGCCGGGCGCAGGTCCGCCCCGGCCGGCGAGGACCGTCCCAAGCGCACCCGCGAGCCCGCCGCGCGCGACGACGAGTCCCGCCCGCGCCGCAAGCCGGCCGCCGCCGGCGAGGACCGCCCGAAGCGCCCGCGACCGCAGGGCGGCGATCGCCCGCGCCGCCCCCGCGAGTCCGGCGAGGGCCGCCCGGCACAGCGCCGCCCGCGTCCGCGCGACGACGACTGACTTCCCCGGGAGCCGAAAAGTCCCCCGCGGCGGTTCGTTGATGCCGGCCCCTCCACCCATGACACATGGGCGTGAGACCGGTACAGGCCGACCAGGACACCCGTAACGCACGGGCGAAAGCCGCACCACCCGTCATGCAGAAGGCCCCCGCAGCGCTCCGGGCGCGGCGGGGGCCTCTTGTGTCCGATTCGGTCGCGCGGGCTCAGCCCGTCAGCGGACCATGTCCTTGCGCAGCTCGCGCGGCAGGGCGAAGGCGATCTTCTCGTTGGCGGTGGTGATCTCCTCGACGTCGCCGTAGCCGTGCCCGGCCAGGAACTCCAGCAGCTCCATCACCAGGATGTCCGGCACCGACGCGCCCGAGGTCACGCCGACCGTCGTCACGCCCTCCAACCACGCGAGGTCGACCTCCTTCGCGTAGTCGATCAGGTACGACGCCCGCGCGCCCGCCTGCAGCGCGACCTCGACCAGCCGCACCGAGTTGGACGAGTTCTTCGAGCCGACCACCAGCACCAGGTCGCACTGCGGGGCCATGGTCTTCACGGCCGTCTGCCGGTTCGACGTGGCGTAGCAGATGTCGTCCGACGGCGGCTCCTGCAGATCCGGGAACCGCTCCTGGAGCTGTCGCACCCGGATCATCGTCTCGTCCACCGACAGCGTCGTCTGCGACAGCCAGACCACCTTGGACGGATCGCGCACGACGACCTTGTCCACGTCCTCGGCGGTGTCCACGAGCTGGATGTGCTCGGGGGCCTCGCCGGCGGTGCCCTCGACCTCCTCGTGCCCCTCGTGGCCGATCAGCAGGATGTCGTAGTCCTCGCGCGCGAAGCGCTTGGCCTCGTTGTGGACCTTGGTCACCAGCGGGCAGGTCGCGTCGATCGTGCGCAGCCGACGCGTGGCCGCTTCCTGGTGCACCATGGGCGACACGCCGTGCGCCGAGAAGACGACGAGCGCGCCCTCGGGCACCTCGTCGGTCTCGTTCACGAAGATCGCGCCGCGCTCGGACAGGGTCTCCACGACGTGCTTGTTGTGGACGATCTCCTTGCGCACGTACACCGGGGCGCCGTACTGCTCCAGCGCCTTCTCTACGGTGACGACCGCGCGGTCCACACCGGCGCAGTAACCGCGCGGCTTGGCCAGGAGCACTCGCTTGTCCATGTCACCAGGGTACGGGCGGGCCGGAGGTAGGCATCCGCAGCCCGACTGCGGCAGGCTAGAGGCCATGAAGCCACTTCCGCTGCCCGTCCGCCTCGCCGCGGGACTGGCGGTCACCGCCGTCGAGCAGGCCCGGAAGCTCCCGCAGCAGCTCGCGGGACTGCCGGTCACCGTGGTCAGCGAGGCGCTGCAACTGTCGATGCGCATCCAGCAACAGGTGACGGAACTCGCAATCAAGGGTGACGACGCGCTGTCCGGGCTGCGGCCCGCCGAGGAGGAGCCGGAGTGGGCGACCTTCGACGAGGACGAGGAGCCCGCCGGCGAAACGCCTGGTGAGGCGACTGCGGACCCGTGGGAGGCCGAGGAGCGCGCGCTCGCCACCGACGAGCAGACCGCGCCGCCGGCCGTGCTGCCGAACTACGACGAGCTGACCCTGCCGCAGTTGCGCGCCCGCCTGCGCACGCTGTCCGCACAGGACCTGGAGCAGTTGCTGCGGCACGAGCGCGCGCACGGGGCGCGGCCGGAGTTCACCGGCATGTTGTCCCGGCGGATCGCGAACCTCGACGCCGAGCAGCCCGCCGGGGGCTCGCCCGACGCCGAGCGGTGAGACCGGCACCGAGCGGAGATGAACCCGGACGAGCGACCGAAGAAGACCCGGAAGTGAGCACCGACACCCTGTGACCGACGAGAAGTCCAGCCCCGAGAACCCCTGGCCGGTCCGCACGGTCGCCCGCAAGATCTTCGACTGGATCAACCGGCTCGGCGACGTCTGGGTCGAGGGCCAGGTCACGCAGCTCAGCGCGCGACCCGGCACGGCCACCGCGTTCCTCACCCTGCGCGACCCGTCGGTGGACATGTCCATGACGCTGACCGCGCCGGTCGGCCTGGTCCGCGACCTCCAGCTCACCGAGGGCAGCCGGGTCGTGGTGCACGGCAAGCCCAACTTCTTCCCCAACCGGGGCACGCTGAGCCTGCGCGTGGACGAGATCCGCGCGGTCGGCGTCGGCGAACTGCTGGCCCGCGTCGAGCGGCTGAAGAAGCTGCTCGCCGCCGAGGGCCTGTTCGACCCGCGCCGCAAGCGCCGGCCGCCGTTCCTGCCGAACAAGGTCGGCCTGGTGACCGGGCGCGCGTCGGCGGCCGAGCGGGACGTGCTGACCAACGCCCGCAACCGCTGGCCGGGCGCGCGCTTCCGGGTGGTCAACGTCGCCGTGCAGGGCCCGATGGCGGTGCCGCAGATCCTCACCGCGCTGTCCACGCTGGACCGCGACCCCGAGGTGGACGTGATCGTCCTGGCGCGCGGCGGCGGCAGCGTGGAGGACCTGCTGCCGTTCTCCGACGAGGCGCTGTGCCGGGCGGTGGCGCAGGCGCGCACGCCCGTGCTGTCGGCGATCGGCCACGAGCCGGACAGCCCGCTGGTGGACCACGTGGCGGACGTGCGCTGCTCGACGCCGACCGACGCGGGCAAGCGCGTGGTGCCCGACGTCGCCGAGGAGGCGCAGAAAGTCCGGCAGCTGCGCGACCGCAGCCGGCGCGCGCTGCACGGCTGGGTGGACCGGGAGCGCGAGCTGCTCACCGCGCTGCGCACCCGACCTGCGCTTTCCGACCCGCACGGCCCCCTGGAGCGGCGCCGGCAGGACGTGGACCAGTGGCGCGAGCGGGGCCGGCGGGCCGTCCGGAACCGACTCGATTCAGAGCGCTCCGGTTTGGTCTCGACCACTGCGCGCTTGACGACCCTCGGACCGGCCGCCACGCTGGCCCGTGGGTACGCCGTGGTGCAGCTCGTGACCCCCGACGGGGTGGACGGGGTGCTCCGGTCGGCCTCCGACGCGCCGCCCGGCGCGCACCTGCGGGTGCGGGTCGCGGACGGCGCGGTGCACGCGGTCGTCCGGGAAGTCGAGGAAGGGGGCGGTGGTGCCGAATCCGGCGCGTGAACCGACGTTCCTGCCCTTGACGACCGCCGCCGCCGGCAACGCGGACGACGACGGCGCGCGCACGGTGCGTGACCGCGCGGAGGCGGCGGACCGCGCCGCAGCGGACTGCTGGCTGTCTTTGGTGGCGGGCTGCACGTCCGGCGGGCAGGTGCTGGTCGGCCGGCTGCGCGACCTGTCCGAGGCGACCTCCTCCTACGCCGGGGCGCGCTGGTGGCACGCGGCCGGCTCGGTGCACCGCCGGCGGGTCGCGGAGGCCGAGCACCGCATCGACGACGCGGTGCGAGAGGGTGACGGTGCCGAGTTCGCGGAGGCGTTCGTCGGCTACGACCAGGCCGTGGCGTCCGTGGTGGTGCACGTCCAGAACCGATTGGGGAAGCTGTCCAGGTGAGCGAGCCGGGCTACGAGGAGGCCAGGGACGAGCTGGTGGAGGTGGTCCGCAGGCTGGAGGCGGGCGGCCTGTCGCTGGAGGAGTCGCTGGCGCTGTGGGAACGCGGCGAGGCGCTGGCGAAGACCTGCGAGCGGCAGCTCGCGGGCGCCCGGGAGCGGATCGATCAAGCACTCGCTGTGACCGAGGAGGACGTGGCCGACGCCTGACACCGTGCGAGGATTGGTCTACCGGCCGGTATTCGCAGGAGGAGTTCCATGGTGTCCAGCAGCAGCCCGTCCGAACGTCGTCGTGAAGCACCGGACCGGAACCTCGCGCTCGAACTCGTCCGGGTCACCGAGGCGGCGGCGATGGCTGCCGGGCGCTGGGTGGGGCGCGGCGACAAGAACGGCGGCGACGGCGCGGCCGTCGACGCGATGCGCAAGCTGATCGGCACGGTGTCGATGCGCGGCGTCGTCGTGATCGGCGAGGGGGAGAAGGACGAGGCCCCCATGCTGTTCAACGGCGAGGAGGTCGGCAACGGCGACGGTCCCGACTGCGACGTCGCGGTGGACCCGATCGACGGCACGACGTTGATGGCCAAGGGGATGCCCAACGCGCTGGCGGTGCTCGCGGTCGCCGAGCGCGGCGCGATGTTCGACCCGTCGGCGGTCTTCTACATGGAGAAGCTGGCCGTGGGGCCGGAGGCGGCGGACGTCATCGACATCACGGTGCCGATCGGCGAGAACATCCGCCGGGTGGCCAAGGCGAAGCACAGCGACGTGTCCGACGTGACGGTGTGCATCCTCGACCGGCCCCGGCACGAGTCCATCGTGGCGGATGTCCGGAAATCGGGCGCTCGTATCCACTTCATCTCCGACGGCGACGTGGCCGGCGCGATCTCGGCGGCCCGCCCGAACACCGGCATCGACCTGCTCGTCGGAATCGGCGGGACGCCCGAGGGGATCATCGCGGCGGCAGCGCTGAAGTGCATGGGCGGCGCGATCCAGGGCCGGCTGTGGCCGAAGGACGACGACGAGCGCCAGAAGGCGATCGACGCCGGTCACGATCTGGAGCGGGTGCTGCTCACGAATGACCTGGTCAGGGGAGACAACGTGTTCTTCTGCGCGACCGGTGTCACCGACGGTGACCTGGTGCGCGGGGTGCACTACCGCGCGGGCGGCTGCACCACCCAGTCGATCGTGATGCGGTCCAAGTCCGGCACGGTCCGCATGATCGACGGGTTCCACCGGCTGACCAAACTCCGCGAGTACTCCTCGGTCGACTTCGACCCGCACCCCACCGACGAGCCCGTGCTGCCCCCACTCCCGTAACCATCTGTTAACAGTCAAGGGGGCGTTACCGGCCGAACGGCTGTAGTCACAGAGCGCCATACGTCCCTAGTTTCCGATTCGTGCCCTGGCCTCCCTGCTCCGGGCACGGAGAGGAAATGATGAAGGTTCGTACCCTGCTCACCGCCTTCGCGGTCGCGGCCGGCGCCGCGCTCGCCACCGTCGGTAGCGCGGCGGCGGCCCCGACGACGGACGGCGGCGTGACCCCGTACATCGTCGGCGGCGGCAACGCGACCCAGGTCTACTCGTTCATGGTCTCGCTCCAGAGCACCTCGGGCAGCCACTTCTGCGGCGGCTCGCTGATCAAGGCGAACTGGGTCGTCACGGCCAAGCACTGCGTGCAGGGCCGTTCGGCCTCCTCGGTCCGCGTCCGGGTCGGCTCGACCAACCGCTCCAGCGGTGGTTCGACCGCCTCCGGCGCGCAGATCGTGACGCACCCGAGCTACGACATCGCGCTGCTGCGCCTGGCCACCAACGTGACCCAGGCCCCGATCGCGGTGGCGTCGGCCTCCGGTGCGACCGGCACCGCCACCCGCATCATCGGCTGGGGCCAGACCTGCGCGCCGCGCGGGTGCGGCGGTGCCCCGGTGACGCTCCAGGAGCTGAACACGTCGATCGTGGCGGACGGCAGCTGCCAGGGCATCAGCGGTGCCTACGAGATCTGCACCAACAACCCCGGTGGCCGCGCGGGCGCCTGCTACGGCGACTCCGGTGGCCCGCAGATCAAGCAGGTCGGCGGTGCGTGGCAGCTGATCGGCGCCACCAGCCGCGCGGGCAACAGCAGCTCCACCTGCGCCACCGGCCCGTCGATCTACATGGACGTCCCGGCGTTCCGCTCGTGGATCAGCCAGTACGCGGGCTCCGTGTGACCCACCCGGGCCGCACGATCCCGGTGAGCTAGCCAGACCGGTGTCCTGACGAGAGGGCCGTCCCGCTGACGCGGGGCGGCCCTCTCGCCGTGCGGAGCCGTGCCCGTGCGGCGGCCGATTCGTTACCGGAGCACGGCAACCAACCTTCCGCCGGTGGCGTCTCCAGGGCAGAGCGGCAACAACCCCGGGGGTGCGCGACATGCGGAAGACAGTGTTGGTGGCAATCGCTTTCCTGAGCGTCACGGCTTGTGGCACGGCTGAGCCGGCCGCGTCGGGCCCTGCGCCGACGTCGACCTCTCCGGCGGTTCCCACCGCGCAGGAGCCCCCGGCCCCGACCGCTCCCGACGACGCCCCGTCGTCCACGCCCGCGCCCCAGCCCGCTCCGCCGCCCCCGCCGGTCACCGTCGAGGGCACGCCGTGCGACATCACCGAGGGCGCGTGCGTGCGGCTGTCGACCGCCGAGTCGTGGCTGATCAGCGGCGGCAAGGTGGCGTACGGGCCGGTGCCCATCACGTCCGGGCGCCCCGGGTACGAGACGCCCACGGGCTACTTCCCGGTGCTGCACAAGGTCAAGGACGAGTGGAGCCGGCCTTACAACGCGCCGATGCCGTACTCGACGTACTTCACGGACAACGGCATCGCGTTCCACGAAGGCAGCCTCACGGACCCGTCGCACGGCTGCATCCACCTGTCCATGGAGGCGGCCATCGCCTACTTCGAGAACCTCCAGTCGGGCGAACAGGTCCAGGTGGTCGCTTAAGGCAGGTTGGACCGCCCCTCCTCCGGGTAGCCAAGGTGCGAGGGGTGATTCGAATGAGGAAGCTCGGCACTGCCATCGCCGCGCTGGCCCTGGCCTTCGGCCTCGCGGCACCCGCCTACGCGGCACCGGGTACGCCCTGCTCGATCGACAACGGGGCGTGCCTGCGGCTTTCCACCAACGAAGCGTGGCTCATCTACAACGGGACGTTGAGCTACGGACCGGTCCCCGTGACCCACGGCCGACCGGGTTACGAGACACCCGTGGGTACGTTCTCCGTGCTGCGCAAGGTGAAGGACGACTGGAGCGTGCCCTACAACGCACCGATGCCCAACGCGGTGTATTTCACCAGCAGCGGCATCGCCTTCCACGAAGGCAGCCTGTCCGACCTGTCGCACGGTTGCGTGCACCTGGCGCCCGACGCGTCGGTGACGTTCTACGACAACCTGTTCGTGGGCGAGCAGGTGCAGGTCGTCCCGTAGTCAGCCCGCGTTGCTGGAGTGCCCCGGGAACAGGTGGGCGTCGGGGTCGAGTTCCACGGCGATGTTGTTGACCGCCGTGGCGGCCTCCCCGAAGCCGGTGGCGATGAGCTTCACCTTCCCGGGGTACTGCGCGACGTCACCGGCCGCGTAGACGCGGTCACGGGCGGTCTTCATCGTGGAGTCCACCACGATCGCGCGGTGGTCCAACTCCACGCCCCACGTCTCGATCGGGCCGAGGTCGGCGGTGAACCCGAGCGCGGCCACCACGGCCTGCGCGGGCAGCACCTTGCGGTCGCCGCCCTTGAGGCCCAGTTCGACCTCCGCCACGCGGTCGTCGCCCCGCAGAGACAGCACCTCGGCGTCGGTGACGATCTCCACGCCCAGTTCGCGGACCTGCCGCACGGTCGGCGGGTGCGCGCGGAAGGTGGCCCGGCGGTGCACGACCGTGACGCTGGCGGCGATCGGGTGCAGCGCCAGCGCCCAGTCGAACGCCGAGTCGCCGCCGCCGACCACCACGACGTCCTGTCCGGTGTGGACGTTGAGGGCCGGCACGAAGTGCACGACGCCCCGGTCCAGCCAGCCGTCGCCGGCGGGCAGCGGGCGCGGCTTGAACTCGCCGATCCCGGCCGTGACGAGCACCGAGCGGGCCCGCACCACACCGCCGTCGGCGAGTTCGACGGCGAGCCGGTCGTCCACAGAGGACAGCGAGCGCGCTTGGCGGCCGAGCAGGTAGGTGGGGTTCCACTGGTCCGCCTGCCGGACCAGGGCGGTGACCAGCTCCCGCCCGCGCACGGCGGGGAACCCGGCCACGTCGAAGATCATCTTCTCCGGGTACATGGCGGTGATCTGGCCGCCGGCCTCGGGCAGCGAGTCGACCAACGCCACCGACAGGTCTCGGAATCCGGCGTAGTAAGCCGCGAACAGTCCCGTGGGTCCGGCTCCGACGATGAGCAGGTCGACCTCTAGGTCCATGACCTCGACCATAGGTGGTGCAGCCCACTCTGCCCATCTTTTACCGGGCCGACCGCCGAATCCGGGTACAAACTCGGTGGTATGGCTGAACAGGAGTACCGCGTCGAGCACGACACCATGGGCGAGGTCCGGGTCCCCGTCGACGCGTTGTGGCGCGCGCAGACGCAGCGCGCCGTGGAGAACTTCCCGATCTCCGGGCGCGGTCTGGAGAGGTCCCAGATCAGGGCGCTCGGCCTGCTCAAGGCCGCCGCCGCGCGGGTGAACCAGCGGCTGGGCGTGCTGGACGCGGACGTGGCCGGCGCGATCGCCGCCGCCGCCGACGAGGTCGCCTCGGGCGCGCACGACGAGCACTTCCCGGTGGACGTGTTCCAGACCGGGTCCGGCACCTCGTCGAACATGAACGCCAACGAGGTGGTGGCGACCCTGGCGACCCGCGCGCTGGGCCGTGACGTGCACCCGAACGACCACGTCAACGCGTCGCAGTCGTCCAACGACACGTTCCCGACGACGGTGCGGCTGGCCGCGACGGAGGCCGTGGCGACGGACGTGATCCCGGCCCTGGAACACCTGGCCGGTGTGCTGGAGGCGCGCGCCGCCGAGTGGTCGGACCTGGTCAAGTCGGGTCGCACGCACCTGATGGACGCGGTGCCGGTCACGCTGGGCCAGGAGGCGGGCGCGTGGGCGGCGCAGGTGCGCTACGGCGTCGAGCGGCTCACCTCCAGCCTGCCCCGGCTGGCCGAGCTGCCGATCGGCGGCACCGCCGTGGGCAGCGGCCTCAACGCGCCCGGCGGCTTCGGTGCGGCCGTGTCGGCGGAGCTGGCCGAGGTGACCGGCCTGCCCCTGACCGAGGCGCGCGACCACTTCGAGGCGCAGGCGTCCCAGGACGGCGTGGTCGAGGCGTCCGGCCAGCTCAGGGCCACCGCCGTGAGCCTGTTCAAGATCGCCAACGACCTGCGCTGGCTGGGGTCGGGCCCGCGCACCGGCCTGGGCGAGCTGGCGCTGCCCGACCTCCAGCCGGGCTCGTCGATCATGCCGGGCAAGGTGAACCCGGTGATCCCCGAGGCCACGATGATGGTCGTGGCCCAGGTGATCGGCAACGACTCGGCGGTGGCGTTCGCGGGCTCGCAGGGCAACTTCCAGCTCAACGTGATGCTCCCGGTGATCGCCCGCAACGTGCTGGAGTCGGCCCGCCTGCTGGCCTCGGTGGCCCGGCTGCTGGCGGACAAGGTGCTGGCCGGGGCGCAGCCGCAGGTCGAGCGGCTGCGCGAGTACGCCGAGTCGTCCCCGTCGATCGTGACCCCGCTCAACCGCTACCTCGGCTACGAGGAGGCGGCGTCGATCGCCAAGCAGTCCCTCAAGGAGCGCAAGACCATCCGCGAGGTGGTGCTGGAGCGCGGCCACGTGCCGGCGAAGCTCACCGAGGCGCAGCTGGACGAGGCTCTGGACGTGCTGCGGATGGCGCGGGGCGGGCGCTGACCCGGCGCAGCCCCACCGCGCACCCCAGGGCGACCGCCGCCGCGCCCAGCACGGCGGCGGCGGTCGGCTCCTGGGCGCCCAGCGCCACCGAGGCCGCCAGCCCGGCGACGGGCATCAGCCCGATCAGCACCCCCGCCCGGTCCGCGCCCAGCCGGCCCACCGCGAAGTACCAGAGCCCGAACGCCACCGCCGTCACCAGGACCCCGAGCACGACCAGCGAGACGCCCTCGCGCGGCGTCGGCACCTGCCAGCCGCCGACGAAGGTCCCCAGCGCCCCGCCGGCGACCGCCGCGAGCAGGCAGCACCAGGTGGCCACCGCGACCCCGCCCAGCCGGCGCACGACACCCACCGCGAACAGCGTGAACGACACCTCGCCCAGCATCGTGAGCACCGCCAGCGCCAGTCCCGGCCCGTGCCAGGCACCGCCGCCGGAGAGCAGGACGACACCGGCCACGACCACGCCCGCGCCCACCACCGCGCCGAGCGCGGGCCGCCTGCCCGCCAGCAGCGGCGCCCCCAGCGCCAGCACCAGCGGGCTCGCCCCCAGCACGGCGGCCACGAAACCCGGTTCGGCGTACCGCTGCGAGTACAGGACGCACGCGTTGAAGCCGAGCATCCCGGTGGCGGCCAGAGCGGCCAGCGCCGGCCAGTCGCGCGCGGACGGCACCACGAGCCGCCCACCGCGGGCCAGCGTCCACCCGAGCAGGATGACCCCGCCCAGCGCGTAGCGGAGGGCCTGACCGGTGAGCAGCGGGTAGTCCTGGAGCAGGCCGGTGACGGGCACGGATGCGCCGACGATCACCGAACCCAGCGCGCCGGACGTGATGGCGGTTCTCATGCCGACCACCCTCGCCGACAGGTGGTCCAGGATTAAGCTCCACTTCGATGACTGCCAACTGGACCACTTACCGCGAGCTGCTGCTCCCCGGGCTCACCGGGCGGCGTGCCGTGGAGTCCGAGCTGCGCCACGCGGTCCGCGACGGCCGGCTCCGGGCGGGCACCCGGCTGCCGTCCAGCCGCGACCTCGCGGACCAACTCGGCGTCGCACGCGGCACCGTGACGTCGGCGTACGCGCAGCTCGTCGGTGAGGGGTACCTGGTCGCCAAACGCGGCTCCGGCACCACGGTGACCGCCGCGTGCTCGTGGCCCGACGCGGTCGAACGGGCACCGGAGCCCGCGCAGCGCTGGAAGTTCGACCTGCGGCCCGGCCTGCCCGCGCTCACCGCGTTCCCGCGCGAGGAGTGGTTGCAGGCGCAGAAGACCGCGCTGCTGGCGCTGTCGACCGACGAACTCGGCTACCCCGACCCGGCCGGCTTCCCGTTGCTGCGCGCGGAACTCGCCGACTACCTGGGCCGCGTGCGCGCAGTCGCCACGCAGCCGTCCGAAGTGGTCGTCGTGAACGGCGCGGCGGAGGCCATCTCGTTGACGGGCCGCGTGCTCAAGGCGGCCGGGCACACCAGCGTCGCCGTCGAGGAGCCGAGCCACTACGGCGCGGCCGACATGCTGGAGTCGCACGGCCTGACCGTCCGGTCCATTCCCGTGGACGACAGGGGACTCCAGGTCGACGTCCTGTCCACAACAGACTGCCGCGCGGTGCTCGTCACCGCCGCGCACCAGTTCCCCTTGGGCGTCGTGCTGCACCCGGACCGGCGGCGCGCGCTCCTGGACTGGGCGCGCGCCCGGGACGGCGTCGTCATAGAGGACGACTACGACGCCGAACACCGCTACGACCGTCCGGCGGTGGGCGCGATGCAGGCGCTCGACCCGTCCCGGGTGATCTACCAGGGCAGTGCCAGCAAGGTCCTCGCGCCCGCGCTGCGCCTCGGCTGGCTCGTGCTGCCGCACGGCCTGCGCGACACCGTCGTGGAGCGCAAGCGCCTGGACGACCTCGGCACCGGCACGCTGCACCAGGCGGCGTTCGCGCAGTTGCTGAAGACCGGCGGCTACGACCGGCACCTGCGGCGCACCAGGCAGCTCTACCGCGCGCGCCGGGACGCGCTGCTCGACGAGCTGGCCCGCGTGCTGCCGGACTGGACGCCGATCGGGGTCGCGGCCGGGCTGCACGTCGTGGTCCGGCTGCCGGCCGGCACCGACGACCGGGCGGTGCAGGAGCGGCTGGCGCGGCGCGGCGTGCACGCCCCGGCGCTGGCCGACTACTGCCGCCTGCCGTCGTTCCCCGGCCTGGTGCTGGGCTACGCCGCGCTCACCCCCGACCGCCTGCGGCAGGCCGTCCACGAGCTGGCCGCAGCCCTGTGACCAGCGGTGATCGTCCGGCTGCGACAGTTCACCCGGAAGTGTCAGACGGCTCCAGGCAGGACAGTGTCGGTGTCCCGGTGCACCATGGTCACGTGTTGTTCAGCGAGGTAGTCGAGACCTCCGCCGCCCTGTCGGCGACGCGCTCCCGCCTGGCCAAGGTCGCCGCCCTGGCCGAGCTGGTGCGCCGGATGAGCACGCCCGCGGTCGTGTCGTTCCTGATCGGCGTCCCCAGCCAGGGCCGCATCGGGGCGGGCCACCGCACCGTGTACGACATCACCCCGCCGCCCGCGCCGCACCCGGTGCTGACGGTGGAGGAGGTCGACGGGGCGCTGGGCGACTACGCGGCGATCTCCGGCAAGGGCGCGGTGCAGCGCCGGGCCGGCGCGCTGACCGACCTGTTCGCCCGCGCCACCGCCGAGGAGCAGGACTTCCTGCGCCGGCTGCTCACCGGCGAGCTGCGGCAGGGCGCGCTCGAAGGGGTCATGCTGGACGCCATCGCGCGGGCGGCCGAGGTGCCCGCCGAGGTGGTCCGCCGGGCGTTCATGCTGTCCGGCAGCCTCCCGGCCACGGCGGTGGCCGCCCGCTCGGGCGAGGCGGCGCTCGCCGCGTTCCGGCTGGAGGTGGGCCGGCCGGTGCGGCCCATGCTGGCCTCCCCCGCCGAGTCGCTGCCCGAGGCGCTGGCGGAGCTGGGCGCGTGCGCGGTGGAGCACAAGCTCGACGGCGCGCGCATCCAGGTGCACCGCGCGGGGGCCGAGGTGCGGGTGTTCACCCGCACCCTGCGCGAGATCACCGGCACCGTCCCGGAGCTGGTGGAGCTGGTGCGCGGCCTGCCGTGCGAGTCGGTGGTGCTCGACGGCGAGACGCTGGCGCTGACCGACGAGGGCAAGCCCAGGCCGTTCCAGGAGACGATGAGCAGGTTCGGCACGTTGCTGGGCGTCGGGACCGATCCCCGGTCGCTGCTGCTGAGCCCGTTCTTCTTCGACTGCCTGCACCTGGACGGCGTGGACCTGCTGGACCGGCCGCTGCGCGAGCGCCTGGCGGCGCTGCGCGGGGTCGCGGGCGAGCACGTGATCGCGGGCGTCGCCGAGCCGGACGAGGCGCAGGCGGCGGCCGTGCTGGACGCGGCCCTGGCGGCCGGCCACGAGGGCGTCGTGGTCAAGTCGCTGGAGTCGGTGTACGCGGCGGGCAGGCGCGGCCGGGCGTGGCAGAAGGTCAAGCCGGTGCACACCCTCGACCTGGTGGTGCTGGGCGTCGAGTGGGGCAGCGGCCGGCGCAAGGGCTTGCTGTCGAACCTCCACCTCGGCGCCCGCGACCCGGACGGCGGCCCGCCCATCATGGTCGGCAAGACGTTCAAGGGGTTGACCGACGAGCTGCTGGCGTGGCAGACGAAGGAACTCCAGTCGATCGCCACGGACCTGGGCGACTGGGTGGTGACGGTCCGGCCGGAACGGGTGATCGAGATCGAGCTGGACGGCGTCCAGGTCAGCCCGAGGTACCCGGGCGGCGTGGCCCTGCGCTTCGCCCGCGTCCTCCGCTACCGCCCGGACAAGGACCCGTCCGAAGCCGACACGATCGACACCGTCCGCGCCCTCCTGCCGAAGGGAGGCACCCCACCCGACTCCCCCACCTGACTCCCCCGCCCGACAGATGGTCAGCGCCGGCCGGCCGGCTCTGCGTCGGCGGGCCACTCCAGTGGCAGGCACCCCAGCGGGTCGGTCGGCGGCGGACAGAAATCCGGCAGGCCACCGACGGGCACGGCGGGCGGCAGGCCGCACGGCGGGCAGGCGGCGGGCAAGGCCAGGCAGCGGCGCGGCCAGGCGGGGCGGGCGGCGGCGGCGCGGGCGGGCGGCGGCGCGGGCGGGCGGGCGGCGGCGGTGCGGGCGGCGCGGGCGGGCGGGATCGAGGTAGGCGGGGTGGGGTAGGCGGGGTGGGGTAGGCGGGGTGGGGTAGGCGGGGTGGGGTAGGCGGGGTGGGGTAGGCGGTGGGTGCAGCGGGCCCAGCGTCCCGCCCGGCGCGCGTTCCTCATCCCGCGCCCGGCGACCCTCACCCCACCGCCCCGCGTTCATCACCCCTGCGCCCTGCACTCGTCACCCGTGCACCCCGCACTCGTCATCCCCGTGCCCGGCGTTCACCACCCCGCGCCGCGCGCTCCTCACCTCCCACACCGCTCCCCTCACCACCTCCCGCACCCACCCCCCACACCCCGAACAGGCGGCGGCAACCCGGGGCGAAACCGGGCTCCGGCGGGTAGTGTCAAAGTTTCGTGCGATTCATCGAAGGCCATGGGGCCGGCTACGACCTGACCTACGACGACGTCTTCCTGGTGCCCGGCCGATCGGCCGTGGAGTCCCGGTTCGGCGTCGACCTCTCCACGTCCGACGGCACGGGGGCCACGATCCCCGTCGTGGTGGCGAACATGACCGCCGTCGCCGGTCGGCGGATGGCGGAGACCGTCGCGCGGCGCGGTGGGCTGGTGGTGCTGCCGCAGGACGTCGCGCCGGACGCGGTGGCCGAGATCGTCTCCTGGGTGAAGGAGCGCCACCCGGTCTGGGACACGCCGCTGACCCTGCACCCCGGCGACTCGGTGGCCGACGCGCTCAACCTGCTGCACAAGCGCGCGCACGGCGCGGTCGTCGTGGTCGGTGACGACGGGCGGCCCACCGGCGTGGTGGACGAGGGCGCGCTGTCCGGCGTGGACCGCTTCACCCGGCTGCACGACGTCGCCGACGAGCGGGTCGTCCGGCTGCCGCTGGACACCCCGCCCCGCGAGGTGTTCGCGCGGCTGCACGGCGGAACTCAGCCCGTCGCGCTGGGCGTGGACGCGGACGGCCGGCTGCGCGGCGTGATGACGGCGCTCGGCGCGCTGCGGGCCGACGTCTACACCCCGGCGGTGGACGCCGAGGGCCGCCTGCGGGTCGCGGCGGCGATCGGGGTGAACGGCGACGTGCGGGCCAAGGCCGCCGAACTGCTCAAGGCAGGCGTGGACGCCCTGGTCGTGGACACCGCGCACGGCCACCAGGAGAAGATGCTGTCCGCTCTCCGGGCGGTCCGCGCGGCCTCGCCGGAGGTGCCCGTGGTGGCGGGCAACGTGGTCACCGCGCAGGGCGTGCGCGACCTGGTCGAGGCGGGCGCGGACGTGATCAAGGTCGGGGTCGGGCCCGGCGCGATGTGCACCACCCGGATGATGACCGGCGTGGGCCGGCCGCAGTTCTCGGCGGTCGCCGAGTGCGCGGCGCAGGCCCGTGCGCTGGGCAGGCACGTCTGGGCGGACGGCGGGGTCCGGCACCCGCGCGACGTCGCCCTGGCGCTCGCGGCCGGTGCCAGCGCGGCCATGGTCGGTTCGTGGTTCGCGGGAACCTACGAGTCGCCCGGCGACCTTCAGCGCGACGAGTCGGGCAGGCTCTACAAGGAGTCGTTCGGCATGGCGTCGAAGCGGGCGGTGAGCGCGCGGACGCAGGGCGACAACGCGTTCGAGCGCGCCAAGAAGGGCCTGTTCGAGGAGGGCATCTCGTCGTCCCGGATGCGCCTCGACCCGACCCGACCCGGTGTCGAGGACCTGCTCGACTCCATCACGGCGGGCGTCCGGTCGGCGTGCACGTACGCGGGCGCGGGCACCTTGGAGGAGTTCCACGAGCGGGCGACGCTGGGCATCCAGTCCGCCGCCGGCTTCGCCGAGGGACGCCCCCTGCCCTCCGGTTGGTGACCGCCACGCCGCTCGACACCGCTGTTCCGGTTGCGCCGCCTGCCTAGGCTGGTGGTCGTGGACGAAGCCGTGGTGGTCTCGGACCTGGTGAAGGTCTACAAAGGCGCACCCGGACCGGCGGTCGACGGCCTGGGCTTCGCGGTGCGACGGGGCGAGGTGTTCGGCCTGCTCGGGCCGAACGGGGCCGGCAAGACGACCACGGTGGGCGTGCTGACCACCAGGGTGCGGCCGACGTCGGGCCGGGCCCTGGTGGAGGGCGTGGACGTGGTAGGCGACCCGCAGCGGGCACGTCGGCTGCTCGCCGTGGTGCCGCAGCGCAACAACCTGGACCGGGCGCTGAACGTCCGGCAGAACCTGCTGTTCCACGCCGCCTACCACGGCCTGTGCCGCGCCGAGCGGACCCGGCTCGCGGACGAGGTGCTGGGGCGGATGGGCCTGGGCGAGCACGCGAAGTCGCTGGTGGACAAGCTGTCCGGCGGCCAGGCGCAGCGGCTGATGATCGCCCGCGCCCTGATGCACCGCCCGAAGGTGCTGTTCCTGGACGAGCCGTCGACCGGTCTCGACCCGCAGGCCAGGCTGTTCGTGCACGACCGGGTGGCGGCGCTGCGCGGTGACGGCGTCACGGTCGTGCTGACGACCCACGACATGGACGAGGCGCAGAAGCTGTGCGACCGGGTCGGCATCGTCGACCACGGCACGCTGCTGGCTCTGGACTCCCCCGCCGCGCTCACCGGCGCGCTGCCGGGCAGCACCACGCTCAGCGTCACCGTCACCCTGGACGGCGCGGGCCACGACCCGCTCCACCGGGCGCTGTCCGAAGTGGAGGGCGTGCGGCGGGTCGAGCCGATCGCCGGCGCGGACGAGCGCTCCCGGCTGTTCCGGCTCTACACCGACACCTCGCCGGCGGTCGCGCTGCCGGACGTCCTGCGCACCGTCGAGCGGTTCGGCGCGGCGGTGGCCGACCTCGCCATCGGCGTGCCGAGCCTGGAGGACGTGTTCATCCACCTGACCGGTCGGGAGCTGCGATGACCGCGCTGCGCACGTTCAACGCCATCCTGTGGCGGGACGTCTTCGTCACCGGCCGGGAGCTGCCCGCCTTCCTCGCGCAGGTCGTCATCCAGCCGTTCTTCACGCTGTTCA
This sequence comes from Actinosynnema sp. NPDC050436, assembly GCF_040655415.1. Taxonomy (NCBI): domain Bacteria; kingdom Bacillati; phylum Actinomycetota; class Actinomycetes; order Pseudonocardiales; family Pseudonocardiaceae; genus Actinosynnema; species Actinosynnema sp. NPDC050436. The sequence goes on along the minus strand of NZ_JBFAJV010000011.1, from coordinate 239,476 downwards.
TCTTCGCCAAGGTGCTGGGCGACATCGGTTTCGTGCAGGGCGACTTCGCGGCCGTGCTGCTGCCCGGCATCGTGGCGATGAACGGCTTCCTGGGCGCGTTGCAGAACACCACCCTGCCGCTGGTGCTGGACTTCTCGTGGACCCGCGAGATCGAGGACCGGTTGCTCGCGCCCATCCCGATCCCGCTCGTGGCCGTGGAGAAGATGGTGTTCGGCGCGCTGCGCGGTGTGCTCGCGGCGGTGCTGATGATCCCGATCGGGTTCGCCGTGCTGGACGTCTCGTGGCCGCCGGCCGGCGTCCCGGTGGCGCTGCTGGTGATCGTGCTGGGCTCGCTGGTGGGCGCGGCGGTCGGCATGGTGATCGGCACGGCGGTGTCGCCGAGGCACATCAACGTGATGTTCGCGGTGATCCTGACCCCGCTGCTGTTCACCGGCTCCGCCCAGTTCCCGTGGCCGCAGCTCGACGGCCTGCGGTGGTTCCAGGTGCTGTGCGCGCTCAACCCGCTCACCTACGTCAGCGAGGGCACCCGGGCGGTGCTCGTGCCGGACGTCCCGCACATCCCGCTGTGGGTGGACCTGGTGGTGCTGGTCGGGTCCACCGTGGGCTTCGGCGCGCTCGGAATGCGCGGCTTCCTGCGCCGCGCCCTCGACTGATCCCCTGACGGCCGGCTCGGTTCACCGATCGCAGGCGCGGCGAGGAGGGGCTCCCGGCCGGGAGCCCCTCTCTCGTCGGACGGTCAGGACGCGTAGTCCTCCAGCATCTCGGTCACCAGGGCCGCGATCGGCGAGCGCTCCGACCGGGTCAGCGTGACGTGCGCGAACAGCGGGTGTCCCTTCAGCTTCTCGATCACCGCCGCCACGCCGTCGTGCCGCCCGACCCGCAGGTTGTCCCGCTGCGCCACGTCGTGGGTGAGCACCACCCGCGAGTTGGCGCCCAGCCGGGACAGCACGGTGAGCAGCACGTTGCGCTCCAGCGACTGCGCCTCGTCCACGATCACGAACGAGTCGTGCAGCGACCGGCCCCGGATGTGGGTCAGCGGCAGGACCTCCAACATGCCCCGGTCCATGACCTCCTCCACCACGTCCTGGCTGACCAGGGCGCCGAGCGTGTCGAACACGGCCTGCGCCCAGGGCTGCATCTTCTCGGTCTCGGAGCCGGGCAGGTAGCCCAGCTCCTGGCCGCCGACCGCGTAGAGCGGGCGGAACACGACGACCTTGCGGTGCTGGCGGCGCTCCATGACCGCCTCCAGGCCCGCGCACAGCGCGAGCGCCGACTTGCCGGTGCCGGCTCGTCCGCCCAGCGAGACGATGCCGACCTCGGTGTCGAGCAGCAGGTCCAGCGCGACCCGCTGCTCGGCGGAGCGGCCGTGCAGGCCGAACGCCTCGCGGTCGCCGCGCACCAGCCGCACGCGCTTGTCGGCGGTGACCCGCCCGAGCGCGCTGGACGTGCCCGCGAGCAGCCGCAACCCGCTGTGGCACGGCAGCTCGGCCACCGGGGCGAGGTCGAACTCGACCGGGTCGACCACGCCGTCCCGGTAGAGCGCGTCCACCAGGGACTGGTCGACGTCGACGTCCGACATGCCGGTGTGCCCGGACAGCGTCACGTCGTGCGCGCGGTACTCCTCGGCCGCCAGGCCCACCGCGCCGGCCTTGACCCGCAGCGGCATGTCCTTGGTGACCAGGGTGACCGTGTTGCCGTCGGCGGCCAGGTTGAGCGCGCAGGCCAGGATCCTGGCGTCGTTGGAGTCCGTGCGGAAACCCGCGGGGAGCACCTCCGGGTCGGAGTGGTTGAGCTCGACGCGCAGGGTGCCACCGAGGTCGCCGATCGCCACCGGGTGGTCCAGCCGGCCGTGCCGCAGCCGCAGGTCGTCGAGCAGGCGCAGCGCCTCCCTGGCGAACCAGCCCAGCTCGGGGTGGTGCCGCTTGCCCTCCAGCTCGCTGATCACCACCAGCGGCAGCACGACCTCGTGCTCGGCGAACCGCGTCATGGCCAGCGGGTCGGAGAGCAGGACGGACGTGTCCACCACGTAGGTGAGGGCGGTCGGCGCGCCACCGCGCCGGGATGTGCTGCGCGATGAGCCTGAGGAACGGCTCGCGGGTCGTCGTGCGTTCACGGCAACTCCTTCACGAACGCGGCACCCGCGTCCGCTCCTCGCTGGGCCAGGCACCACCCCGATCGACCGGTACGCCTCAGGCGTACCGACCACGAGGGCCGGGTGCCGGCCCCCTCGTGCACATCGCCACGTTCGGGGCCTCCCTGCGCGGTCCGCAGTGGACGCGGTCCGCCAATTCGGAAGTTACCTCCGCAAGCACCCGGTTTGCAGGCAGCCACACAGGTGATTCGCCGATTCGTCACGTCGTGGTCAACCGGGCCCTGATCACCGGAACGGAGGACGGATTGCGGCGACCGGCGGTCACCTCCCGGCGGCAGGGCGTAGTCCACGCAGCTCAGCGGCCGTCCGCCGGACGGCAGCGGGTGGTCACCGAGGGTTGCGCGGTGCCCCCGGGACCCCGTCGCGCAGCTCCTCCCGGAGCGCTTCGGGAACCAGCGGTTCGTCGAGAAGTCTCAGGTAACGCTCAGGCAGCGTCCCACCCGGTGGGCGCGCGTCGAGCCACGCCCGGACCAGCCGGGCCCCCTCCACGTACGTCGTGGTGTAGGCCCGCCACAGCGGGTCGCCGAGGAACCGCAGCATCTGCCGCGCCCTCCCTTCGGGGACCAGCAGCCAGCGGCGCAGGTGGTCCACCACGTCGTCCTGCGACGCGCGCCGGTCGTGCAGCATCAGCGCCGCGTCCTGGCGGACGTCGACCAGGCCGGACACCGCCTGCTCGACGCGCTCGGCCTGGTCGCCCTCCATGCGCAGGCCCAGGTCGCGCAGGACGCGCTCGGTCCAGCGGCCCCAGCCGGGGCCCACGGCGGCGTGCAGGCCCAGCTCGGCCATGCCCTCGGCCATCAGGCACTGCGGCGTGTTGATGACGAAGAGGGACTGCTCCAGGTGGCCGCGCTCGCCGACCAGCCCGACCTCCTTGCGGCAGTGCTCGGTGTGGTGGCCGGGGTAGGACTCGTGCGCGACCAGGTGCGGCAGGTTCGACATCCGGTGGCCCAGGTCGGCGTTGACCGCCACCCGCGACCGGAAGTCGCCCAGGTAGTAGTTGAACCCGCTCCACGGCTTGTCGGTGACGATCTCGTACTCCACGACCTCGTGGTCGGGCAGCGCGTAGTGCTGCCGCACCTGGTCGCGCAGGGCGCTGGACAGCTCGTGCACGGCGGCCTCGAGCTTGCGCGGCGGCACGGTCTCGTCCACGCGGTAGTCGGCCAGCCGCTCCCGCAGCGAGCCGTGGCCGGGCAGCACCTCGTCCAGCCGGGCGTGCGCGCGCCGGTACTCGTCGGGGTTGCCCGGCACCGGGTCGACCTGGAAGTAGGCCCGGACCTCGTCCACGAACGCGACCCGCACGCCGGCGAGCTTGCGGGCGGTGCACTCCAAGGCGGTCAGGTGGGCGGCCAGGAAGCGCTCGCGCTCCGGTGCCAGCCCCGCGCCGGGCAGCTCGCGGCGCAGCAGGCCGGCCCGCTCGGCGAGGGAGGCGGGGTGCGGGCGGGGCTCGTTGTCCACGGCACGCCGCAACGCCCGGTCGCCGGTGTACGAGTCGACCAGGCCGGGGTGCAGCCGGTCGAGGCGCAGACCGAGCGCCAGGTACTCCCGCACCAGCGTGTTGCCGTCCATGAGCAGGGGAGCTTACGAGCCGGGCGGCGGCGCTACCACGGTGGCGTGCACGGGAACGAATCGCAATTCGAAGAACAACCGAACAGGGGACAGTGGCCAATACCGGGGTCACACAATGGTGTGATCACGACGCAAACGGCGGTGCCCTTCGGTAACTTTTCCGGCGAGGACCCCAGCGTCCGGAGATCCCCGAAGACTCCGGTGAGGGCGGGGGAAATCCCGACACGAAGGAGATAGAAGTGCTGAAGAAGGCAGGCGCTGCCGCCGCCATCGCGGCGGGCCTCATGATGCTCGGCTCCCCCGCGTTCGCGGCCGGCCACGACGCCGAGTACGACGTGCACCAGTGGAACAGCGGGCCGTTGGTCAGCGCCCTCAACGGCAACAACCTGAACGTCCCGATCGGCGTGTGCGGCAACAACGTCGGCGTCCTCGCCGCGATCATCCCGGCCGGCTCCCCGCAGCTCACCGGCAACTGCGCGACGGGCGCCATCCTCGACGGCCACGACAACAACGTCGGCGGCAACCACGTCGACGGCTGATTTCCGCCGCACGACGTCGGCGGTTCGTTCCGCCGCACGTCGAAAACCGGCAGGGGCGTCCCCGGAAACCTCCGGAGTGACGCCCTTTCCCGGTGTGCACGACTCGGCGGAGCACGGCGCGCCGATTGCCACCCAGCAGTGTTGCAATGCACGACCCTGCACCGGACGTCGGATTTTTCCGCCCGGTCGGACAACTACCCGAAGGAGATTGACGTGCTGAAGAAGGCAGGCGCTGCCGCCGCCATCGCGGCCGGTCTGATGCTGATCGGTTCGCCCGCGTTCGCCGGCGAGCCCGAGCACCACGACGGCTGGGGCCACGACCACCACGGCAGCGACGCCCACCAGTGGAACAGCGACGGCCTGGTGTCGGCGCTGAACAACAACAACGTGAACGTCCCCGTGGGCGTGTGCAACAACAACGTCGGCGTGCTCGCCATCGTGGCCCCGATCGCCTCCCCGCAGGCGGCCCAGAACTGCTCGGGTGCCGTGATCGTGGACGGCAACGACGGCAACGTCGGCGGCAACAGCGCGGGCTGACGCCCACGACCGCGTCCGGGCTCCACCGGGCAGAGGAGGGGTGCCTCAGCGGGGCACCCCTCCGGCGTCCCCGTCCCGCCGCCGGCCCAGTGGCCCGGCCCAGCCGACCCGATCCAGATGCCCCGACCCAGGTGGTCTTGTGGGCCAGGTGGTCTTCCGGGTCAGGAGCCGAAGCGCCGGTGGCGGACCGCGTAGTCGCGCAGGGCGCGCAGGAAGTCGGTGCGGCGGAACTCCGGCCAGTACGCCTCGCAGAACCAGAACTCCGAGTGCGCCGACTGCCACAGCATGAACCCGGACAGCCGCTGCTCGCCCGACGTGCGGATGAGCAGGTCCGGGTCGGGCTGGCCGGACGTGTACAGGTGCTCGGCGATGTGGTCCACGTCCAGCACCTCGGCGAGCTCCTCGATCGTCCCGCCGGACTCGGCGTGCTTCTGCAGCAACTTGCGGACCGCGTCCGCGATCTCCTGCCGGCCGCCGTAGCCGACCGCGACGTTCACCTCCAGCCCGGTCCGCCCCCGGGTGCGCAGCGACGCGGCCGACAGCCGGGCGGCGGTCTCGGTGGGCAGCAGGTCCATCGCGCCGACGTGCCGCACCCGCCACGGGTTACCGGGCTCGGCGATCTCGTCCACGATGTCGGCGATGATGTCGAGCAGCGGCCCCAGCTCCTCGGTGGGCCGGTTGAGGTTGTCCGTGGACAGCATCCACAGCGTCACCACCTCGACCTCGGCCTCGCGGCACCAGGTGAGCAGTTCGAGGATCTTGCGGGCACCGACCCGGTGGCCGTGCGCGACGTCGGTGAAACCGGCCTCCTTCGCCCACCGCCGGTTGCCGTCGAGCACCACGCCGACGTGGCGTGGCCGTTGCTTGCCGTCGAGCCATCGGTTGAGGCGGAACTCGTAACCCTTGAGGAGGACGCTCTTGACCCGTTCGCGGAGACCCACGCTGGAAGAGCGTACGCCGGGTGGGCGCGGTCACGCCGTCGTGTGCTGACCGGCTTCCCTACGCTCCCGTAACCTCGACCGGGTGACCACGTCGACCTTCCCCGAGCCGCCGGCAGCCGCACTCCGCCCGCGTATGCGTGGTTGGCTGCACTTCTGGTCCTTCGTCGTCTCCGTGGCGACGGGTGCCACCCTGATCGCCCTGGCCGCCGCCACGGTGTCCGCCAAGGCGGCGCTGGCGACGTCCGTCTACGGCGCGACGGTCGTCGGCCTGTTCGGCGTCAGCGCCCTCTACCACCGGGTGAACTGGACCAGCGTCCGCGCCCGGACGTGGATGAAGCGCCTGGACCACTCGATGATCTTCGTGTTCATCGCGGGCACCTACACCCCGTTCGCCCTGCTGGCGATGCCCGAGAACACCGGCAACGTGGTGCTGGCGGTGGTGTGGGGAGGCGCGCTGGGCGGCGTCACCCTGAAACTGGCCTGGCCGCACGCGCCGAGGTGGCTGGGCGTGCCGATCTACATCGCCCTGGGCTGGGTGGCGGTCTTCGTCCTGCCGGACATGCTGGAGTACGCGGGCGTCGGAGCCCTGGTCCTGGTGATCATCGGCGGCCTGCTCTACACGGTCGGCGCGATCTTCTACGCGTCCCGCTGGCCGAACCCCTGGCCCCAGGTCTTCGGCTACCACGAGTTCTTCCACGCGGCGACCGTCGTGGCGGCGCTCTGCCACTACATCGCCATCTGGTTCGCCATCTACTCCTGACCTGCGGTTTTACCTCTCTCGGCACCCCTATTTCCATGATCAGGCCGTCTCCAGGCCGTCAGCATCCGGGCATCCGCCCGGGGCACGGCATGGCGTTCGGGGGTCAAGGCCGCTGCACGCTCCGCCCGCCGCCGCCTTCCCGTCCACCAATCGATCCACTGCCGGACGCATCGACGAGGCCGTTGACCACCGCGAGTGACCTCTACTCGCGCAGGCACGCCTTGAACTCGGCCCAGCCCGCGTCGGTGTGCGCGTATCGCCGGAAGTACGTCCTCAACGCGCGTAACAGCGCCGGGCGGCCCAGTGCGTCTTCCATTGCGCGGACCCGTGCCAGGTGTGGTGCGTACGGGCGGTCCGGCCACGGGGCGTTCGGGGGGAGTTGCCACGGGTCCGTGCCGGGGAGGAGGTGTTCGGTCGCCAAGCGGCTCAGGTAGGTCGCCAGGGCTTCCACCAGCCACGGTTCGGCGTCCACCAGGTTGCCCGACCACGCGTGCGCCACCTCGTGGCTGAGCACGGTGGTCGCGTACAGCGGCTCGCGGGTGGCCAGGGCGTCCAGCACCGCGTCGTCGAACAGGATCAGGCCCGGTGACGAGAACGCCAGGTGCGGGAGGTCGGGGACGAACAGCGCCTCGCACTTGCCGTACGGGAACGGCACTTCCAGGAGGTCTTCGAAGAACGCGATGGCCTCGCGCACCCGGCGGGACACCGCCTCGCCGTCCGGTCGTTGGGCTGCCCTCGACCCGGTCGCGTAGACCTGTTCGGCGACCTGCTCCCACGGGCCTGCGGCGGCGGCCAGGGCGTACGGGGCGATCGGGGTTTCGGTGCTGCTGGCCAGGACCAGGCCGGGCGCGTTGACGGTCAGCGCGAACTCGCTGCGGGCCCGCTGGTCCAAGGCGCAGAAGCTCCACGGCGCGCGGTCGGGGTACTGGAGGGTGTACAGGTACGTCGCGCCGTCCGCCCGCACCCGGCGGAAGCCCCGGTCGTCGGCCCAGGCGAAGTCGGCGTCCACCTCCAACTCACCGGCTGCGTCGAGCGCGACCCGTGCGCCGTCCCACGGGACGTCACGTCCGTTGAGGCGTGCGTGGCGCAGGTGCGACGCGGCCAGTTGCGCGTGGGACGGCGTGCCGCAGAAGCGCACGGCGGTCCGACCGCGAAAACCCCGGGCGGTCGGGTCGAGGTCCCACGTGATGTCGTACGAGATGGTCATGATCCCCCGGTTCCCGAAGCTACCAGCGGGACCGGGGGAACGGCATCGGACCAGGTCGGCGACCACGTGCCCGAGGGCCGCGCGGAACCGCCCCGCTACCGGTGGAGCGCTGCCGCGAGGTCGTCAGCGGTGGTGACGGGTCGGTCGCACACGTAGCCCCGGCACACGTACGCCGCCGGCGACCCGTCGACCAGCGGGCGGTCGGCGAGCAGTGGCGCGGCGTCGGGGTCGCCCGTCACGACCACACCGCCGCCGTGCACGCCGCGCCACGCCGTCGACGCCAGCTCGGGCGAGCCGCCGACCACGGCCACCTGCACGGGGCCCAGCGCCAGCGCCTCGGCGACGCTGAGCCAGTTCCCGGCGAACCGGGGCTCGCGGGCGGCCAGCAACCCCGCGCGGGCCACCGCCGCTTCGGCGGCGGCCCGGTACTCGCCCTGCCGGGGTGCACCGAGGACGGACGCGGTGAGCAGCGCGGACGCCAGCGACGACGCGCCGGACGGGGTGGCGTTGTCCGACGGGTCGGAGGGCCGCTGGACGAGCGCCTCGGCGTCGTCGGCGGTGTCGTAGTACACGCCGGGCTGCTCGCCCGCGAACCGCTCCAGCGCGGTGTCCAGCAGGCCGCACGCGACGGTCAGCCACCGCTGCTGCCCGGTGGCCTGGTGCAGGGCGAGCAGCCCCTCGGCGAGGCAGCCGTAGTCCTCCAGCACGCCGGCCGCCGTGCCGGCCACGCCGTCGCGCGAGGTGCGCAGCAGCCGCCCGTCGACCAGGTGCACGGCGAGCAGCAGCTCGGCGGCGCGCTCGGCGGCGGCGACCCAGCGCGGCTCGCCGTGCACCGCGCCGGCTTCGGCCAGGGCGGCGACGGCAAGCCCGTTCCACGCGGTCACGACCTTGTCGTCGCGGCCGGGCTGTGGCCGGAGGTCCCGCGCCGCCAGCAGCGCCGAGGCGATGGCCGGGTCGGGCTCGCCGAGCATCCGCAACGTCGACGCGCCGTCCTCGAAGGTCCCGTCCTCCGTGACGCCGTACAGCACGGCGGCCCGCGCGCCCTCCACCGGACCGAGCACGTCCGCGAGCTGCCGGGGCGTCCACACGTAGGTCGAGCCCTCGACGCCGTCGGTGTCGGCGTCCAGCGACGCCGCGAACCCGCCCTCCTCGGTGCCGAGCGCGCGCACCACGAACTCGGCGGTCTCGCGCACCACGGCCCGGTACCGCTCGGCCGGGTCCAGGCGGCTCAGGTGCGTGTACACGCGCAGCAGCAGTGCGTTGTCGTACAACATCTTCTCGAAGTGCGGCACCACCCAGCCGGCGTCCACGGAGTAGCGCGCGAACCCGCCGGCGAGCTGGTCGTACAGGCCGCCGTTCGCCATCGCGTCGCAGGTCGCGCGGACCATGGACAGCGCCTCGACCGAGCCGGTCCGCTCGTGGTCGCGCAGCAGGAACTCCAGCACCATCGACGGCGGGAACTTCGGCGCACCGCCGAACCCGCCGTGCGCGCGGTCGAAGTGGCCGAGCAGCGACACGACCGCGCCGTCCAGCACGTCTTCGTCCACAGTGGACTCGGGCAGCGGCTTGAACGCGAGCTGGGACACGATGCTCGCGGCCGACTCGCGCACCTCGTCGCCCTGCTCGCGCCAAGCGTGGGTGATCGCCTCCAGCACCTGCCGGAACGACGGCAGGCCGGGCCGGGGCGCGGGCGGGTAGTAGGTGCCCGCGTAGAACGGCTCGCCGTCCGGGGTGAGGAAGCACGTCATCGGCCAGCCGCCGTGCCCGCTGAGCGCCTGGGTGACGGCCATGTACACCGCGTCCACGTCCGGCCGCTCCTCGCGGTCCACCTTGACGTTCACGAAGTGCTCGTTCAGGTACTGCGCGGTGACCTCGTCCTCGAACGACTCGTGCGCCATGACGTGGCACCAGTGGCAGGCCGCGTACCCGACCGACAGCAGGACCGGCACGCCGCGCTCGCGCGCCTCGGCGAACGCCTCCGGCCCCCACGGGTGCCAGTGCACCGGGTTGTCGGCGTGCTGGAGCAGGTACGGGCTGGTCGCGGACGCGAGCCGGTTCGTCATGCCACCACAGTAATTCCCGGCCGGGACGCCGACCGGTCGAGCAGACTGGTGCCATGCACACCGCCGTCCCGCCACCGGACGGGTCCCGGCAGGCCGACGCCCTGCCCGCCGACCCGCCGCCCCACGACCTGCGCCACCTCACCGGCCCCTTCGACGCGATCGGGGACGTGCACGGCTGCCGCACCGAGCTGGTCCACCTGCTGCGCGAGCTGGGCTACCGGGTGGAGGCGGACGGCGCGCACCACCCGGACGGCCGGACCGCGCTGTTCCTCGGCGACCTGGTCGACCGGGGCCCGGACACGCCCGGCGTGCTGCGGCTGGCCATGGGCATGGTGAAAGCCGGCACGGCGCTCGCGGTGCGGGGCAACCACGAGGACAAGCTGGTGCGGGCGCTCCAGGGCCGGGACGTCAAGGTGGCCCACGGCCTGGAGAAGTCCCTGGCGCAGCTGGCGGGCGAGACGCCGGCGTTCCGCCGGGAGGTGCTGGAGTTCTGCGACGCACTGGTGCCGCACTACGTGCTGGACGGCGGACGGCTGGTGATCGCGCACGCGGGCCTGCCCGAGCGGTACCACGGCGTGCAGTCGTCCCGGATGCGGGCCCTGGCGCTGTGGGGCGTGAGCACCGGCGAGCTGGACGAACGCGGCTTCCCGGTGCGCCACCCGTGGGCCGAGGAGTACTCCGGCGCGGCGACCGTCCTGTATGGACACACGCCGGTGGAGGAGCCCCGCTGGGTCAACGGGACCCTCTGCCTGGACACCGGGTGCGCGTTCGGCGGCCGGCTCACCGCCCTGCGCTACCCGGAGCGGGAGCTGGTCTCGGTGCCGGCCCGCCGCACCTGGTACGAGCGCTAGCCGGCCGCCCTACTCCGCCGGCTTGCCGCCGGGCTCGTCAGCCGGGCCGTCGTCCGGCTTGCCGCCGGCCTTGCCGGCCGGTGCGGCTGCCCCCTCCGGCGGGTCGAAGGAGGCAGGCAGCTTCTTCAGGTGCTTGTTCATAGACTTGACCAGGAAGAACACCGCGATGAAGAACAGCACCAGCATGAGCAGGCCGAGCGGGGAGGACTTGCCGAAGTCCTCCTGCTGACCGCCGGGGTCCTTCTCCGGGGTGGTGGAGGGCTGCACCAGCACCATCGCCGTCGTCTGGTCCCAGGGGACCGGGTTCACGCCGTCACCTTCTCCCTCACGCCCGCGAACAGGTCGTCCTCGGGCACCGTGCTGTCGACCAGCGACCGGGCCAGCTCGTACTCCTCGGTCGGCCACACGGTGCGCTGCATCTCCAGCGGCACGGCGAACCAGCGGCTGGTCGGGTCGATCTGCGTGGCGTGCGCCTTGAGGGCTTCGTCACGCAGCGGGAAGTAGTCGGCGCACTCCACCCGGGTGGTGACGCGGTCGATCACGTCCGGCTTGTCGGCGTCCCAGCCCGCCAGCCACTCCGCGTACGGCGACTCCTCGCCGGCCGCCGTCAGCGCCTCGTGGAACGCGACCAGCTTCGCCCGGGAGAACCCGTGCGAGTAGTACAGCTTGAGCGGCTGCCACGGCTCGCCCGTCCCCGGGTAGCGCTCCGGGTCGCCGGCCGCCTCGAACGCCGCGACGGACACCTCGTGGCACCGGATGTGGTCGGGGTGCGGGTAGCCGCCGTTCTCGTCGTAGGTGACGATGACGTGCGGCCGGAACTCGCGGATCACCTCGACCAGCGGCGGCACGGACTCCTCCAGCGGGACGAGCGCGAAGCAGCCCTCGGGCAGCGGCGGCAGCGGGTCGCCCTCGGGCAGGCCGGAGTCGACGAAGCCCAGCCAGCGGTGCGAGACGCCCAGGATCTCGGCGGCCCTGGCCATCTCCCCGCGCCGGATCCCGGCCATGTTCTCCAGCACCTCGGGGCGGTCCATGGCGGGGTTGAGCACGCTGCCCGCCTCACCCCCGGTGCAGGTCACGACCATGACCTCGTGGCCCTCGGCCACGTAGCGCGCCATCGTCGCCGCACCCTTGCTCGACTCGTCGTCGGGGTGCGCGTGAACCGCCATCAGGCGCAGCTTCTCAACCATGACGGTGGTGGTCCTCCTTGGCCCTGCCGGACAGAGCCCCCTCGGCCCCTGCGACACTCAACGCACATCTGGACGACCATTGTTCCCCACGGGCAGGAAGGCGTTGGCAAGTGGCACTGCCCGAGGGTCGGTACGGCAAGCCCCGACGCGCCCTGCCCCGGTGGGCCAGGTGGTCACTGCCCGTCATCGGGGTGCTCGTCGGGGCGGTCGTGGCGTGGGTCGGGTTCCGGAACCTGGGCACCCAGCCGGTCGAGGCCAAGCAGACCGCGTTCGAGGTGCTCGACGACCGGTCCGTGGAGGTCACCTTCGAGGTGCTGCGCGAAACGCCGGAGCAGGCCGTCGTGTGCATCGTGCGCGCGCGCTCGGACGACGGCGACGAGGCCGGCCGGCGCGAGGTGCTGGTGCCGCCGGGGCCGTCGACGGTCTTCGCCACGACGGTTGTCCGGACGTCCAAAGAACCGACCACCGGAGAGGTGTTCGGCTGCTCCTACCAGGTCCCGGCTTACCTGTCCACGAGGTAGCGGCCAAGCGGGTGATCTGCGGGTTTGCCATCCCATTCGGGAACAAAACGCCGTAGTTGAACGTTGTGGACGTGTTACTCTGGCCTTTCAGCACGGCCCCGGCGCGGGCCGTGTTTTTCCGTTCCGGGCGCGTGCGCCCGGGAACTACCAGCCCACCGCGTGGGCCTGGAGCAAGACGAGGAGTTGGTGACCGTGAGCGACACTGAGGTGACCTGGCTGACCCAGGAGGCCTACGACCGGCTCAAGGGAGAGCTGGACGAGATGATCGAGAATCGCCCGGTCATCGCTGCGGAGATCAACGCGCGCCGCGAGGAGGGCGACCTCCGGGAGAACGGCGGGTACCACGCGGCCCGCGAGGAGCAGGGCAAGCAGGAGGCCCGCATCCGCCAGCTCCAGGAGCTGCTGCGGGTCGCCAAGGTCGGCGAGGCGCCCACCGTCGCCGGTGTGGCCGCCCCCGGCATGGTGCTCACCGTGCGTTACGAAGGGGACGACGAGACCGAGGAGTTCCTGCTCGCCACGCGCGAGGAGGGCGCGCACGGCGCGCTGGAGGTCTACTCCCCCTCGTCGCCGCTGGGCAAGGCCCTCAACGGCGCCAAGGACGGCGAGACCCGTGAGTACGAACTGCCCAACGGCAGCGTCCAGAAGGTGACGCTCATCAAGGCGGTGCCCTACGCGGGCTAGCCCACCGACTCGGGAGAGGGGCGGCCACCGACGCGAGGTGGCCGCCCTTCTTCTGCGTCACGTCACCCCGACGCCCCGTCAGCGGATGCGCTCCAGCAGCGGGCGCACCCGGGGCGGGACCGGGGTGGACAGCGCGATCGACGTCGAGAGCCGCTGCACGCCCGGCACGTCCACGATCGAGTCGATCACCTGCTGGAGGTCGTCGTTCGACCGCGCCACGACCCGCACGAACAGGTCGCCCTGGCCGGTGGTCGCGTGCACCTCGCACACCTCGTTGATCGCCGCGAGCCCGTCCGACACCTCCCGGCGGCGGCCCTGCGCGATCTCCAGCACCGCGAACGCGGTCAGCCCGTAGCCCATCGCCGCGAGGTCCAGCGCGGGCGGGAAGCCGGTGAGCACGCCCCGCGCCACCAGGCGGTCCAGCCGGGCCTGCACGGTGCCGCGCGCCACGCCCAGCCGGCGCGAGCACTCCAGCACGCCGAGCCGGGGCTCGTCGGTGAGCAGCAGGAGCAGTCGGGCGTCCAACCCGTCGACGACCTGGTCAGAGTGTTCAGCTTGTCCGTCGGTAACCATGGATCACTGTACAACTTGCCGAGCGGAAAACGAGACTGTTGCTCATCCTGCCCACCCGCCACATGCTGTGAGGCATGACGCAGCAGCTTGACGACGTGAGCTACGACCAGCTCCGCCAACTCGTGGGTCTGGTCGACTACGACGGGACGCGGGACCCGTTCCCCGTCCGCTCCATGGACGCCGTGGTCTTCGTGGTCGGCAACGCGACCCAGACCGCGTGGTTCTACCAGGTCGCCTTCGGGATGCAGCTCGTCGCGTACGCCGGGCCGGAGACCGGGCAGCGGGACCACAAGTCCTTCGTGCTCAAGTCCGGGTCGGCGCGGTTCGTGATCAACGGCGGCGTCCAGCCGGACAGCCCGCTGATCGAGCACCACCGCAAGCACGGTGACGGCGTGGTGGACCTCGCGCTGGAGGTCGCCGACGTCGACAAGTGCGTCGAGCACGCCCGCGCCCAGGGCGCGACCGTGCTCGAAGAGCCGCACGACGTCGAGGACGAGCACGGCGTCGTCCGCCGCGCCGCGATCGCCACCTACGGCGAGACCCGCCACACCCTGATCGACCGGTCCCGCTACACGGGCCCGTACCTGCCCGGCTACGAGGCGCGGGAGAGCACCGTCGTCCGCCCCGAGGGGGCGCCGAAGCGGTTGTTCCAGGCGGTCGACCACTGCGTGGGCAACGTCGAGCTCGGCAAGATGGACTACTGGGTCGAGTGGTACAACCGCGTCATGGGCTTCGTGAACATGGCGGAGTTCATCGGCGACGACATCGCCACCGACTACTCCGCGCTGATGAGCAAGGTGGTGTCCAACGGCAACCACCGGGTGAAGTTCCCGCTCAACGAGCCCGCCGTGGCCAAGCGCAAGTCGCAGATCGACGAGTACCTGGAGTTCTACGAGGGCGCGGGCGTGCAGCACATCGCGCTCGCCACCAACGACATCGTCGCCACGCTGACCGCCATGCGCGCGGCCGGCGTCGAGTTCCTGGAGACCCCGGACTCCTACTACGACGACCCCGAGCTCCGGGCCCGCATCGGCGAGGTGCGCGTGCCGATCGAGGTGCTCAAGGAGCACAAGATCCTGGTCGACCGCGACGAGGACGGCTACCTGCTCCAGATCTTCACCAAGCCGATCGGCGACCGGCCGACCGTCTTCTACGAGCTCATCGAGCGGCACGGTTCGCTCGGCTTCGGCAAGGGCAACTTCAAGGCCCTGTTCGAGGCGATCGAGCGCGAGCAGGAGCGTCGGGGCAACCTCTGACGCCCGGTTCCACCCAGGGCCGGTCCGGGCACCCCCGGGCCGGCCCTGGCCCGTTCGACCCGCGCGATCTGCGTCACCGCACCCGGTGGTACCGGTACGCTCGGTGCGGGGAGAACTCACCCAGCACCAACCCGGGGAGGTGGCATGGCACTCGCGCGACGGGTCACCGCGGTGTTCCCGCTGGTCGGAGCGCTGGCCACGGCCGTGGCGCTGACCGGTGCCGCCTTCTTCACCGTGGCGCACGCGGACTGCGCGGACGCGGGCCGCTTCGTGCAGCGCGACGACGGCGTGATCGAGTTCGTCGGCGGCTGCGTGGACGGCAACGACCTCCCGGCCGTCCCGAAGCAGGACACCGTGCGCTACGCCGTGCAGCCCTGACCCGGCCGACCGCACCCCGGCGCACCGCCCGCTCGCGCCCCTCATGGGCGATAGTGGAGCCATGTGCCGAAACATCCGGGTGCTCCACAACTTCGAACCGCCCGCCGCCGAGGACGAGATCCGCGCGGCGGCCATCCAGTACGTGCGCAAGGTGAGCGGGTCGACGCACCCGTCCGCAGCCAACCAGGAGGCGTTCGACGCCGCCGTGGAGGCCGTGGCGGAGGCGACCAGGACCCTGCTGGACTCGCTGGTGACCAAGGCCCCGCCGCGCGACCGCGAGGTCGAGGCCGCCAAGGCGAAGGAGCGCTCGGCCGCCCGCTTCGGCCGCTGACACCGCCGGCGGGCCGCCGCTCCCCGCCGGTCCGGCGGGGAGCGCGCGGGGTGCTCAGCCCTGGTTCAGCGCTTGGACGAGGTCGGCCACCAGGTCGTCGCCGGACTCGATGCCGACCGAGATGCGGATCAGGTCGTCCGGCACCTCCAGCAGCGAGCCGGCCGTGCTGGCGTGGGTCATCCTGCCGGGGTGCTCGATGAGCGACTCGACGCCGCCCAGCGACTCGGCCAGGGTGAACAGCCGGGTGCGCGAGCAGACCCGCAGGGCCGCCTCCTCGCCGCCCTCCACGGTGAACGAGACCATGCCGCCGAACCGGCGCATCTGCTTGGCCGCGATCTCGTGGCCCGGGTGCTCGGGCAGGCCCGGGTAGAGCACGGAGGTCACCCCCGGGTGCCGCTGGAGCGCCTCGGCGACCAGCTCGGCGTTGTCCGAGTGCTTCTCCATGCGCAGTTCCAGGGTCTTGATGCCGCGCAGCGTCAGCCACGCGTCGAACGGGCCGGGCACCGCGCCCGCGCCGTTCTGCAGGAAGCCGAACGCGGTGTCCAGCTCGTCGTCCGAGGTGACCAGCGCGCCGCCGACCACGTCGGAGTGGCCGCCCACGTACTTGGTGGTGGAGTGCAGCACCACGTCCGCGCCCAGCGCGAGCGGGCTCTGCAGGTACGGCGAGGCGAACGTGTTGTCCACCACCAGCCGCGCGCCCGCCGAGTGCGCGACCTGGGCCAGCAGCGCGATGTCGGCGATGTTGAGCAGCGGGTTGGTCGGCGTCTCGATCCAGACGAGCTTGGTGTTCGGCCGGATCGCCGCGCGCACCGCGTCCACGTCGGACAGCGCGACCGGCGTGTGCTCCACGCCCCAGTGGCTGAACACCTTGTCGATCAGGCGGAACGTGCCGCCGTAGGCGTCGTTGGGGATGACCACGTGGTCACCGGGACGGCACAGGGCGCGCAGGGCGGCGTCCGTCGCGCCCATGCCCGACGCGAACGCGCGCGCGTGCCGCCCGCCTTCGAGCGCGGCCAGGCACTCCTCCAGCGCGGCGCGGGTCGGGTTGCCGGTGCGCGAGTACTCGAAGCCGCCGCGCAACCCGCCGACGCCGTCCTGGGCGTAGGTCGAGGTGGCGTGGATCGGGACGATGACCGACCCCGTCGTGGGGTCCGGGTCCTGTCCGGCGTGGATGGCCCTGGTAGCGAAACCGTAGTGGCCGGTGTCCGTCATGGACTCAGCCTAAAGGAGCAGCGGGCCCGACGCGTGGAGTCGGCCAGGTGCGGAACGACTCGGCCGGCCGGACCCCACGGGGGTCGCGGCCGGCCGGGTGCCGGAGCGGGTCAGCGAGCCGTCACCACTGCTGGGGCGGCTGCTGGCCGTACGGGTTCTGCTGCTGGGGCTGGCCGTACGGGGAGGACTGCGGTGCGCCGTAGCTCTGCTGGGGCTGGCCGTACGGGTTCGCCTGCTGGCCCGGGTAGCCGCCGGGCGCCCCGCCGCCGGGCATCCCGGTCTCCGGCGCGTTGACCACGACCGTGCCGAGGATCTTGTCCGCCCAGGTCTGCTTCTTGACCTCCCACAGCGGCGCGAAGAAGCCCGCGTAGCAGGGCAGCGCGTCCACGATGTGGCACAGGTAGCGGACGAAGGCGTTGCCGAAGCCGATCGGCTGCCCGGTGTCCTCCTTGATCAGCCTGATCTTGGCGATCTTCTTGCCGTACGACTGGCCCGTCGTGCCGGCCAGGTACCACGAGTTGTAGATCAGCCAGCCGAGCAGCGCGAGGTAGCCGACCCCGCTGAGCAGCAGCATCAGCGTCGGGTCGCCGGTGGCGGTGCCGATGCCCACCAAGGCGCCGACCACGACGCCGGGCGCGAGGTAGTCGATCAGCGCGCCCACCGCGCGCGAACCCCACTCGGCGTACCCGCCGGGCGGCGGCGGGAACGCGGGCCGGCCGTAGCCGGGCTGCGCGCCCCACGCCTGCTGCTGCGGCTGCCCGTACGGGTTCACCTGCTGCCCGTAGGGGTTCGCCTGCTGGCCGTACGGGTTGGCCTGCTGCTGGGCGTACGGGTTCGCCTGCGGTGCGCCGTAGGCCGGCGGCTGCTGGGGCTGGCCGTACTGGGCCGGCTGGCCGTACGGGTTGGCCTGCTGCGGCTGCCCGTAGGCGGGCGGCTGCTGGGCCGGGAACCCGCCGGAGGCCGGCGGCTGCGCCGGGAACCCGCCCGACGCGGACGGCGGCTGCTGGCCGTACGGCTGCTGGCCGGCACCCGGTGCCACGACCTGCGTCGCGTCCGGGTTGCCTGCCTGCTGCGGCTGGCCGGTGGAGGGCACCACCTGGGTCGCCTCCGGGGGCGGGAACGCGGGGCTCGCACCGCTGCTCGGCACGACCTGGGTCGCGTCGGCGTTCGGGGGCTGGGCACCCTGCCCCTGCTCCTGCTGGTATTGGCCGCCGAACTGCTGGTTCTCGGGCGGCTGCGGAGCGTTCATCGGAGTTTCCAACCCCCTTGGCGTGGGCCGTAGGCGTATGAGTCGGGGGCCAACGCTAGCGGATAAGACCACGTGAGCCACCGGCAACCGGCCAATGCGCCGTGATCAGCGCCCGGCGAGGAAACCCAGGATGTCCTGACGGGTCACGACACCCGCCGGCTTCCCGTCGTCCAGCACCAGCGCGCCGTCCGCCGAGGACAGCGCCTGCATGGCGGCGCTGATCGACTCGCCGGAGCCGATGGTCGGCAGCTTGAGCGACATGTGCGCCTCCAGCCGGTCGGTGAGCTGCGCCTTGCCGGTGAACAGGGCGTCGAGCAGGTCGCGCTCGTTGACCGCGCCCGCCACCTCGGCGGCCATCACCGGCGGCTCGGCGTTGACCACGGGCATCTGGGACACGCCGTACTCGCGCATGATCGCCACCGCCTCGGCGACCGTCTCGTTGGGGTGCCCGTGCACCAGGCTGGGCAGCGCGCCGGTCTTGCGGCACAGCACGTCGCCGACCGTCGCGCCGGAGGTGTCCGGCGACAGGAAGCCGTACTGGGCCATCCACTTGTCGTTGAACACGCTCGACAGGTAGCCCCGGCCGCCGTCGGGCAGCAGCACCACGACCACGTCGTCCGGCCCGCACCGCTCCGCGACCCGCAGCGCCGCCGCGACCGCCATCCCGCACGAGCCGCCGACCAGCAGGCCCTCCTCGCGGGCGAGGCGGCGGGTGATGTCGAACGAGTCCTTGTCGGACACCGGCACGATGTCGTCGCACACGGTCCGGTCGTACGCCTCCGGCCAGAAGTCCTCGCCGACGCCCTCCACCAGGTAGGGCCGCCCGGACCCGCCGGAGTACACCGAGCCCTCCGGGTCCGCGCCGACCACCTGCACCTTCCCGCCGGAGACCTCCTTGAGGTAGCGCCCGGTGCCGGAGATCGTGCCGCCGGTGCCCACGCCCGCCACGAAGTGCGTGATCCGGCCGTCGGTCTGCCGCCACAGCTCCGGGCCCGTGCCGTGGTAGTGGCTGGCCGGGTTCTCCGGGTTGGCGTACTGGTTGGGCTTCCACGCGCCGGGGATCTCGGCGACCAGCCGGTCGGACACGTTGTAGTAGGAGTCGGGGTGCTCGGGCGCGACCGCCGTCGGGCACACCACCACCTCGGCGCCGTACGCCTTGAGCACGTTGCGCTTGTCGACGCTGACCTTGTCCGGGCAGACGAACACGCACTTGTAGCCCTTGCGCTGGGCCACCAGCGCCAAGCCGACGCCCGTGTTGCCCGAGGTGGGCTCCACGATCGTGCCGCCCGGCTTCAGCTCACCGGACCGCTCGGCCGCCTCCACCATGCGCAGCGCGATGCGGTCCTTCACGCTGCCGCCCGGGTTGAGGTACTCGACCTTGGCCAGCACGAGCGGCCGGAGCCCCTCCGCGACCGCGTTCAGCTTCACCAGCGGCGTGTTGCCGACCAGGTCTACGACGCTCTCGACGTACTCCACCGAAGGTCCCTTCCCACCGTGCGAGATGACGGGACGAGAGTACTTGTTGTGGTGCGCGTCAGCCGTGGCCCGCGCGACGGCGGGTGCTCCGCACCTTTCCGGCGGAGGATGGGACGACGGGGGGTGGTCGACATGGGGTGGTGGCACCGCACAGCCGCCGCGGGGCTGGTCGCGGGCGGGGTGATCGGCCTGGCGTACGGCGTGTTCAGCACGCAGTCCAAGCGGGCCAGGCTGGTGATCGGCAGGCCCGACGCGCCACCGCTGCGCGCCGACGGCGTCCACGGCGGCGACCCGGGCGGCCGGCCGGTCAGGTTCGCCGTGCTGGGCGACTCCGTGGCCGCCGGCCTCGGCGTGGACGCGGCAGCCGAGCTGCCCGGCGTCCTGCTCGCCCGGGCCCTGGCGGAGGAGCTGGCCACGCCGGTCCGCCTGGAGACCCACGCCGTCGTCGGTGCCACGACCCACGACCTGGCACCGCAGGTGGACCGCGCCCTCGTCGACCCCCCGGACGTGGTGCTGGTGATCGTCGGCGCGAACGACGTGACCACCCGCACGTCGATCCCGAGGTCGGCTGCGGCGCTGGGCGCGCAGGTGCGGAGGCTGCGGGACGCGGGCGTCGACGTGGTCGTGGGGACGTGCCCCGACCTCGGCTCCATCCGCCCCATCGCCCAGCCGCTGCGCGCCGTGGCGAGCGGGTGGAGCCTGCGCCTGGCCAGGGCGCAGTGGCAGGCGGTCACCCTGGCGGGCGGCGTCCCGGTCGCGCTGGGCGACCTGCTCGGCGCCGAGTTCACCTCCCGGGGCCGCGACTACTTCAGCCGCGACCAGTTCCACCCCAGCGCGGCCGGCTACGAGGCGACGGCGTCCGTCCTGCTCGCACCGCTCTACGGCGCGGCGGCCACCCGGCGGCGCGACGACGTTCGTCACGAGTGGTAGCCCGCCTGAACGGGCGTTAACTAGGCTCGAACCACCGTTACGTGAAACAAAGGAGTTCCGTAATGCCTGAGGCCGTCATCGTCTCCGCCGCGAGGTCGCCGATCGGACGCGCGGGCAAGGGCTCGCTCAAGGACGTCCGGGCCGACGACCTGACCGTGCAGGTGCTCAAGGCGGCGCTGGCGAAGGTGCCGCAGCTCGACCCGGCCGACATCGACGACCTGATGCTGGGCTGCGGCCTGCCCGGCGGCGAGCAGGGCTTCAACATGGGCCGCGTGGTGTCCGTGCTGGCCGGCCACGACACCCTGCCCGGCACCACCGTGACCAGGTACTGCGCGTCCAGCGTGCAGACCACGCGGATGGCGCTGCACGCCATCAGGGCGGGCGAGGGCGACGTGTTCATCAGCGCCGGCGTCGAGACCGTGTCGAGCTTCGCGCGCGGCAGCTCCGACAGCTGGCCCGACACCCGCAACCCGGCCTTCGCCGAAGCCGGCGCCCGCACCGCCCGAACCGCCGAGCGGGGCGCGTCCGAGTGGGTCGACCCCCGCGCCGCCGGCGGCGTCCCGGACGTCTACATCGCCATGGGCCAGACCGCCGAGAACCTCGCCCTGGCGAAGGGCGTGACCCGCGAGGACATGGACCACTTCGGCGTCCGGTCGCAGAACCTCGCCGAGAAGTCCATCGCCAACGGCTTCTGGGCCCGCGAGATCACCCCCGTGACCCTCCCGGACGGCACCGTGGTGTCCGCCGACGACGGCCCCCGCCCCGGCGTGACCTACGAGGGCGTCGCGGGCCTCAAGCCGGTCTTCCGCCCCGACGGCCGCGTCACCGCCGGCAACTGCTGCCCGTTGAACGACGGCGCGGCGGCCCTGGTGATCATGAGCGACACGAAGGCCAGGGACCTCGGCATCACCCCGCTGGCGCGGATCGTGTCCACGGGCGTCTCGGCCCTGTCCCCGGAGATCATGGGCCTGGGCCCGGTCGAGGCGACGAAGCGCGCCCTGGCCCTGGCCGGCATGACCATCGGCGACATCGACCTGGTCGAGATCAACGAGGCGTTCGCCGCCCAGGTCATCCCGTCCTACCGCGACCTGGGCATCGACCTGGACCGGCTGAACGTCAACGGCGGCGCGATCGCCGTGGGCCACCCGTTCGGCATGACCGGTGCACGGATCACCACGACCCTGATCAACTCCCTCCAGTTCCACGACAAGCAGTTCGGCCTGGAGACCATGTGCGTGGGCGGCGGCCAGGGCATGGCGATGGTGATCGAACGGTTGAGCTGACACGCGTCACAGCAGGCCGTTGACGACGTCCCTACCTGTGAGTCGGGGAGGTCGACACCAGATGCCGTACGTGTGGTGGCACAGCGGGTACGACTCGCTGTGCCACGCGTTCCCAGCAACCCAGCAGTCAAAGGCGTACTACGAGGCCGCGTGCACCCACTCGGTACCCCCGGACCAGCTATTACGCCAACCGAACGGCCCCCTGTGCGTGCCGTGCCTGATCAAAGTGGGTTCGGACCTGCCACAGGACAGCACCACCACAACCACTTGGCGCGACTGACACCACTCACCGTGCGACCGCTGTCGCACACTCCACCCACCGAGTCGTGTCATCCCCGTGTGGCCCGCGCGCCGGCGAACCGCGCTTGAGTGGGGTGTGCAAGCACGCCCTTCGCTTGCACACCCCGCTCAAGCGCGGTTGTCTCCCGACCGGGCCACACGGGGATGACACGACTACCCACCGCACGCCCGTCGCACCACCCGTCATCCTTGGCGGCTCGCCCGTCCGGCGAGGACTCCCTAAACCCCACCCAAGCAATAACCCTGCGTAACCAGCTAACCCAGCCAACTCACCGGCGCAAAACAAAGAGCGCCCGGCTCAAGGCCGGACGCTCCCCGTTCTACCGGGCTCACACCTGCGGTCCACTCACTACCGCAGGTCGAGCAGGTCAGTCGCGCTGCAGGTACGACAGCAGGCGCAGGATCTCCAGGTACAGCCAGACCAGCGTGGTCATCAGGCCGAACGCCGCCCACCAGGCCCACTTCGCCGGCACGCCGGAGCGGATCATCTCGTTCGCCGCTTCGAAGTCGAGCAGGAAGTTGAACGCCGCGATGCCGATCACCACGAGGCTGAACACGATGGCGAGCGTGCCGCCGTCGCGCAGGCCGACGTTGACGCCGAACAGGCCGAGGACCAGGTTGCCGAGCATCAGCACGGCGGCACCGACGGTCGCGCCGATGATCCACTTGGTCAGCCGGGGCGTGACGCGGATCGCACCCGTCTTGTACACGATCAGCATGGCGATGAACACGCCGAACGTGCCGAGGATGGCCTGCCAGGCGATGCCCTTGAACATGCCCTCGAACACGCCGGTGATCGCGCCGAGGAACACGCCCTCCGCCGCCGCGTAGATCAGCACCAGCGGCGCGCTGGGGGTGCGCTTGAAGATGATGATCAGCGAGACGACCAGGCCGACGATCAGGCCGGGCAGCATCAGCGCGAACGGCTTGGCCTGGCCGGACAGCACCAGCCACGCCGAGATGAAGCCCGTGGCCAGCGTGGTGGCCAGGGTGATCGCGGTCTTGGTGACCACGTCGTCGATGGTGATGGGGCGCTCGCCGGTGGCCGGCGGCGCGCTCTGGTAGCCGCCGTACTGCTGTGCCTCGTACGGCTGGCCGAAGCCCGCGTAGCTCCCGGAACCGCCGCTGGTCGGCAGGTTGCGGAACGCGGGGTTGCTGGTGGTACGCACCTCGTCCTCCTGTGGCGTTTCGACGCCGTCACGGGGTTCAACGACCACACGAGTCGATCGGTTCCCGTCGGGTAAAACGGACTTTACCCGGGGTGTCGATCTCGAATCCACACCCCACGCTGCGGAGCGTAGTCGGAAACCCCACTCCGCTGGTGGCTTGTCGGCAGCAGAGCCGACCCGTAAGGCTGTCTTCCCGGCAGCCCGTCCGACTCGCCCCACGCGTCTGGCGCGGTTCCAGCGGTTCCAGCGACCGAAGCGGTTCCAGCGGATCTTTCCGGACATGCCGAGGGGTCAGGTTCATCACCATGGCTTGGAGACGACTCGCCGGCGCGGTGCTCGCCGCCGGTGTGGCCTTGCTCGCCCTTCCCGCGACATCCGACGCCCAGGTCCAGGAGGGCATCGGCTACACCACACCGGCCCAGGGGTACCGGGGCAAACCCGGCGCCACCGACTGGCTCGGGTCCTACATCTGGCAGGGCAAGCACGTCTGGTGCGTCGAGTACTCGCTGCTCGCGCCGGACTCCACCCAGGAGTACCAGCAGGGCGACGAGTTGCGCACGAAGGCCGGCGAGGCGCTCGCCCCCGACGTCGCGGCCAACATCTCCTACCTGCTGCTCCGCTACACCCTCAACCCGTCGGCGGACCAGTCGGCCGCGCTGGCGCACCTCCTGCACTCGTGGACGGCGTTCCCGCACGGCTCGATCTCGCTCGACCCGGCCAACGACTTCCGCCACATCGCCTACAACGAGCAGTTCCACTTCGACGCGCTGCCGCAGTCCGCGAAGGACGCGGTCACCGCGCTGCGCACGGACGCCGAGGCGAACCGGGGCCCGTGGACCGCGAAGGTCACCGCGCCCGACAAGGAGCAGCTCATCGGCTCGCCGGGCGACTGGCGGGTGGACATCGCCAAGGGTGACGGAAAACTCGTCGGCGACGTCCCGGTGACCGTCGAGCTGGACCAGGCCACTCTGGACGACGGCAAGACCACCATCGAGCTGCGCACGCCCGCCGACGGCCGGGCGCTGGCCGTCAAGGTCATCCCGACCGGGGTCAAGCCCACGCTCAAGGTCCGCCTGGACAGCCCGGCCGACAAGCCCGTGGTGCACGTGCCGGCCAACGCCGACATGCAGCGGATCGTCACCACCGGCGGGGAGAAGAAGCTGGCGGCCGAGGCGTCCGGCACCGCCCGGACCCAGCCCGGCGTGGTCAAGGTCGGCAAGACCGACGCGGAGACCGGCAAGCCGATCTCCGGCGTGGCGCTGCGGGTCACCGGCCCGGACGGGGTCAAGCCCGCGACCAAGCAGGACGACACCCCGCTGACCGGCCCGGACGGCAAGCCGATCGTGCTCCAGACCGCCGAGGACGGCACGGTCGCCGTGCCGGACCTGCGCACGCCGCAGGAGATCTGCGTCGTCGAGGTCGCCGCGCCGAAGGGCTACGAGGAGAACTTCGACCCGAACGCGCCGCCGAAGGCGTGCGGGAAGGTCGAACCGGCGCAAACGCTTGCGCTGGCGATCTCCAACAAGGCGAACAAGCCGATCGTGCCGATCACGATCCCGGCCGGCTCGGACGGCGCGGGGGTGGTGGCCACCGCGGCCTTCACCACCGAGGCGGACACCGGCGCGCTGGTCGGGTTCGGCGGCCTGGTGCTGCTGGCCACGGCGTCCGTCGGCTTCTTCGTCCGCCGCCGGGTGCTCGCCGCCCGCGCGTGACCACAGCACTCTTCACAGCACCACGGGCGGTTCACCCACCCGTGGTGCAAGGCTCGCGGAAGGCGGCTAGTCCGTGATCGGTGCGGACCTCAGGTCGGTCACGACCGGCGCGGTGGTGGCGGGGCTCCTCGTCACCGCCGCGCTGGCCTTCTCACCCGCCTCCGACCTGCTCTCCGACGACCTGCTCGCCGGCACCACCGAGGTGGTGCGGGGCTCCGCGCGGCCGGGTGACGCCGTGGTGCCGTTCCCGCTCGGCGACAGCATGAGGTCCGGGCGCGGCGCGGACCTGGCCGGGATGCCCGGCGGCGGCTCCCCGCCGGCGGACCCGACCACCCCGACCACCCCGCCCGCCCAGCCGCCACCACCGCCGCCGCCCACCGCGCAGGCACCCGGCACGGTGAAGCTGCCGCAGGGCGGCCTGGCCACGCTGGTCCGCAAGGAGGTCACCGCCGACGGCGTGCTGCCGGTGCCGGAGGGCGTCGGCGAGGCCACCTGGTGGGGCGTCGACCTCGGCGCGGCCGAGGGCGCGACGGTGCTCGCCGGCCACGTCAACTGGAAGGGCATGACGGGCCCGTTCGACGAGCTGTGGCGCTCCGCCGCCGGCCAGGACGTGACGGTGGTCGACACCGCCGGCAAGACCTTCCGGTTCCGGGTGAGCCAGGTGATCACCGTCCCGAAGAACGAGCTGCCCACGCGCGCCGTCGAGCTGTTCGGGCCGCGCGGGGACCACCGGTTGGTGCTGGTGACGTGCGGTGGGCGCTGGGTCGGCGGCGACACCGGGTACGAGGAGAACCAGGTGGTCGTGGCCACGCCCGTCGCGTAGAGGCAACCCCCGGACACGCTGGGTCGTCTTGGCCTTTGTGAAGCGCAGGCGTTTGATCACCACCGGTGTCGCGTTAGGGCTCGCCTTGGCGGTGTTGGCCGTGCTGGGCGCGCAGGAGCCGCGGCCCACCGAGGACGTCGGCGAACTCGCCGCACCGCTGCCGATCGCACCCCGCGTCCCGTCCAGCGCCAACGCGCCCACGCCCACCCTGCCGCCGCCCGCTGCCGCGCCGAAGTGGATGAAGAGGTTGCAGCCGGGCGAGAAACCCCCGCAGTTCGTCCTGTTCTCGTTCGACGGCGCGGCGTCCAAACAGCACTGGGACCGGGTGATGCCGATCGCGCAGCGCACCGGCGCGCACGTCACCGGCCTGCTCTCCGGCGTCTACCTGGTCGCCGACCAGGACCGGGCGTCCTACGCCGGGCCCGGCCACCGGGCGGGGTACTCGGCGATCCAGTTCGGCGGGTCCCGCGAGGACGTGGCCAACCGGATCGCGTACCTCAACGCCGCGCTCGCCGCCGGGCACGAGATCGGCACCCACTACAACGGCCACTTCTGCCAGGACGACGAACCGAGCGTGGGCCGGTGGAGCACCGCCGACTGGGACCGGGAGCTGGACCAGTTCTTCGAGATCCTGGAGAAGGCCCGGCAGCAGGGGTTCGCGCTCGACCCGGCGGCCGTGCGCGGCGGGCGGACGCCGTGCCTGGAGGGCGACTGGGGCCAGGCGTTCCCGTCCATGCGGGCGCACGGCCTGGCCTACGACACCAGCCACGTCAGCCTCGGCGTCACCTGGCCCACCGTGCAGGGCGGGATGTGGGAGTTCCCGCTGCCCGAGGTCCGGGTGCCCGCGCTGGGCCGGCGGGTGGTGATGATGGACTACAACCTCTGGTTCGCCCTCAACGGGGCGAAGGAGGACCCCGGCCCGCCCGGCGAGTACGCCCGGGTCGTGCTGGACACCTACCGCTCGGTGTACCAGGCCACCTTCAACGGCAACCGCGCTCCCCTGGTGGTGGGCAACCACTTCAACGAGTGGGCCGGGGGCGCGTTCAGCGAGGCCGTGGAGAGCTTCATGGGCGAGGTGTGCGCGCGCGAGGAGACCGTCTGCGCCACCTACACCGAGGTCGTCCAGTGGATGCAACTCCAGGACCCCGTTGTCCTGGAACAGTTCCGCCGGATGCCGGCGGCACTCAACTGACGAAAACACCACGCCCCACGCCGAACACCACGAACCGGGTGCCCACGACCGCCACCGCAACCGCAGTTGCACAGCCCGTCGCCACCGTCGTCACGCGAGCCGTCGCAACCGCTGCCACGCCGAGCCGTCGCGGGCACCCGGCAGCCGGATCAGCCGTCCGTGCTCAGGAGCCGGTCGTCAGTGGTGGCCGGGCTGCCCCGACCGTCCCGGTTCGACGTGCCCAGCCACAGCGTCCCGTCCGGTGCCGTTCCGGCGGCCCGGACCCGGCCGTAGCCGGTGAACACCGCTTCCGGCGTGCCCAGTTCGGTCCCGTTCACCGGGATCTTCCAGACCCGCCGCCCCGTCACGCACGCGACGTAGAGCGCGTTCTTGGCGTACGCGATGCCGGTCGGCCCCGCCGAGCTGGTCGGCCACGACTTCACCGGGTTCACGAACCTGGTGTCGTTGCACGGCCCCTCGCACGTCGGCCAGCCGTAGTTCTTGCCGGACTGGATCCAGTTCAGCTCGTCGGTCCGGTTGTTGCCGAACTCCGTCGCGTACGCCCGGTCGCCGACCCACGTGATGCCCTGCGGGTTGCGGTGGCCGTAGGAGTACACCCGGCTGCTGAACGGGTTGCCCGGCGCGGCGGCGCCGGTCGTGGTGAAGCGCAGGACCTTGCCCGCGAGCGAGGACGTGTTCTGCGCGTTGGCGCTGTTGCCCGCGTCGCCCGTGGTCGCCCACAGGAACCCGTCCGGGCCGAACTGCAGGCCGCCGCCGTTGTGGAACCGGTTCTTCGGGATGCCGGTCACGATCGGCTCCGGTGCCCCGCCGCCGCCGATCCTGAGGCGGGAGACCCGGTTGTCACTGGCGGCCGTGTAGTAGATGTAGACGGTGTTGTCGGTGGTGAAGGTCGGTGACACGGCGATGCCGAGGAGGCCGCCTTCGCCCCCGGGCACCGCTTCGTTCACGGTGTGCAGGGTGGTCACCGTGGTTCCGGTGATCTTCTTGATCTTCTTGGTGTCGCGCTCGGTGTAGATGCCGCTGCCGTCGGGCAGGTACCCGATGTCCCACGGGACTGCCTGACCGGTGGCGAGCGTTCGCACCGCGAGTTGTGCCGGGCCGGCCTGGGCAGGCGCGACCGCGATCGCGCCCAGCGTCGCCAGGGCCAGGACCAAGCCTGGACGAGCACGCATGTGCTGCCTCCATGTCCGCACTGTCACGGCGGCGGAACGGCGGTCATCACGACTCAACCACGCCCGTGCGCATCGGGCAACATTCATCGGAGGTACAGACCACTACCGAATTAGGCAACAGCCTTTACGATCTAGCGCGGCACCCCCGGACGCTCTACCGTGGGGACTCCGCCGCCGACCCACGGAGAGACACACCCCGATCCGAGGAGTCGCGCAATGCCAGCCGAGAAGACGACCGAGCCGAAGCGCACCTGGGTCACGCCGGACTTCCGGGACGTCGACACCCCGATGGAAGTCACCGCCTACGCCGCGCGCGGCTGAGCGGGCACGCCCGACGTCGTGGCTCCGCAGCGGGGCCACGGCGTGGCGCGGGGCGTCGCCTCACCGACGCGAGGCGACGTCCCACCCACCACCGGCACCGCCGACGGACGGCCACGCGGCACGTCCCGCCGGCGGGAGCGCAACGGCGGGGGACGCGTCGGCGGGAACCCGGCAGCGGGGACGCAGCGGCGGCACCCCGTCCCGGTCGGGACGGCACTCGGGAACGCGGAAGCAGACCGGAGACCCTGGAGGCGCGCGCATGTCCGAGCCGTTGACCGACGAGGAGTTCACCGCCCGGCTGCGGGCCCTGTCGTCCCGCTACTGGGACGGCCACCCGTTCCACCTCCGGCTGCACGCGGGCGAGCTGTCCAAGGACGAGCTCCGGCTGTGGGCCGCGAACCGGTGGTACTACCAGCGCTGCATCCCCCGCAAGGACGCCGCGATCCTGGCGAACTGCCCGGACCCGGACGTCCGCCGGCAGTGGCGCGAGCGCATCGTCTGGCACGACGGCGAGCGCGCGGGCGAGGGCGGGGCGGAGAACTGGTTGCGGATGGCCGAAGCGCTCGGGCTCTCCCGCGAGGAGGTGCTCGACGAGCGGCACGTGCTGCCCGGCACCAGGTTCGCCGTCGACGCCTACGTGAACTTCGCCCGGCGCCGGCCGTGGGTGGAGGCGGTGGCGTCCGGGCTGACCGAGATGTTCTCCCGGGGCCTGATGACCCGCCGGCTGGCCGACATGCGCGAGCGGTACCCCTGGATCGCGGAGGAGGGCTTCACCTATTTCACCACGCGCCTGAAGGTGGTGGAGGGCGAGGGCAAGTCCACTTTGGACCTGGTGGTGCGCAACTGCGCCACCCGGGAGCAGCAGGACGCGGCGGTGGCCGCGCTGGCGTTCAAGTGCGACGTGCTGCGGGCGATCCTCGACGCAGTCGACTACTACGCGGTCGGCGCGGCCGACCGGACAACAGGACGATCATGACCGAACTCGATGCGACGCCACGGCTCGGCAAGGGCGTGAAGACCTCCTACGACCAGACCCGGGACAGCCACGTCGTGCTGTTCCCCGAAGGTGTCCTGGTGCTCAACGAGACCGCCGCAGCGGTGGTCGGGCTGTGCGACGGGCGCACCACGATCACCGGCATCGCGGCCAGGCTGGCCGAGGACTTCGACGGGGTGCGGCCCGAGGACGTCGCCGCGCTGGTGGCCCGGCTGACCGCGCGCAAGGTGGTGGAGACCGATGGCTGACGCCCCGTTCGGCCTGCTCGCCGAGCTGACCCACCGCTGCCCGTTGCAGTGCGGGTACTGCTCGAACCCGCTGGAGCTGGTGCAGCGGTCCGCCGAGCTGTCCACCGACGAGTGGTGCTCGGTGTTCGACCAGGCGCGCGCGCTGGGCGTGCTCCAGTTCCACCTCTCCGGCGGGGAACCGCTGGCGCGCAGGGACCTGCCCGAGCTGGTCGCCCACGCGGGCGGACTGGGCGGGTACGTGAACCTGGTGACCAGCGGGCTCGGCCTGACCGCCGCGCGCCTGGCCGACCTGCGCGGGCGGGGCGTCGACCACGTGCAGCTCTCGGTGCAGGACGCGGTCCGCGCCAACGCCGACCTGATCGCCGGCGTGCGCGCGTTCGACCACAAGCTGACCGCCGCGCGGCTGGTCGTCGAGGCGGGCCTGCCGCTGACCGTCAACGTCGTCCTGCACCGCCGCAACCTCGACCACGTCGGCGAGATCATCGACCTGGCCGAGCGGATGGGCGCGGACCGGCTGGAGCTGGCCAACACCCAGTACTACGGCTGGGCGCTGCGCAACCGGGCCGCCCTGCTGCCCACCCGGGAGCAGCTCGACCGGGCGGGCGCAATCGTGGCCGGGGCGCGCGAGCGGTCCCGGATGGAGATCGTCTACGTGATCGCGGACTACCACGAGGCGCACCCCAAGCCGTGCATGTACGGGTGGGGCGCGCGGCAGCTCACGGTCGCGCCGGACGGGGACGTGCTGCCCTGCCCGGCGGCGGGCGTGATCGACGGCCTGGGCGTGGAGAACGTGCGGGACCGCCCGCTGGGCGAGATCTGGCACGGGTCGGAGTCGTTCAACGCGTTCCGGGGGTTCGACTGGATGCGCGAGCCGTGCCGGTCGTGCGCCCGCAAGGAGGTCGACTTCGGCGGGTGCCGGTGCCAGGCGTTCCAGCTCACCGGCGACGCCGCGAACACCGACCCGGTGTGCTCGCTGTCCCCCCGGCGCCCCGAGGTGGACCTGATCCTCGCCGAGGAGACGACGGCTCCGGCGGCGCTGACGATGCGGAAGGTGGCGCGGTGAAGGTCGTGCTGCTCGGAACGGCGGCCGGCGGCGGCGTGCCGCAGTGGAACTGCGCGTGCGGGCCGTGCGCGAAGGTGCGGGCGGGTGCGCTGCCCGCGCGGACCCAGGACTGCCTGGCGGTCAGCGGGAACGGCGTGGACTGGTGGCTGCTCAACGCCTCCCCCGACATCCGGACCCAGATCACCGCGACGCCGCTGCTGGACCCCGGCCCCGGGCCGAGGGACACGCCGGTGCGCGGCGTGCTGTTCACCGACGCCGAGGTGGACCACACGCTGGGCCTGCTGACGCTGCGCGGCGCGGTCGGGCTGCGGGTGCACGCGCCCGCGACCGTGCTGCACGCGCTGGACGCCACCCGGGCGGTGGTGGACAAGTACGCCGAGTGGACGTGGCGGCAGGTCGAGCCGGAGCAGACGTTCGCGCTGGCGGGCGGGCTGGAGGTGACCGCGTTCCCGGTGAGCGGCAAGCGCCCGCGCTACGCGGGCGAGTCGCCGGTGGCCGGGCACTGGGTGGTGGCCTACCGGGTGTTCGACCCGGCGACGGGCGGGATCGTGCTGTACGCGCCCTGCCTGGCCGGGTGGCCGCTGGGCTTCGACGACCTGGTCGCCGAGGCGGACGCGGTGCTGCTGGACGGCACGTTCTACGCGCCCTCGGAGATGGGCGCGGCGACCGGCCGGTCCGGCGGGCAGTCCGCGATGGGCCACCTGCCGATCACGCACACGCTGCCCGAGCTGCGCCGCCACCCCGGGGTGCGGCGGATCTACACCCACCTGAACAACACCAACCCGGTGCTGGACCCGGACTCCGACGAGCACGCCAAGCTGCGCGAGGCCGGGGTGGAGGTGCTGCCCGACGGCGCGGTGCTGGAGGTCTGAGCCCGGCGGATCGGGGGGTTGAGCCCACTGCTTTCCCCCCGGCCGGCCGGAAGAATCACCCGCATGACGGACCACGACCTCGTGCGCGGCGCGGGGACCCGGCTGAGGGCCGCCGCGCTGGCGCTCGCCCGGGTGCCGCTGTGCGTGATCGGCCTGCCCCTCGTCCCGCTCCAGCTCTACGCCTACCCGCTGGTCCTGGTGACCGTGGGCGTGCCGATGCTGCTGCTGTTCACCGCGCTCGCCCGCCGCTACCTGGACGTGCACCGCTGGTGGGCGGGCGGGGTGCTGGGCGAGGAGGTCGCCCGGCCCTACCGGGTGCCCGCGAACCGGGGGCCGATGACGCGGGTCCGGGCGATCGCCACCGATCCGCAGACGTGGAAGGAGCTGGCGTTCCTGCCGCTCAACGCGGTGGTCGGGGTGGCCTGCGGGGTGCTGCCGGCGGCGCTGTGGCTCGGGGGCGCGTTCGGGTTCGCCGCCCCGCTGCTGTGGATCGCGGGCGCGGACCGGGTGGCGTACACCGCGATCACCACGAACACCCCGGGCAGCTTCCTGCTCGCCCCGCTGGTGGGCCTGCTCCACCTGGCGGTGGCGTGGTGGGCGACGCCGCGCGTGGTCCGGCTGCACGCCCGGTTCGTGCGCTTCTTCCTCGCCCGGAGCCAGACCGAGGCGCTCACCCACCGGGTGCGCGAGCTGGCCGACTCGCGGGCCGACACGGTGGACGCGCAGGCGGCCGAGCTGCGCCGGATCGAGCGCGACCTGCACGACGGCGCACAGGCCCGGCTGGTGGCGCTGGGGATGAGCCTGGGCATGGCGGAGGAGCTGCTGGCCCGGGACCCGGAGGCGGCCCGGGACCTGCTCGTCGAGGCGCGGCACTCGTCGTCGCAGGCGCTGTCCGAGCTGCGCGACCTGGTGCGCGGCATCCACCCGCCGGTGCTGGCCGACCGGGGCCTGGACGGCGCGCTGCGGGCGCTGGCGCTGACCACCCCGCTGCCGGTGGAGGTCGACCTGGTGCTGGACGGGCGGCCGGACGCCCCGGTGGAGTCGGCGGCGTACTTCGCGGTCGCCGAGGCGCTGACGAACGTGGCCAAGCACAGCGGCGCGACGAGCGCGTGGGTGCGGGTGCGGCACGAGAACGGCCGGCTCGGGCTGATGATCGGCGACAACGGGCGCGGTGGCGCCGAGGCGGCGGAGAACGGGGGGTTGCGCGGGATCGAGCGCAGGCTGGCCGCCTTTGATGGCACGCTCGGGATCGCGAGCCCGGTGGGCGGGCCGACGATCGTGACCATGGAGCTGCCGTGCGCGTTGTCCTCGGTGAAGACCTCGTCCTCCTCCGGGACGGCCTGATCCGGCTGTTGGGGGCCCACGGCTTCGACGTGGTGGAGGCGGTCGACTCCGGTCCCGCCCTGCTCCGGGCCCTGGTCGACCACCGCCCGGACGTGGCGGTGGTCGACGTGCGCCTGCCGCCGACGTTCACCGACGAGGGACTGCGGGCGGCGATCGAGGCGCGCAAGCGGGTGCCGGGCCTGCCGGTGCTGGTGCTCTCGCAGTACGTCGAGCAGCTCTACGCCCGCGAGCTGCTGTCCGACCGGGGCGGCGGCGTGGGGTACCTGCTCAAGGACCGGGTGTCGGACGTCTCGCAGTTCGTGGACGCGATCCGGCGGGTGGCGGCGGGCGGCACCGCGATGGACCCCGAGGTGATCACGCAACTGCTGGTGCGCAGCGGGCGGGACCGGCCGCTGGCGACGCTGACCCCGCGCGAGCGCGAGGTGCTGTCGCTGATGGCGGAGGGCCGGTCGAACGGCGCGATCGCGGCGCGGCTGTTCGTGACGGAGAAAGCGGTCGGCAAACACACCGCCAACATCTTCGGCAAGCTCGGCCTGCCGCTGTCCGAGGACGACAACCGCCGGGTGCTCGCGGTGCTGGCCTATTTGGACGGCCTGTAAATCGTTATTTAGGCTAAGTACCGTTCGACGCTTTCCCGCCAACGCCCAGGGGTGCCCGATGGACACGACGGCCGCGCTCGCCGAAGAACTGCTCGACCTGATGTCCCGGCTGTCGCCGCTGGGCGCGACGGTGTACGGGCTGCCCGGTTACGACCACCTGCTCACCGACCACCGGCCGGAGGCCGAGGCGGCCACCAGGGCCGCCGCCCTGCGGATCGCCCAGCGCGCGCGGGCGCTGCCGGACGACGACGACCCGGTCACCCGGGCGGTGGTCGTGCAGCAGGCGGAGGCGACCGTCGACCTGATCGACGCGCGGGCGGTCGAGTACACGATCACCGACTCGTTCTTCGCGCCGGCCGGCGAGCTGCTGTCCGTGCTGCCGATGGTCGCGCCGGCGGACGAGGAGCAGGAGCGGGCCTACCTGGCGCGGCTCGCGGCGGTCCCGGCCTTCCTGCGCGCGGTCGCCGACCGCCAGGTCGCCGGGTCCGCCGCCGGGCGCACCCCGGTGCAGCACCTCGTGGACGCCTGCGTCGCCCAACTGGACCGGTACCTGGCCGCCGAGGAGGACCCGTTCGCCCGGCCGGCCGGCAGCGAGGCGTTCACCGCCGAGCGCGACCGGCTGATCGCCGAGGAGGTGCGGCCGGCGTTCGCCGCCTACCGCGACACCGTCGCGGGCCTCAGCGGCCGTCCTGCGGACCGGGTGGGCCTGTGCTGGTTGCCGGGCGGGGACGCCGTCTACGCCGCCCTGGCGCGCGTTCAGACCACCACCACGCGGTCTCCCGAGGAGCTGCACGAGACCGGCCTCGCCATCATGGCCGAACTGGCGCGGGAGTACGCCGACCTCGGCGAGCGGGTGTTCGGCACCCGGGACACCTCCGCGATCTTCGAGCACCTGCGCACCGACCCGGCGCTGCGCTGGCAGTCCGAGGACGAGCTGATCTCCGCCGCGCGCGAGGCGGTCGGCCGGGCCGAGCAGGCCGCGCCGCGCTGGTTCGGCCGGGTGCCGGACAAGCGCTGCGAGGTGGAGCCGGTGCCGGCCGTGGACGCGCCCGGCGCACCGACCGCGTTCTACGCGCCGCCGTCGATGGACGGGACGCGGCCGGGCACGTACTACGCCAACACGCACCGCGTGGAGGAGCGGTTCCGGTACCAGGCCGAGGCGATCGCGTTCCACGAGGCGGTGCCGGGGCACCACTTCCAGATCGTGCTGGCGCAGGAGCTGGCCGACCTGCCGCTGCTGCGCCGGGTCGCCTCGGTCACCGGCTACCTGGAGGGCTGGGGCTTGTACTGCGAGCGGCTGGCCGACGAGATGGGCCTGTACTCCGACGACGTGGCGCGGCTGGGGATGCTGGCCATGGACTCGATGCGGGCCGGACGGCTGGTGGTGGACACCGGGCTGCACGCGCACGGGTGGAGCCGCGAGCGGGCCGTGGCGTACCTGCGGGAGAACACGCCGCTGGCGCAGGTGGAGATCGAGTCCGAGGTCGACCGGTACATCGCCGCGCCGGGCCAGGCGCTGGCGTACATGGTGGGGCGCCTGGAGATCCAGCGGGCGCGGGCCGAGGCGGAACGCGCGCTGGGCGACCGGTTCGACGTCCGGGAGTTCCACGACGTGGTGCTGGGCGGTGGCCCGCTGCCGCTGGCCGTGCTCGACGAGGTCGTGCGGGACTGGGTGGCGGCCCGGTCCTGACCGGCGGGCGGCCCGGGGGCGTCCTCGGGCCGCCGTGCCCCGGGGCGCTGTGACGAGCGGGAACCCGGCTCTCGCACCGGCACGGGACCGGCCGGTGCGGACCGCCTTGCCGCTCGTTCGTGATCACTCGGCAGTCGAGTGACGACGAAGGTTGCGGTGCACGTGCCCCCGACGGGATTCGAACCCGTACTGTGACTCTTTTAAGGAGCCTGCCTCTACCTATTGGGCTACGGGGGCAGCGAGGAGCCTAAGCCGTTACCGAGCGTTCGTGGGGCCGGTTCGGCACAAGTCCCCCGCACGGCTCAATGCGATCCGCTATTGCGCTCATTCAGGTAATGGACCTACAGCGCTCATCCCGAGTACGACTTCGTGATAAGCGTCACAGCCGAGTGCCTGTTCTACGAGTTCATCCCGCAATGCTGCGGTGAAGCCGATACCAAAACCCATTGCGGTAGCAACCAGATATGCGGTTTGCGACAGATGACCCACATCCATTTGCACAACCCGATAAGCCCGTGACGTGTCGTAACGCCACCTGGTCCGTTCGAGCACCGCCGTGTACGCGAGGACCAACGGGGCCTGCCCCACCCACTCCTGGTCACCCGCCGCCTCCGCCATCGCGGTCGGCGAGAACACCGCGCCCAGCGGCTCCAGCGCGTGCGCGAGCCCCTCGTAGTGGTACCAGCCGTCGGCCGCCCCCTCGATGCCGCGAGCGTGCGCGTACAGCTCCACCGGGTGCCGGCCGCCGCCGGACGGGCTCGTCTTGAACACCGTGCCGGTGCGCCCGATCCGGGGCCGCGCGGGCGACGGCGCGGCCAGCACGCCGAGGAGTTCACCCACCTGGCCGAGTCCCACGGGGTCGCGGCCGAACTCCCGCGTGGTGCGCCGGGACAACAGGACGTCCAACAGGCGGCTGGACGCCCACCCCGGCTCGTCCGGCAGCGGCGGCAGCGGCACGGCCGGCCCGCCGACCGTGCGGAACGGCGCGGGCGGCGGCTCCCGGGTCAGCTTCGCGTCCAGGATCGCGTCGTGCTCGTCCGAGCCCTGGTAGGGCGCGTCGGCCAGGGTGCGGCTGGCGAAGTGGAAGTGCCGCGCGGACGCGCCCCACGGTCCCCAGCCGGCCAGCATCCGCCGCTCGGCCTCGTGCTGCGGCGAGCCCTCGACCAGCAGCACGCCCGCGTCCACCAGCTCGTCGAGCACCTTGCGCAGCGCCGCCCGGTCGGCCTCGCCGAGGGGCTTGAGCAGCAGGTCGACGTCGGTGAACTCGGTGAACTTCCGGCACAGCAGCTCGGCCGTCTCGCTTATCGCGAACTGGCGGTGGTGCAGGTAGTCGTCCCACACCACGGCGCCGCCCTGGTAGAACAACGCCGCGTGCTCAGCGACCTTTACCCGCACCCAGCAGCTCCTTGAAACGCGCCGCGACCCACTCGTGCACGGCGTCGGACACCCGTTCGTCCTCGGCGCGGTGTTCGAACCAACGCCAGTCGCAGTTGACGTTGACCTCCAGGAACACGTGGTCACCGCCCGTGACGAGCAGGTCGAAGGCGGCGACCTGCAACCGCCAGTGCCGGGCCAGGGCCAACAAGCGCTCGGACAGCCGCGCCGGCGTCTCCACCGGGGTTACCCGGACGGCCTCCGGATCCACCCAGAGCTGCGCCGGGTCGAGCTTGTCCACCTGGAACGAGAGGGTCTGCTCCCCCACGACGAACACCCGGAGCTCGGTGTCGGCGGGCACGTACTCCTGGACGATCACCGGTGCGGACTCCGGCACGTCGCCGTAGCGACTGGTCTCCAGGGGACGCGGGAACAGGCCGTGCTGCACACCGGGGCGCGGCTCCAGCAGGTGCCGCCCGGTGGTCTTGACGATGCACCGCGCGCCGCCGGGCCGGGTGCGGCCGGGACGCGTGGTCACGGTGGTGCGCGGGACCCTCAGGCCGAACGCGGCGGCGTCGGAGAGCTGGGTGAGCCGGTCGAGGTGGGCGGAGCTGCGGGGCGGGTTGACGTGCGCCCAGTCGCCCCGGGTGGTCAGCCAGCTCGCCACCGAGCCCCACTGGTCCACGGCGTACGCGCCGGCCAGCGTGCCGGGCTCGACCTGGAGGGCGGACAGCTCGAAGTGCCTGCGCCACACCAGCAGCGGGCGCAGCAGCCAGCGGTCCAGCTCGATCAGGGGCGCGTCGGTGTAGACGGTGAGCGGCAGGTCGACGCAGCGGTCGGCGTCGACGCGGGCCATCCGGATGTTGCGCTCGGCCAGCGCGATGGAGAGCGCGTTCATCTCCATGTCGGTGGCGCGGGCGAGGACGAGCACGCAGGGCACGGGGCCGCCGTCACCCTCGTCGACCATCCCGAGGCGGTGCACCTGCTCCTGGAAGTCCAGGTTCTTGGCCGGGGACCGGAAGACGTAGTCCTGACCTTGCAGCAGCAGTGGGGTGGGTTTGACGGGCTTGACGGCCTCGGGTGGGGGAACCGGCTCGCTCCCCCACCCGGGAGCGGTCATGCTCAGTCGTCCTTCTTGCTGCGAAATATCTTTCCGGCGGTGGCGTACTCGGCGGCGTACTCCGACAGGGCACGGTCCTCGATCTCACCGCGGCGAAGCTGTGCGGCCAGCTCCTCAAGAGTCATCGCGGTCACCTCTCTCCCCACTGGCACGTCACACTTTCGGTGGCGCACCAGTCGTAGTCTCAGGTTCACGTAACGCAATGTCAAGGTGACGCGCTGCCCATTACGCTATTTGGGGGCTCAAGTACGGCCCTAAGCCAGACGGGTGCTTGCCCACTGCGACCGAACAGCGCAGCGGGCGAGGTCCGGTCGGCTCCGCACACCCCCGAGCCGCGTCCGCCGGGAGTTCCACCGGCCCCGACAGGGGATGAATCCGAAAGTCCTTCACCACCGGGAACGGGACGCGCGCCGCAGTTCCGGACGCCGCGACGGCGGTCGACCCCGGGAACCGCGACCCGGGGACTTCCGTGAACGGAAGCCCCCGGTGGATCAGCTCTTGGTGGCGCGGTCGAACTCCGCCTTCGGGTCGTGGATCTGACCGAGCGCGACCACCTCGCGGCCCGAGAACAGGGCCTGCGTCCAGTCCACGAACACCCGGAACTTCCGGTTCACCGTGGGCATGAACATCACGTGGTAGCTGCGGTGCATGAACCAGGCGACGACGCCCTTGAAGCGCAGGCCGAACACGTCGCCGACGCCCTTGTACAGGCCCAGGCCCGCGACCGAGCCGACGTACTTGTGGGAGTACTCCTTGGCCGGCTTGCCGCGCAGCGAGGCCACGATGTTCTTGGCCAGCAGCTTCGACTGGCGGATGGCGTGCTGCGCGTTCGGGACGCAGGTCGCCGTCGGGTCCTCCTCGGTGCGCGAGAGGTCCGGCACGGCCGAGCAGTCGCCCGCCGCCCACACCCCGGGCAGGCCCTGCACCTGCATCGCGGCGGTGCAGCGCACCCGGCCGCGCTCGTCGAGCGGCAGGTCGGTGTTGCGCAGCACCGGGTTGGCCTTCATGCCGGCCGTCCAGATGATGGTCTCCGAGTCGAACTCGGTGCCGTCGTCGAGGACGACGTGGCCGCCCTCCAGCGACTTGACCCGGGTGTCCAGGTAGCAGGTGATGCCGCGCTTCTCCAGCTGCTCGACGGTGTAGACGCCGAGCTTCGCGCTCACCTCGGGCATGATCCGCCCGGCCGCCTCGACCAGCACCCAGTGCATGTCGTCGGGCTTGAGGCCCTCGTAGTAGCGCAGCGCGTAGCGGGCCATGTCCTCCAGCTCCGCCAGCGTCTCGATGCCCGCGAAGCCGCCGCCGATGACCACGAAGCTCAACAGCCGCTTGCGCGTCTCCGGGTCGTTCGTGCTGGCCGCCTGATCGAGCCGCGACAGCACGTGGTTGCGCAGGTAGATGGCCTCGCCGATGGTCTTCATGCCGATGCCGACCTCGGGCAGGCCGGGGATCGGCAGGGTCCGCGAGATCGCGCCCAGCGCCGAGACGAGCACGTCGTACTCGACCTCCTCGACGTGGCCGTCCGCCAGCTCGACGGTGACCGCCTTGCGGGCGTGCTCGATCTTCGTGGCGCGGCCGGTGACGATGTGGCAGCGCTTGAGGACCTTGCGCAGCGGCACCACCACGTGGCGCGGCTCGATCGACCCGGCCGCCGCCTCGGGGAGGAACGGCTGGTAGGTCATGTGGGGCTGCGGGTCGATGACCGTGACCGACGCCTCACCGGAACGCAGCTTCTTCTGCAATCCCAGCGCGGTGTACATGCCGACGTACCCACCGCCGACAATCACGATCCGTGTGGGTTGCGACTTCACAGCAGCCATACGTCTATGGTCGCACCGCAGGGCCGTTTCCGACGCGTCCGCGAGGCCCGTTGTGACCACGGTCGCCGGGTGATGCGGGACACGCACAGCTCTGACCAGCGGCAGCACCCCCTGGGTGGGTGAACCCGCTGAGAGGAACGATCCAGACGCTCAGCTTTCGCTGAGCTTTCCACCCCCGTTCCTCAGCTCCGCCGGCGCAGCAGCGCGACCGCCCCGAGCACCAGCCCGACGGCGCACGCGACGGCGACCACCTCCACCACCTCGTCCGTCCGGCCGCCCGGCAGCACGACCACGAGAGCCGCCAGGAGGAGCACACCGGCTTGCACCAAGGCGAATCGGACCGCCGCCGGGCGCAACGCCTTCAGGTGAATCCGCGAGCGGACGGGGATGAGCGCCGCGTAACCGCAGAGCACGTGCAACAGGTGCGCCAATGCGACGAGCACGAGCACCACCGGCCGCACCGGGGCCCCTCCGAGCACGACCAGCGCCACCGCCGGATAAGCGACCAGGAGCACGACGGCCGCCGAAGCCGGAATTGCGACGGTCACCGCAGCCAATCCGACGTACAACACCAATGGAGCAATCATCACCCCTTCGGCGTAAAGAAGAATGGCCACCACCACCGCCACCGCGCCGATGGCGGCCCGCAGCGCCCACCCGGGCACCCCGGCGTCCAGGGTGACGACCGCCGGCTCCGGGGCGGCCGGCTCGACGGGCGGGTGCGCGGTCATCGACGCCTCCCCGGTCGCGCGGCCCCGCGCAGCGCGCCGGAGACGGCCGCCGCGCGCGCGTCCCACGTCACCACCGGCACGCCGTGCCGGCGCATCGCCTCCAGCCGCACCTCGTGCTCCAGCTCCAGGACCTTCAGCGTGGCCGCGCCCCACTCGGTCTCCCGGTCGGGCAGCAGCCCCTCCGGCAGCACGTCCACCGCCAGCACCACGTTGCCGCGCCGCGCGGCGTGCACCGTCAACTCGACCACCTCCGCGTCCAGGAACGGCGAGAGCACCACCACCAGCGCGCCGTGCGGCACCTGCTCGGCCCGCAGCACCGGCTTCTGCGACCACCCCGCCGACCGCGCGCACACCACGAGCTGGTTGCGCAGCCGCAGCAGCTGCCGCCGCCCCGCGCCCGCCCGCACGCCGAGCTGCGGGCGGCCCAGGTCGACCAGCCCGACCCGGTCGCCCTGCCGCAGGTACCCGGCGGCCAGCGACGCCGCCGCGCGCACGGCCAGGTCGAGGCTGCCGCCGGTGCGCGTGGTCACGCCCTTCGCGCCCACCGACCACCGGCCCACGTCCTGCTCCACGTCGAGCCGGGTGTCCAGCGCCAGCACCACGTCGGCGTCGGCCTCGGCGTGGTGCTCGCGGACGTGCAGGGTGCCCGCCCGCAGCGACACCCGCCAGTCGACCCGGCGCAGGCGGTCGCCCGGCTGGAAGGCCCGGATGTCGCGCAGCTCCACCGAGTCGCCCGGCCGCCACGCCCGGTGCGCGCCGACCAGGCCCCTGGCCCGCGCGGGCAGCAGGCCCGCCGGGAGCTGGTGCACCGGCGGCAGCAGCACCCGGCCGCGCTCGGGCGCGGTGACCGGTCCGTGCGCGAACAGCCCGTCCGGCCCGGCCACCAGGTGGTCCGGCCGCAGGTCCACGCCCTCGCCCCACGCGGTGCGGCGCAGCACGACCTCGATCGAGGTCGCCGCCGCCGGCAGCAGGTGCACCGGCCCCAGCCCGCCGCCGGCGGCGGGCAGCCGGATCGCCACCACCTCGGCACCTGCGCCGGGGTCGACGTCCACCACGGACTTCGCCGCGCCGACCTCGCCGGTGCGGGGCAGCCCGCGCACCCGCACGTCGGGCCGGCCGCCGACCCGGGTGACCAGCGCGACCAGCGTGGACAGCAGCAGCGGTGCGCCGAACAGGACCAGCTCGACGCGGTGCAGCAGGCCGCCGAACACGACCAGGCCGACCCCGAGCGCGGCACCGCGCACCAGGGCGTCGGTCGGGTGCCAGTGCGCCCCGCGCCCGCTGGTCAGCGCCGCCCTGATGCGCTGCCCCCGGTTCATGACCGGGTGGCGGCCGGGCCGGGCACGCGGTCGAGCAGCTCGGTGACGACCTCCACCCCGGTGACGCCCGACGTCCACGTCTCCGGGCGCAGCGTCAGCCGGTGCGCCAGCGCCGGGACCGCGCACTCCTTGACGTCCTCGGGCAGCACGAAGTCACGCCCGTCGAGCACCGCCAGCGCGCGGCCGACCAGCACCAGGGCCTGCGCGCCGCGCGGCGACGCGCCGACCTCCACGGCCTGGTGGCCCCGGGTCGCGGCGGCCAGGTCCACGCAGTAGCGCAGCACGTCGTCGTCCACCGCGACCTGCTCCACGCCCTGCTGGAGGGCGAGCAGCCGCTCGGTGTCGAGCACCGGCTCGACGGTCGCCTCCTCCTGCTTGCGGGCCAGCCGCCGGCGCAGCACCTCGACCTCCTCCTCGGCGGGCGGGTAGCCGACGTCCAGCCGCAGCAGGAAGCGGTCGAGCTGGGCTTCGGGCAGCGGGTAGGTGCCCTCGTACTCGACCGGGTTGGCGGTGGCCAGCACGTGGAACGGCCGGGGCAGCGGGAACGTCCGGCCCTCGACCGTCACCTGGCGCTCCTGCATGGCCTCCAGCAGCGCGGACTGGGTCTTGGGCGGCGTCCGGTTGATCTCGTCGGCCAGCAGCAGGCCGGTGAACACCGGGCCGGCGCGGAAGGCGAAGTCCCGGTCGCCGGGGTTGTAGATGAACGAGCCCGTCACGTCGGCGGGCAGCAGGTCCGGGGTGCACTGGAGCCGCTTGAAGTCCAGGCGCAGGGCCTGCGCCAGCGACCGCGCCATGAGGGTCTTGCCCAGGCCGGGCACGTCCTCCAGCAGCACGTGCCCGCCGGCCAGGACCGCGGCGAGGGCCAGGCGCACCGAGCGGTGCCGGCCGACGACGACGGCCCCGACCGCGTCCAGGACGGCTTTGCCCTCGGTGCCGATGTGGGATGCAGTCGTCACAGGTTCTCCAACAGCCGGGTGAGCGTGCGGTGGTCGGGAAGGGTCGCGGCCGGGTCGGTGACCAGGCGGTGCAGCGCGGGGTCGAGCAGGGCGGCGGCCCGGGGGTCGGCCAGGTCGGGCACGCCGTGCCGCTGGCGCAGCCGCGCCTCGACGAGCCGGCGCAGCCGGGGCTGGATGCGCACGGCGAACCGGTCCTGGTCGACCGCCGCCTCCGCGAGCCGGCTCGCCAGGGTGCTCGCCTGCACGGAGCCGGCGGTGGAGAAGTGCGCGGGCGGCGGCGCCCACACCACGTCGGTGGCCCGGGGCAGGCGGGCGACCAGCACGGCCAGCGCCAGCGCGGGCAGCGCGACCACCACCGCCCACAGCGGCGGTGCGCCCGCCCGGACGAGGGCGAACGCCGTGCCGCCACCGACCACCAGGCCGGCCGCGACCGCGCCGCCCGCGCCCAGCAGCGGGGTGGTCACCCGCTCCGACCCGCTCACCTCGTGGCTCCCAGGTCGCGCACGATCCGCTCCAGGGCGTCCTCGGCGGTGCGGGCGTCGGCGTCGGTGACCTCGGCGGTGCCGAACCGGGCCCGCTGGTAGGCCGCCCGCAGCGCGCCGGTGGCCTGCTCGTCGACCCGGTGGCGGGCCAGCAGCGCCCCGGTGAACTCCGTGGGCGTCTCGGCGGGCCGGCGGGCCGCGCCGGTCTCCGAGGCGGCCTGCTCCAGGCGCAGCCAGGACAGCACCACCGCGTCGCGCGGCGGGCCGCCGGTCCGGGTGCGCAGCTCCTCCAGCGCCTCGCGCGCGCCGCGCACCAGCAGGTCGGGCGCCGACTCGGCCCCGGAGTCGGCGGCCTCGGCGGCCCGGCCGACGCCCCGCCGCCGGCGGCGGGGCAGCCGCACGGTGATGAGCAGGCCGACCACCACGACGAGCGCGGCCACGACCAGCACCAGGAACACGGCCACCAGGCTGCCGCCGGCGTCGGACGGGGCGATGTCGTTGAGGTCGGACTGGCGCTGGGACGGGACGAGGGTGGGTGCGACCTCGCCGCGCGGGCCGGTGTCGGCGTAGGGCACCGGGGAGGTCCCGCTGGCCGCGATCGCGACCACGACGAGCGCGGCTCCGACGAGGAGCGCGACCGCGAGCCGGGGTTTCATGACGGCATGATGCACGCCACACCCGGTGAAATCCCGCCTATTTGACCAAGGGTTGAGGTTCGGACCCGACCGGGCGGAACGCGCCGGTCCCGCAAGCCCGCCGTTCGGGCGCGTGCCGACGACCTTCCGCCGCAGCGGCCCGGCTCAGAGGCCGGCGGCCCGCGCGGCCCGGCTCAGCACGTCCTGGAGCATGTCGGCGGTCAGCCGGCGGGTGTAGGTGTTGTGCGGCGACACGTGGTAGCTGCCGAACACCTCCAGCGGCGGGCCGTCGTCGCGCGCCGCCAGCGCGACCGACGTGCCGTGGCCGAACTTCGGCCTCGTCCCGGGCACCTGCCAGCCGGCCGCCAGCACCGGCCACAGCGCCTGCCAGCCGAACCCGCCCAGCACGACCACCGCGCGCAGCGTGGGCCGCAGCAGCGCCAGCTCCTCCACCAGCCACGGCCGGCACGTGTCGCGCTCCTCGGCGGTCGGCTTGTTCGCGGGCGGAGCGCACTTCACCGGGGCCGTGATCCGGGTGCCGAGCAGCTCCAGCCCGTCGCCCGCGCGCACCGACGTGGGCTGGGACGCCAGCCCCACCGCGTGCAGGGCGGCGTAGAGGAAGTCGCCGGACGGGTCGCCGGTGAACATCCGGCCGGTGCGGTTGCCGCCGTGCGCGGCCGGGGCCAGGCCGACCAGCGCGAGCCGGGCGTCCGCCGGGCCGAACCCGGGCACCGGGCGGGCCCAGTACTCCTGGTCGGCGTA
The DNA here is from genome assembly GCF_040655415.1 of Actinosynnema sp. NPDC050436. Classification (NCBI taxonomy): domain Bacteria; kingdom Bacillati; phylum Actinomycetota; class Actinomycetes; order Pseudonocardiales; family Pseudonocardiaceae; genus Actinosynnema; species Actinosynnema sp. NPDC050436. The sequence goes on along the minus strand of NZ_JBFAJV010000011.1, from coordinate 195,088 downwards.
GGCGGCGCGCTTGACCCGGGCCGCCTCCTCCCGCCAGGCGACCAGCCTCGGGCACGCCCGGCACGTGGTGACATCGCGGTCCAGCTCGGGAAGGGAACGCACGGACCTCCGCCCCGAACGTAGAGTTCGACCATGACCGACAAGGACACCGGGGCCGAGCAGACCCCCGCGGACCAGGTCGCCGACGGCAAGGACACCCCTGCCGACGACCTGGTCACCACCCAGCACAGCATCACCGTCAAGCGGCGCAAGCTCAACTACACCGCGACCACCGGTCGGGTGGTGCTGCGCAAGGAGGTGCTGACCGACGGGAAGTTCGACGGGCACCTGGCCCAGGCCGAGGTGTTCCTCACCTCGTACACCCTGGACGGCGCGGAGCCGGGCAAGCGCCCGGTGACCTTCGCGTTCAACGGCGGGCCCGGCTCGTCGAGCGTGTGGCTGCACCTGGGCCTGCTCGGGCCGCGCCGGGTGGTGTCCGGCGACGTCGGCGAGCTGGTGCCGCCGCCCTACGACCTGGTGGACAACCCGGAGACCCTGCTCGCGCACAGCGACCTGGTGTTCATCGACCCGGTGTCGACCGGCTTCTCCCGGGCCGTGAAGGGCGGCAAGCCCGGCGAGTTCCACGGCTTCCAGGGCGACGTCGAGTCGGTCGGCGAGGTCATCCGGCTGTGGACCTCGCGCAACGGCCGCTGGATGTCGCCGAAGTTCCTGGCCGGCGAGTCGTACGGCACCACCCGCGCGGCGGCGCTGGCCGAGCACCTCCAGGTGCGCTACGGCATGTACCTCAACGGGCTGATGCTGATCTCGTCGGTGCTGGACTTCGCCACCCTGGACTTCAACGAGGGCAACGACCTGCCGTACTCGCTGTTCCTGCCGACCTACGCGGCCATCGCGCACTACCACGGCCTGCACGGCGACCGCCCGCTGGAGGACGTGCTGGCCGAGGCCGAGGACTTCGCGTCCCGGGACTACCCGTGGGCGCTGGCGCGCGGCCACCGGCTGTCCGAGGAGGAGCGTGCGTCGGCGGTGGCCCGGTGCGCGGAGCTGACCGGCCTGTCCGAGGACTACGTGGACCGGGTGAACCTGCGGGTGGAGCACGTGCGGTTCTTCACCGAACTGCTGCGCTCCCGGCGCAAGGTGGTGGGCCGCCTGGACTCCCGGTTCACCGGGGCGGACGTCGACTACGGGCGCGAGCTGTTCAGCGAGGACCCGTCGTACTCGGCGATCATGGGCCCGTACACGGCGGCCCTGAACCACTACCTGCGCACGGACCTGGAGTACGAGAACGACCTGCCGTACGAGATCCTGTCGCGGTCCGTGCACCCCTGGTCGTACAAGGAGTTCGAGGGCGCGCACGTGACGGTGGCGAACAAGCTGGCGGCGGCGATGCGGTCCAACCCGGACCTGAAGGTGCACGTGGCGTACGGCCACTACGACGGCGCGACGCCGTACTACGCGGCCGAGCACGTGTTGGCGCATCTGAACATCCCGGCCGAGCTGCACGACAACATCGAGTCGGCGTACTACCCGGCGGGACACATGATGTACGTACACGAGCCGAGCCGCGTGCAGCAGTCGAAGGACCTCGCGGCGTTCGTGCAGTCCGCTTCGAATCGCTGAAGCAGGGCGCCCGCAGGAGCACGTGCGGCGGCCCCCGGCGCGACTACCGCGCAGGGGGCCGCCGTCCGTCCGTCGAGGACGTTCCGCTCAGCCGGTCAAGCGGTCCAGCGCGGCCAGGTTGTCCCGCGCGTGCGGGTCGCCGAGGTCGGCCGCCGCCTGGTACCAGCGCTTGGCCAGGGCGATGTCGCCGAGGAAGTCGTAGACGTCGCCCAGCACCGCCATGGCGTCCGCCTGGCCCGCGTCGGCGGCCCGTTGCAGCCACGGCAGGGCCGCGTCCTCGTCCTTCCACACGTGCCACAGGAACGAGCCGAACTCGGCCACGCCGCGCACGTGGCCGGCCGCCGCCGCGCGGCGCAGCCAGCCGCCCACCTCGTCCTGGAGCCCCTCCTCGTCGTCCTCGCCGGTCAGGTCCTCCTCCAGCAGCAGGGCCAACGCGACCATCGCGTCGACGTCCCCGCCCTCGGCGGCGGCGCGGAGCGCGGTGGGGTCGGTCATCGGGTGTCCTCTCGTCGGTCCGCCGGGGGTCAGGGCACGACGGATCGTTGCTCGGCGAAGTGGCAGGCGCTCGGGTGGCCACCCCGGTCGACCAGCTCCGGCTCCTGCTCGGCGCACAGGTCCTGCGCCTTCCAGCACCGGGTGCGGAACCGGCAGCCCGACGGCGGGTCGATCGGCGACGGCACGTCCCCGGTCAGCCGGATCACGTCCCGCTGCCCGCGCAGCGCCGGGTCGGCGACCGGCACGGCGGACAGCAGCGCCTGCGTGTAGGGGTGGGTGGGGTGCTGGTAGATCTCGTCCTCGGTGCCGATCTCGACGATCTTGCCGAGGTACATCACCGCCACCCGGTCGGACAGGTGCCGCACCACCGACAGGTCGTGCGCGATGAACACGTACGCCAGCCCGAGGTCGGTCTGCAACTCCCGCAGCAGGTTCATCACCTGCGCCTGGATCGACACGTCCAGCGCGGACACCGGCTCGTCGCACACGATCACCTTGGGCCGCAGCGCCAGCGCCCGCGCGATCCCGACCCGCTGCCGCTGCCCGCCGGAGAACTGGTGCGGGTAGCGGTTGATGTGCTCCGGGTTCAGGCCGACGAGGTCGAGCAGCTCGCGGACCTTCGCCGCCCGCGACCCCCGGGGCGCGACCTCGGGGTGGATCTCGAACGGCTCGCCGACGATGTCGCCGACCGTCATGCGCGGGTTGAGCGACGTGTACGGGTCCTGCAGCACGATCTGCATGTCGCGCCGCAGGGCGCGCAGGGCGTTGCCGCGCAGGGAGAACATCGGCCGGCCCTCGAAGTACGCCTCGCCCGACGTCGGCGGTTCGAGCAGCATCAGCACCTGGGCGAGCGTCGACTTGCCGCAGCCGGACTCGCCGACCACCCCGAGCGTCTCGCCCGGCGCGAGGGTGAACGACACCCCGTCCACCGCCCGGACCTGGCCGATGGTCTTCTTCAGCAGCACGCCCCGGGTGACCGGGAAGTGCTTGACCAGGTTGCGGACCTCCAGCAGCGCCGACGGGTCGGGTGCCACGTGGCCGTTCCCGCCCGCAGCGCCGAAGCCGTGACCCTTCTCAGCCATTGAGCACCTCCGCCGCGAAGTGGCACGCGCTGGTCCGGCCGAGGCCCAACCGCTGCTGCGCCGGGACGTCCACCACGCACACGTCCTGCGCGCGCGGGCAGCGCGGGTGGAACGGGCAGCCCGGCGGGATCCGCAGCAGGCTGGGCGGCAGGCCCTTGATGGTGTCCAGCACCGTGCCCTTGGAGTCCAGGCGCGGCAACGACTTCATCAACGCCTCCGTGTACGGGTGGCCCGGCGCGCGGAACAGCGACAGGGCGTCGGCCTGCTCCACGATCCGGCCCGCGTACATCACCACGATCCGGTCCGCCACCTCCGCGACCACGCCCAGGTCGTGCGTGATCAGCACCAGGCCCATGTGCCGCTCGCGCTGGATCTCCGCGAGCAGGTCCATGATCTGGGCCTGCACCGTGACGTCGAGCGCGGTGGTCGGCTCGTCCGCGATCAGCACCTCGGGGTCCAGGGCCAGCGACATGGCGATCATCGCGCGCTGCCGCATCCCGCCGGAGAACTGGTGCGGGTACTCCCGGACCCGCTGCCGCGCGTGCGGGATGCGCACCAGGTCGAGCAGCTCGACCGCCCGCGCCCGCGCCTCGGAGCGGCTCATGCCCCGGCGCAGCCGGAGCTGCTCCTCGATCTGGAAGCCCACGGTGAACACCGGGTTCAGCGCGGACAGCGCGTCCTGGAAGATCATCGCGACGCCCTCGCCGCGCACCTGCCGCCGCCGCTCGCCGCTCGCGGTCAGCAGCTCCTCGCCGTGGAACCGCACCGAGCCGCGCGTGACGAACGCGGGCGGCGTGTCCAGGATGCCCATTACCGCCTGCGCGGTCACGCTCTTGCCGGACCCGGACTCCCCCAGCACGGCGAGGGTCTCCCCCGCGTCCACGTGGTAGCTCACGCCGTTGAGGACCCGCGCCACCCCGTCCCGCGTGCGGAACTCGACGTGCAGGTCCTCGACCTCCAACAGGGCCGTCACCAAAGTCCTCCTACCGCAGTTTGGGATCGAGGGCCTCGCGCACCGCGTCGCCCAGCATGACGAACGCGAGCACGGTCGCGGTCAGGAAGCCCGCCGGGAACAGCAGGGCGTGCGGCGCGACCCGCAGGTAGTCCTTGGCGCTGTTGATCATCACACCCCAGGACACCACGGGCTGCCGCAACCCGATGCCCAAATAGGACAGGGTCGCCTCGGCACCGATGAACGCGCCGAGCGCGATCGTCGAGTACACCAGCACGGGCGCGACGCAGTTGGGCAGCATGTGCTTGGTGATGATCCGGCGCGGCGACGCGCCCAGCGCCCGCGCGGCCTTCACGTAGTCCTGCTGCTTGGCCGCGATCGCCGTGGAGCGCATGATCCGCATCGACACCGGCCACGACAGCACGGCGATCGACAGCACCACCTGCGCCACGATCCGGGTCGGCCCGGCGTCCCCGCCCGCGTTCAACGTCGTCAGGATCACGATCGCGCCGAGCACGAACGGGACGCCGACGAAGACGTCCGCGATCCGCGACACGACCGCGTCCAGCCAGCGGCCGTAGAACCCGGCCAGGATGCCGACGGTGGACCCCACCAGCACCACGCCGACGGTGGCCAGCAGGCCGACCACGATGGACGCCCGCGCGCCGTGGATCACCCGCGTGTAGATGTCGTAGCCCTGGTTGTCGATGCCGAACCACGCGCTGGAGGACGGTGCCTCGCGGCTGCGCGAGAGCTGCGCGGCCGACGGGTCGCCGGAGGTGAACAGCGTCGGGAACGCCGCCATCAGCACCACCAGCAGGATGATCGACACCGACACCCAGAACACCGGGCGGGTGCGCAGCGCGTGCCACGCGTCGCCGAACAGCCCGCGCGGCTTGTCCATCGCCAGGACGGTGATTTGCTCAGTCATAGCGGATCCTCGGGTCGAGCACGGCGTAGAGCAGGTCCACCAGCAGCGTCATCAGCAGGTAGACCAGCACCAGGACGGTGACCACGCCGGTCACCATCGCGCCGTCCTTGGTCAGGATCGAGCGGAACACCAGCCCGCCCACACCGGGCACGTTGAAGATGCCCTCGGTCACGATCGCGCCGCCCAGGAACGCACCGAGGTCCGTGCCCAGGAAGGTGATCACCGGGATCAGGGAGTTGCGCAGCATGTGCACCCCCACCACCCGCTTCTGCGGCAGCCCCTTGGCCAGCGCGGTGCGCACGTAGTCCGCGCGCCGGTTCTCCGCGATGCTGGCCCGGGACAGCCTGGCCACGTAGGCCATCGACAGCGACGCGAGCACGAAGCCGGGCACGATCAGGTTGCCCCACGTCGGCGACGTGACGGTCGGCGAGATCAGGCCGAGCTGGAGCCCGAACACGAGCTGCACCACGTACCCGGTGACGAACACCGGGATGGAGATCAGGAACAGCGTGGACACCAGCACCAGGCTGTCCAGGAAACCCCGGTTGCGCAGCCCGCTGACCACACCGGCGGTGATGCCGATGACGGCCTCGATCAGCAGCGCCACCAGGGCCAGCCGCAGCGTGACCGGGAAGGTGGCGGCGATCCGCGCGCCCACCTCCAGGCCCGCCGAGGTCTGGCCGAAGTCGCCCTGCACCAGGTTGCCCAGGTACTTCACGTACTGGAGCCACAGCGGGTCGTCGAGGTTGAACTTCTCGCGCATCGACGCGACGTAGGCGGCGGGGCAGTCCCGCTCGCCGCACTTGCCCTCGAACGGGTCGCCGGGCACCGCCCACACCAACGCGTAGATCAGGAACGTCGTCCCGAGGAAGACCGGGACCATCTGCAACAGCCTGCGCAGTACGTAGAAACCCATGACACGCTCTCCCAGCGGCGGAAAGCCGGCCCGCGGTGTCGCGGGCCGGCCTCGGGAACCACGGTGCTAAGCCACTTCCACCGAGTCGAGGTCGAGCTTGCGGAACGGGTGCAGGTTGGCCACCTTGAGCCGGTTCGACTTGCCGGCGATGGTCTTCTGCGTCCACAGCGGGATCGACGGCATGTCCTCCGCGAGCATCTTCTCCGCCTCCAGGTAGAGCCGGATGGCGTCCTGCTCGTTGGGCGCCTTGTCCGCCTCGGCGAGCTTCGCGTCGAACTTCGGGTTCGAGTAGAGCCCGTCGTTGGACGAGGCGCCGGTGCGGAACAGCGGCGTCAGCCAGTTCTCGATCGACGGGTAGTCCGCGATCCAGCCCGACCGGTACATGCCGGTCATCTCGTGGGCGTTCACCTTCTGGCGGAACTCGCCGAAGCTGGTCGTCGGCGCGAACCGCGCCTCCACGCCCAGCGTGCTCTTGATGCTGTTCGCCACCGCCTCGGCCCACTCCTGGTGCCCGCCGTCGGTGTTGGACAGCAGGACGATCTCCCCGGTGTAGCCGGACTTGGCGAACTCCTCCTTGGCCTTCTGCGGGTTGAACTTGCAGTACTCGCCGCACTGGTCGGGCTTGTAGCCCTTCATCAACGGGTGCACCCAGCCGTCGGCGGGCTTGCGCGTGCCCTCGAAGATCCGCTGGGTGATCTCGTCGCGGTTGATCGACATCGAGATCGCGCGCCGCAGCGCCGCGTTGTCGTAGGGCTTGGTGTAGAACGGGAAGGCGATAGTCTGGTTGTTCAGCGTCTCGCGCGTGACGACCCGGTCGCCGAGGTCCGTCTCGTACTTCTGGCCGGCCAGCGCGTTGGGCGGCAGCTCCTCCATGAAGTCGAGGTTGTTCGCCACCAGGTCGGCGTAGGCCGACTCGCGGCTCTGGTAGACCTTCAGCGTGAGGTCCTTGAACTTCGGCTTGTCGTCACCGGTGTAGTCGTCGTTGCGGGTCAGCTTGATCTCGGTGCCGACCGTGCGCGAGACGTACTTGAACGGGCCGTTGCCGATCGGGTTGGCCTCGAACGCCTTCTGGTCCTTGAAGAACGCCTCGGGCAGCGGGGCGAACACCTCGTAGCCGATGGTCACCGGGAACACCGCGAACGGCTCGGACAGCGTGATGGTGAACGTGGTCTCGTCCACGACCTTCAGGCCGGAGAGCTTCTCGGCCTTGGGCGCGGGGGCCTTCTCGGGGCCGTCCGGGCCGTCCGGGTCCTTCGGGTTGACGTCCGCGTAGCCCTCGATCTGGGAGAAGAAGCTCGCGCCCTGCGTGGCGTTCGGGCCGTAGGCGGTCCAGTTCCACGAGTCGACGAAGCTCTTCGCGGTCACCGTGGTGCCGTCGTGGAACTTCCACCCCTGCTTGATCTTCACGGTGAACAGCTTCGAGTCCTCGGTCTTGATGGACTCGGCCATGGCGTTCACCGGCTGGGCGTCCTCGTTGCGGTACTCCACCAGGCCGGTGAACAGCGCGTCGAGCACGCGGCTGCCGCCGACCTCGGTGGTGTTGCCGGGCACCAGCGGGTTCTCGGGCTCGGTGTTGAAGATGCTGATCCCGGCATCGGTGTCCGACCCGCCGCCGGCGGGCGTCTCCGGGGTTCCGCAGCCGGTTGCGATCAGGGCCACCGCGACAGCCACCGGAACTATTCGTGCACGTGACATGCGTCCTCCCACCTGTTCGGGGGTAACCGAGCAGAGTTGACCGCTCTCGCAGCGTGTGGGAGGACGCTAATCGGACAGTGCCGCACGCCACATGGGTGACGCGGTTACAACCGAGTCACGAACGATGCCAGTTGACATTCGGCGGCGGTATGAAGATCGACTGGCAATCAGACCAGCGAGAACGCGATGCCGTCGAGGATGTCGTGCTCGCCGGCCACCAGCTCGCGCACGCCCTGGGCGGCCAGGTGCTCCGCCAGCGTCCGCACGACCAGCGCCCCGCCGGTGATCACGTCGACCCGGCCGGGGTGCATCGGCCCGAGCGCGGCCCGCCCGTCGTGGTCCAGGGCCAGCAGCCGGTCGGTGACCTCCCGGACCTGGTCCAGCGACAGCCGCGAGAGGTGGATCTCGTCCGAGTCGTAGGCGGGCAGCCCCTTGGCCAGCGCGACCAGCGTGGTGACCGTGCCGGCCACCCCGATCCACGTCTTCGCCCGGTCCGTGGGCACGGCGGCGAACGCCTCGCCCAGCACCTCGGTGGCGACCGCGACGGCCTCCTCCACCTGGGCGGCGGTCGGCGGGTCGTCGCGCAGGCACCGCTCGGTCAGCCGCACGCAGCCGATGTCGACCGACCGCGCGGCCGTCACGTCGGCCCGCACGCCGTCCCAGGAGCCCAGCACGAGCTCCGTGGACCCGCCGCCCACGTCGGACACCAGGAAGGGGCCCTCCGGGGCGTCCAGGTCGGCGACAGCCCCGGTGAACGACAGCCGGGCCTCCTCGTCGCCGGAGATCACCTCGGCCTCGACGCCCAGCACGGCGCGGGTCAGGTCGAAGAACTCGTCCCGGTTCCGGGCGTCGCGGGTGGCCGAGGTCGCCACCATCCGGACCCGCTCGGCACCCTTGCGGCGCAGGACCGCCGTGTAGTCGGCGAGCGCCGCCCGGGTCCGCTCCAGCGCCCCGGGCGCCAGCACGCCGGTCGCGTCGACGCCCTCGCCCAGCCGGACGACCCGCATCTCCCGGTGCACGTCGCGCAGCCACCGGGACCCGTCGTCGGACACCGTCACGTCGGCCACCAGCAGGCGGATCGAGTTCGTCCCGCAGTCGATAGCGGCCACGCGGCCCATGTCGCCCTCCGTTCGCCGACGGCCCGGCGCCGCCGCGAGGAGAAGGTACGCGAGCGGCCCCGCACCCGCGCCCGAAGGTCCGCCGCCGATGTCCGGCCGGGTCACCCGATGCCGGACAACGCCGGACGGACGACGGCCCCGCCACCGGGTGTGGTGGCGGGGCCGTCGGGAGACCGGGACCTACGCGGGCTTCATGGACGACGTCGGGTGCGGCACGCTGCCGGCCGACGAGCCCGATGCGCCGCCGGTCGGGTCCGAGGTGCCACCGCCGGTCTGCGGCGGGGCGGCCACCGACGTGGTGGTCGTGGTCGTCGTGCACGTCGACGGGGCCGACGAGGTCGTCGGCGCCGTGGTCGACGTGGTCGTCGTCGGCGTCGGGCACGTCGTCGTGGTCGTCGTCGTGGTCGTCGTCGTGGTGCTGGCCGTGGTGGTCGTCGTGGTGGTCGTCGTCGGCGACGTGCTGGACGACGACGGGGTCAGCGGCACCGAGACCGTCGTCTGGGACACCGTCGTGGTCGTGGTCGTCGTCGGGTTGGTCGAGGACGAGGCCGGCGGCGTGGGGCCCGTGCCGTTGTCCGGCGGCGGCGTGCCACCGGTCGGCTCGTCCTCCTCCGGGGGCAGGAAGTCGTCGTCCGAGCCGGGCAGGCTGGGCAGCGGGCTCACGCCGTCCGCGTACGCGTCGGCCCAGAACAGCACCGTGCGCACGTACTCCTCGGAGTGGTTGTAGCGGAACACCGCCTTGGCCCGGCCCTCCGGCGTGCCCAGGTCGCCGCCGTCCGAGCACAGGTAGTTGCCCGCGCCCACGGTCGCGTCGTAGACGTTGTTCGGGTTCGCCTCGCCGTCGCCGTTGCCGTCGGCGGAGAAGGACGCCCACGTGGAGGGGATGAACTGCATCGGGCCGACCGCGCGGTCCCACGTCCTGTCCGAGTCGAACCTGCCGCCGTCGGTGTCGCGGATCGCGGCCATGCCCGGACCGCCGTTCAGCACCGGGCCGAGGATCGGGTTGACCGTGTTGCCCCGGCCGTCCACCCGGCCGCCGCGCGCGTGCCCGGACTCGATCCGCCCGATGCCCGCCAGCAGCGACCAGTGCAGGTTGCAGCCCGGCTTGGTGGTGGCCAGCCGGTCGGCGGCCTTCAGGTAGGCGTCCAGCATCACGCCGGGGATGCCGAGCTGCCCCGCGACCAGCTCCGGGTCCGTGCCGTCGAACGGCAGGTCGTCGCCGAAGGAGGACGGGTCGTCGGCGTCGGCGAGCAGCGCGGCGCTCAGCTCGTCCGCCTCGGGCAGCTTGCCGTTGACGCCCAGCGCGCCGGAGTCCTGCAACCGCATGGTGCCGAGGACGTCACCCGCGCCGGGCGGCATCGCCTCGATGCCGGAGTGCCCGGAGACGTTCACCCAGTCGAGGCCGGCCGCCGAGTGCAGCAGCGTGGGCGCGAGCATCGCGCAGGTGGCCGTGGCCGCCAGGCCCCACTGGCGCGGCGTCAGCGTCGGCCGCCGTGTCGCCTTCCGCTTGCGTCCCCGTCGCTTCGGCACAGCCCCGAACCTCACTCCTCGGCGAATACCGCTCAGGCTCCGGACCCAGCCTGCCTGATCCGAACAGCCGTGTCACGGTGGTGCGCGGTATCTCTGTCCACAGAACTGCCCGTACGGTCAGTTTTTCACCTTTGACGCGCAGTCACCGCTGGGCCACCACTGCGCGAGCTGCTCCAGGGCCTCGTCCCCGAACGGGTTGACCCCCGGCCCGGCGGCCAGCGCGTGCGCCACGTGGACGTGCAGGCACTTCACCCGGTCCGGCATCCCGCCCGCGGTGACCTCCGTGCCCAGCGGTTCGATCGCGTCCCGCTCAGCCAAGTACGACTCGTGGGCCGCGCGGTAGCGCTGCGCCAAGAGTTCATCCGTCGCCAGCCGGTCGGTCATCTCCTTCATCAGGCCGGCACCTTCCAGCCGGCTGACGTAGGAGTTGAGCCGCGAGCAGGTCAGGTAGTACAGCGTCGGGAACGGCGTGCCGTCCTCCAGCCTCGGGCTGGTCCGCACGACCGCCGGGTGCCCGCTCGGGCAGCGCGCCGCCACCGCCCGCACGCCGCGCGGGGCGCGGCCGAGCTGCTCGGCGACGACCGCCAGGTCCTCGTCGCTGACCGTCATCGCGCCGCCACCGAATCCCACAACTGCTCGTACCAGGCCCTGTCCGCGGCCGGCGCGGTGGCCGGGCGCTCGTCTTCGGGTTTGCGCTGCGCGTCGCCGGGGAGCTGGACGACGTAGGGCGTCTCGCCGGGCCGCACGTAGTGCAGCCGCCGGCGGGCCTCCGCCTCCAGGTGCCCGGGGTCCGCGAGTTCCTTCTTGCGCCGCTCGAGCTGCCCGACCTCGGCGCGCAGCGTCTCCTGCGAGGCGCTGACCCCGCGCAGCTCCTCGCGCTGGGCCAGGTAGGTCCGCAGCGGGACGGCGATGCTCAGCGCCAGCGCGCACACCACCATCGCCAGCAGGGCGGCCCGCCGGGTGCCGGTCATGCCGAACGCGCCGCCGGTGCCCTCGCGGGTCCGCGCCCGCGACTGGGGTCGGGCGGCCCGCGCCGCCCGTGCCGCCTGGGTGGCCCTCGCCTGCTCCGCCAGCCGCGCCGACCGGGCCGACCGCGCCCCGCGCCGCGCCTCGCCCAGCCCGAAGCGGACCTTGCCGCCGCCCGTGCCCGCCGCCCGCGCGCCGGAGCCGGCCGCGCCCGACGCGCCCGCGCCGGCCGCGCGACCGGAGCGGGCCGCCCGGGAGCGGTCAGGGCGGGACCCCGACGCGGCCTTGCCGCCGCGCCGGGAGCCCCGTTCCCGATCCGCCATCAGCTTTCCGGCGTGTACCGAGGAAAGGCCAGGTCACCGGCGTAGCGCGCGGCGTCGCCCAGGGCCTCCTCGATCCGCAGGAGCTGGTTGTACTTCGCGGTGCGCTCGCCGCGCGCCGGGGCGCCGGTCTTGATCTGGCCCGCGCCGGTCGCCACCGCCAGGTCGGCGATGGTGGTGTCCTCGGTCTCGCCGGACCGGTGCGACATCATCGACTTGTAGCCGTACGAGGTGGCCAGCGCGACCGCGTCCAGCGTCTCGGACAGCGTGCCGATCTGGTTGACCTTCACCAGCAGCGCGTTCGCCGCCCGGCGGGAGATGCCCTCCTCCAGCCGCTCCGGGTTGGTCACGAAGAGGTCGTCGCCGACGATCTGCACCTTCTCGCCCAGCTCGGAGGTCAGCTGCACCCAGCCGTCCCAGTCGTCCTCGGACAGCGGGTCCTCGATGGACACCAGCGGGTAGTCCCGGACCAGCTCGGAGTAGTAGCCGGTCATCTGCTCGGCGCTGCGCTTCTGCTTCTCGAACGTGTACGCGCCGTCGGCGTGGAACTCGGTGGCGGCCACGTCCAGCGCCAGCGCGACCTGCCGGCCCGGCTGGTAGCCGGCCTTCTCGATCGCCTCCAGGATCAGGTCCAGCGCGTCGCGGTTGCTCGACAGCGCGGGCGCGAAGCCGCCCTCGTCGCCCAGCCCGGTGCTCAGCCCCTTGGACTTCAGCACGGACTTGAGCGAGTGGTAGACCTCCGCGCCCCAGCGCAGCGCCTCGCGGAAGGACTCCGCGCCGATCGGCGCGATCATGAACTCCTGGATGTCCACCTCGGTGTCGGCGTGCGCGCCGCCGTTGAGGATGTTCAGCATCGGCACCGGCAGCACGTGCGCGTTCGGGCCGCCGACGTACCGGAACAGCTCCAGGCCGGAGGACGCCGCCGCCGCCTTCGCAACGGCCAGCGACACGCCGAGGATGGCGTTCGCGCCGAGGCGGGACTTGTCCGGCGTGCCGTCCAGGTCGACCAGCTTCTGGTCCACCACCCGCTGCTCGACGGCCTCGATGCCGACCAGCTCGGGGCCGATCTCGTCGAGCACGGCGGTGACCGCCCGCTCGACACCCTTGCCCAGGTAGCGCTTGGTGTCTCCGTCGCGGAGCTCGACCGCCTCGTGCTCACCCGTCGACGCGCCCGACGGCACTGCGGCGCGCTCCAGCGTGCCGTCGTCCAACGCCACCTCCACCTCGACGGTGGGGTTGCCTCGCGAGTCCAGGATCTCGCGGGCGCCGACCTGCTCGATGACCGCCACGTGACGCTCCCTAGTCAGACCATCTCTGTATCGGTGACGAGCCTAGTTGGTGCCGGGTCCCCGGACCCCCGGCCCCGTTGCCGAACTCACCCGCGCCCCGGCGCCGCGCCGCGCGGGCCCGCCGCGACGAGCCGGACCGGGAGCCGCTTCACGCCGTTCTGGAAGTTCGAGCGCAGCCGGTCCGCTGGGCCGGCGGGAACCAGGAAGCCGGGCAGGTCGAGCACCGAGGAGAACAGGGCGCGCAGCTGGACGCGGGCCAGGTGCGCGCCCAGGCAGAAGTGCGGGCCGTGGCCGAACGACAGGTGCTCGACCCGGTCGCGGGTGACGTCGAAGCGGTCCGGGTCGGCGAAGACGCGCTCGTCGCGGTTGGCCGAGGTGAACCAGACGACGACCTTGTCGCCTTGGGCGACCGGGACGCCACCGAGCCGGGTGGCGGTGGTGGCGGTGCGCCGGAAGTGCATGACCGGCGTCCACCAGCGCAGCATCTCCTCGACGGCGCGGGGCAGGGCTGCGCGGTCCCGCTTGAGGTGCTCGTACTGGTCGGGGTGGTCCATCAGCGCGACCAGGCCGCCCGGGATGCCGTTGCGCAGCGTCTCGTTCCCGGCCACCGAGAACAGCCAGAACAGCGTTTCGAACTCCTCCACGGCCACGTCGTGGCGCATGAGGTTGCTCATCACGTCGTCGCCCGGCTCACGGCGCTTCAGCTCGCCGAGGGCGTGCGCGTAGGCGTACAGGTCGGGCATCCCGCCCCGGGCACGCGGGTCGGGCTGGGGATCCGGGCGCAGCTCCAGCGCCCGCAGCGCCATGTCGCTCATCCCGGTGGTGTCGCCTGCGCTGTTGGCGAGCTCCTCGTCCTGGTAGCCGATGACCCGGTTGCTCCAGTCGAACATCAGCGCCCGGTCGCGGTGCGGCACCCCGAACACCTCGGCCAGGGTGAGCAGCGGCAGGTCCGCCACGACGTGCGCGAAGTCGACCGGCTCCCCGTCCGCGAGCGGGGCCACCAGGTCCCGCGCCCACCGGGCGATCCGCGCCTCCAGCGCGGCCACCGCGCGCGGGGTGAACGCCTTGGTGAGCAGGCCGCGCAGCCGGGTGTGGTCGGGCGGGTCGGTGTTCAGCATCATCCGGCGCACGTAGTCGAGGTCCTGCGGCGTGGCCGGGTCGCGCAGCTGGGTGCCGCCGAGCCACGACGAGAACACCTCCGGCGTGCGCAGCACGGTCCGCACGTCGGCGTGCCGGAAGACCGATACCGCGCCGCCCGCCCGCACCACGCCCTCCTCCCGCAACCGGGTGAGCGCGCGGTGCGGCACCCCGGTGGTGTAGGTGTCCGGGTCGACGACGACCTCGACGTCACTGGGCATGGGAGGATTCTGGCGTGGTTCACGTGGAACGCGGCGGCGACGGGCCGCTGCTGGTCCTGCTGCACGGCCTGGGCGCGACCGGCGAGGTGTGGCGCGGCGTGACCGGGCTGTGGCCGGGGTCGTGGCTGGCGGTGGACCTGCCCGGCCACGGGCGGTCGGCCGCGCTCGACCGGTACTCGTTCGGGTCGTTCGCGGCGGCCGTGGCCACCGTCGTGCCGCCCGGCCCGGTCGCGGTGCTCGGCCACTCGCTGGGCGGCGTGGTGGCGCTGACGCTGGCCAGCGGCTGGTTCGGGGTGGACGTGCGGGCGGTGGCGGGCGTGGGCGTGAAGGTGCGCTGGTCGGCCGACGACCTGGCGCGGGCGTCCGCGCTGGCCGCGAAGCCCGCCCGGCTGTACCCGACCTGCGAGGACGCGTCGGCGTGGGCGGCGAAGCTGGCGGGCGTGCCGCTGGCGCACGGCGTGGTGCAGACCCAGGCGGGCTGGCGCGCGGCGCTCGACCCCGCCGCGTTCGGGGTGGGCGCACCGGACGTCTCGGGGCTGCTCGCGGCGGCCAAGGCCCCCGCGCTGCTGGCCACGGGCGAGCACGACCCGCTGTGCCCGCCGGCGGACCTGCTCGACGCGCAGCCGGGTGGAATGGTGCTGGCCGGGGTCGGTCACAACGCCCACGTGGAGCAACCCGAGTCGATCAGGCCCGTGCTGGAGCGGCTGCTGCCTGGGTGAGGGCACGTCCCGTCATCCGGTCGGCTGCTGATGAACGGCCGGTTGCGGAGGTAGCGTTGATCGGACCATGACCGACAGCACCTTCGAGGCGTTCCGCCGGGCCGAGGCGCTGCTCGCGGAGCGCCGTCCGCTGGAGGCGCTGCGCGAGCTCCGAGTCGTGCTCGAAGCCGCGCCGGACCAGCCGAACGTCCAACTGCTGGCGGGCCGCGCCTACCTGGGATCGGCGCAGCTCAAACGCGCCGAGGAGGCGTTCCGCAAAGTCCTGGAGCTCGACCCCAGCGACTACTACGCCCGCTTCGCCCTGGGCCGCACGCTGCAACGCCAGAGCCGGCTGCCCGAAGCGCTGGCCCAGCTCAGGATGGCGGCGGCGATGAACCCGACGCCGGAGTACCAGGAGGCGCTGGGCGAGGTGAGCGCCCGCCTGGCCGTGGAACGCGACCGGCCGTAGCGCGGACTCGCGGGACAGGTCGGTTCACCGCTCAGCGAACCCCGCGCCACGGCCGACCGCAGCGTGATCGGGCCTCCGGTGCCGACTCCGCGCGGGTCGGTCGGTCAGCCCTGCCCGGCGCGGGCGTAGGCGTCGGCGCCGCTGAAGACGTTCTGGCCGTACTCCACCGAGTTGTTGTACGCCATGACCGCCGCCCACCAGCCCTCGCCGGTGGCCAGGTCACGGCCGCCCGAGCACAGGTAGCGGGCGGCGGCCAGGGCGGCGTCGTCGATGTTCTGCGGGTCCGGCGGGGTGCCGTCGCCGTTCGCGCGGACCGCGTAGCGGGCCCACGTGGTGGGGATGAACTGCATCGGGCCGACCGCGCGGTCCCAGGTGGTGTCCTTGTCCAGTGCGCCGCCGTCGCTGTCCGGGATCGCCTTCACCCCCGGGCTGCCGTCCAGCGGGATGCCGATGATCGGCTTGGACGGCCGCCCGTCCTCGCCCAGCCGCAGGCCGCCGATGGTGCCGTGGTGCGACTCGATGCGCCCGATGCCCGCCAGCGTGGCCCACGAGATGCGGCACGCGGGCTGGTCGGACCGCATGACCAGGTCGGCGGTGGCGTACGCGCGCAGCGCCCGCGCCGGCACGTCGATCTTGGCGGACAGCGCCACCGACCACGCGGTGAGCGGTTCGGCGGATCCGGTCTGCCCCGCCTCCGACGCCTGCGGCGGCACGCCGGCCGACGGGTCCGGCGCGGCGGAGCCGGGTTCGACCTCCTGGAACGGCACGGGGAAGGGCGGGTCGGTGGCCTGCACCTCGCGGCGGTTGAGCACGCTCAGCGCCCACGCGCCGCCGGCCACCACGGCGAGCAGCAGCGCCACCAGGGCGAGGCGACCGACGAGGTTGCCGATGCGCCCGCGCGGTGGCGGTGTCGTTTTCTCTGGCGGCGGGACGACCACGGACCCAGGCTACGTGCTCACCGCGCGTTCCCGGCCGGAACAATCCGACCGCAACGACCGAATTGACCGAATCCGCAGGTCAGGTGGCGTGTCCGGGTCTGGACAGCGTGCCCGGGCTTGCCTGAGTTCGATGAGCCTGAGTCAACTCCGCGTGAGGAATCCGCCGTGCTGGTGAGCAAGTCGTGCGGGTGGGCAACGGGCTCATCGGGTTGCGCGAGGGGTTGGAATCGGCCCTTGTCGTGAGCATCCTGGTGGTCTTCCTGGTCAAGACCGACCGCCGCTCGACGCTGCCGTTCGCGTGGCTCGGGGTCGGCGTCGCCGTCGCGCTGTCGGTGGTGGTCGGCGCGGTCGTCACGTTCACCGCGGCGGCCCTGACCTTCGAGCAGCAGGAGGCGTTCGGCGGCGAGGCGCTGGGCCTGCCGGCGTCCGCGCCGACCCTGACCACCGGCTTCGGCCCGTCGCTGTTCGACCGGTTCGGCCTGGCCGACCGGAAGCCGGCGGAGCCGGTCGACCTGCCCCGGTTCCCCGGCGACGACCTCGATCCGAGGCGCAGCGGCGGCGCCCTGTGCGTGCAAGCGTGCGCGAACGACCCGCAGGTCGCCGTGCGCGCCAGCCGCAACCTGGTCCGGATCGGCTTCGGCCGGGGTGGCCGTGCGCTCATCGCAGCTCGGGCCGAGGATGGCGACGCGCTGCGCGAGCACGTGTGGGTGGGGCCGGATGAGGGCCCGGACTGGCTGGTCTGCGGCACGTTCCTGGTGGCCCGCCGGATCCGGATGCACGTCGCGATCCGGGACCGCACGTCGCCGGCCGAGCAGGAGGCCGTCGTCGGCCGGACCAGGGGCGAGGGCGCCCCGCTGGGCCGGCTCGCCGAGTTCGACCCGGTGGACCTGCACGTGGAGGGCAAGGGCGGCCCGCCCGCGATCGGCGAGGTCGGGCACGTCCGGCTGGCGTCGGCGGAGGCGCTGGGCGGTGCCCGCGTCCTGCGCCGGGGCTACAACTTCACCGGGTTCTGGCGCGACACCTCGCTCACCTGAGGTGCGGCGCGGACCCCGGTGCCGTGCCGGTCGCGGGCGGCGGGGCGGAGTCGGTCGCGGGCGGCGGGGTGGTGTCGGTCGTCGTGGGCGTCGACGGTCGAGGGGGCTCCGTGGTCACCGGCGGTGCCGTGGTGGTGGTGCTGGTCGTGCTGGTGGTCGGTCGGGCGCTCGACACCGACGACGGCACCGACGACGGCGTCACCGACGGCTGTGTCGCCGTGGGTGTCGCCGGTCCGCTCGGGGCGGGCCGGCCGGACGTCGGGACCGGCGCGGGCGGCACCTCGTCCGGCTGCGGGTGCTCCCGCCCCGCCACCACCGGCTGCCCCTTGCGGACCTCGCGGCCCGGGGTCGGCAGCACCGCGTGCGGCACCGGGGTGGTCGGGCCGGGCCGGACGCTCACCAGGGTCGGCCGCGCGGTCACCTCCACCTGCTCCTGCCGGTCGGGCGCGGCACCATCCGGCGGCCGGCCGACCGTGAGCACCAGGGCCAGCGCGCCGCCCAGCGCCACGAGGGGCACGAGCCCCGCCGCGAAGCACCCCGGACCACCGCGTGGCAGCTCGCGCAGACCCACCGAAACCCCCGATCCCGACCGCCACCCATTGACCGGTCCGGGGTTCCCGACCGCAACCACCGCCGCACCACACGGTCAGGTGACATCGGGCAACGGCACCCGCTCACGCCGGGCACCGGGATGGCGCAAGGGCTGCTCACACCGGGACACGCGGGTGGCGCGGGGGTGCCCGCCCGACCGAGCGCGGACTCGGCGGGGCGGGCACCCCGGCCCACCCGATCAGTCGAGCGGCGGGAGCGGTGGCGGGGTGAGCGCCGGGCGCTCCGCCAACGACTCCAGCGCGATCCGCACCGCCGCCTCCAGCTGCGGGTCGCGGCCCGCCACCCGGTCCTGCGGCGTCATCACCACCTCCACGTCCGGGTCGACGCCGTAGTTCTCCACGCCCCAGCCGTGCTGCGCGAACCACGACGCGTACCGGGGCTGCGTCACCACGGTCCCGTCCACCAGGTCGAACTCGAAGTCGATGCCGATGACCCCGCCCCACGTGCGGACGCCGACCACCGGTCCGATGCCCAGCTCCTTGATCGCCACGTTCACGATGTCGCCGTCCGACCCGGCGAACTCGTCGGCGACCGCCACCACGGGCCCGCGCGGCGCGTCCTGCGGGTAGCTGTCGGCGGTGGAGAACCCGCGCCCCCGCTGCCAGCCGATGATCTTGCGCGCCAGCTTCTCCACCACGAGCTGCGAGGTGTGCCCGCCGCCGTTCTCCCGGACGTCCAGCACCACGGCGTCGCGGACCAGCTCCACCCGCAGGTCGCGGTGCAGCTGCGCCCAGCCCCGGCCCATCATGTCCGGCACGTGCAGGTAGCCGACCCGCCCGTCGGACAGCTCGTGCGTGCGCGCCCGCCGGTCGGCCACCCACGCGTGGTAGCGCAGCGGCACGTCGTCCTCCAGCGGCACCACCACGACCCTGCGCGGTTCGCCGCCGCCACCGGGGCGCACGGTCAGCTCCACCGGCTTGCCCGCCGTGCCGACCAGCAGCGGCGCGGGCCCGGTCAGCGGGTCGACCCGCCGGCCGTCCACGGCCACGATCGCGTCGCCCGCGCGCACCGCCACGCCGGGTGCCGCCAGCGGCGACCGCGCGTCCGGGTCGGACGTCTCGCCGGGGATCACCCGCGCCACCCGCCACGCGCCACCCGCGTCGCGCTCCAGGTCCGCGCCGAGCAGCCCCACCGGCCGGCCCGACGAGCCGCCGGGCGGCACGACGTAGGCGTGTGACGTGCCCAGCTCGCCCTGCACCTCCCACAGCAGGTCGACCAGGTCCGAGTACGCGCCCAACCGGTCGGCCAGCGGCCGGTAGCGCGCCAGCACGCCCGCCCAGTCGACGCCGCCCATGTCCTCGCGCCAGAACAGGTCCCGCATCAGCCGGCCCGCCTCGGCGTACGCCTGCCGCCACTCGGCGGCCCGGTCCACCACCACGCGGATGCGCGCCAGGTCCACGTCGACCGAGTCGGCGTCCTCGGAGTCGACCTTCCGCTCCGCCGGCACGACCCGCAGGTTCCCACCGTCCTGCAGCACGATCCGCTGGCCGTCACCGGTCACCGCGTACGCGTCCACGCCGTCCACCAGCACGTCCGTCCGGGTCTTGACCAGGTCGAAGCGTTCGAGGACGGCACGCGGGTGGCGGGAGGACGGGGTCGCCAGGTTGTCGCCCAGCACGCCGCGCAGCGGGCTGCGCAGCCACAGCAGCCCGCCCTTCGCCGCGACCAGCCCCGAGTAGCCCGCCGCCGCGACCGGCACCGGCACCACCCGGTCGGCCAGGCCGTCGAGGTCGACGACGGTGATCGGGTTCTCGTCGTCCTTCTTGTCCTTGTCCTTGTCGTCGTCGCCCACCGGGCGGCCGAGCCGCAGCGGGTCGAACGGCGACGGCGTGGTCGCCGCGAGCGGCAGCAGGAACGGCCGGCACGCGGTCGGGAAGGACAGGTCGAACACGTGCGCGTCGTACACCGGGTCGAACGTGCGGTAGGACAGGAACGCCAGGTAGCGGCCGTCCTCGCTGAAGGTCGGCGAGTAGTCGGTGAAGCGCAGCGGCGTCACGTCGACCACCGAGAGGTCGGTCGTGTTGGTCATCTTGATGTGCCGCAGCGGACCCGGCCCGGGGTGCGACCACGCGAGCCAGTTCGAGTCGGGCGAGAACGCCAGGTCCGACACGTGCGGGTTGGCGTCCCGCAGCACCTCGCGCAGCTCGCCGGACTCCACCTCGACCAGCAGGAGGCGGCCGTCGTGGGTGGCCACGGCGAGCCGGCGGCCGTCCGGGGAGCCGGCCAGCTCCAGCACCCGGCCCAGCTCGCCGACCGCGACCCGGCGCGGCGCGTTGCCCGGCTCGACGCCGCCGGCGGGCGCGAACTCCAGCCCCTCCTCGCCCTCCGCGTCGGTCACCCACACGACGCCGTCGCCGACCACGCGCGGCAGCCGGGCCCGCACGCCGGGCGTCTCGGCCAGGGCGCGGACCGGCCCGTCGCGGTGGGTCACCCAGTGCACGGTGCCGCGCACCTCGACCGCACTGGCCCGTCCGGTCTTGTCCGGGTGGAAGTCGTCCGGGCGGGAGCGGACCGGGCGGGGCCTGGTCGCGGAGCGCGGGCCGCCCAGCGCGATGTCGAGCCGGCGCGGGGCGGCCTCCAGCGAGTCGAGCAGCCACAGGTCGCCGGCGTGCTGGTAGACGACCCGGGAGCCGTCGGTGGTCGCGGCGCGCGCGTAGAACTCCTGCTCGGTGTGCCGGCGCAGGTCCGAGCCGTCCGGGAGGCAGGAGTAGACGCTGGCCACCCCGTCGTGGTCGGACAGGAACGCGAGCCGCCCGTCCACCCACATCGGCGAGTGCAGCGACGAGGTCAGCTCGGGCAGGACGCGGGTGAACTCGTGGTCGCCGGTGACGTCGACCCACAGCCGGCCGGCCGTGCCGCCCCGGTAGCGCTTCCAGTAGGCGGGGTCCTTGCCGTAGTTGGAGGTCACCGCGACCCGGTCGCCGGGCCCGTGCGCGACGTCGCCGACCCAGCCGTAGGGCAGCCGGCGCGGCGGGCCGCCGTCCACCGGCAGGGCGTAGGCCCAGCGGCGGGCCCGGGTCGCCTCGCCGGCGGCGGTCGCGGCGACCACCTCGCCCGCCGCCGTCCAGTCCCGGACAGCGGTGAACCCGTTGCCCCAGTAGGAGAGCCGCGTGGCCTCCCCGCCGGCGACGGGCGCGAGGTGCACCTCGGGCGCACCGTCGCGGCGGCTGGTCCAGGCCAGCAGCTCGCCGGACGGGTCGAAGCGGGGCGAGGCCACCGGCACGTGGTCGGCGGTCACCCGCCAGGCCCGGCCACCGGCGAGCGGGGCCAGCCACACGTCGTCCTCGGCCACGAAGGTCACCAGGTCGCCGTGCAGGTGGGGGTAGCGGAGGTAGGCGTCGGTCACGTGATCGACGTTAGCGCGCCACCCCGACAGCCGGCCCTAAGCTTGCTTGAGCCGGTTGAGGAAAGTACCACCGGAAACCATCGGGAACCGAAGCACCGGCCCATCCGGGTTCTTCGAATCCCGCACCGCGATCACACCCGGCCGGAACGCCAACTCGACGCAGTTCGACTCGGTGTTGCTCCGGCTGGACTTCCGCCACTCCGTCACCTCGGACACCCCTTCAGGTCTTCGGCACACCGCATGATCAGGTCCATCGAGTCCTCGACACCGGCAGCGGCGGCCAACAGGCTGGGCTTCAGGTCGATGTAAGCCTGCACCTCTTCGCGCTTGTCGAGGAAGAGGTAGGTCTTCAAGTTCTCCAGGTGCACCACCGGGCTCGTCCGCGCGGCTTCCAGCACGACGAACGACCCGTACAGCCCGAAGTGGTAGCCGCGCTCCTTAGGCACCACCCGGATGGTCACGTTCGGCCGCCGGGCCATGTCGTGCAGGTGGTGCAACTGGTCGACCATCACCCCGCGCCCGCCGACCGGCCGGCGCAGCACGAACTCGTCGATGACCGCCAGGTACGGCACCGGGTTGTCGCGGGTGAGCACCGACTGCCGTTCGAGCCGGCGCCGCACCCGCTCCTCGACGTCGGCGTTCGACAGCCCGCCCTCGACCATGATCGTCCGGGCGTAGTCGGGCGTCTGCACCAGGCCCGGCACCAGCAGCGACGTCACGTCGGTGATGGAGGTGGCGGCCTGCTCGTACTCGATCAGCCCCTTGAGCTGCTGCGGCAGACCGGAACCGGTGGCGAGCCAGTTGCCCTTCGCGGCCTCGCGGGCGAGGGCGAGCAACTCCCGCCGCTTGGCACCGACCACGCCCAGTGCGCCGAGCACGGCGGCCACCTCGGTCTCGTCGGCCAGGCGCTCGCCGCGCTCGATGCGGCTGATCATGCTCTTGCTGAGGCCGACCTGCTCTTCGAGCTGGACGATCCGCACGCGCTTGGCCTTGCGCAGGTCGCGCAGCTCCGCGCCCAGGACCCGCGCACGTGCGTTGCTCTCCATGCGCCCCAGCCTAGGGGTTCACCCAAACGTGCACTGTCGAGAATTCTCAGTCCTTGTCAGACTCTTCTCAGGAATTCAACGAGGAGGAGACATGCCCCGACCCCGCGCGGAGATGCAGTCCTGGGTGCGCATCGAGGAGGACACCAAGATCGAGTACCGGGCCGACCCGGCCGAGGTGCTGATCGCGATCGGCAACCTGCCCGAGTTCGAGATCGTCGCCACGCCCGCCGCCCTGCGCCGGTTGCTCGACCTCGGGACCGCCGCCCTGGACAGGTCGGGGGCCGCTCACACCGGCCAGTGAGCGCGCCAGTCCTCCGGGCCCGGCTTCTCGACGCCGGCCGCGCGGGCGGAGCGTTCGGCTTCCCGAACCCGGCGCTCGAACGCGCGCGCCACCTCGCGCAGCGCGGTCTCCGGGTCGTCGCCCGCGAGCTTCGCCAGCGCCGCCACCGCGAACAGCGTGACGCCCGCGCCGTCGCCGTCCGGCAGCAGGTCCACCGGCAGGCCGGCGCGGACCGCGCGCTGGGCGAGCTTGCCGGCCAGCGCCACGGCGGGCTGCCCGCCGGCGACGCCGTCCACGCTGGACTCGCGCTGCTTCTCGACCTGCTTCAGCTCCTCCCACCGGTGCTCCTGGGAGGCCGCGTCGCGGACCGCCGGGTCGTTGCCCTCGAACACGTGCGGGTGCCGGCCGACCAGCTTGCGCACCAGGTCGGCGGCCACCTCGTCCACGCCGAACGGCTCGACGTCCTCGGCCGCGATCCGGGCGTGGAACAGCACCTGGAGCAGCACGTCGCCGAGTTCCTCGCGCAACGCGCCCCGGTCGCCGTCCTCGATCGCCTCCAGCAGCTCGTAGGTCTCCTCCACGAGGTACTGGCGCAGCGACTTGTGGTCCTGCTCGGCGTCCCACGGGCACCCACCCGGCGAGCGCAGCCGGTCCATCACGGCGACCGCGTCGACCAGCGCCACGCCGTCCGGGTTGCGCACCACGCCCGCACCCGCCTCGACCAGCTCGGTGGCGTAGGCGTCCATCCCGGGGGTCAGGTAGACGACGGTCCCGTCGACCGCGCCCACCGGCACGTCCCCGACGGGGGCCGCGCCCAGCTCGCCCCAGTGCGCCGCGTCCAGCTCCGCCGAGACGAAGACCGCTGCCGCGCCCCGCAGGGCGGGCAGCGCGGCGGCGGGCAGCACCGAGGTGGTCGGCCCGAGCAGCACGACGGTGCCGGTCGGGCCGCTCTCCCCGGCACTCACGGCTTGGGCTGCCGCGCGGTCGCCTGGAAGCCGGTCAGCTCCTCGGTGCGCGGGGCCAGCGAGATCGCCGTCGTGTCCCACACGCCGTAGCGCGGGTTCACCTTGATCTCCGGTTCGCCGGCGAGCCGCTGCACGAGCCGGAGCCCGATCTGCTCCAGCAGCTGCGGCGTGAGCTGCTCGGTGGACGAGTCGCCGCTGCCCCGGGCGTCGTCGTCGCGGTCGGTCACGTACGCGACCAGCCACTGGGCGCTGCCGGGGTCCGGCGCGAACGCCACCACGGTGCCCGGCTGGACGCCGAACAGCGGCGAGCCCGCGGCCTGGGGCGACTCGGCCGACTTGACCTTCTGGCCCTCCTTGGCGAGCTGCTGGCCCTCCGCGCCCTTCGGGCCGGACCGGACGAAGCCGGCCATCAGCCCGGGGTCGGCGGCGACCTGCTTGGCCTTCTCGACGGCTTCCTTGCCGTCCTTGGCGAAGAAGTAGTCGAAGGTGACTTCCATCCGGCCCACGTACTTGCGCGCCAGCTCGACCAGCAGCAGCTGGTCCTTGGCCCGCTCGCGGAACGTGGCTGCGTCGTAGACCGTGTTCTGCGAGGCGGCTTCCGCGCCGCCAGCGTTCTCCACGGACTCGGTCACGGCCTCCTCGGACACCGTCACGCCCTCGCGCTGCGCGGCCCGCTCGATCAGCTCGTGCTGCACGCCCAGGGTCACGAGCTGGCGCGACACCTGGTCGAGCTTGCGCTGCTCGTGCAGCTTCTGGGCCTCGGGCTCCTTCTTGAGCACGGTGTCCAAGCGCTGCTGGACCTGCTCAAGCGGGATCACGGTGTCGCCGATGATGGCGGCCGAGCCCACTTGGCCGGGGCCGCTCCCGCAGCCCGCCACCAGCAGTGCGACGGCCGCGCCGACCAGGGTGAAGCGCCTCTGCACAGTCCTCACGGGAGCTACTTTCTCACGTCGCCGTGACGCCGCTCACGGGAGTACCCGCCAAAGATCCGAGGAACGCCGCGCACCAGTCGAGCAGTTCGCCGTCCCGAAGCTGGGGTGCGCCCATCCGGCCGCCGGCGGCTCCCTCGGTCGGCCTAGGCACGCTGACCGTGTTCGCGGTCTGCTTGTAGACCGCCTTCGGGTGCAGCCTGCGCAGCCGGACCAGTTGCGAGTCCCGCAGCTCCAGCGGCGCGAACCGGATGGTCTGGCCCTGCACGATCACCTCGGTGACGCCGTGCGCCCGGCACGTCTGGCGGAACCGGGCGACCGCGAGCAGCCGCTCCACCGGCAGCGGCGGGGTGCCGTAGCGGTCCTTGAGCTCGTCCCACACGGCCTGGAGCGCCGCCTCGTCGCCGGCCGCCGCGATCTTGCGGTACGCCTCCAGGCGCAGCCGCTCGCCGGGCACGTAGTCGTGCGGGATGTGCGCGTCGACGGGGAGGTCGACCCGCACCTCGGCCAGGTCCTCGTCGCCCTCGGCCTCCGCGCCCGCGTGCCGCCGGAACGCCTCCACGGCCTCGCCGACCAGCCGGACGTACAGGTCGAACCCGACGCCCGCGATGTGCCCGGACTGCTCCGCGCCGAGGATGTTGCCCGCGCCCCGGATCTCCAGGTCCTTCATGGCCACCGCCATGCCCGCGCCCAGCTCGGTGTTCTGCGCGATCGTGGCGAGCCGGTCGTGCGCGGTCTCGGTGAGCGGCGACTCCGGCGGGTAGAGGAAGTACGCGTAGCCGCGTTCCCGGCCGCGACCGACGCGCCCGCGCAACTGGTGGAGCTGGGACAGGCCGAGCATGTCGCCGCGCTCCACGATGAGCGTGTTGGCGTTGGAGATGTCCAGGCCGGTCTCCACGATGGTCGTGCAGACCAGGACGTCGTACTCGTTCTCCCAGAAGCCCTGGATGATCTTCTCCAGCTTGTCCTCGTTCATCTGGCCGTGCGCGGTCACCACCCGCGCCTCGGGCACCAGGTCCCTGATCCGGCGCGCGGCCTTCTCGATCGAGGACACCCGGTTGTGCACGTAGAACACCTGGCCGTCGCGCAGCAGCTCGCGGCGGATGGCCGCGCCGACCTGCTTGTCGTCGTAGCCGCCGACGTAGGTCAGGATCGGGTGGCGCTCCTCGGGCGGGGTGAGGATGGTCGACATCTCGCGGATGCCCGCGAGCGACATCTCCAGCGTGCGCGGGATGGGGGTCGCGGACATCGTGAGCACGTCGACGTGCGTGCGCAGCGCCTTGATGTGCTCCTTGTGCTCGACGCCGAACCGCTGCTCCTCGTCCACGATCACCAGGCCGAGGTCCTTGTACCGCAGGCCCTTCTGCAGCAGCCGGTGCGTGCCGATGACGATGTCGACCTCGCCGTCGGCCAGGCCCGCGACCGTCTGCTCCGCCTCCTGCGCGTCGGTGAACCGCGACAGCCCCTTGATGACGACCGGGAACGCGCGCATCCGCTCGGTGAACGTGTTGAGGTGCTGCTGCGCCAACAACGTCGTGGGCACCAGCACCACGACCTGCTTGCCGTCCTGCACCGCCTTGAACGCCGCCCGCACCGCGATCTCGGTCTTGCCGTAACCGACGTCGCCGCAGATGACCCGGTCCATCGGGACCGTGCGCTCCATGTCGGCCTTGACCTCGTCGATGGCCGCCATCTGGTCGACGGTCTCGGTGAACGGGAAGGCGTCCTCCAGCTCCCGCTGCCACGGCGTGTCGGCGGCGAACGAGTGCCCGGGCGCGGCCTGCCGCGCCGCGTAGAGCTGGACCAGCTCGGCCGCGATCTGCTTGACCGCCTTGCGCGCCTTGGCCTTGGTGTTCTTCCAGTCGCTGCCGCCCAGCCGGTTCAGCGTGGGCAGCTCGCCGCCCACGTACCGGGAGACCTCGTCGAGCTGGTCGGTGGGCACGAACAGCCGGTCGCCGGGCTGCCCGCGCTTGGAGGACGCGTACTCCAGCACCAGGTACTCCCGGGTCGCCCCGGCGACCGTGCGCTGCACCATCTCCACGTACTTGCCGATGCCGTGCTGTTCGTGCACCACGAAGTCGCCGGCCTTGAGCGCCAGCGGGTCGACGGCGTTGCGCCGCTTCGACGGCATCCGCCGCATGTCCTTGGTGGACGTCCCGTGGCGACCGCCGGTCAGGTCGGTCTCGGTGAGCACGACCAGCGCGAGGTCGGGCAGCGCGAAGCCGTCCTCCAGCGCGCCGCGCACCACCGTGACGGTGCCGACCGCCGGCGGCTCGCCCAGCGCCTCCACGCACACGGCGGGCACCTCGGCGTCCTTGAGCTGCTCGGTCGCCCGGTGCGCCGTGCCCGCGCCGGGGACGACCAGCACCGCCGTCCCGCCCGACGCGGTGTGCGCGCGCAGGTCGGCGAACGCCCGGTCGATGTCGCCCTGGTACGCCTCGACGTGCTTGAACTCCAGGCGCACCACGTCGGCGTTCTCGGTGGTGAGCCGGCTGAAGGTCCACCACGGCCGGCCGGCGGCCTTGGCGGAGTCGGCCACCTCGGCGAGGCTCCGGTAGGCGGAGGCGCCGAGGTCGATCGGGGCCTTGCCGCCGCCGGCGGCGGCCATCCAGGAGGCTTCCAGGAACTCCTGGCCGGTGCGCACCAGGTCGTGGGCGCGGGCCCGGATCTTCTCCGGGTCGTTGAGCACGACGTGCGTGCCGTCCGGCACCACGTCGGTGAGCAGGTGCAACTGCCCCTCGCACAGCGCCGGGATCAGCGCCTCCATGCCCTCCGAGGGGATGCCGGCGGCGAGCTTGTCGAGCATCTCGACCAGCTGGGCGTCGTTCTGGTGCTCGGCGGCCAGCGCGGCGGCCCGGTCCCGGACCTGCTCGGTGAGCAGCAACTCCCGGCAGGGCGGGGCGGTGAACCCCTCGACCACCTGGGGCAGCGACCGCTGGTCGGCGACGGAGAAGGGGCGGATCTCGGAGACCTCGTCACCCCAGAACTCGACCCGCAGCGGGTGCTCGGCGGTGGGCGGGAACACGTCGAGGATGCCGCCCCGGACCGCGAACTCGCCGCGCTTCTCGACCATGTCGACCCGCGTGTAGGCGAGTTCGGCCAGGTCGTGGAGCAGTTCGTCGAAGTCGTGCTCGACGCCGACCGCGAGGTCGACGGGCTTGAGGTCGCCCAGCCCCGGCGCCATCGGCTGGATGACGCTGCGGATGGTGGCGACGACGACCCGCAGCGGGTTCCCGTCCGGGTGCCGCAGCCGCCGCAGCACCTGCAACCGGGCCCCGACCGTGTCGGCGCGGGGCGAGAGCCGCTCGTGCGGCAGCGTCTCCCAGCTGGGGAAGATGGCCACCGCGTCGGGTCCGAGCAGGTCCCGCAGCACGTTCGTGAGGTCGTCGGCCTCGCGCCCGGTGGCGGTGACGGCCAGCACCGGTGCCCGCCGCGCGAGCGCCGCCGCGACCAGCGGCCGGGCGGCGGGCGGGCCCTCCAACTCCAGCGAGGGCGACCCGACGGAGTCGAGCAGGGCACCGAGGGCCTTGTCGGACAGGACGGCGGTCAGCAGGCCGGACAGCGGGCCGGGCTGGGGCATTGCGTGGCTCCCAAGAAACGAGGACAGACCCCTGCCCGGGACCTTGTGCCCACCGGAGGGGTGCTCGCCTCCCACCCTACGTCCCCACCCCGCCGCACCGCTCGCCGATTACCGGCCCGTCCCCCACCCCGGTCCCACCTGCCGGAGTGCCACCACAGCGCGTGACGGCGACCGGGCGGTGGTGGCGTTCGCGAGCACGTGCGTTCACGACTCCGCTTCGGGCGCGCGGCCGAGCTGATCTGCCGCGTCGAGCAGGTACGGGGCGAGCTTGGCGCGGGCACCGAGCACCTCCACGCCGACGATGCGGCCGTCCGCGTCGAAGTCGATGTTGACCATCCCGTCGACTGCGACCGGGTCGCAGGCGTATGTGCGCGCCGACCTCGGCCGCGTGAGCGGATCGGTGAAGTGGACGTAGGCGGCGTCCGCCTCGCGGTCGTAGGTGACCCTCAGCTCTGTCACGGTCGGCCCCTCTCTGCGAGTCGACTTCGGCCCACCGGTGGCGCGGACCGCGCCACGACATTCCGGTTGACCGGTCGCTCAAGCTTGATCCGTGGAGTACAAGGAGATCAGGGCCGACTACGACGATCGGCACATCACGGTCTACCAGGCGTACAACCCGGCCATCGCGGACGCCGCCGTGGCAGCGGGCCGGTTCGTGCCGCCGTTCAGGCGCGGGCGGATGACGTGGGTCAAGCCGTCGTTCCTGTGGATGATGTACCGCTGCGGGTGGGCGTCCAAGCCGGACCAGGAGCGGGTCCTCGCGGTCCGCCTCACGCGCGAGGGGTTCGACAGCGCGGTGCGCGCCGCCGTGCCCAGCTCGGAGGTCGGCCGGGGCAAGCCCGACGTCCGCGTGCAGTGGGACCCGGAACGGGGGCTGCACCACGAGCCGCTCGACCACCGGTCCCTCCAGCTCGGCCTGGCCGGTGCCGCGTCCGACCGGTACGTGGACGAGTGGACCACCGGGATCACCGACATCACGCCGCTGGTCCGCGAGGTCCACCGGCACGTCCGGGCCGGTGACCTGGACCGGGCGCGGGAGCTGCTGCCGGTGGAGCGGCCGTACCCGCTGTAGGGCCACTTCACCGCCGCCCTGCCAGGCTGGTCGCCATGCGCCGGGTTGTCGGGTTCGCCGCCGTGTTGCTGCTCGCCGGGTGCTCCGGTGCGTCCGGGGGCGACGCGCCCGCCGCCGACGCCCCGGAGGGGATCAGGGTCGAGGTGGTCGCGGCCGGGCTCGAACACCCGTGGGAGATCGGGTTCCTGCCCGACGGCCGGATGCTGGTCACCGAGCGGCCCGGCCGGCTGGTCCTGGTCGACGGGGGCAGGTCGACGCCGGTCCGGGCCGAGCTGGGTGACGTCGTCGCGCGGGGCGAGGGCGGGCTGATGGGCCTGGTGGTCCACCCCGACTTCGCCACCAGCAAGCGGTTCACCACCTGCTTCAACACCGCGCAGGACGTCCGCCTGGTCACGTTCGAGCTGGACGGCACCGAGGCGCGGCGGGTGCGCGACCCGCTCCGGGCCGGCCTCCCGTCGAACCCGAGCGGGCGGCACTCCGGGTGCCGGCTCGCGCTGGACGAGGCCGGCGGGCTGCTGGTCGGCACGGGCGACACCGCGAAGGCGTCGGCGCCCCAGGACCGCGACGACCTGGGCGGCAAGGTCCTCAAGCTCGACCTCGCCACGGGCGAGGGCGGTGTGCTCACGTACGGGCACCGCAACGTCCAGGGCATCGCGGTCCGCGCCGACGGCACGGTCTTCACCGCCGAGCACGGCCCGGACGTGGACGACGAGGTGAACGTGCTCGAGCCGGGCGCGAACTACGGCTGGGACCCGTCCCGGGGCGGCACGGCCGACGGCTACGACGAGGGCGTCCCGATGACCGACCTCGAACGGTTCCCCGACGCGGTGCCGGCCGTGTGGTCCTCCGGCAGCCCGACCGAGGCGATCTGCGACGCCGTCTTCCTCACCGGCGAGCGGTGGGGCGACCTGGACGGCACCCTCGCGGTGACCGCGCTCAAGGGGTCGAAGGTCCTGTTCTTCACCGTCACGGCCGAGGGCGGCGTGCACTCGGTGTCGATCCCGGAGGAGCTGGACGGCACCCACGGCAGGCTGCGCGGCGCGGCGCTCGGCCCGGACCAGGCGCTCTACCTGACCACCTCGAACGGCTCGGACGACAAGATCCTCAAGGTGGCCCGGGGCTGAGCCGACCCGCCGTCACTGCCGGGTGCGCAGGCGTGGCTTGTGGTCCATGTGCGACAGGCCCTTCCACGCGAGGTTGACCAGGTGCGCGGCCACCTCGTCCTTCTTCGGCTTGCGCACCTCAAGCCACCACTGGCCGGTCAGCGCGACCATCCCGACCAGCGCCTGGCTGTAGAGGGCGGCCAGCTTGCGGTCGTAGCCCTGGCGGGAGAAGTGCAGGCCGAGGATCGACTCGA
This sequence comes from Actinosynnema sp. NPDC050436, assembly GCF_040655415.1. NCBI lineage: Bacteria > Bacillati > Actinomycetota > Actinomycetes > Pseudonocardiales > Pseudonocardiaceae > Actinosynnema > Actinosynnema sp. NPDC050436. Next base: position 164,490 of record NZ_JBFAJV010000011.1, on the reverse strand, counting down.
CCTGCGACGCGATGTCGTTGAGCAGCGACGAGAACGTCCCGGTGGAGGACGCGACCGGCGAGTCGCGGACCAGGATGCGGAAGCCGTCGGTGGAGCCCTCGATGTAGTCCAGCAGCGCGCACGCGGCCTGTTCCAGCAGCTCGCGCGGGTGCCCGCCGGACAGGGCGTTGACGATGTGGTCCATCAGGTACTGCATCTCGCGGTCCACGACGACCGCGTAGATGCCCTCCTTGCCGCCGAAGTGCTCGTAGACCACGGGCTTGGACACGCCGGCCCGGTGGGCGATCTCCTCGACGGAGGTGACCTCGAAGCCCTTCTCGGCGAACAGCGCCCGAGCGACGTCGAGCAACTGCTCGCGCCGCTCCTTGCCCGTCATCCGCACGCGCGGGACCGGGGTCTCGTCGCCACGCCGTCGTCCCGCCACCTCGACCACCCTAAACACCCGCCCCCCGCCGCGACGGCGAGGGGCGGGTGTCGGGATCACTTCTTGACGCTGATCCGGGCGAGCCGCTGCTGGTTGGGCCAGCGCACGTCGCGCGCCCAGCCGAACTTCTCGAACAGCCAGATGAGCCGCGCCGAGGTGTCGATCTGGCCGCGCTTGACGCCGTGCCGCGCGCAGGTCGGGTCGGCGTGGTGCAGGTTGTGCCACGACTCGCCGAAGGACAGGATCGCCAGCGCCCACACGTTGGCCGAGCGGTCCCGCGCGGCGAACGGCCGGTCGCCGACCATGTGGCAGATCGAGTTGACCGACCAGGTCACGTGGTGCAGGAACGCCACCCGGACCAGCCCGGCCCAGAAGAACGCGGACAGCGCGCCGGCCCACGACATGGTGATCAGGCCGCCCAGCACGCCGGGCGCGACCAGGCTGATGGTCGTCCACAGCACGAAGTACCGGTCGACCCAGACCAGGTCCTTGTCGGCCAGCAGGTCGGGGGCGAAGCGCTTGGCGTTGGTCTTGTCGCGGTCGAACAGCCAGCCCATGTGGGCGTGCCAGAAGCCCTTGGCCAGCGCGACCGGGCCGCTGCCGAACAGCCACGGCGAGTGCGGGTCGCCCTCGCGGTCGGAGAACGCGTGGTGCCGCCGGTGGTCGGCGACCCAGACGATGACCGGGCCCTGCAGCGCCATGCTGCCGGCGATGGCCAGGCCGATCTTCAGCGCCCGGTTCGCCTTGAACGAGCCGTGCGTGAAGTACCGGTGGTAGCCGATGGTGACACCCAGGCCGGCCAGGTAGTAGAACGCGACGAACAGCGCCACGTCGACCCAGCCCAACCCCCAGCCCCAGGCGAACGGCACGGCCGCGATCAGCGCCAGGAACGGCACGACGACGAACACGTAGACGCCGAACTGCTCCACGTGCCCGCGCCGGCCGTCGATCATCGGCTTCGGGCCCTTGTCCTCGGGTCCTGGCGGCGTGGACCTGCTCTCCAGGGTGCTGGTCATACAAGTACCTCTTGTGTTGTCCGGGGCTACCTACGGGACCGTAACTTACGCAAGCGTAAGTTAGGACGCCCTGGTCTCGCCACACCCGGCGGCGAACTCACGGCGTGTTCTCAGGTTCCCGGGCGTGTCGATCACGGTCGGCGCATCATGCCCGGATGGGGTCACCGAACGTTCGCCGCAGACGCCGCACCCGGATCGTCCTGATCACCCTCGGGGTGGTCTTCGCGCTGCTCGGCGCAGGTGTGGTGGGTGCCGGCTGGTACTACAGCGGACAACTGCTGGAACCGGGCAACGCGCAGCCCGGCTTCTCCGACGCGGTGGTCGGATCGGGTGAGGGCACGGTCACGCTGACGGAGTCCCGGATCACAGCGCAACCGGGCACCTGGGGGCTGGTGTGGCCGGGCGGCGAGGTGGAGCTGGGCCGGGTGACCGCCCGGCGCGACGGCACGGTCACCCGCGAGGTGACCGGCACGCCCCCGCCGGCCGGCACGAAGGCCCGGGTGGAGTCCTCGGTGTGGACCTCGGACCCCCGGACCGCCCTCGGCCTGGACCACGAGGAGGTGCGGGTGCCGACCGAGCTGGGCGACATGCCCGCGTGGCTGGTCCCCGGCACCTCGCCGACCTGGGTCGTCGCCGTGCACGGCCGGGGCGGCACGAGGGCCGAGTCCCTGCGGATCACCCCCACCCTGCACGCGGCGGGCCTGCCGGTGCTGGCCGTGACCTACCGCAACGACGTCGGAGCGCCGGCGTCCCCGGACGGCCTGTTCCACCTCGGCGACACCGAGTGGCGCGACCTGGAGGCCGCCGTCCGCTACGCGCTGGACCACGGCGCCCGGGACGTCCTGCTCTACGGCTGGTCGATGGGCGGCGCGGTCGTCGGCCAGTTCCTGGGCCGCTCCGCGCTGGCCGACCGGGCCGTCGCCGCCGTCCTGGACGCCCCGGTGACCAGCTGGACCGCGACGCTGGAGCTCCAGTCCCGCAACCGGGGCGTGCCGACCCAGCTCGTCCCGGTCGCCGAGCTGGTCTCGGACTGGCGGGCCGACCTGGAGTTCGACCGCTTCGACCTGGTCGACCACCCGCCCGCGCACCGGCCGCCGACGCTGCTGGTCCACGGCGCGTCGGACGGCACCGTGCCCGTCCAGTCCTCGCGCGACCTCGCCGTCGCGTCGAGCCGGCTGGACTGGCCGTTGACCTACGTCGAAGCGCCGGCCGCCGAGCACGTGGCCGCCTGGAACGTCGACCCGGACGCGTACGAGCGGTCGGTCGCGGATTTCCTGGCCTCCCACGTCCGGTGAGCCCCACCTGCGCAAACACGCAGGGTCATGATCGGACCACCCACGGATTGCGGCCAGTTGAGTGGTGGTGCTGACCTTCCGGGACCAGTCGTGACAACATGTCCTCGCGCGGTAGAGGGACACCTCCGCCCGTTCCGCCATGGTGTAAAGGCAGCACCTCGGATTTTGGTTCCGATGGTCCAGGTTCGAATCCTGGTGGCGGAGCGAGTACGACCGGACCGCACCGGTCCGGGTCGTCCTGCGTCTGCCTGGGGGGTGTGAGTCGCTGCACGAGGAAGCGGTCGACGAGCAGGACACCGTGGTGCCGGCGCTCCACGAGATGTCCGACGCGTGGCTGGTCGGCCGCGCGAGTGAGCTCGTGGCCGTGGCCCAGAGCAGCCACCTCTCCGACCAGATGGACGCCTGCCAGGAGGTCGACGAGCTGCTGGCCGAGGCGCAGGCGCGCGGCGAGCCCCGGATCGTCGGCCAGCTCCTGCGAGCAGCGGCCGTGGTCCGGCTGGTGACGCCCGGCCTGGTGGACCTGTCCGACACCATGCTGGACGAGCTGCTCGCGCACACCCGGCGGCACGGCCTGGTGGTGCTGGAGGCCGAGGCGCACGCGCTGCGCGGCCGGCGGTACCTGCTGGGCGGCTTCGAGGACAAGGCGCTGTCCGAGGTCGCGTCCGGCCTGGCCATGCTGGAGGAGAACCTCGCGCCGGACCCGGTGCTCGACAAGCGCACCTGGGACCGGCTGCTGGCCAACGCCCTGCAGAGCACCGGCCTGGTGCTCACCCAGCTCGGCGTCTACGAGATGGCCGACGCGGTGCTGGCGCGGGCGCACAACGCGATCCGGGACAGCGCCGGCCCGCACCTGATCTACATCCACCTGATGAACCGCGCCCGGATGCTCATCGGCTGGGGCCTGCGGCTGGAGCGGGTCGGCAACGTCGAGGAGGCGTCGACCAAGTTCGCCACCGCGTCCGCCATCGCCGAGGCCGTCGAGGGGCCGTTCCGCGAGTCGCTGCACCCCGGCCGGCGCGACCGCGCGGCCTCCGAGCAGGTGCCGATCATCGGCGCGGCGCACGCGCTGGCCAAACCCGGGCCGGAGCACATCGCCCCGCTGTGGCGGCTGCGCGAGCTGTCCATGTACGCCCGCGAGCTGATCATCGTGTCCATCGCCCTGTCCCGCTGCCTGGAGCTGGAGGAACTGCCGCAGCAGGCCCTCCAGGTGCTCGCCGACGCCCGCACCCGGCTGGAGCACGACACGTCCGAGCCCACGTTGATGCTGTGCCTGGTCCGCGAGTACGCGCAGCTCTCCGGCCCGCACGGCGAGCACACCATCTCCGCCCTCCAGACCTACGCCGACGCGCTGGAGGTGGAGCTGTGGCAGATGCAGGAGGCCCGCACCGCCACCCTGGTCACCCGGCGCGACCACGAACGGCTGACGCGCGCGCACGGCGCGATCGCGCAGCAGGCGTTGCAGGACCCGCTGACCGGGTTGCCGAACCGGCGCGCGCTGGACGACCGCCTCGGCGCCCTGATCAGCGCGCAGACCCACCCGATGGCGATCGCGCTGGTCGACCTGGACGGGTTCAAGGTGGTCAACGACAAGCACTCGCACGCCGAGGGCGACGACGTCCTGCGCGTGATTGCGAGCACACTGCGCCAGGCGCTGCGGGGTGACGACCTGGTGGCCCGCTACGGCGGCGACGAGTTCGTCGTGCTGCTGCCCGGAGCGCCCCTGCACGCCGCCGAGGCCGCGCTCGGCCGGGCCGTGGATGCCGTGGCGGGCTTGCCAATCGACCTGTCCCGGGGGGTCACGCTGTCGGTCGGGGTGATCTCCGTGCGACCCCGCGAATCGGCGAACCAGGCCCTGGCCCGAGCCGACTCGGCGATGTACGCCGCGAAGCGCAGAGGTGGCTGCCAGGTTGCGGCCGTGGAAGGCGAGCCGTCCTCGGACGCTTAGTATCAGCACCTGGCGGGAGCCAGGCTTTCCCGCTGGCACGCACGCACTTCAGTCAGCTAGGGAGAGCGCTGATGCTAGAGGGTGTTCCCACCCCGGTCAGCACGATCGTCCTCGCAGCGGGTGAAGGCACCCGTATGCGCTCAGCCACCCCCAAGGTGCTGCACCGGATCGGCGGTCGTTCCCTCGTGGAACACGCGGTCCGCGCCGCCGCGGGGACCGACCCGGACCACCTGGCCGTCGTCGTCGGGCACGGCCGCGACGCCGTCGGCCGCCACCTCGACGGCGTGTCCGCCGCGCTGGACCGCAAGATCACCGTCGCGGTGCAGGAGGAGCAGAAGGGCACCGGGCACGCGGTGGGCTGCGGCCTCGCCGAGCTGCCCGCCGACCTCGGCGGCACGGTCGTCGTCACCTACGGCGACGCCCCGCTGCTCGACGCGGCCACGCTGCGGGACCTGCTGGTCCGGCACGCGGCCGGGGGCAACGCGGTGAGCGTGCTCACCGCCGTGGTGCCCGACCCCACCGGTTACGGGCGGATCGTGCGCTCGGCGACCGGCGAGGTGGAGGGGATCGTCGAGCAGAAGGACGCCTCCCCCGAAGAACGGGCCATCACCGAGATCAACTCGGGCGTGTACGCGTTCGACGCGGCGGTGCTGCGGGACGCGCTCGCGCGCATCTCGACCGACAACGCCCAGGGCGAGCTGTACCTGACCGACGTGCTCGCCATCGCGCGCGCCGACGGCAGGCGGGTGGGCGCGGTCGTGACGCCCGACCCGTGGCTGGTGGAGGGCGTGAACGACCGGGTGCAGCTCGCCCGGCTCGGCGCGGAGCTGAACCGCCGGACCGTCGAGCGGTGGATGCGCGAGGGCGTCACGGTGGTCGACCCGGCCACCACGTGGCTCGACGCGGACGTGCGGCTGGGCCGGGACGTCCTGGTCGAGCCGGGCGTCCAGCTCCGCGACGGCACGGTGGTCGGCGAGGGCGCGGTGGTCGGACCGGACACCACGCTGTCCGCGTGCACGATCGGCGCGGGCGCGTCCGTCGTGCGCACCCACGGGACCGGCGCGGAGATCGGCGAGGGCGCCTCCGTGGGCCCGTTCGCCTACCTGCGGCCGGGCACCCGGCTCGGCTCGAGCGGCAAGATCGGCACCTTCGTCGAGGTCAAGAACTCCGAGATCGGCACCGGCAGCAAGGTCCCGCACCTCAGCTACATCGGCGACGCCACCATCGGCGACCACTCCAACATCGGCGCGGCCAGCGTGACGGTGAACTACGACGGCGTGAACAAGCACCGCACCGTCGTGGGGTCGCACGCGCGGACCGGCTCCGACAACATGTTCGTGGCTCCCGTCACCGTGGGTGATGGCGCGTACACCGGAGCGGGCACCGTGGTGCGCCGGGACGTCCCCCCGGGCGCGCTCGCCGTGTCCGGCGGCCCGCAGCGGAACCTGGAGGGCTGGGTAGTGCAGCGCAGGCCCGGCACCACGTCCGCCCAGGCGGCGCAGCAGGCGCTCGCGTCGCAGAATGCCGACACCACCGAGGAAGGGCGCTGACGTGAACCTCACCATGCCCGGAACACCGAAGAAGAACCTGATGCTCTTCGGTGGGCGTGCCTACCCGGAGCTGACCGAGCAGGTGGCCAAGCACCTCAACGTGTCGGTGACCCCCCAGTCCGCCTACGACTTCGCCAACGGCGAGATCTTCGTGCGGTTCGAGGAGTCCGTGCGCGGCTGCGACGCGTTCGTCATCCAGTCGCACTGCGCCCCCATCAACCAGTGGCTGATGGAGCAGCTGATCATGGTGGACGCGCTCAAGCGCGCCTCCGCGAAGCGGATCACCGTGATCATGCCGTTCTACCCCTACGCCCGGCAGGACAAGAAGCACCGGGGCCGGGAGCCGATCTCCGCCCGCCTGGTCGCCGACCTGTTCAAGACCGCCGGCGCGGACCGCCTGGTCGCGGTCGACCTGCACACCGCCCAGATCCAGGGCTTCTTCGACGGCCCGGTGGACCACCTGTGGGCCATGCCGCTGCTGGCCGAGCACATCCGCGACAAGTACGCGGGCCAGGAGCTGACCGTGGTGTCGCCGGACGCCGGCCGCACCAAGCTCGCCGAGAAGTGGGCGGACACCCTGGGCGGCACGCCCATCGCGTTCATCCACAAGACCCGGGACCCGCTGCGGCCGAACGAGGTCGTGGCCAACCGCGTGGTCGGCCAGGTGAAGGACCGGCTGTGCGTGGTGATCGACGACATGATCGACACCGGCGGCACCATCACCAAGGCGGTGGAGCAGCTGCTGGCCGAGGGCGCGTCGGACGTGGTGATCGCGGCGACCCACCCGGTGCTCTCCGGCCCGGCGGTCGAGCGGTTGCAGGGGTGCGGCGCGCGCGAGGTCGTGTTCACCGACACCCTGCCGATCCCGGTGGAGAAGCGGTTCGACGCGATGACCGTGCTGCCGATCGCGCCGCTGCTCGCGCGGGTGATCCAGGAGGTGTTCGAGGACGGCTCGGTCACGAGCCTCTTCGACGGCAACGCCTGACCCGCACCCGGGGCGGGGCCGCCTGACGCGAGCCCCGCACGACCCACCAGCACCACCCGGCCGGCACGTCGGAACCCGACGTGCCGGCCGCTCGCACACCCGGCGAAGATCACTCCGGGCGCACCCGTCGCCCGTCCGGTACCGGCTCCGCCACCCCCGATTAGGTGTCGCTTTCCGGTCCGGCCTACACTGGTCGGGTTGCCTCGGCGAGGGCGAGCATCACGCTCGGCGTGATCGACGCGGCGGTTGTGATGCCGCGCGCGTGTTCACCTTCCGCGCCGCCCGCCGCCGCAGGCCAGCACCCCGCTCAGCAGCCCCGCCCGACGTATCAAGGCCAGACCGTTAGGAGAGCCCCACCGTGTCCGAGGTCCGTCTCGCCGCAGAGGAGCGCACCGAGTTCGGCAAGGGCGCAGCCCGCCGCACCCGTCGCGCCGGCAAGATCCCCGCGGTGCTCTATGGCCACGGCTCCGACCCGAAGCACCTGGCCCTGCCGGCGCTGGAGTTCGCCCGTGTCGTCCGCGAGCACGGTCACAACGCGGTGCTCACCCTGGACATCGACTCCAGCAGTGAGCTCGCGCTGACCAAGACCGTCACCACGCACCCCATCAAGAACTACATCGAGCACGTCGACCTGCTGCTCGTGCAGCGGGGCGAGAAGGTCACCGTGGACGTCCCGGTGGTCATCGTCGGCGAGCCCGGCCCCGGCATCCTGGTCACCCAGGACCTGACCACGATCCAGGTCGAGGCCGAGGCCATGAACATCCCCGAGCAGGTCGAGGTGTCGGTGGCCGGTGTCGAGGCCGGCACCCAGATCCACGCCTCCGACGTCACCCTCCCCTCGGGCGCGTCCCTGGTGACCGACGCCGAGGCGCTGGTCGTCGCCGTCAACGCCGCTCCCACCGCCGCCCAGCTGGACGGCGAGGGCGAGGCCGCGGACGACGCCGAGGCCACCGAAGAGAGCTGAGCCCTATCACGTCGGGCTGGTCGAACGGCACGCCTCCCCCGCCTCACGGCTGGGGCGGCGTGCCGTTCCCGTCCCTGAGCCCGGCGCAGGTGCGCGGCACGTCCTTCCCCCGCAAGCGCGGCGGCAAGGGGTACGACCCGGCGCAGGTGGACGCGTTCCTGCTCAAGATCGCGGACGCGCTGTCCGGCCGCACCCGGATGCACCCCGACGAGGTGCGCCGGGTGGTGTTCCACGAGCTGCCCGGCGGCTACGACCAGCGCCTGGTGGACGACTTCCTGACCCGGATGGAGTGGCAGCTCCGCGAGGGCCTGGTCCCGCCGACGGGGCTGCGCGCGGGCGCGGACGTGCTGGCGGTGAAGCTGCCGAAGTCGTCCAACGGCTACGATCGCGGCGAGGTGGACGCGTTCATCGCACGGGCCGCGGCGTCTTTGGACGGGCGGGGCCGGATGACGTCGAGCGAGGTCCGCCACACCAGGTTCAGCACCACCTCGGGTCTGCGGCGCGGCTACCAGACCCGGGCGGTGGACGCCCTGTTGGACGAGTTGGAGCAGGAGTTCCGGTCCCGTGGCCGATGACGTGAGCCTGGTCGTGGGACTGGGCAACCCCGGACCCAGGTACGAGGGCAACCGCCACAACGCCGGGTTCCTGGTGCTGGACGTGCTGGCCGAGCGGATCGGCGGCAGGTTCAAGGCGCACAGGGGCGGCGCGGAGGTGCTGGAGGGCAGGCTTGCGGGCCGCCGGGTCGTGCTGGCCAAGCCGCGCGGCTACATGAACACCTCGGGCGGCCCGGTCGCCGGCACCGCGAAGTTCTACAAGGTGGAGCCCGCGAACGTCGTCGTGGTGCACGACGAGCTGGACCTGCCGTTCGCCACCGTGCGGCTGAAGCTGGGCGGCGGCGACAACGGCCACAACGGCCTGCGCTCGATCACCAAGTCGTTGGGCACGAAGGACTACCACCGGGTCCGCTTCGGCGTGGACCGCCCGCCGGGCCGCATGGACCCGGCGGACTACGTCCTGCGCGACTTCTCGCCCACCGAGCGCAAGGAACTGGCCTTCGAACTGGACCGCGCGGCCGACGCCGTGGAAGCGCTGCTGGAACTGGGCCTGGAAGCCGCCCAGAACAAGTTCCACTGAGCACAAGTTCCACTGAGCACGAGTTCCACTGAGCACGGGTTCCACCGAGCACAGGTCCCACCATCCGCTGAGCCCACTGCCGCCGCGCCCACGACGGCCCGCGCCGGCGGTACCGCGCCCCGAGGGACTCCCGTCAGTCCGCGCTGGGCACCAGGGACGTGGCGGCCGACCGCCGGAGCTTGCCCGACGGGGTCTTGGGCAGGCTGCCGGGCTTGAGCACCACCACCGAGTACGGCCGCAGCCCCACGGCGTCCACCACGCGCGCGCTGATCTGCTTGGACAGCTCCCGCACGGCGTTGGCCTCACCGGCGAGCTTGGACTCGACCACGACGGCGAACCGCTCCCGCCGCGTCCCGGCGTCCAGCCGGACGGCGACGGCGTTGCCCGCGCGCACGCCCTCGACGGCCGTGGCCGCGCGCTCGATGTCGGTCGGGTAGATGTTGCGCCCGCCCATGATGATCACGTCCTTGCGCCGCCCGCAGACGACGACCTGCCCGTCCACGACGTAGCCCTCGTCGCCGGTGTCCAGCCACCCGGCCGCGTCCTGGGTGGCCACCGGCCCGTCCACGGTCAGGTACTCGGGGGTCACGGCCTCGCCGCGCACCCGGAGCTGCCCCACCTCCCGCTCCCCGCGCACCGCGCCCGACTCGTCCACGACCTGCACCTCCAGGCCCGGCAGGGGCGGGCCGAGCAGCGGGAACGCCCGTGCGGCGGGATTGGTCGGGGCGACCGGCACGGCCCGGCGGCCCGCCTCCAGCTCGTCCGGGTCCACGAAGTCCACCGAGATCCCGGTGAACAGCGGCGCGAAGGCGACGCCCAGGGTCGTCTCCGCCATCCCGTAGGCGCACAGCACGCACTCGGCGGGCATCCCGAACCGCGCGCCGGCGTCGGTGAACGCCTTCACCGCCACCGGGTCGATCGGTTCGGCCCCGTTGAGCGCGAGGCGCAGCCGCGACAGGTCCCACTCGCCATCCGCGACGTTGGCCATCCGCCGGGCGGCGATGGCGTAGGCGAAGTTCGGCGCGGCGGTGATCGTGCCGCCGTACCGGCTGATCAGCTCCGGCCACAGCGTGGGCCGGCCGAGGAAGTCGACCGGGGTGACCTTGACCAGGTCGATGCCGAACAGCATCGGCACGGTCAGGAACCCGACCATCCCCATGTCGTGGAACAGCGGCAGCCAGGACACCATCCGGTCGGTCGCCGGGTCGAGCGCGGCGGCGACCTCCATCGCCTTGGCGTTGGACCAGAGGTTGCCGTGGGTGATCCGGACGGCCTTCGGGTCGGCCGTGGAGCCGCTGGTGAGCTGGAGCAGCGCGGTGGCCGACTCGTCCACGGCGACGGGGGCGGGCAGCGGCTCGCCGTCCAGCTCGTCCAGCTTCGCGTACCGGACCCGGTGCTCGTCGAGCACGGCGGCCAGCGCGTCGAACGGCGAGCCCAGCAGCACCAGGCGGGCCCCGATCATGGTGAGCACCTTGAGGGTGTCCTCGGCCCACTCGGCGAGGTCGGTGCGGGCCGTGGGCTGGTGCAGCATGGTGGTGCTGCCGCCGCACAGCCACACCGCCTGCACGGCGGGCGCGATGGACGCGGGGTCCCCGGCGAGCACCGCGACGGAGTCGCCGGCGGAGACGTCCGCGACCAGCGCGCCCGCCATCCGCGTGGCTCGTTCGTGCACTTCACGCCAGGTGCGGTGGACCGGGGCGTTCGGCTCACCCGTCGTCATCCCGCGTTCCCCGGCACCCGCAGCGGTTGCCACCATCGTGTCCACGAACCGGCTCATGGGCGCCAGAGTAGAACGATCTCCACCGCATTGAGCCGATAGGACGAAACAACTTCCCCACCATCCGGCGATACTCCCCGGTACACGACCGAAGGAGGCATCGGGGTGGCCGGGTTCGAAGCGCGCCAGCACACGCCCGCACATCCCGCGCCGCTGTTGAGCGCGCAGGATCTGCGACAGGTCGCCTTCCACCGCCCGCCGCCCGGCCTGCCCGGCTACGACGAGCAGCAGGTGGACGACTTCCTCGACCGCATCGAGAACACCCTGCTGGGCCACGACGACGTGACCGAGCAGGACGTCCGCCGGATGCGCTTCCGCCCCGCGAGACCGGGCTACCACGCCGCCGAGGTCGACGTGTTCATGGACCTGGTGGCCGAGACGCTCCGGTCCACGCCGCAGCGCCGCCAGGCGGTCGCACCGGCTCGAGGCGCGCACGCCACGTCGACCGGGATGCGCCCGGCGGCGGCGCCGGGGCTCACCCCGCAGGACGTCCGGGGCGTCCGCTTCCACAAACCGAGGCCGGGCAACCGGGGCTACCACGAGGACGAGGTCGACGCGTTCCTGGTCCGCATCGAGCACACCCTCGCGGGCCGGGACGACCTGACCGCGATCGAGGTCCAGGACGCCGAGTTCTCCTTCGCGCCGCCCGGCCGGATCGGCTACGACGAGGACGACGTCGACACGTTCCTGGACCTGGTGGTGGTCACCCTCGAACGCTCGCCCGCGCCGGTGCTCCGGCGTGCGCCCGCACCCCTGCCGGCGAGCCTCCCGCCGGTCCGCCCCCGCCCCGGCGTCGGTGCCCGCCCGCTCACCGCCCGGGACGTCCGCACGGTCGGTTTCGGCAAGCCCCCGCGCGGCCGGCGCGGCTACCAGGAGTCCCAGGTGGACAAGTTCCTGGACCGGATCGAGAACACCCTGCTGGGCCAGGACGACCTGACGGCGCAGGAGATCCGGGAGGTCCGCTTCAGCCGCCCGATGATCGGCCGACGGGGCTACGACGAGAGCGAGGTCGACGCGTTCCTGGCCAGGGCGGAGAAGCAGCTGGGCGCCGGCCCGCGCCACCCCGGCCCGATCCCGCCGATCACGTCGTGGAAGCAGCTCCGGCAGGTCGAGATCCCGGCGGCGGGCCCGACCCGGCGCGGCTACCGCACCTCGCAGGTGGACCGGGTGCTGGAGGAGGTCGGCATCGCGCTGGACGGCATGATCGGCGCGAGTTCGACCGAGGTGGCGGGGACGACGTTCGCCCTGTCGCTGGTCGACGGCCAGGGCTACGACTGCGCCTTCGTGGACGAGCTGATGCCCCTCCTGGCCGCCGAACTCCGCCGCCGAGGCCGCTAGGACCCACCTCGGCGGCCTCCGCCGCGACCACCGGCCTCCGGGGTATCCACCGCGGCCGGCGGTCGCACGTCGGGCGCTCAGCCCTCCGCCGCCTCCGCCGCCGCCAGCCACTGGCCCTCGACGGACTCCGCCTCCGCCAGCACCTCGCGCAGTTCGGCGTCCAGCTTGAGCAGGCGGTCGGGCTCGGTGGCCGAGGCGGCCAGGGCCGCGTGCAGTTCCGCTTCCTTCTTCTGCAACGTCTCCAGCCGCCGCTCCAACCGGGACAGCTCCTTGCGGGCGGCGCGCTGGTCGGCGGCCGAGGACGTCGTCGTCGGCTTGGCCGGGGCGGTCGGGGCGGGGGCGGACTGGGCGTCCCGGCGGCGCAGGTACTCCTCGATGCCGCCGACGAGGTCGGTCAGGCCGCCGTCGCCGAACAGCGCCACCACCCGGTCGCACACCCGCTCCACCAGGTACCGGTCGTGCGAGATGACGACCAGCGTGCCCGGCCAGGAGTCCAGGAGGTCTTCGAGCTGCTGCAACGTGTCGATGTCGAGGTCGTTGGTCGGCTCGTCGAGCAGCAGCACGTTGGGCTCGGCCATCAGCAGCCGGCACAGCTGCAACCGCCGCCGCTCGCCGCCGGACAGGTCGCCGACCGGCGTCCACTGCTTCTGCGACGAGAACCCGAACCGCTCGGCGAGCTGGGACGCCGACATCTCCTGCTTGCCCAGCACGACGCGGCGGGCGACCTCCTCGACGGCCTCCAGCACGCGCATCGACCCGTCGAGGTCGTGCAGCTCCTGGCTGAGGTGGGCGAGCTTGACCGTCTGCCCCTGCACGCGCTTGCCGGTCACCGGCTCCAGCTCGCCGGCCAGCGCGCGCAGCAGGGTGGTCTTGCCCGACCCGTTGACGCCGACGATGCCGACCCGGTCGCCCGGTCCGATCCGCCAGGTCAGGTCGCGCACCAGGGTCCGGGCGGTGTCGCCGTCGCCGACCGCGAGCGTGACGTCCTCCAGCTCCACCACGGTCCGCCCGAGCCGCTTCTTGGCGAAGGCCAGCAGCTCGACGGTGTCGCGGGGCGCGGGCACGTCGGAGATGAGCGCCTCGGCCGCCTCGATCCGGTAGCGGGGCTTGGACGTCCGGGCGGGTGCGCCCCGGCGCAGCCAGGCCAGCTCCTTGCGGGCGAGGTTGCGGCGCTTCTCCTCGACGGCGTCGGCCAGCCGGGCCCGCTCGGCGCGGGCGAAGATCCAGTCCGCGTACCCGCCCTCGTACTGCTCGACCCGGCCGCCGACGACCTCCCAGGTCCGCGAGCACACCGTGTCCAGGAACCACCGGTCGTGGGTGACGACCACCAGCGCGGTCCGGCGGGCCAGCAGGTGCTCCGCGAGCCACCGCACGCCCTCGACGTCGAGGTGGTTGGTCGGCTCGTCCAGCACGACCAGGTCGAGTTCCTGGACCAGCGCGGCGGCCAGCGCGACCCGCCGCCGCTCGCCGCCGGACATGGTGCCGACCGTCGAGTCGAGGCCCAGCGCGGTGATGCCCAGGCCGTCGAGGATCGACCGGACGCGGGCGTCGGCGGCCCACTCGTGCTCGGCGTCGAACCCGAGCGGGTCGATCACCGCGTTGCGCACCGTCGAGCCGGGCGGCAGCTCGGTGCGCTGGGTGACCACGGCCATCCGCAGGCCCCGGGTCTGGCTGACCCGGCCCTCGTCCGGCGGGGCGAGCCCGGCGAGCACCTCCAGCAGCGTGGTCTTGCCGCCGCCGTTGAGCCCGACGACGCCGATCCGGTCGCCTTCGCCGACCCCGAGGGACACCCCGTCCAGCAGCGGACGAACACCGAACGACTTGGAGACGTTCTCCAAGTTGACCAAGTTGGCCATCAACACAACCTTCGTCTGGAGATCAAGCGTGGACCTCGGGCGGGGTCGGCCGAGGCGTCTCCTCGGTCCCGATCACCCGCGCACCGTGGACGGGCCCCTGCGCGACGCGCACGGTGCGGCACACCCCCGCGCCGGCCAGCTCGGCCGCCACCCGGACCGCCGAGTCGGCGTCCGTGCACAGGAACGCGCAGGTGGGGCCGGACCCGGAGACCATGCCGGCGAGCGCGCCCGCGTTCACCCCGGCGCGCAGGGTGCGGCGCAGGTTCGGCCGCAGCGACACGGCGGCGGCCTGCAGGTCGTTGCCCAGCAGGAGGGCGAGCTGCCGGGGGTCCCCGGACGCCAGCCCCTCCAGCACGGCCTCCGCCGCGCCCACCCGGGGCGGGTCGCCGTCGGCGCGCAGCCGGTCGAGCTCGTCGAACACCTCGGGCGTGGACAGGCCGCGCCGGTCGAAGGCCAGCACCCAGTGGAACGTGTGCCGGGCCAGCACGGGCACGATCTGGTCGCCCCGGTCGGTGCCCAGCGCGGTACCGCCGTAGAGCGCGAACGGCACGTCCGCGCCGATCCCGGCGGCGAGCCCGGCCAGCTCGTCGCGGCCGACCTCCAGCCGCCACAGCGACGCGAGGCCGACCAGGGTGGCCGCCGCGTTCGCGCTGCCGCCCGCCATGCCGCCGGCGACCGGGATGGTCTTGCGGATCGACACCCGGACCTTGGGGTCGTCGGGGTCGCGGCCGACGTGCTCGGCCAGCGCCCGCACCGCCCGCCAGGCGAGGTTGGACGGTCCGGTGGGCACGGAGTCCGCGCCCTCGCCGCGCACCTCGACGCCGGGGTCGTCGGCGACGGCGACCGTCACCTCGTCGGTCAGGGACAGCGCCTGGAAGATCGTCACCAGGTCGTGGTAGCCGTCCGCGCGCGGGTCACCGACCGCCAGGTGCAGGTTGACCTTGGCCGGGACGCGGACGGTGACCGGGGGTGGGACTACGGCGAGCACGCCATGAAGCCTACGGGCGTCCGCCGGGTGCTCGCTGCCACCCGGCCGCGACCTGCGCCGGGAGCTTCGGCGGGACCTGCGGGGGAACCGTGGAGAACCCGTGCCCACGGGGTCCGGGCGCGGGCCGGGGTGGTCGAATGCGGGTATGCCGTTCACCGCCTCGCACGTCGCCGCCGTCCTGCCGCTGGCCCGCCGGCCGCTGGTGCCGTCGGCGCTGGTCGCGGGCTCGCTGGCACCGGACCTGCCGTACTTCGCGCTGCTGCGCCCCGTCGGCGGTGACTACACCCACACCTGGTGGGGCCTGGTCGTGGTGGACGTGCCGATCGCGCTGGCCGCCCTGGCGCTGTACCGGGCGGTGCTGCTGCGCCCGCTGCTGGCGCTGGCCCCGGCGGCGGTCCGGTCCCGGGTCGCGCACCTGCCCGCGCCGCGCCTCGGCCCGGCCGCCGCCGCCTCGGCGCTCGTCGGCGTGGTGACCCACTTCGCGTGGGACGCCTTCACCCACCACGACGGCTGGGGCGTGCGGCTGTTCCCGGCGCTGGAGGACGACGTCCTCGGGATGCCCGGTTTCGCGCTGGCCCAGTGGCTGAGCACGGTCCTGGGAGCCCTGGTCACCCTCGCCTGGTGCGCCCGGCAGCTCTCCCGGATGCCCCGCCGGCCGGTCCCGGCCCGGTACGCGCCCCCGGCTCGCCCGGCCCTGGTCCGCACCGCGCTGGCGGTGTTCACCGCCGGGTTCGCGGCGTTCACCACCACCGGCGACAACTCGACGGACGTCCTGGTCAGCGGGTCGATCACGGTGGTGACCGGCGCGCTGGCGGGCGTGGCCCTCTACGGCGCGTGGCGCGCTCTCCGGGGAGAGCGCGCCACCGCGGACCGCTGACTCAGACCGCCAGGACCGACCCGGAGAAGGTGGTCTTGATGTAGTCCTTGACCTGCGGGGACTGGAGCAGGGCGAGCAGGTCCTTGATCCGCTTGTCGTCCTTGAGCTCGGCGCGGGTGACCAGGCCGTTGGCATTGGGGTTGCCCTCGGCCTTCTCCAGCACCAGCGCGTCGGAGGACGGCTTGAGGCCGGCGTCGATCGCGTAGTTGCCGTTCACCACGGAGGCGTCGGTGTCCTCCAGCGACCGGGGCAGCTGGGCCGCTTCCAGCGCCACGAACTCCAGGTTCTTCGGGTTCTCCGCGACGTCGCGGATGGACGGGGTCTTCTCCGCGCCGGCCTTGAGCTTGATCAGCCCGTTGTCGGCGAGCAGCCGCAGGCCCCGGGCCTCGTTGGTGGCGTCGTTGGCCACCGCGACCTTCGCGCCGGACGGCAGGTCGGTGAGCTTCTTGTGCTTCTTGGAGTACACCCCGAGCGGCTCGACGTGCACCGGGCCGATCCACTCCAGCTTCGCGCCGCTCTCCGCCTTGAACGTGTCCAGGTACGGGATGGTCTGGAAGTAGTTGGCGTCCAGCGAGCCGTCGACCAGGGCGGTGTTCGGCTGGACGTAGTCGGTGAACTCGACGACCTCGATCTTGAGGCCCTTGTCCTCGGCGAGGTTGTCCGCCACGTACTTGAGCACCTGGGCGTGCGGGACGGGGCTGACGCCGACCTTCAGGGCCGCTTCCGGGTCGGAGGCGGCACCGGTCTGGCCGCTGCCGCAGCCCACTGCGGTCAGCAGCACGGCGACGAGGGCAGCACGAATGCGCATGTCATTTCCTTTTGCGGAGAGGTGTGTCAGACGGAGGCGTGGCGGCGGCGGTCGACGCCGCGCGCGATGCGGTTGCCCGCGAACTGGATCAGGGTGGCCACGATGGCGAGCACCACGACCGTCGCCCACAGGTAGCGGTCGTTGAACCGCTGGTAGCCCTCGCGCACGGCGAGGTCGCCGAGGCCGCCGCCGCCCACCACGCCGGCCATGGCCGAGTAGCCGAGCAGGGCGATGGCGGTCACGCCGATGGCGTTGACCAGCGCGGGCAGCGACTCGCGCAGCAGCACGCTGCGCACGATGCGGGTGGTGGAGGCCCCGGTCGTCACGGCGGCCTCGATCACCGCGACGTGCACCTCGGACAGGACGTTCTGGACCAGCCGCCCGACGAACGGGATCGCGCCGACCGCCAGCGGCACGATGGCCGCCGTCGGCCCGATCGTGCCGCCGAGGATCAACCGGGTGAACGACATCAACACGATCAGCAGCACCAGGAAGGGCATGGACCGGCCGAGGTCGACCACGAAGCCGAGCAGTTTGTGCACCACGGGCCTGGGCCGCAGCCCACCGGGGGCGGTGAGCTGCAGCCAGACGCCGAGCGGGATGCCGAGAACCACGGCGATCAGGGTGGAGACGCCCACCATGTAGACGGTCTGGCCGGTGGCGACCAGGACGTCGTCCAGCACGGTGGACCAGGGTGTCGCAGACCTCACGCAGCTACTCCCTGGGGCCCTGCCAGTGTTCGGCGCACCGCGCCACCCGCTTCCGAGATCCACTCCAGCGCCGAGTCAGCGCGCTCGCCGGTGAGGCCGACGCGGAACCGCGCCACGGGGGTCTCCCCGAGCCGCGTCAGGCCGCCGCCGAGCAGGTTGAGGTCGACGCCGAACCGGCTGGTCGCCTCGGGCAGCAGCGCGCCGACGGCCGCGAAGCCGACCAGCACGACGTCCGCGACGCGGTCGTACGCGCCCTCGGCGGCCGGGTTCTGGTCCACGGCGGGCAGCAGCGAGGCGGCCGTGCGCGAGGAGGCGTCGGCGACCAGGCTGAGCACCTTGCCGTGCTCGACCACGCGGCCGTCCTCCAGCACCGCGACGTCGTCGCAGATCTTGCGGACCACGCCCATGTCGTGGGTGACCACGAGCACGGTCACGCCGAGTTCGGCGCGCGCGCGGTCGAGCACGGTCAGCACGGAGCCGGTGGTGTCGGGGTCGAGCGCGGAGGTCGGCTCGTCGGCCAGCAGCACGGACGGGCTGGCCGCCAGGGCGCGCGCGACGGCGATCCGCTGGCGCTGGCCGCCGGAGAGCTGGTCGGGGTAGACGCCCGCCTTGTCGGTGAGGCCGACCAGGTCGAGCAGCTCCGCGACGCGGGTGCGGCGCTGCGGGCCGGCGACGCCCGCCGACTCCAGCGGGAGCGCCACGTTGCCGGCGGCGGTGCGCTGGCGCAGCAGCGAATCCCCTTGCGGCACAACGCCGATCTGCCGGCGGGCGGCGCGCAGCGCCGGTCCGCCGAGGGACACCAGGTCGGTGCCGTCGACGCGGATCGCGCCGCTGTCGGGGCGCTCCAGCAGCGCGACGCACCGCGCCAGCGTGGACTTGCCCGCCCCGCTGGGGCCGACGACGCCCAGGACGGTGCCGGCGGCGACGTCCAGGTTCACGCCGTCCAGCGCGCGAACCTGACCGGTACTTCCGGGAAAGGTCTTGGTGAGGTTCTCGACAGTGATCACGATTTCGCTCCACGACTGCACGCGGCAGCGCACGCTCGTGGCGTGCGCGTCCGAAGGCCGGTTCAAGAAGGGTGTCCCGAAAGGGACGACGAGGACTCGAAAATGCGCCGAGGCGGATTAGCTGCGACAGCCCGAAACCGTGCGGCGGCCGTGGTCGACGACTCGCCGGCGCGTGAGCAGCATCCTGGGCACGTGATCCTCCATCGATCCTGGCTGAAGCACCTGCCTCCATGGGGAGGTGGTTGCTGCGGCGTCGTAGAGCCAGGTCTCTCGGCCGCTCGGGATGGCAGCACGAGTACACCTGACGCAGAGGCTTGAACGCAAGCCTGCATGAGGATCGTTCGTCAAATCACACTTTCGGCCGAAAGATCATCGGCTATTGCGGTGAGGAAACCTCGGCTATCCGGACGAAATCTCCGACGTCCAATTGCTCCCCCCGCAGGCCGGGGTCGACCCCCGCCAGCACCAGCAGCCGCTCCGCCTCGGCGGCCGAGCCGGCCCACCCGGCGAGCGCGCCCCGGAGCATCTTGCGGCGCTGCGCGAAAGCCGCGTCCACCAACGAGAACAGCCGCACGCGGTCCACAGTGGACAGCGGCTCGTGGCGGGTGAAGGCGACCAGCGCGGAGTCCACGTTCGGCACCGGCCAGAACACCGAGCGCGACACCGGTCCGGCCTTGCGGGCGTCCGCGTACCAGGCGAGCTTCACGCTGGGCACCCCGTAGACCTTGCTGCCCGGCCGGGCGGCCATCCGGTCGGCGACCTCGGCCTGCACCATCACCAGCCCGGTGCGCAGCGACGGCAGCAGCGCCATCAGGTGCAGCACCACCGGCACGGCCACGTTGTACGGGAGGTTGGCCACCAGCGCGGTGGGCGGGACCGGGAACCGGTCGGCCGTGACGCGCAGGGCGTCGGCCTCGACGACGGTCAGCCGGTCGGCGAGCCCGGGGGCGCGCTCCGCCACCGTCAGCGGCAGCCGGGCGGCCAGCACCGGGTCGATCTCGACGGCGGTCACCGAGGCGCAGGCGGGCAGCAGCGCGAGGGTCAGCGAGCCCAGTCCCGGGCCCACCTCCAGCACCGCGTCGTCCGGGCCGAGGTCTGCCGAGGCCACGATCTTGCGGACCGTGTTCGGGTCGTGGACGAAGTTCTGCCCGAGCTTCTTGGTCGGCCGGACGTCCAACTCGGCAGCCAGCCGACGCACATCAGCCGGCCCGAGGAGGGAACTCCCGGGGCCGGCCGAGGAAGCAGCTTCGGTCACCGCCGGAAATCTACGGCAGGCCGAGCTGCGACCGGCAGTGGGGCCACGCCGAGTACCCGCCGCGCGCGTCGCGCACCTTGGTGGCGATGGCGATCTGCTGCTCGCGGGTGGCCTGGTGGGGGTACGCGGCGTACTGGCCGCCGCCGTTGGAGTCCCACGTGCGCTTGTCGAACTGGAGGCCGCCGTAGTAGCCGTTGCCGGTGTTGATGGCCCAGTTGCCGGTGGCCTCGCACTGCGCGAGCCGGTCCCACACCTCGCCGTCGGGCGGGAGCTTGGTGCCGACCTTGACCTTCTTGGCCTTGGGCTCCTTGGTGACCTTCGCGCCCAGCTTCTCGCGGCCGGTCTCCTTGCCGTTCTTGATGGTCACCCGGTAGGTGACGATCTGCTCGCCCGGCTCGCCCGCCTCGACGGTCTCCTTGGAGCCCTTCATCATCGAGTCGTCCTTGACCTCCTCGACGGGCGGCTCGACGGCCTCCGTCGCGTTGATCACGGACACGCCGGTGCGGCTGATGTGGACCTCGGCGCCGTTGGTGATCCGCAGGTCCCCGGCGGACTCCAGCTTGTCCTCCGGACCGAGTTCGATCTTCTCGGCCTCGATCAGCTCGTCGACCGTCAGCGCGGTCGTGGTGAGCTGCTTGGGCTCGTTGCCGCCGTCGTAGAGCGTGATGGTCTTGAGGCTCTTGACCTCCAGCGACATCCCGCCCAGCGGCACGGCCATGCCCCGGTCGTGGGAGACCCAGGCACCCTCGTCGGCAACCTCGAGCTGGTCGAGCGCCTCGTCCACGGTGACCGAGCGGACCCAGCCCTCGCGCTGCTCGCCGTCGACGGTCATCTTGACCAGCCGGCCCCGGTCGAGCGAGATCTTGCCGCCGTCGCCGACCTTGGCCTGGGGCGACGGGCTGAGCGCGTCGTGCTCGCCGACCGCGATGCCCTCGTCGGCGAGGATCTCGCCCACGGTGGACTCGTAGGTGCGGACGGTCTTGGCCTCGCCGTCCACGTCGACCGTGACGGACTTGTCCATGGCGATGGCGGTCGCGCCACCGCCGGAGATGGTCACCAGCACGGTGGCGACGGCGGCCTTGAGGAAGCGGCGCTTCCACTTCCCGGCGGCCTCGACCAGGGCGGCGGGCGGGGCGCTCGGCTGCTCGGCGGCCTGGCCCTCGGCGGTCCGGTCCTGGGAGACCTCGTCCGGGATGATGATCGGCGGGAGGAGCGTGGTCTCGGCGTTGATGAGCTTGATCAGCTCGTCGACGTCGACGTTGGCGCTCGCCAGCAGGTCGTCCGCGTCGGGTCCGAGGACCTCCAGGACGTCGTCCGGCGTGATGCTGAAGACCGCGGTGTCCCATTCGGACCACCCGGGCTCCGGTCTGTCCAGGACGTCCACGCTGGTGGGCGGCTGCTGGTCGACCTGCACGGGAGTAAACCAGTCGGTGTCCTCGTTGAACGAGTTCACGGGGTTCCATACCTCCTGAAGGCGCGAAGGTCTCGCGCACACGTTCGGTGTCGGCGGTCAGCTCGTGATCTCCGGCAACTCCCGCGTGTGTGGTGTCTTCATCGCTTCTGGTGTGTCACCCGCCCCGACTGCGGGCTGCGCCCCGCGAACGAAACCGGGGGCACGGTCACGGGACCGTAACGGGTGCGCGGGGGTTGTGCAAACACCCCTGCGGGCTCTGTGATTCCAGTCACCCCGATAGGGGAGCAAGTCTGTCCGCCATTCGTCGTAAGCACTACTGCGACTGCACCACGTCACCGAGGTTGAAGACCCGCTCGGCGTTTCGGGTGACAGTTGACGCGAGTTCGGCCAATTCCACGTGACGCAGAGTCGCCAGATCCCGGAGCGTGTAGTTCGCGCAGTACGGCTCGTTGGGGCGTCCCCTGAAGGGGTGCGGTGTCAGGAACGGGGCATCGGTCTCCACCAGGAGGTGGTCGGCCGGCACCCACGCCGCCGCCTCCCGCAGCGCCCCCGCGTTGCGGAAGGTCACCGCGCCCGCGAAGGACAGCACGAACCCGCGCTCCACGCACGCGCGCGCGAAGCGGAGGTCACCGGAGAAGCAGTGGAACACCACTGTGGACGGTGCGCCCTCCTCGTCCAGGACCTTCAGCACGTCGTCGTGCGCGTCCCGGTCGTGGATCATCAGCGCCTTGCCGGAGAGCTTGGAAAGCTCGATGTGCCACCGGAACGCCTCCTGCTGCGCGGCCGGCGGCGAGTAGTCCCAGTAGTAGTCCAAACCGGTCTCACCGATCGCCACCACGCGCGGCCGGGCGGCCAGCGCGGTCAGCTCCGCGCGGTCCGCGTCGGTGAAGGTGGACGTGCGCGTCGGGTGCAGCGCGACCGCCGCGAACACCCGGTCGTCCCACGTGGACGCCTCGGCGGCCCACCGCGCGGACGCCAGGTCGTCGGCGACCGTGATCACCCGGTCGACACCGGCGGCGTTGGCCCGGTCGAGCACGTCCCGCACCTGGTCGGGCGTCTCCGCCCCGCAGGCGTCCAGGTGGGTGTGGGCATCGACCACCGGTGCAGGCAGCACTTCCGGCACCGGTGGCCGCTCACCGCGTCGCTTGGTCACCGCGCGCCGCCCCGGCGCGGGGTGGGGAGGACCGGCCTCACCGGACGATCGGTGCCCACTCGGGACCGACCTCGGCGAGTTCCGGGTCGAGCTTGGCGAACAGCGGCGCGGGCTTGGCCAGCACCCGCCCGACCGGGATCGGCGTGGACTCCCACTTCGCCTGCTCGCCCGCGTAGTCACCGGTCAGCACCGGGTACTCGCGGTCGGGCACGTCCAGGTCGGCGACCTCGGTGATCTGCGGCTGCGCCGCCCACACGCCGGTGCCGCCCAGCGCCTCGTGCACCTTCTGCGCCGAGTGCGGCAGGAACGGCGTGAGCAGCGTGTTCGCGTCCTGGACGACCTGGAGCGCGGTGTGCAGGACGGTGTCCCGGCGGGCCGGGTCGTCCTTGAGCTTCCACGGCTCCTGGTCGGACAGGTACCGGTTGGCCGCGCCGACCACCTTCATCGCCTCGCCCGACGCCTGCTTGAACCGCGAGCGGCGCAGCGCGTCGCCGACCACGCCGAACGCGCCGCGCGAGAGGGACAGCAGCTCGTGGTCGGCGTCGGTGAGCGCGGTCGGCGTCGGGATCGCGCCGACGTTCTTGTGCGCCATCGAGATCGACCGGTTGACCAGGTTGCCCCACTCGTTGGCCAGCTCGAAGTTCGTGCGCCGGACGAACTCGTCCCAGGTGAAGTCGGTGTCCTGGTTCTCCGGGCCCGCCACGGAGATGAAGTAGCGCAGCGCGTCCGGGCCGAACTGGCGCAGGAAGTCCGTCACGTAGATGACGGTCCCGCGCGAGGTCGAGAACTTCGAGCCGCTCATCGTCAGGAACTCGCTGGAGACGACCTCGGTCGGCAGGTTCAGCGGCCCGAAGACGCCGGGCTCGCCGCCCTTCGCGCCCTGGCCGTTCTGGCCGAGCAGCAGCGACGGCCAGATCAGCGAGTGGAAGACGATGTTGTCCTTGCCCATGAAGTAGTAGCCCTGGGCGTCACCGGTCCAGAACTCCTTCCAGGCGTCGTCGTCGCCGGAGCGCCGCGCCCACTCGACCGAGGCGCTGAGGTAGCCGATCACCGCGTCGAACCACACGTAGAACCGCTTGAGCGGCTGGTCGCGCCAGCCGTCCAGCGGGATCGGCACGCCCCAGTCGAGGTCGCGGGTGATCGCGCGCGGGCGCAGGTCCTTGATCAGGTTCTGGCTGAACTTGAGCACGTTCGGCCGCCACTCGGTGCGGGTCTGCAACCAGCCGCCGAGCGCGTCGATGAACTGCGGGAGGTCGAGGAACAGGTGCTCGGTCTCGACGAACTTCGGCACCTCGCCGTTGATCCGCGAGCGCGGGTTCTTCAGGTCGATCGGGTCGAGCTGGTTGCCGCAGTTGTCGCACTGGTCGCCGCGCGCGCCGTCGTAGCCGCAGATCGGGCAGGTGCCCTCGATGTAGCGGTCGGGCAGGGTGCGGCCGGTGGACGGGCTGATCGCGCCCATCTCGGTCCTGGGCACGACGTACCCGTTGCGCCAGAGGGCGAGGAAGAGGTCCTGGACGACCTTGTAGTGGTTGCCCGTGGTGGTGCGGGTGAACAGGTCGTAGGACAGGCCCAGGCCGTGGAGGTCCTCGGCGATGACGCGGTTGTACTTGTCCGCGAGTTCGCGCTCGGTCAGCCCCTCCTTCTCCGCCTGGACGGAGATGGGCGTGCCGTGCTCGTCCGTGCCGGAGACCATCAGCACCCGGTTCCCCGACATCCTCATGTACCGCGAGAACACGTCGGAGGGGACACCGAACCCTGACACGTGACCGATGTGGCGGGGCCCGTTCGCATACGGCCACGCCACCGCGGTCAGCACGGAAGCACTCATGTGCCAAGACTACGGAGGGGCCGCCACCCACTTTCGGGCGGCTCGTTATCGGGCGAGCCCCGCAGTCAGCGCCCGCCACGAGGCAGCCGGGAAGCTGAGGCTCGGCCCGACGTTCTTGGAGTCCCGCGCGAGCACCCTGTGGTCAGCAGACGCCACCTCGACACAGGCCCCGTTGTTGGAGCTGTAACTGCTCTTAATCCACTGGAGCCTGGACACGTGGACCTCCTACTAGTTGCCGTCGAGCAACGTCTCGATGAGCGCGGAGGACTGCTGCGCGGACAGCGCGACCGTACGCAAGTTCTCCACTGCCATCTTATAAGTCCGCACGTCGTCCTGATCCTGCACGTAGACGGCACCGTCGAGGCGTTCGGCGTAGGCGATTGACTGGGCTTGGGCGAAGTCGAGCACAAAGAAGCTGCCGCTGGTGCCGGCGTGCGGCCCGTCTTCGGGGCGGATCACCTGGATCGTCACGTTCCGGCGCTTGGCGAGGGTCAGCAGGTGCTCGTACTGGGCCCGGCGGACCTCCGGCGTGCCGACCTCCAGCCGCAGGGCGGCCTCGCCGATCACGGCGTGCAGTTCCAGCGGCTCGGGCTCGACCAGCCGCTTGGCCCGCGCCACCCGGAACGAGACGAACCGCTCGCTGTGGTCGCGCCGGACGAAGCCGGTGGCCTCGGTGATGGCCTGGGCGTAGTCCTCGGTCTGCAACAATCCCGGCAGCACCATCGGTTCGAAGCAGAACTCCGCCTCGGCCAGGCCCTCCAGGCCCACGAAGGTCTTGAACCAGTCCGGGACGAGGTGGGACCACGGGGCCCACCAGCTCCGCCCCTCGGAGCTGCCGGACAGCGACGCCAGCCGTTCGACGTCGGCCCGGTCCGCGCCGTAGAGGGTCATGAGCTTGGTGACGTCGTCGGGGAACTGCTGGTAGCGGCCCGTCTCCATGTGCCCGACCTTGGCCCGCGTGATCCCGGTGCCCTCGGACGCCTGGACGAGCGTGAGGCCGCTGAGCTTGCGGTAGTGCGTCAGCTCGACGCCGACCAGCCACCGCAGGGCCGAGGGATCGCTTCGAGTCGTCATGCACCGATCATCTCCGAGACGTCTCGCTGGCACATTCACACGATCGGGCAATTTCCATGCGCTAGCCATCTAGCTAACGTCACCGCATGGATCTGCTGTCGAATCTGGAACACGAGGCCCGGACGTGCCGGCCGAGGCTGTTCGCGCTGGTAGGGGTCAGCGCGCGGCAGGACGACGACCCCGGCTTCGTGGCGTGGGGCCTGGAGTTCGAGGAGCCGCCCGGCGCCGTGCTCTGGTCCGAGGGCGGCGGCACGTGGCAGTCGACCAGCGCCCAAGCCCTCCTCACCCGACACCGACCGCTCGGCGACACCCGCCTGGTCTGGCTCGACTGATGGACCCCGCCGCACGACTGACGGACCCCGCCGCTCAGGTGCCGGCGACCGCCGCGTCGTACAGGGCCTTCTTGCTCACCCCGGCCGCCGCCGCGACCTCGGCCGCCGCCGACTTCAGCCGCTCGCCGTCCGCCACCCGCTGCCGCACCTCGGCGACCAGCGACTCCATGGACGGCCCCTCCGCCGGCGCCCCCGGCGCGAGCACCACCGTGATCTCGCCCCGCACCCCGTCCGCCGCCCACTCGGCCAGCTCGCCCAGGCCGCCCCGGCGCACCTCCTCGTAGGTCTTGGTCAGCTCCCGGCACACCGCCGCCCGCCGGTCGGCGCCCAGCACCGCCGCCGCATCGGCCAGCGTCGCGGCCAGCCGGTGCGGGGACTCGAAGAACACCGCCGTGCGCGGCTCGGTGGCCAGTGCTCCGAACCAGCGTTGACGTTCACCGGATTTCCTCGGCGGGAAGCCCTCGAAGCAGAACCGGTCCGACGGCAGGCCGGACACCGCCAGCGCCGTCGTCACCGCCGACGGACCCGGCAGGCAGGTCACCGTCAGGCCCTCCTCGACGCACGCGGCCACCAGCCGGTAGCCGGGGTCGGACACGCTGGGCATCCCCGCGTCGGTCACCAGCAGCACCGTCTGCCCCGCGTGGAGGGCCTCGACCAGACCGGGCAGCCGACTGGTCTCCACCTGGTCGTAGAAGCTGACCACGCGCCCGCCCACCTCGACGTCCAGCGCGGCGGCGAGCGAGCGCAGGCGTCTGGTGTCCTCGGCGGCCACCACGTCGGCGTTCGCCAGGGCGGCCACCAGGCGTGGCGAAGCGTCACCGATGTCGCCGAGCGGAGTCGCGGCGAGCACCAGACGGCCTGATCCGGATACAGGTCTCACACCGTTCACCCTACGATCGGCCCCGTGAGCCTGATCGCACCGCAGTCCGCAGACGACGTGGTAGACGTCGGGGAGCGGCCCCCGACCAGCCCGCCTCCGGGCAACGACCGCGAGCAGCGGGCGCGACTGCTCGACCCCGCCCCGCTGGGCAACGCCCTGCGCGGGTGGCTGGTCACGCTGGCCGTGGCGCTGGTCGGCGGGGTCGTCCGGTTCTGGAACCTGGGGTCCCCGACCGACAAGGGCACCCCGATCTTCGACGAGAAGCACTACGTGCCGCAGGCGGCGCAGGTGCTGCGCAACGGCGGCTACGAGGACAACCCCGGCTACGAGCTGATCGTCCACCCGCCGCTGGGCAAGCAGCTCATCGCCCTCGGCGAGTGGCTGTTCGGCTACGACGGGGTGGGCTGGCGGTTCGCGTCGGCGCTCGCCGGGACGATCGTGATCCTGCTCGTCGTGCGCATCGCACGCCGCCTGACCAGGTCCGACCTGCTGGCCGCGATCGCCGGCGTGCTGCTGATCGCGGACGGGCTGAGCCACGTGCAGTCCCGGATGGGGATGCTCGACAGCTTCCTGGTGCTCTTCGTGGTGATCGCGTTCGCGTGCCTGATGGCCGACCGGGACCAGGTGCGGTCCCGGCTGGCCGTGGCGGTGCGCGAGGGCTGGGCGACCAACTCGGTGTACGGGCCGTCGCTGGGCTTCCGGTGGTGGCGGTTCGCGG
This sequence comes from Actinosynnema sp. NPDC050436, assembly GCF_040655415.1. Taxonomy (NCBI): domain Bacteria; kingdom Bacillati; phylum Actinomycetota; class Actinomycetes; order Pseudonocardiales; family Pseudonocardiaceae; genus Actinosynnema; species Actinosynnema sp. NPDC050436. The sequence continues at coordinate 137,162 of NZ_JBFAJV010000011.1, read as the reverse complement.
CGGGCGTCTCGCTCGGGCTCGCGTGCGGCGTGAAGTGGTCGGGCGCGTGGTACATCGCGTTCTTCGGCGTGCTGACCGTGCTGTGGACCGCCACGGCCCGGCGCTCGGCCGGCGTGCGTCGGCCGTGGATGGGCGCGTTCGTGCGCGACCTGCTGCCGTCGCTGTTCGCGCTGCTGCTGATCCCGATCGTGGCGTACGTGGCGACCTGGTGGTCGTGGTTCGCCAGCGAGACGGCGATCGACCGGCACGTGGTGGGCGTGAAGGTGCCGGGCGACTCGTGGATCCCGGACCCGCTGCGCGCGCTCTGGTACAACAGCACGAACGTGCTGGAGTTCCACACCAAGCTGGTGACGTCGGAGACGAACCGGCACCCGTGGGAGTCCAAGCCGTGGACGTGGCCGATGGGCCTGCGCCCGATGCTCTACTACTACGAGGGCGAGCTGACCGGCTGCGGCACGGCGACCTGCGTCGGCGCGATCATGCTCATCGGCACGCCCGCGATGTGGTGGCTGGCGTTCCCGGTGCTGGGCTGGGCGCTGTGGATGGCGATCGCCAAGCTGGACTGGCGCTACACCGCCGTCCTCGTCGGCTACGCCGCCGGCTTCCTGCCGTGGTTCACCAACGTGGACCGGCAGATGTACCTGTTCTACGCGATGCCGATGGCCCCGTTCCTGGTGCTGGGCATCACGCTGGCCCTGGGCGAGATCCTGGGCCGGGCGTCGGCGGGCCAGGAGCGCCGGGGCACGGGCCTGCTCGTCGTGGCCCTGTACGTGGGCCTGGTGGTGGCGAACTTCGTGTGGCTGTGGCCGATCCTCAACGGCGTGCCCATCACCCCGGAGATGTGGGAGGCCCAGCGCTGGCTCCCGTCCTGGCGCTGACCCCTCCGGGGGCGGTGCGGCCCCCGGAGGACCCCCGGCGTCAGTCGCGGACCTCGACACCCACCGCGAGCTTCGGGGCCGCCGGCTCCGGGCCGTCCTGCGACGACGGAGCCGTGGAGACGAGGGCGGCCAGCACGTCGACGGGCGGCACGAACGCCTCCTCCGGCCGGATGCGCGGAGGAGCCGCCGCCCACGGCTTGAGGTTCTGCACGACGTCCTCGTAGAAGCCGGTGATCGTGCCGAGCACGGAGTCGATGAACGAGTTCCGCCCGGTCCCGCGCTTGGTCCCGGCCGGCGCGGAGTGGGCGACCCGGAAACCCCGGATCTCGCGCGCGGGGTCGGCGACCAGCACGGCCGGATCGGCTCTGACCGTCCGCAGCAGTTCCGAGGCACCCGCACCGCGCGCGTGCAGGGCGAAAGCCTCCAGGCGGAGGGTTTCCGGAGCGTCCTTGAGCTGTCGGACGAGCCAGTTCACCCGGGTCGTCGCACGACCCTCCCGAGGACCGTCCAGGTCGACGTGGCAGCTCACGCGGCCGGCGCGGAGGTCCGCGACGACCTGCAGGGTCCCCACCGTGCCGGGGATCTGGACCCCCGCGGTCAGCCGCCCCTCCCCCACCAGCTGGGCGACCTGCTTCGCCACCCGCAACTGCGGTTCGGCGATCTCCTTGCGGGTGAGGGCGGGCGTCACCTCGGTGCCCAGCCGGCGGCCGAGCTGGAGGCACGCGAACCGGACCAGCGCGTCGAACCGCAGCGCCACCTCGGGAGCCGTCTTGTCGGTGGCGCGCAGCGTGCCGGCGTGGATCGAGTCGCGCAGCGGGACCCAGGACGTGCCCATGTCCTCGAAGGCCATCGCGCCCGATCGCGGGTGTTCCAGGTACCTGATCAGCTCACCGAGGACCCACGCCTGGTCGGGGTCGGCGACACCTCGGTGCTCCTTCTGCACGACCGCTTCGCACAGGACCTGCGTCCACGACCAGTGGTGCAGGGCGACCTTGCGCGTCTTGCGACGATCGACGGTCGTCGGGTGCTGGCCCGGCAGTGCCGGGATCTCGTTCGAAATGGTGATCAGCGCGTCGAACGCGTGCTCCCGGGCGATGTCGAGGTAGTTCTCCAACTGCTCGCGCTGGAGTTCGTTCGTCCCGGTCTTCACCTCGACCAGAGCCGTCCAGGTGCGCTGGCCGCGCACCACCCGGATCAGGCCGTCCGGGATGAACTTCTTCCCGTCGAGGTCGAACGGCACCTCGATGAACGTCTGCACCGAAGCGGCCGGAGCGCCCAGCGGTTGGGTCAGCGTGCGGCCGAACTCCCGGACTGCGGACATCACCGCGAGCAAAGCGGAAGTCGCCCGGCGCTCCTGTTCTTCCGCGCCATTGATCCCCGACGTGGGAATCAGCCTGGCGGCGTGCCAGCTTTCCTCGGAAGACATCGACCACCTCGTCAGCGAAAGCGGAACACGGAGTACCGCGTAATTCGCGGTGCCGACGGATCTCGTTACCGAGCGGATCCGGTGTTCACCCGTTCGCCGCAGCGAGACCGGCCCCTGCCCGGTCAGCGCGGCAGTTCCGTGAACACGGCGTCGCGGGTGCTCTCGAAGATCACCGAGCTGCGGAAGCTGATCACCTCGCGGCGCTCGCCGAGGCGTTCGATGAGGAACGCGTGCAGGCGCTCCAGGTCCTGGACCACGATGTGGATCAGGAAGTCGTCGTAACCCGCGCACACGTACGTCGCCGGCACCTCCGGCAGGCCGGTCAGGGCGACCTGGCCACGACCACGGCCCCGGCGTTCGTCGCGGTCGCGCTGTACGGCCTCGGGACGCGGTCACGCGGCTCACCCGGAAACTTCACCTGATGGCGTGAACCACCAGGGCGGGTCAGCGCACCAAGGGGATCAGCGCACCGGGCGGGTCGGGGGTTCGGGGCGGATGATGCGGGTGACCGGGCCCTCCTTGCTCACGCCCGCCTGCGACAGCCACGACCCCAGTTCGGCCCGGACCGAGGCCAGCGGCGGGCGGCGCTTCGGGTCGGCGTCCAGGGCCGAGGTGAGCAGGCGGTGGTGGGCGCTGTGCTGCGGGAGCTTCACGCACGGCTCGCCCTGCGCGGCGGCCATCAGGGACGAGATCGGGTTCTCCCGCGAGCCGCGCGGCGGGTGGCCGGTCAGCGCGTAGCTCACGGTCGCGGCCAGCTGCCAGGCGTCCGACGCCGGGCTGGCCGCCTCGCCGCGCGCGGTCTCCGGGGCGAGGAAGTCGGGCGTGCCGACCATCATCCCGGTCGCGGTGAGCGTGCTGTCGCCCTTGGACCGGGCGATGCCGAAGTCGATCAGGTGCGCCGTGCCGCCGCCGTCCACGATCACGTTCGACGGCTTCACGTCCCGGTGCAGCACGCCCTGCTCGTGCGCGGCGGCCAGGGCGTCGGCCATGTTGACCCACAGCCGCGCGGCCAGGGTGTCCTGGAGCAGGCCGCTCTTGAGCACCGCGTCGGACAGCGGCTGGCCGTCGATGTACTCCATCACGATGGCCAGGCCGTCCGGGTCCTGCACGATGTCGAACACCCGCACGCAGTTCGGGTGCCGCACCGCCGCCAGCGCCCGCGCCTCGCGCAGCATCCGCTGCTCGGTGTCGTTGTCGGGCGCGTGCGCGAGCTTCACCGCGACGGTCCGGTCGAGCTGGGTGTCCACGGCCAGCCACACGGTGCCGAACCCGCCGCGACCGAGCTGGCGCACCCGCCGGAAGCGCCCGCCCGCCGGGTTCCAGACCTTGCCGTCGGCGGTGGTCGGGGTGGGCATCGGCGAGCTGGCGCCGGGCCCGAAGGGCAGCGGGCCGGGGGTGTCGGCCAGCGGCGCGGGCTGGTGCTCGACGCGCGTGGGCCCGGGACCGCCGGTCTGCTCGACGCGGGTGGGCCGGGGCGGCTCGGCCGGCGGCACGTCGGCGATCCGGGTCGGCGGGTACTGGCGCGGCTGCTGCGCGGGCTGCTGCGTCGGCGGCACGGGCTTGGGCGCCGGCGGGTTCGGGTTGTACGGCGGCACCGGCCGGTACGGCGGGATCTGCGCCGGCTGGTACGGCGGCGGCTTCGGCGGCCCCTGGTACGGCGGCGGGTTGTTGCGCGACGACGCGGCGGACAGCGGCTGCGGCGCCGACGACTGCTGCGCCGACGACGCCGCCGCCGAGGGCTGTGACGACGACGGCTGCGACTGCGGGGAGTTCGGCGTGCCGCGCTCCCGGCCGGGGCGGTTGAGCATGGCGGTAGTCAACCCGAAAATCCGCACCACCAGTGAGCCGATCAGCGCAACCGGGAAGAATCCGAGCAGCAGGTGGCCCACCAGCGTCACCGGCAGTGCCGAGGTGGCTACCAGCAGGACCAGGAACGGCGGCCAGAACACCCGGCGCGGCCAGTTCGGGCCGAGCCGGAAGGCCGACCCCGCCTGGAGCATGACGAAGATCAGGCACAGCAGCGCCAGCACGGCCGTGACGCACGCGGCGACCAGGAACGGCACGCCGGACCGCCCGGTGAACGCGTTCACGATCGAGGGCGCGGTGACCAGGTACTCGGCCTGGGTCAGCGCCAGGCACGGCGAGTCGGTCAGCGACTCGGCACCGGGCAGCCACCCGGCGCGCAGCGCGTTGAACGCGCCGGAGAACAGCACCCACGGCACCACCAGCGTGCTGGAGACGCCGAGGACGGCGAAGATCGCGCCGGTCACCGGGCCGTAGGAGTTGCCGACCACCCGGCGGACCGTGATCGCCAGCAGGGCCGCGACCGTGGGCAGCAGGCCGATCACCGCGCCGAGCGCCGTCGTGGTCCACGCCCAGTCGCCGGGGCAGATCGGGACGGCGGTCCAGCCGTGCAGCCATTCGAGCAGCGACTCGGCCAGCGCCACGCCCTCCACCACCCCTTCTCGTCGTCCCTCAGGGTACGGGTGCGGGCCAAGCCGTCAGGGCCGCACGGGCAACGTGACCGAGCTCCTCGCGCGTCGCGCCGTCCCGGGCGAGCCCGGACATGCCGCGCACGGTGGCACCGACGAAGACCGCCAGCCCGTGCGCCTCGGTGGTGGCGGGCAGCACGCCCGAGGCGACGTCGGCGCGGATCTTGGCCTCCACGGCGTCGATCGCGGCGCGGCGGTGCGCGACCAGCTCGGGGACGCTGAGCAGCAGGCAGCCGCGCGGGCGGGCCGGGTCGGTGTACGCGGTGGCGGCTTCGCGCAGGATGCGCTCGACGGCGGCGCGCGCCGTGGGCTCCTCCCGCAGGGCGAGCCCGGCGAACGCGCCGTACGTGCGCAGGTAGCGCTCGACCACCTCGGCGAACAGAGCCTTCTTGTCGCCGAAGGCGGCGTAGAGGCTGGGCGGGTTGACCCCGGTCAGCCTGGTGAGGTCCGCCACCGAGGTGGCGTCGTAGCCCGCGCGCCAGAACGCGCGGGTGATCAGGTCGAGCACTTCCTCACGGTCGAACCGACGCCTGCGCCCCGCCACGACCCCATTTTATAAGGGCCGCTACAGACCGCACGGTGGCGGTCGACACGCGGGACCCACCGGCCGCAGAACACCGAAAAGCCGGGAACGGCCAGGTGAGGGGCCTGGCCGTTCCCGGTGATAGTGGGGGCGGGGCGCCTCCGCAAACGCCCCGTCATCCCCGGTAGACGCGTGGAAGGGGGGCCCGACGGCCGTCGAGCCCCTCCCCCGCGCGCGAAGCCTGCCGCTAGCCCACGCGCGCCCACAGGGCGGGCACAGCGGGCGGGTCCCAGCCGGTTTGGGACATGTGCCCCTGCAAGCACCTGTACCCGACGCCGCTGTACGTGACGGTGGTACCGGCCGCGTACTGGACGCCTGGCTGCCAGGACGTACCGCCGCCAGGGTTGCTGGTCGTCGTCGTCGGCCCGGTGGTCGGAGTGCCGCCGCCGTCGATGACCAACTGGAGGCCGTAGGCCTGGAGGATGGGGTTCACCGGCTGGAAGTACGTCGTGCCGCCGGATGAACAGTTCCCGGAACCGCCCGAGGTGACGCCCTGGGCCTGGTCGCCGGAGAGCCACGAGCCGCCGGAGTCGCCGGGCTCGGCGCAGGCGTTCGTGCGGGTCACTCCGGAGATCGTGCCCTCAGGGTAGGTCACGGAGGTGTTCTTCTGCTGGATGGTGCCGCAGTGCCACCCGGTCGTGGAGCCGGACCGGCAGACCGACGCGCCGACGGCGGCCTCGGTCGAGCCCTTCACCGGGACGGTGCCGGGGTAGCGGTTGACCAGGCCGCGCATGGTGTTGCCCGCGCTGACCCGGACCCACGCGTAGTCCCGACCCGGGAAGGTCGAGCCGGCGAACGTGCCGCTCGGCTGCGTGGTCGAGGAACCGGTCTTGCCGCAGTGCCCGGCGGTCACGAAGCCGCCGTTGACCGAGAAGCCGACCGAGCAGCGACCGCCGCCGCCCATGTAGTACGCGTTGCCGCCGATCACGTCGATCAGGGCGCGCGGGTTCTCGTCGGACTTCTGGATCTGGACGGCACTGGCGTCCACGCCGCTGGCCGCGACGAACGCTTTGGCGCTGTCGGTGTTGCGGGCGAGCACGACCACGGAGTTGGACTGCACGTCCACGTACCACGCGGGCACGTCCTTGGGCGCGTTCGTGTTCGCGTCGAGCTTGGCCTTCAGCGCGTCGAGCTGGATCTGGCTGCGCTTGACCACCTTGGGCGTCGCACCGGCGTCCTTGACCGCCTGGATCTGCGCCTGGGTGGTGACCGCGACGGTGAACTCCGTGGCGTCGCCGTTGAGCCACGCGCCGGCGAAGTCGGCGCCCAGCTTGGACTTGAGCGACTGCTCGGTGGTGGCCGCCTTGGCCTCGCGGCCGATCCGGTCGCGGGCCTGGTCGGGGCTGATCTTGAAGTCACGCGCCATGGCGGCGATGACTCCGTCTTCCTGTGGTGCAGGGGGGCCGGCGGTCGCTGAAGTGGTGAGAGCTGCTGCCACGCCGGCAGCGCTCAATACCGTGACGGCGACGGCGGCGGCGATGCGTCGAGTCATCCGCTGTCTCCTTGCAGGGGGTGGTGACACTGGATGCGGGGCCGTTGCGACCGACGCTAGCCGGCTGGGGGAGACGGCGGATATGCCAGTAAAGTCATAACGTCAGGTTATGGTCCAGTCCACTTGTGATCTTACGGACCACGTTCACGCAGGCCAGAAGCACACTGCCGGATAGGTCATCCGGTTAAGTCACCAGTGAGGAGTTAACGGGCGACAACCGGCGAGTGACGCCGCGAGGCTGCCCGGCGGCACCGGATGGGCGGTTCGCCCACCCCGCGCACCACCGGCCGGCCACCGGGTGCTGAGCCGGCTGCCGCCGGCGCGCGCTCACAGCAGGCTGAGCTGGGTGCCCCCGTCGGACCGCTTCGGCCGGGCGTCGCCGACCTGCTCGAACCCGGTCAGCTCCGCCAGGAACGGCGACCGCGCGCGCCGGCCCGCGTAGCTGAGGAACAGGCGCTGCCGCGCCCGCGTCATGCCGACGAACACCAGCCGGCGCTCCTCGGCCACGGCCTCGGCGGCGTCCGCGCCGCCCGCCGACCCGGGCCACCGCAGCGGCAGCACCCCGTCCTCGCACCCGACGATGAACACCACCGCGAACTCCAGGCCCTTGGACGCGTGCAGGGTCAGCAGCGAGATCCGGTCCGCGCGCGGGTCCCACGTGTCGACCTCGACGCCCAGCGCCAACTCCGCGGTGAACCGCCCCACGTCCGCGCCGCACTCCACCGCCAGCGGCTTGAGCAGCTCGTACGCGTCGTGGTCGGCACCGGCCGCCACGCGCACCCGGTCCACCACCGACTCCCCGGCGGTGCGGGCGACCTCGCGCACGATTCGGGCCACGCCGGGCCGGTCCGCGAGCCGGTCGTGCGACCGCTTCTGGAACGGCAGGCCGGAGCGGGTGAACGCCTCCACCAGTGCCCGCGACTGCCGGTCGGTCCGGTAGAGCACGGCGAAGTCGGCGAACCCGAGCCCCCGCGCGTCCTCCGACACCGACACCCGGCCGCTGTCGAAGGCGTGGAAGGACGCCCCGCCCAGCACCCGTTCCACGGTCCGCGCCACGAACGCCGCCTCGGCCTGCTCGGACGACGCGTGGTGCACGCCGATCCGCGCGTCGCCGTGCTCGCCCACGGCCCGGAGTTCCCGCCCCGGCACCAGCGAGGTCGGGGCGATCACCTCCAGCGCACCGGCCACCACCGGGGCACTGGAGCGGTAGTTCCTGGTCAGCGCGACGTCCCGGGCACCGGGGAAGTCCTCCCGGAACCGCAGGAAGAAGCCGACGTCCGCGCCCCTGAAGCGGTAGACGGCCTGGTCCGGGTCGCCGATCGCGGTGAGGTTGCCGTCTGCCGGCACGAGCAGCCGCAACAGCCGGTACTGCCGCTCGTCCACGTCCTGGTACTCGTCCACCGAGATCCACCGGTAGCGGGCGCGGTAGGCCGCGACCAGCGCGGGGTCGGCCTCCAGCAGCGCCAACGGCAGCGCTACCAGGTCGTCGAAGTCGACCAGGTCCAGCGCCCGCAACGCCTTCTTGTACTGCTCGTCGCCGTCCGCGACCAGCCGGCGTGCCTCCTTCTCGCCATCGGCGACGGACAGCGCGACCTCCACCTGCCGGTCCGGGTCGGCGATCCCGAACCGGGCGGACAGGCCGACTGCGGCGTGGTGCTCGCGCAGGACGCGCACGCCCAGCGAGTGGAAGGTGACCACGGTCATCCGGTGCGCGTGCCGGGGCGCGAGCGCGGCCAGCCGCTCGGCCATCTCCTCGGCGGCGCGGCGGGTGAACGTGATGGCCAGGCACTCCTCCGGCGGGACCCCGCGCTCGGTGACCAGGTGCGCGATCCGGTGCGTCACCGTGCGGGTCTTGCCCGTGCCGGGTCCGGCGACGATCAACAGGGGTCCACCACCGGACTCCGCCGCCACGCGCTGCTCCGGGTCCAGCCCGTCCAACAGCGATCCACCATCCACAGTGGACTTCACAGCGGCCTCGGCCGGCGGTGTGGCAGCGGGCTCGGGTGCTTTCACGGGCGCAGGGGTGCGCGCGGGTGTGGCAACCGGGGCCGGTTCGCACTCGAACAACGACGGCGCGGCGTTGCGGCGCTCCAGCTCACCCGGCTCGAACAGCCGGATCACGCCGTACTCGCCGTCGTAGCCGGCGTCCCGCACCACCTGGCCGCGCCGCAACCGGTCCACGGCCTCGCCCAGCAGCGCGGAGTGCGCGGCCAGGTCGTCCACCGGGACGTCCTGGAGGATCCCCAGCTCCGGCCCCAGCGCGGCGGTCAGCCGGTCGACCTCGGCCAGCACCTTCTTGCTCTTGGGCCCGGTGCCGAGGATCTCGCTCACGATCTCCGGTAACGGCACCAGGTTGCGGAACCCGGCCGCCCCGTCCGGCCGGAACCCCTCCGGCCGGTCGGCCAGCTCCTCCACCCGGCTGAGCACACCTACCGTGAGCGGCTTGCGGCACTCGGGGCAGATCCCCCCGTGCGCCAGGGTTTCCGCCGGCTCCAGCCGGACACCGCACCTGCGGTGCCCGTCGACGTGGTACTTGCCCTCCTCGGGGAAGAACTCGACAGACCCGGCGAACCCGTCGCCGGTCTCCAGCGCGCGCCGCACCGCGTGGTAGTCCAGGTCGGTGTCGAACACCGTCGCCTCCCGGCCCAGCGCCGGCGGCGAGTGCGCGTCGGAGTTGCTGACCAGGCGGTACTTGTCCAGCCCGGACACCCGCCAGTTCATCGCCGGGTCGCTGGACAGGCCGGTCTCCACCGCGAACACGTGGTCGGCGAGGTCGGCGTAGCAGTCCTCGACCGCGTCGAACCCGGATTTCGAGCCCAGCACGGCGAACCACGGCGTCCAGACGTGCGCGGGCACCAGGTAGCCGCCGCACTCCAGGGTGGTCTCCAGCAGGTCGCGCGAGTCGAGCCCGAGGATCGGCCGCCCGTCGGAGGCGATGTTGCCGATCTTGGCCATCCGCCGGTTGAACCCGGCCGCCGACTCCAGGTCGGGCAGGTAGACCAGGTGGTGCACCTTGCGGGTGCGGTCGCCGCGCTTGTAGATGGTGGAGATCTCCACGGACAGCATGAACCGGACGGCCGCGCCGGCCAGCGACGGCGCGAGCGTGCGGTCGACCTCCCGGTCCAGGTCGGCGCGCAGCCGGAAGAGGCCGGGCTCGGCGGGCTCCAGGTTCTCCCGCAGGTGGTCGTGCCACGCGGGGTGGGTGAAGTCGCCGGTGCCCAGCAACGAGATGCCCTTGCGCCTCGCCCACCAGGTCAGGTGCTCCAGGTCGCAGTCCCTGCTGCACGCCCGGGAGTACTTCGAGTGGATGTGGAGGTCGGCCACGAAGCGCATCGGCCGAATCCTAGTGACAGCACCGGGTTCCGCCGATGGCGGGCGTCACGGGTTGCGGAAGGCGATCATCCGCGCGGGCTCGATCCGCGCCCACGGCAACGCGCTCATCCAGTCGTCCCACGCCTCGCGGCCGTAGACGCCGACCAGGAAGTCCCGCAGCGCTCCGTCCGGCACCACCTCGTGCGCCGTCCCGTGCACCGTGACCTGCAACCGCTCGCCGTCGATCACCGACGCGGACACCGCCGGCCGCGCCCGGACGTGCCGGAACCGCAACGAGTCCCGGCCCGAGCCGAAGTGCAGGCGGCCCCGGAAGAACAGCCCGTCGACCGGGCCGACCCGGGGTTCGCCGGCCGCCGTCGTGGTGGCCAGCGCCATCACCCGCATCGCGCCCAACTCGGCGACCACGCCCGCCGCGTCCACCCGGCGCTCCGGCGTGACGACGGACCGCAGGTGCGGCCCGGCCACCGCGTAGGAGTCGTCCAGCAGGCGCTGCAACCACTCCAGGTCGTCGGAGGTCTCGTGCACACCGCCCAGGCTAGCCGTCCCGCGTCACTCGCCCAGGCCGAAGACCACGTCCGGCGGCCCCTCGACCCGGAGAACGCGAACGGCGTCCGCGATCTTCACGGACGCCGTCTCCGGCTTCACGCCCCGGCCGGGCCGGGCCGGGGGTTCGCCCCCGGGCGGCACCCAGAGCCAGCCCAGCCGCCGGAAGTCCTTCGCCGGCACGTGGATCGGCCGGAACCCGACCCGGTCGAGCCCGCGCTCGCCCCGGCGCACCACCTCGTTGTAGAACCGGTCGGACACGATCAGGCCGAGGTCCTGCGCGGGCGCGTCCACCAGCGCCTGCCGGAACCGGGGCGCGTCCACCAGCCGCGCCGTGACGACCACCGGGTCACCGCCCACGTGCGGCACGTCCATCACCGTCTCCCCGTGGTCCACGGCGACCCGCAGCCGCAGCCGGTGCGCCGGGTTCGCGGCCCGGTTCACCTCGCCGAGCGCGATCGGGACTTCGCGCAGCACGAAGTCCGCCAGCACCCACGCCTTGGCGACGCACGCCTCGACCACCAGCGTCGCGCTGTCCCCGTCGACCCGGCGGAACGAGCTGCCGATCGGGTAGCGGGGGTCCTGGACGGCGCCCAGCGCGAGGTCCAGGGCGGACTCCAGCGCCCGGTCCAGCAGCACCTGCCTGGTGCGGTCCCCGGCGGAGGAGCCGACGACGTCGAACCGCAGCACCGTGCGCGCCAGGGCGAGTGTGGTCACGTTGCCTCACTAGGGGGAGGGGGCGGCGATGTGATCACCCTTCGGCGCAGGCACCACGGCCACCACATCCCCTGACGTCTTTCGAGCGGTTCAGACCGGACAGCGCGGCGAAACAGCCCAAGCAGGGGATGTCCACCCGCCCGTACCCGGTGGAGACCAACTTCCGGGCCCGCAGCCCGCGCAACGCGCGCTGCGTCGACACGTGGGAGGCCGCCGCGAGCTGCGCCAACTCCTCCTGCCCCAGCGGCACGCACACCCCGCGCGGGCCGGGCGGACCGTCCTCGGCGAACACCTCGGCCAGCTCCGCCAGCACCCGCGCGACCCGGGTGTCCACGCTGTCCGAGGTCAGCTCGGCCTGCTTGCGCTCCGCGTCCCGCAGCCGCTGCGACACCTGCCGGACCACCTCGCGGGCGATCGCGGGCCGCTCGCCCAGGATGCCCATGAACCGCGCCTTGGCGATCTTCACGGCGGACACCGGGTCGTGCGCGACCACGGACGCCGAACGCGGCCCGTCGTCCACGCAGGACATCTCCCCCAACAACTCCCCGCTGCCGCGGATCCCGAGCAACCGCTCGTGCCCGGCCCCGTCCCGGGCCACCACCTTGACCCGCCCGGTGCCGACCAGCAGCACGCAGTCCCCCGGGTCCCCCTGCCGCAGGAGGTGGTCCCCGGCCGCGTAGCGCACCGTCCGCCCACACTCCACCAGGGCCTGGAGATCAGCGGACCGCACCCGGACCGCGAACACCTTCCCGACCACCACGCCACCCCCGCCCACGGGCCCCACCCGCTGACGCCGGACAAGAACGCCGGTACAGCAACACCATGCACCCGTCGCAGCCGGATATCCAGTCGCCCGGTCGAGAAACGCCACCCCTTTTCCTTGAACCCGAAATATCAGGGAAAAGTCCCGCGTCGAGCAGCCCGACGCCGAACCCACCCGGGCGATCCGGCCACCCGAACACGGGGATCAGCAGCCGTCGTCTCGGCGATCGGCAACGACCCGCTCGACGCACGCGGCCCGGTGCTCGCCGCAGTCGGCCGTCCACCCCGGTCGTCCGGAACGACCCGAGCCGGCACTCGACCGGGCAGCGGACCCGTCGGCAACGCCTGGCCCAGGACCCCCGCGAAACACGAAAGCGGAAACCGTAGACCGGTTTCCGCTTCGCACTGTCCTTGTGGAGCTGAGGGGAATCGAACCCCTGACCTACTCGATGCGAACGAGTCGCGCTACCAACTGCGCTACAGCCCCGTGTTCAGTTGTCGTTCCCGTCGTGCGGGGAGAAGCATATCAGTAGCCGGGGGGTGGTTTTGCCACCCCCCTCTACTCGCCGGACGCGCGCCGGTACGGCAGCGCTTCCGGGCCGTCCAACTCCACGAACACCGGGTCCTCGTCGTCTGCGTCCACCACGACCGTGCCGGGGCGGACGTGGTGCTGGAAGCGCGGCTGCGGGGCCAGGCCGGTGTCCTCGTCCTCCGCGCCCTCCTGCTCGACCGCCGGGCGCGCGGCCGGGCGGCGGCGGGCCTGGGCGAGCCGGGCCAGCCGGCGGGCGCGGATGTCCTCCTCGATGCGGACCTGGCGGCGCAGGTACACCAGGTACCCGACCAGGGCCAGGTCGAGCGCCGCGTGCCCCCACCACACGAGCGGGTACAGCACGCCGGCGACCACACCGGTGACCAGCGCGGCCAGCAGCAGGGCACCGACCACGCGCCGGCGGAAGGCGTACTTCGCCTGCGCCACGATGGCCGCCGTCTCCGGGTCGAAGCCGCCGCGACCGGGCCGGTACGGCCGGTGGGCGTGCTCCTCCTCGTAGTCGTCGACCTGGTCGGCGAACTCCTCGTACTCGTCGTCGAACTCGGCACCAGGCATGGCGTCGTACTCCTCCTCCATGCTGTTCCGCGCATCGGCGCGCTTGCGCACGACCATGGGGACGAGGACGACCAACCAGGCCACGACCAGTCCCACGACGATCAGCGAACTCGGCATCCCCGTCACCTCCCCCTACCCCGTGGCACGCGAACTGCGTACGCCACGCTAGTCACAACAGTCACACCTGTGTCGGAGGCTCGCCGACCGGCATACGTACCAAAGTGTGGTCTATCACCCACTTTCGGGTGATCCCATTAAGCCGGTCGGCCCGATGATCAGGCAGTTCGGGCCTGCCCCTGTGCGACCAATCGGCGTACCAGCCCCTCTGGCGACGCCTCTTCGGAGGTCATCGCGAAACACAGGTGGTCCCGCCAGTCCCCGGCCACGTCGAGGTAGCGCAGGAACAGCCCCTCCTCCCGGAAGCCGGCCTTGGCCAGCACCCGCAGGCTGGCCGCGTTCTCCGGCCGCACGGTGGCCTCCAGCCGGTGCAGCCCGACCTCGCCGAAGCAGTGGTCCACGACCAGCGCGAGCGCCGCCGTGGCGACCCCGCCGCGCGCCCGGTCGGCGGCCACCCAGTAGCCCACCCACGCCGAGCGCAGGGACCCGCGCACGATGTTGCCCACGGTGATCTGCCCGGCCAGGTCGCCGTCCACGGTGATCACGAACGGCAGCGCCTGCCCGCGCCTGGCCAGCGACTTCAGCGACGACCACTGGGCGGGCCACGCCATCGCGGCGTTGCGCTCGGCCCAGCCGTCGGGGGCCGTGGGCTCCCAGTTCTCCAGGTGCTCCCGGTCGCGCATCCGGATCCGGGACCACGCGGTCGCGTCGAACAGCCTCGGCGGGCGCAGCGCGACGACGCCGGCCTCCACCCGCAGCGGTCCGAGCCGCGCGGGCCAACCGGGGTGCCTGCCGCCCTCCCACGCCGGACCCGCGCCCATCCGTCCCCTCTGCACGTCCGCGCCCCGGGGCGACCGGGTGCGCACTGGCCTACGACCCCTGCTCCGGGTTCGGCTCCCTCGTCGTCAACTCTTCTGGGCGAGGAAGCTGACCAGCACTTCCTCCCCCACCACGACGTCGGTGACGTCCTCGTCGACCACCACCAGGCAGTTCGCCTCGGCCAGCGACGCCAGCAGGTGCGACCCGGACGTACCCAGCGGCTGGACCAGGTACTCGCCGCTGTCCGCGTCGCGCAGCAACTGGCCCCGCAGGTAGCCGCGCCGCCCCTTGGTCGACGTCAGCGGCGACAGCAGCCGCGCGCTCACCGCCCGCCGGTAGGGGTTGCGCTTGCCCAGCGCGGCCCGGATGAGCGGGCGGACCAGCACCTCGAAGACGACCAGCGCGCTCATCGGGTTCGCGGGCAGCAGGAACGTCGGCACCGCATCCGGCCCGAGCCGGCCGAAGCCCTGCACCGAGCCGGGGTGCATGGCCACCCGGGTCGGGTCGACGTCGCCCAGGTCGGCCAGCGCGGCCCGCACCTCGTCGCCGATCACGCCGCCGACACCGCCCGCGATCACCACGATCTCGGACAGCAGCAACCGGCCCTCGACCACCTCGCGCAGCCGGCGCGGGTCGGCGGACTGGATGCCGACCCGGCTGACCTCCGCCCCGGCGTCCCGCGCGGCGGCGGCCAGGGCGTAGGAGTTGACGTCGTAGACCTGGCCCTGGCCGGGGGTGCGGTCGACGTCGACCAGCTCCTCGCCGACCGAGACGACCGACACCCGGGGCCGGGGGTGGACGAGTACCTTGTTGCGCCCGACAGCGGCGAGCAACCCCACTTGAGCAGCGCCGATGGTCGCGCCACGGCGCACCGCGACGTCACCGGTCTGCACGTCCTCGCCCGTCCGCCGGACGTACCCGGCGGACGGCACGGGACGTCGCACGGTCACCTTCGCCGGGTGCCCGTCGGTGAACCCGAGCGGCACCACGGCGTCGGCCAGCGTCGGCAGCGGCGCTCCCGTGGCCACCCGGACCGCCTGGCCGGGTTGCAGCCGTCTGGGCTGGCGCGACCCGGCGGCGATCTCACCGACCACGGGTAGCTGCACCGGTTCGTCGTTCGCGGCCTGCACGTCCACGCTGCGCACCGCGTAGCCGTCCACCGCCGCCTGGTCGAAACCGGGCAGGGCGCGTTCCGCGACGACCTCCTCCGCGCAGAGCAGGCCCTGCGACTCGGAGATCGCCACGCGCACCGGGGCGGGCCGCACGGCGGCGGCGATCACCCTGGCGAGCTGCTCGTCCACTGACCTCATGTGTTGACCCTCGTTCAGGAGTTGCCGAGGCGTTCCCGCAACCACTCCCCCAGCTCGGGCCCGTAGTCCGGGTGCTCAAGTGCGAAGTCAACCGCAGCTTTGAGGAAACCCCCCGGATTGCCCAGGTCGTGTCGCCCACCCCGGTGGACGACGACGTGCACCGGGTGGCCCTCGGCGATCAGCAGCGCGATGGCGTCGGTGAGCTGGAGCTCGCCGCCCGCGCCGGGCGTGATCCGCTTGAGCGCGTCGAACACCGCGCGGTCGAGCAGGTACCGACCGGCCGCCGCGAACGTGGACGGGGCGTCCTCGGCCTTGGGCTTCTCCACCATGCCGACGACCTGCTTGACGTCGTCGTCGGAGGTCTCGCGGACGTCGAACACGCCGTACGCGGAGATCTGGTCCTTGGGGATGTCGAACGCGCACAGCACGCTCCCGCCGAACTGCTCGCGCACCTCGGCCATCCGGGACAGCACGCCGGTCGGCAGCACGAGGTCGTCGGGCAGCAGGACGGCCACCGCCTCGTCCTCGCCGGTCAGGTTGCCCTCGGCGCAGCCGACCGCGTGACCGAGGCCGAGCGCCTTGTCCTGGATCGCGGTCTCCACGTGCAGCAGGGAGGGCGCGCGCCGGACCTTCTCGACCAAGTCGGACTTGCCGCGCGCTTCGAGCGTCTGCTCCAGTTCGGGCTGCGGCCGGAAGTACTCGGCGACCGCGTCCTTGCCGGGCGAGGTGACGATCACGAGCTTGGTCGCGCCCGCCTGCGCGGCCTCGGCGGCGACGAGCTCGATCCCGGGGGTGTCGACGACCGGCAGCAGCTCCTTGGGCACCGCTTTGGTGGTCGGGAGGAAGCGCGTGCCCAATCCCGCAGCGGGCACGATTGCTGTCTGGAAGGCGCTCATGGGGAGCGAGCGTAACGCCGCGCCTAGGGTGACCTGCCATGACGTCCGATCAACGTAACCAGAAGACGACTCTGCGCACACGGTTTCGGGCCGCTCGGCGTACGGCGGAGCCCGCGCCGTTGTCGTCCGAGGCGCTCAGCGCGGTTGGCGCGTTCGGCGTTGTCGCTGGTCAGACGGTGTGCGCATATCTGGCGATCGGGGGCGAGCCGGGGTCGCTCGCCCTGCTCGACGCGCTGCGTTCCGGCGGGTACCGGGTGCTGCTGCCGATCGTGGTCGGCGATGCGGCGCTGGACTGGGCGTTGTACGACGGCGCGTTGCGCGCCGGCCCGTTCGGGCTGCGCGAGCCGGCCGGGGAGCCGTTGGGTGCGTCGGCGATCGGGTCGGCGGCGTTGGTGCTGGTGCCGGCGTTGGCGGTGGACCACCGGGGGGTGCGGCTGGGCCAGGGTGGCGGGCACTACGACCGGTCGCTGCCGATGGCGACCGGACCGTTGGTCGGTCTGGTGCGGGACGAGGAGTTCGTCCCGTCTTTGCCGGCGGAACCGCACGACGTCCGGTTGAACGCGGTGTTGACGCCCGGATCGGGTGTGATTCACCTGCCGTTGTGACGTTGACCTGTGATGTTTGCGCCACGTATGCCAGCCGGCGCATCATCTTGGTTGGCACTCTTGACGGCCGAGTGCCAGTTCATGGGACCCGTGGAGGGGCGAACCGTGCCTACCTACCAGTACGCCTGCACCGAGTGCGACCACCGGTTCGAAGCGGTGCAGTCCTTCTCCGACTCGGCGCTGACCCAGTGCCCGCAGTGCGAGGGCAAGCTGCGCAAGCTCTACGGAGCGGTCGGCGTGGTCTTCAAGGGCAGCGGCTTCTACCGCAACGACAACCGCGCCAAGTCTCCCTCCTCGGCGAAGAGCGAGTCTTCCTCGGCGAAGAGCGACAGCTCGTCTTCTTCGACGTCGTCCTCCTCCTCTTCGTCGTCGTCTTCGTCGACCTCGTCGTCGGCTTCGTCGTCCACGTCGAAGAGCAGCTCAACCCCGGCGGCAGCAGCCTCCTAGCACCGAGTTGTCCACAGGCCCCCGAGTTCATCCACAACTCGGGGGTTCCTGCTTCCCACCCTC
This sequence comes from Actinosynnema sp. NPDC050436, assembly GCF_040655415.1. NCBI lineage: Bacteria > Bacillati > Actinomycetota > Actinomycetes > Pseudonocardiales > Pseudonocardiaceae > Actinosynnema > Actinosynnema sp. NPDC050436. Next base: position 119,574 of record NZ_JBFAJV010000011.1, on the reverse strand, counting down.
CGCCAAGATCCCTACCGTCGTCCCCGTGAACCTCTTGCGAAAGATCTTGGCGACGGTGATGGCGCTGCTCGCAGTGCTGGTAGCGGCCTGGCCCAGCCCTCCGGGCACCCCGCTGGTGGTGGCCGCGCGCGACCTGGCTCCCGGCGTCCCGCTGACCGCTGCCGACCTCAGAACCATCCACGCCCCACCCGAGTTATCCCCAGCCGGCCCGGTCACCGAGGCCGAGGCGACCGGGCGCACCCTCCTCTCGGCGGCCAGGGCCGGCGAGCCGCTGACGGACGCCCGTTTGACGAGCCGCCACCCGGACACGGCGTCGGTGGCCGTCCACTTGGCCGACCCCGCCGTGGCCACGCTGCTGCGCACGGGCAGCCGGGTGGACGTGGTGGGCGCGGAGTCCGAAGTGCTGGCCGAACAAGCCTCCGTAGCCGCCGTCCGCGACGGTGAGGTCGTGGTCCTGACGGTGAACCGAGAGGCGGCGACCAAGGTGGCCGCCGAGTCCCTGACCCAACCCGTGACGGTGATAGTGCGCTCCTAGCCCACCACCCCACCGCCACGAACACCACCACGACCACCGCCACCACTGCCTGCCATCACGACCGCAACCTCCGACCGCGGTCCCGGTCAGGGCCTCGACCTCGACCCCGGTCCGGGTCTCGGCCGCGCCCGGGCTTCGGCCGGGCGGAAGGGAGGCGCAGCGGTGGGCCGGGATTGCAGCCGACGACCCGTACCGGGGCTGACTTGCCTGAAGGCATCACGCTTCGGGTCGGGTGCTGGTGTCGGCTTCAGCGTCGGGATCGGTGCTGGTGCTCGGGCTGTGGCTCGCGCTGGCGGAGGGCTCGTGTCGCGTCCGCGTCACGTCCCTGCGCCCGGTACAGCTCCTCGGCCTCCTTCCACACCTCGCAAGCCCGCTCGTGGTGGCCCAGCGCCGTGAGTGGGTGGCCGAGGCCGTCCAGGGTGTCGGCACCCGCCGAGGTGTCGCCCAGGTCGCGGCGCAGGTCGAGGGACTGGTTGTAGTGCTCGACGGCTGCGCGGTGGTCGCCGGCGTGGTGGGCGAGGTAGCCCAGGACCTCGTGGCTCTCCGCCACGCCGTCGACGTCCCCGTGGCGCAGGTGGTGACCGAGCGCGGCTTCGCAGTGCTCGCGGGCGGTGGCGTGCTCGCCGAGGTGAGCGGCGCACCGGGCCACCGTGTTGAGCGCGGTGGCCTCCCACACCAACAGTTCAAGGGGGCGGTACAGGTGCAGGGCTCGGCGGGCGTAGCGCAGGGCGGTGGCGTGGTCGCCCTCGTGGGCGTGGACGCGCGCCAGTTGGTTCAGCGCGTGGGCTTGCTGGGCGGGGTCGTCGTGGTGCTGTGCCAGCTCGGCGGCCCGGTGCAGGTGCGCGGTCGCCTCGTCGTGCCGGCCGAGCAGGGCCAGGGCGTGCGCGATGAACCGGTGGGTGCGGATGCGGGTGATCGGGTCGGGCAGGTGGTCGGCCGCGTCCACCATGGCCCGCCACACGGTGAACAGGTCCTGCCGGTGCCCGCGCCGCACGTGGAACGTGTAGAGGGCGAAGGCCAGTTCCCACGCCGTCCGGTGGCTGCCTCGGGTGGTGGCGGCGTGGTGGGCGGCGAGGAGGTTGGCGTGTTCCCGGTCGAACCAGGCCAAGGCCGCCGGCGCGTCCGGCAGGACGTGCGGCCGGGTGCCGGGCGGACCGGGGTGGCGGAGGGGGCTGAGGAGGTGGGCGGCGGCGTGGGCGGTGTGCGCGTAGTGGTCGAGCAGCCGCCCGGTCGCGCGCTGCCGCACGCCCTCGTCCAGCCGGGCGGCGGTGGTGGCGGCGTAGGCGCGGACGAGGTCGTGCATCCGCCACCGGCCGTGTCCGTCGTGGTCGAGCAGCGACGCCTCTTCCAGCGCGTCCACCAGCCGCCGGGCCCGGTGCGCGGGCAGCCCGGTGAGGTCGGCGACGGCCGGCAGGCCGATGTCGGGGCCGGGCGCGGTTCCGAGCAGGCCGAAGGTCTCGCGCTGCTGCGGCGTCAGCGCGTCGTGCGACCACGACAGGACTGCCGGCAGCCCGGTGGCCCGGTCGTCGCCGTCGAGCACTTCCAGACGGGTGGCGTTGTCGCGCAGGTCGGCGGCCAGGGTGGCGAGCGGCGCACGGGGGTAGGCGCGGGCGTGCCCGGCGACGACCGCGAGGGCCAGCGGGAAGCCGCCGCAGAACGCGAGCAGGTCGTCCACCGCGTCGGCCTCGGCGGCGGTCCGCTCGGGCAACCGGGTGGCGAACAGCCGACGGGCTTCGGCCTCGGCCAGGAAGTCGAGGTGGACGGGGTGGGCGCCGTGCGTGGCGACCAGGCCGGCCAACCTCCGGCGGCTGGTCACCACCACCGTGCACGCGGGGTTGCCGGGCAGCAGCGGGACGACCTGGGCGGCGGTGGCCGCGTTGTCCAGCACCACGAGCATCCGCCGCCCGGCCAGCAGGCTGCGGTACAGCGCGGCCTGGGCGTGCGGGTCGGCCGGGATGCGGGCCGGGGCGACCCCGAAGGCGTCGAGGAACCCGCGCACCGCCTCGGTCGACTGCATCGGGTCACCGGCGGGGCTGAAGCCGCGCAGGTCCACGAAGAGCTGCCCGTCGGGGAACCGGTCGACGTTGCGGTGCGCCCAGTGCACCGCCAACCAGGTCTTGCCGATCCCGCCCGCCCCGGCCAACGCCGAGATCACCAGCGTCCCCCCGCCCGCAGCCCGGTCGACGGCGGCGGTGAGCGCGGCCAGTTCGCCCGTGCGCCCGACGAACCCCGGCGGAGCGGGCGGCAACTGCCGGGGGACCGGCCACGCCTCGGGGGCGGGGTGATGGTGGTGGACGCCGCCGGTGACCGAACCGGCCTGCACCACCGCACCCGAAACCCAGGTGGCCGACACCGAGTTGTTCAGCGGACCGGCGGACCGTCCCTGCGGTGGGCCGGCGGGTACGGCCGGGATCTTGTCGTGCTGGTCGTGGACCGTCATCGCCGTCTCTCGGCTGTTCGTGCGCTGGACGGCTCCGAGGCTACGAGCCGATCGCCGCCCAGGACCGATCATCGTCCGCAGGCCACCCGGAGTGGTGGCGGGAAGGCGAACGGACGGGTGGATTCCACGCAGGGCGTTGCACCCGGGGAAGGGAGACACGCGTGCCCGCTGCGTCACGGAAGTCGAGTGAACCGTTACCCTCCGCTAGCCCCCAATGTCCCCCCGAATGGAGGAACCGACCGTGATCAAGGGCTTCAAGGACTTCTTGATGCGCGGGAACGTGATCGACCTCGCGGTCGCCGTCGTGATCGGCGCGGCGTTCGGCGCGATCGTCACCGCGTTCACCAACAACATGATCAACCCGATCGTCGCGCTGCTCGGCGGCAACAACGTCAACGGGCTCGCGGTGCAGCTCGGCGAGAGCGACAAGACCATCATGGACTTCGGCGCGATCATCACGGCAGTGATCAACTTCGTGATCGTGGCCGCCGTCGTCTACTTCATCTTCGTGCTGCCCATGAACAAGATCAAGGAGCGGCGCGAGAAGGGCAAGGAGCCGGGGCCCTCGGAGCCGACGGACGTCGAGCTGCTCAAGGAGATCCGCGACCTGCTCGCCGCCCAGCAGCGGCGCGACGGCTGACCACCTCACGGCTGACCACTCCACGGTCGACCACTCCACGGCCGACCGCCGATGCGCAGCCACCGCCCCGGGCCGGGTGGTCGAAGCGCAGCGATTGCCTCGAAGCCGGGCGGTCGATGCGCGGGCACCGCCGCACGGCTTCGGTGCGCGATCGGCTCGGGAGCCGGTGCCGGCTCCCGGGGCTACTCGTGGTGGGGCGGCCGGTTCTCCCAGTACCACTGGTCGTCCCGTGCCTGGGCGGTCGGCTCGTCCGCCGCTTCGGGCAGGGCCTCGCCGAACACCTCGGCCAGCCGACGACGCCGGGCCGTCTCCTTCGCCACCTGCTCGGCAGCGGCGGCCTCGGCGGCTTCGGCGTCGTCAACGGGCCCGGTCATGCTTCGTCGAGCCCGGAGAGCTGCTCGATGACGTAGGGCACCAGTGCGGACAGCGTCGCCATGCCGTCGCGCACCGCCGAACGCGAACCCGCCAGGTTCACCACGAGGGTGCTGCCGGACACCCCGACGAGGCCGCGCGAGATCCCCGCGTCGACCGCGCCGGCGGCCAGCCCCGAAGCCCTCAGGGCCTCGGCGATGCCCGCGATGGGCCGGTCCAGCACGCCCTGCGTGGCATCGGGCGTGACATCGCGCGGCGACACACCGGTGCCGCCGACGGTGACCACCAGGTCGACGCCACCGATGACCGCGGTGTTGAGCGCGGCGCGGATGCCCACGACCTCGCCCTCCACCGCGACGGTGCCGTCGACGATGAATCCAGCTTCCTCCAGCAGCTCGGTGACCAGCGGTCCCGTGCTGTCGTCGTGCTCACCGTGCGCCACCCGGTCGTCCACGATCACGACAAGGGCGCGTCCCAGGCGTTGCGCGCTGCGTTCCATGCGGATCACCGTAGCCAATCGGCGGATCCGGCGGGTCCGCGGACGTCGCGCCGACACCTCCGGCTGCACGCTTTTGCTGCGCTGCAAGGCCGTGGGCGTGGTCAACGCAACAGCCGCGCGAGCCGGACGGAGTGGACGGGGTTCGAGGGGGCGGCCTGGGGGGCAGGACCGGGGGCAGGAAAGTCGGGCACGAAAGTGAGGCCGCATTCCGGCAGGTGAGGGGCGACCTGCCGGGATGCGGCCTCAACACCGGCTCGGGGCACGCGAGCCGGGGGATCGTGGGGTTACTTCACCTCTACGGGCTGGCTGCCGAGGGTCACCTCGACCGTGCGGCCACCGGTCAGGGTGAGCTGCACCTTCTCGCCGGGGGCGCGGGAGCGGACGGCGGCCACGACGGCGTCCGAGCTGTCGATCGGGCGGTCGCCGAGCTTGGTGATCACGTCACCGGCCTTGAGCCCCGCCTGGTCGGCCGGGCCGCCCGCCGTCACGTCGCGGACCTGCGCGCCGCCCGTGCGGTCGTCGGTCACCTGGACGCCGAGCACGGTCTGCGTCGCCTTGCCGGTCTCGCTCAGCTCCTTCGCGGTGCGCCGGGCCTGGTCGATGGGGATGGCGAAGCCGATGCCCACCGAGCCGCCCTGCGACGACTGGGTCGAGTTGGGGCTGTAGATGGCCGAGTTGATCCCGACGACCTGGCCCTTCATGTTGACCAGCGGGCCGCCGGAGTTGCCCGGGTTGATCGCCGCGTCGGTCTGGATGGCGTTGAGCACGGTCGCCTGGCTGCCGCCCTCGCCGCCGGCCCGGACCGGGCGGTTCAACGAGCTGACGATGCCGGAGGTCACCGTGCCGTTGAGGTCGAACGGCGAGCCCACGGCCACCACCTGCTGGCCGATCCTCAGGTCGCCGGAGTTGCCGAGCTCGGAGGTGACCAGGCCGGACACCCCGTCCGCCTTCACCACCGCGACGTCGGAGGACGGGTCGCGGCCGACGATCTTGGCGCTCGCCGACCGGCCGTCCTGGAACTGGACCTTGATCGCGCCACCGTTGGCGGCGGACTCGACCACGTGGTTGTTGGTCACGACCAACCCGTCCGAGCTGATCACGAAACCCGACCCGGCACCGCCGTTGACCTGCACCTGCACCACGGTGGGCAGCACCCGCTGCGCCACCTGCTCGATGGAGCCGTCGGGCGCGTTGCCGGTCTGCTGGGCGGGCGGGGCGGTGTTGAGCGCGTTGACGACCGGTCCGGCGCTGTCGGCCGCCTGGTAGCCGAGGTAGCCGCCGACCCCGCCCGCGACGCCGCCGACGGCGAGCACGAGCGCGGCGACGCCCGCGACGACCTTCCCGCGCGCCCGGCCGGGCGGCGCAGCGGTCGGAGATCCGGGCGGTGCGTAATAGGGTCCCGGCGGACCAGGCGTCCCCTGCTGGACACCCGGCCCTCCCGGGACGCCCGGCTGGGCACTCCCCCAGCCGGTGTGAGGTGCGCCGGAGCCGCCCTGCACGGCTCCGGGCGCACCGTGGTCCGATGGCGCGGCGCTCCCCTGCGAAGCGCTCGGCGCACCGGCGGCCGGTGTCGTGGGGCTCCCCTGCGGAGCACCCGCGACACCTTCGTGCGGCACGGCGTCTCCCTGCGAAACGCCCTGCGCGCTGCCCGGCGGTACGGGGCCGCCCTGCACGGCCCCGTGTCCACCGGTGACCGGCTGACCAGCACCCTGCTGCTGGTAACCGGCGTACTCGTGACCGGTCGCGGCGCTGTCGCGTGCCCAGGGGCTGGGCTGCTGCGGCTGGTGCTGCTGCGGCGGCGGCTGCGGCTCGTTCTCGGTCATGTCCACCACTCTGGGGTGTGCGCCTGAGAGGAGCCTTAAACAGACCTGGGGATCACTTGTGAGAAGTGTTTTCGCCGTGAACGACCACTACCGGTCACGACGTGGCGCGGAGCCGTTGCGCGATCTGCTCGGGTGTCGCGTCGTTGATCCACACGCCCATGCCGGACTCGGAGCCGGCCAGGTACTTGAGCTTGTCGGGTGCGCGCAGCACGGAGAACACCTCCAGGTGCAGCCACGCCAGGTCGCGCCCGGTGCGCACCGGGGCCTGGTGCCACGCCGCGATGTAAGGCAGCGGGCGCTGGTAGAGGGCGTCCAGCCGGCCCAGCACTTCCAGGTAGAGATGCGCGAAGTCGTCACGTTCGGCGGCGGTGAGCGCGGGCAGGTCCGGCACCTGGCGGTGCGGCACCACGTGCACCTCCACCGGCCAGCGGGCGGCGGCGGGTACGTACGCGGTCCAGTGCTCGGACGTGCCCACGAGCCTGGTGCCCGCAGCGCGTTCGGCGGCGAGCACGTCGCCCAGCACGGCCCGCCCGTGCCGGTCGCGGTACTCGGCGGCGGTGGCGAGCATCCGCTCGGTCTTCGGCGTGACGAACGGGTAGCCGTAGATCTGCCCGTGCGGGTGGGACAGCGTCACCCCGATCTCCTCGCCCCGGTTCTCGAACGGGAACACCTGCTCCACGCCCGGCAGCGCACCCAGCGCCTCGGTGCGGTCCGCCCACACGTCCACGACGGTCCGCACCCGCGACGGCGCCAGGGACCCGAACGACGTGGTGTGGTCGGAGGTGAAGCACATGACCTCGCACCGACCGCGCCCCGCCGCGCGGGCCACCATCGGCATACCGTCCACTGTGGACGGCAGTTCCGGCACGTCCTCGGCGAAGGACGGGAAGCGGTTCTCGAACACCACGACGTCGTAGTCGCGCTCGGGGATCTCGGTCGGTTTGTCCGGAGTGGACGGGCACAGCGGGCACAGGTCGGCCGGCGGCTTGTAGGTGCGGGTCTGCCGGTGGGCCGCCATCGCCACCCACTCGCCGGTCAGCGGGTCCCGGCGCACCTCGGACAGGGGCTGCGACGCCGGCAGGTCCCTGGTGTCCACCGCCGTGCGCGGTGGCGCGTCGTCGGTGTCGTCGAAGTAGATGATCTCCCGGCCGTCGGCCAGCTCGCCCGTCGTGCGCCTCACACCGACCCCTCCTCTCCCCGTCCCGGCACGGGTGCCAGGACCAGCTCGCCGACCTGGTCGGCGAGCACGGCCCGCGCCTGCCCGGCCAGGCCCCCGTCGGTCACCAGGACGTCCGCCTCGCCCAGGGCCGCGATGGTCGAGATGCCGACCGTGCCCCACTTGGTGTGGTCGGCGACCACGACGACCCGGCCCGCCGCCTCGACCAGGGCGCGGTCGGTCTCGCTCTCGTCGAGGTTGGGTGTGGTGAAGCCGGAGCGCTCGGCCATGCCGTGCACCCCCAGGAACACCACGTCCAGGTGCAGGGTGCGCAGGGCCTGCACGGCGACCGGCCCGACGAGCGCGTCGGACGGGGTGCGCACGCCGCCGGTCAGCACGACCGTGCGGTCGGTGCGCCCGCCCTGCTGGAGCACGTCGGCGACCCTGGTGGAGTTGGTGACCACGGTCAGGTCGGGGACGTCGTCCAGGAACCGGGCGAGCGTCCACGTCGTGGTGCCGGCGGACAGGCCGATCGCGGTGCCGGGCCGGACCAGCCGGGCGGCCCGCTCGGCGATGGCCTCCTTCTCCGGCAGTTGGCGCACCGACTTGGCCTCGAACCCGGGTTCGTCGGTGCTGCGGCCGATCGCGGTCGTGGCACCGCCGTAGACCTTGTCCACCAGGCCCCGGGCGGCCAGCACGTCGAGGTCGCGGCGCACGGTCATGTCCGAGACGCCCAGCCGCACCACGAGGTCGCTCACGCGCACCGCGCCGGTCCGCCGGACCTCTTCCAGGATCACCGCTTGCCGCTGCCGCGCCAGCACGTCCCACCTCTCCCGACCAACCCGGCCCGGCCGCCCACGCGGCCAAGGTCACCACATTCGAACAAAACCGAACAACGCTACCGGCGGTACGTTGTGCGACTTTGTTTATTCTAAGTCATCGTCGTACCGCCGGCAGAAGACCGCTACGGCCCGGTGAACGCCAGCTCGACGCTCGGTTCCTCCGGCTGGAAGCCGAGGCGCCGGTACAGGGCGTTGGACGTCGCGTTGTGCAGGTCGGTGTTGAGCACCACGTGCTCCGCGCCGGCCCCGACCGCCCACCGGACGGCCGCCGTCGTGGCGGCCGAGCCGTACCCGCGACCGCGCACCTCCGGCGGCGTGTAGACCACGGCGACGCGGCTCACCCGGCCGACCGGCCCCCGGACCACGGCGAGCGCCACCGGTTCCCCCGCCACCTCCCACAGCAGGAAGCCGTAGCCGAGGTCGAGCCAGCGCAGCACGTCGTCCCGCAGCTCGTCCACGCCGCTGCCGGGCCAGGAGCCGGTGTCCCGCTGGAAGCCCTGCCAGTACCCGGTCAGCAGCGGCAGGTCGGACCGGTCCGCGACCCGCGACGCGCCGGGCACGCCGACCGGCGGCACGAGTTCCCCGAGCCGGTAGTAGCCGAGGTTGACCACGTCCCGGCTGGACCGGCCGCTCCTGCGCAGCCACTCGGCCGCGAACGCGTCGGCGGCCGAGCGCGGGCCGCACACGCCGGCGAGCCCCGGTTCGGCCGCGTGCCAGAGGGACGCGACCTCGCCGATGCGCTCGGACGGGATGCCGCTGATGTGCGCCGGCCGGTCCGGGTTGCGGAACGCGGCGCCGACCACCTCGTCGCCGTCGTGGAGGGTGAACCCGCGCAGGGCCCGGCTCCCGGGCTCCGGCGCGGCGCACGCGGCGGCCACGAACGCGAGGGCGAAGCTGTTGCGCACCGGGTCGGTCTCGTAGAGCGGGCGGGCCAGCCGCCAGAACTCGTGGATGTCGTCGTGGAAAATCGCTGCCATGCAACGGGATCCTGCCGCGAACCGCCGGTGCCGTCGACCGGGTTCCGCCGGCGCTAGGGGCGGCCGGGGAGGCGGAGGGTGAACAGCGCGCCGCCCTCGGGCGCACGGCCCGCGTAGGCCGCGCCGCCGTGGCGTTCCGCCGCCTGCTTGACGATCGCCAGGCCCAGTCCCGACCCGGGCAGGGTGCGGGCCTCCGACGAGCGGTAGAAGCGCTCGAAGACGTGCGGCAGGTCGTCGTCGGCGATGCCGGGGCCGGAGTCCGCGACCTCCAGCGCCACGCTGCCGTCGCCCACCTGCCGCAGCTCCAGCCGCACCACGCCGTCCGCCGGGCTGAACTTCACCGCGTTGTCCAGCAGGTTGAGCACCGCGCGCTCCAGCGCGCTGGAGTCGCCGAGCAGCGACCACGGCTGCAACCGCACGTCGAACCGCACGTCGCCGGGCGCCCGGCGACGGGCCCGGTCCAGCGCCCGCTCCACGACCTCGACCAGGTCCACGGGCTCGTGCACCACCTGCGGAGCGTCCTCGCGGGCCAGTTCGACCAGGTCGCCGATCAGCGTGGTCAGCTCGTCGAGCTGCGCCCGCACGTCGGCGTTGATCTCCGCCTTGTCCTGTTCGGACAGCGTCGGCAGGTCGGGGCGCTCGGAGGCGAGCAGCAGCTCGAGGTTGGTGCGCATGGACGTCAACGGGGTGCGCAGCTCGTGGCCCGCGTCGGCGACCAGCCTGCGCTGCCGCTCCTGGGAGTCCGCGACCGCGCCGAGCATCGCGTTGAACCGCTGGGTGAGCCGGGCCAGCTCGTCGTCGCCGGTCACCGGGATCGGGCGCAGGTCGCCGGTCATCGCCACCCGCTCGGTGGCCTCGGTCAGCCGCTGCACGGGCCGCAGCCCGGTCCGCGCGACCGCCGTGCCCGCCGCCGCCGCGACCAGCACGCCGATGCCGCTGATCACGAACAGCACCACGGACAGCTTGCCCAGGGTGGTCTCCAGCGGCTTCATCGACTGGGCGATCACCATCGCCCGGCCGTCCTCGTACTGCACCGAGATCACCCGGAACCCGCTGCGCGTGTCGTTCCACAGGTTCTCGGTCCGCTGGCCGCGCGCCACCTCCAGGTCGCCCGACGACGACGGCGGCGCGACGGTGCCCTGCGGGTAGAGCATCTTGCCGTCGTCGGTGAGCAGGCCGATCCGCACGTCGCCCGCCGCGAGGAACGCGCCGGGGATCTGGGTGACGTCGGTGTTCACCCTCGGCGCGTTGACGGCGGCGTCCGCGCGCTGCCGCAGGCCCAGGTTGAGCTGGTCGTCGAGGTTGGTGCTGACGGTCATGTACGCGCCCAGCGACACCACGCCGACCACGCCGGCGACGCAGAACGCCGCCAGGAGGGTGACCCGGGCCCGCAGGGAGACGCGCTGGAACCGCCCGTTGGCGGTGTTGATCACGGAGGGGTCTCCCGCAGCACGTAGCCGACGCCCCGGACGGTGTGCAGCAGCCGGGACTCGCCCTCCGCCTCGGTCTTGCGGCGCAGGTAGCCCACGTAGACCTCCAGCGCGTTGCCGGAGGTCGGGAAGTCGTAGCCCCAGACGTCCTCCAGGATGCGGCCCCGGGTCAGCACCTGCTTGGGGTGCGCCAGGAACAGCTCCAGCAGGGCGAACTCGGTGCGGGTGAGGCTGATCGGGCGGTCGCCCCGGCGGACGTCCCGGGTGCCGGGGTCCAGCTCCAGGTCGGCGAACCGGAGCACCGCGCCGGAGGGCTCGTCGGCATCGCTGACGGCGCGGCGCAGCAGCGCGCGCAGCCGGGCCAGCAGCTCCTCCAGCGCGAACGGCTTGGGCAGGTAGTCGTCCGCGCCGGCGTCCAGCCCGGACACCCGGTCGGACACCGCGTCCCGCGCGGTCAGCACCAGGATGGGCAGGTCGTCGCCGGTGCTGCGCAGCCGCCGGCACACCTCCAGCCCGTCCAGCCTGGGCATCATGACGTCGAGGACCATGGCGTCGGGACGTTGCGAGACGACCGATTCGAGGGCCTGCTGGCCGTCGCCGGCCAGGTCCACCTGGTAGCCGTTGAACTGCAGTGAGCGGCGAAGCGACTCACGCACGGCCCGGTCGTCGTCGACAACGAGGATGCGCATGGGGATCAGTGTTGCTCCTGGTCCTGAGAGCCGCCTGAGAAGGCGGTGTGAGCTAGCCGTCAAGTTTCCGGGCGATCGGGGCGTTCCACTTCCGCCACAGTGCCAGTATCCGCACGCCCGCGATCAGGACCGCGCCGATCAGCGTGACGGGCCCTTCGGGGAACCCCAGCCGGTCACCGACCGCGACGATCACCGCGCCGCCCAGCGCCGCGAGGGCGTAGATCTCGCGGCGCAGCACGAGCGGGATCTCCCGCAGCAGCACGTCCCGCAGCGCACCGCCGCCGATGCCGGTCGTCATGCCGACCAGGCACGCGGCGTACGGGGGTGCGCCCAGGGCGAGCGCGGTGGACGTGCCGGCGGTCACGAACACGCCGAGCCCGATCGCGTCCAGCAGCACCACGGCCCGGCGAAGTTTCGACACCGTCGGGTGAAACCAGAAGACGACCAGGCCGGTGCCCGCCGCGACCGCCAGGTACGGCCAGTCCACCAGCGCTGTCGGCGGGTGCACTCCGAGCAGCACGTCCCGGATGGTCCCGCCGCCCAGCGCCGTGGTCAGCGCCAGCACGATCACGCCGAACAGGTCGAGCCGGGCGCGCACCGCCGCCAGCGCCCCCGAGGCCGCGAACGCGGCGATGCCGATCAGGTCCAGGACGGTCAGCACGGCCCGGCCCCCGCCGGTCGCTCGGCGGCCGGGCGCTGCGGGGTGCCGGCGGTGGTCACGCCAGGCAGGCTAGAAGAAGTCGGCCAACCGGGGCACGCCCGGCACGCCGGTCAGCCGGTCGAGGAGGGCGGCGTCACCGTCCAGGAGGCCAGCGCGGCGCAGCGCGTGGCTGTCCTGCATCCCGCTGAACCACGGGCCGAGCGCCCGCGCGCGCACCCGCACCGCGCCCGAGCCGCCCCGCTCGACGCGCACCGACCCGTCCTCCACGACCAGCCGGTGCCGGCCCGCGTGCCACGGGGCGTGCTCGTCCTCGACGTCGAGGTCGACGGCGGCGGGCCGGAGCCACCGCGCGGCCGGCCAGCCGCGCGCGGCGACGGCGGCGGGCAGGTCGACCACCCGCAGCAGCCACTGGGAGGTCGTGGTGGTGTAGCGGATGCCCTGGTTGGTGAGCAGCCCGGTCACGGCCGGGTCGACCACCCGCAGCGACAGCCGGTCCAGCGCGCCGCCCCAGGACGCGAGGCCGCCGAGCAGGCCGAGCTGGGTCTCGGCGTCCCGGCCGACCAGGTCGAGCACCCGCAGTCCGTCGCGGTCGCGCTCGGCGGTCAGGTACCCGCGCACCTCACCGTCGTGGCCGGGCACCAGCGAGGCGATGTCGAGCCCGCGCACGTCGGCGACGTCAATCGCGGGCCGGGACCGGTCGAGCAGGCCGTCCACGGTGGACGCCAGGTCGTTGTAGCAGGCGTGCAGGCCGGGCAGGTCGGCCTCGCCGACCGGCCGCGCGGGCAGCCTGGGGCCGGCCGCGAGCCGGTCGAGGGCGAAGTCGACCACCTCGAACACGCCGGCCCGCTCCCAGCCCCGGGAGCGGTAGAGCGAGGGGACCGTGGCGTAGAGCACGGACAGCGGCTGCCCGTGCTCGCGCAGGTCGGCCAGTGCCCGCTCCAGCAGGGCGGTGGCGACGCCCCGGCCGCGCGCGTGCGGGTCCACGGCGACGCCGCCGATGCCGCCCATGGGCACCGGCGCGCCGCCGTAGTACTGGTGGAACTCGTGGACGACCAGCGTCCCGGCCGGGTGGCCGTCGAGTTCGGCGACGAGGCCCCGCAGGCCGGGGCGCAGCGGGTTGCCCTCGGCGGTGCCGCCGAACGCGACCTTGCGCAGCCTGCGGACCTCGTCGGCGTCGTGGTCGGTCTGCTCCCTGATCAGCACGCCGTCCTGCTTACCAGGTGAAGAACCCCCGGCCGGTCTTGCGACCCAGCTCGCCGAGGGCCACCTTCTCGCGCAGCAGCGCGGGCGGCTCGAAGCGGGGACCCAGCTCGGCGGCCAGGTGCTCGGCGATGGCGAGCCGGACGTCCAGGCCGACCAGGTCGGTCAGCCGCAGCGGGCCCATCGGCCAGCCGTAGCCCAGGCGCATCCCGGTGTCGACGTCCTCGGCCGAGGCGACGCCCTCCTGGAGCATCCGGATCGCCTCCATGCCCACCGCGACGCCCAGGCGCGAGGTGGCGAAGCCGGGGGTGTCGCGGACCTCGATCACGGTCTTGCCGAGCTGCTCGGCCCACGTGCGGGCGCGGGCGAGCACGGCGGGGTCCAGCCGGTCGTGGTGGACGAGTTCGACCAGCTTCTGCACCGGCACGGGGTTGAAGAAGTGCATCCCGAGCACCCGCTCGGCGGGCAGGCCCTCGGCCAGCGCGGAGATCGAGAGGGAGGAGGTGTTGGACGCCAGCACGGCGTCGGGGCAAGCGCTTGCGGCGGCGGCCAGGACGCGGCGCTTCAGCTCGACGTCCTCGGGCACGGCCTCGACCACCAGGTCGGCGGGCACGTCGGCCAGTTGCCCGACGACGGTCAGCTCACCCAGCAGCTCCTCGGGGTCGCGGTCGAGCTTGCCGCGCTCGACCGCGACCGCGAGCGACTTCTCCACGGCCTGCCGGGCGGCGGCGACCCGCTGCGCGCCGGACTCGGCCAGCACCACGCGGTGCCCGCCCGCGAGCAGCAGGTGCGCGATGCCCGCGCCCATGGTGCCGCCGCCGATCACCACCGCGATCATCCCTCGACGACCTCCGCCGCGAACATGGCGACCAGGTCGAGGCCGCCGATCTCGTTGAGGTTCGCGCCGGCGGCCTGCCACTCGGGGGAGGCGAAGGCGGCTTTGAGTGCCTGCTCGGACTCGAAGTACAGCTCGGCCACCAGGTGCGGCTCGTGCTCGCCGAGGAAGCCGGGCACGAACACCCGGGACACCTTGGCGACCTCGGCCCTGAGCAGGCCGGGGGTCTTGGCGGCGATCGGCAGGTGGGAGGCGAAGTACGCCTCGTCGAACGCGTCGGGGTCCTCGGGTTTCCGGTACAGCGCGATGTACTTGATCATGTGACACCTTCCGTCCGGTTTCGCCGCCGGACTGTAACACCGGCACGATGGCGGGGTGCGGATCATCCTGCTGCGCCACGGGCAGAGCCTGGGCAACATCGACGAGCTGGCGTACTGCCGGGTACCCGACCACGCCCTCCCGCTCACCCCGCGCGGCGAACAGGAGGCGGCCGAGGCCGGTCCCCGGGTGAAAGCCCTGCTCGAAGGGCGGCCGGTGGCGGTGTACGTCAGCCCCTACGTGCGCACGCGGGCCACGTTGCGGGCGCTCGACCTCGGCGCGCGGGCCGAACGGGTCGTCGCCGAGCCCCGGCTGCGCGAGCAGGACTGGGGCAACCTCCAGGACCCCGTCCAGCAGGAGGTGCTCAAGCACCAGCGGCACGCGTTCGGCCACTTCTTCTTCCGGCTGCCCAACGGCGAGTCCGGCGCGGACGTGGACGACCGGCTGGCCGCGTTCCTGACCGACCTGGAAACCCGGATGTCCCACGCCGAGCACCCGTCGACGGCCCTGGTCGTGTCGCACGGGCTGACCATCCGCCTGCTGTGCCGCCGGCTGTTCGGGTGGAGCATCGAGCTGTTCGAGTCGCTGTCCAACCTCCGCACGTGCGAGCACCGCGTGCTCGCGTTCGACGGCACCCGCTGGCACCTGGACCGCCCGTTCGACCAGTGGCGCGACTCCCCGGACGGCGACACCCAGGGCGTCTAGCGCCGCGCCTCAGAGCCCCAGCTCGTGCCACTCGGCGAACGGGTCGGCGAAGTCCAGCTCGTCGGCCAGGTCCAGCTCCTCGTCGGTGACGAGCGCGGCGCGCAGCCGGGCCGCGATCTCGTCGGGCGACGCGCGGTGGGTGATCACCACCAGCTCCTGGGCGCGGTCGCCGAACCGGGGGTGCCAGTCGACGGCGGCGCGGGCCCGCCGCTCACCGTCCACCCCGGACCAGTCGTCCAGCGCCGCGAGCCACGGACCGGCCGCGCCGACGTGCAGGCCGCCGCCGGCGGACTCCAACCACAGCGCGGTGTCGGGTTGGCTCACCACCCAAAGGCGCCCCCGGGCCCGCACCACGCCGTCGAGCAGCACGTCCACCGCGTCGTGCAGCCGCATCGGGTGGAACGGCCGCCGTTCCGCGAAGTGCACCACCGCGACACCGCCGTCGGCCTCCAGCGGCGGGCGTCCGCGCAGCAACGGCCCGAACGCGTGCCCGGGTCGCCGGTCCGGCCGGGCCGGCAGCACCCCGTCGACCCGGGAGACCCGGGGCACGCCGGGCGCGAGCCGGTCGAGCACGGCCTCCACCACGGGATCGCGCGGCCCGCGCACCACCAGCAGGTCGGCGGACTCGGCCTGGCCGACGACGACCTGGGCCACGGTCCGGTCGTCGTCGGGCACGCCGCTGCCGCGCTCGCCCAGCGTCACGTCACCGGAGACGTCGGCCAGCCAGGTGGCCGGGTCGATCGCGGTCACCACGGCCGCCACCCCGATCCCGTGCGGCGCGAGGGCCCGGCAGACCGCCTCGGGTTCCAGCGCCGGGTCGAGGTCCACGACCACGCGCCCGCGCAACGACCGCAGCAGCGGCACGAGGTCGAGCCGGACCGTGCAGGACACGCACCCGTGGGCGAGTTCCAGGACGGCGAGCGCGCCGTCCACCCAGCGCCGGACGACGCCCTGCCCCAGGTCCCGCAGGTCGTGGCGGACCAGCACGGAGCCCGGCGACGCCTGCCACAGCTCCTCGGCGACGCCCTGCCCGCCCGCCACCAGAACGACAACGGTTTCCATGTGGGTTACAGTAGATGAAAACGGTTGTCGTTTCAAAAAAGGAGCTGACCTTGTCCGCACGCCACTGCCGGCTCACCGGCCGATCCCCCGGCTACGGCAAGCGCGTCTCGCACTCGCACCGCCGCACGTCCCGCCGCTGGCTGCCCAACACCCAGCGACGGCGGTACTGGCTGCCGAGCGAGCGCCGGTTCGTCGTCCTCACCCTGTCCACCAAGGGCATCAAGACCGTCGACCGCCGGGGCGTCGAGGCCGTGGTCGCCGAGCTGCGCGCCCGGGGGGAGAAGGTCTGATGGGCAAGGCGAACGACGTGCGCCCCGTCATCAAGCTGCGCTCCACGGCGGGCACCGGCCACACCTACGTGACCCGCAAGAACCGCCGCAACGACCCGGACCGCCTGGTGCTGCGCAAGTTCGACCCCGTGGTCCGCCGGCACGTCGACTACCGCGAGGAGCGCTGATGGCCAAGAAGTCCAAGATCGCCAAGGACCGGCAGCGGCGCGAGGTCGTCGCCCGCCACGCCGAGCGCCGCGCCGAGCTGAAGGAGGTCATCCGCACCGACCCCGTGAACCGCGCCGAGGCGCAGCGCGCCCTGCAACGCCTCCCCCGCGACGCGAGCCCCACCCGGCTGCGCAACCGGGACGCGGTGGACGGTCGGCCACGCGCCTACTTCCGCGCGTTCGGGCTGTCCCGCCTCCGGCTGCGGGAACTGGCCCACAACGGCGAGCTGCCCGGCGTCCGCAAGTCGAGCTGGTAGGGGGAGCACGTGCCGAAGGCCGAACGCACGCCCAAGCGCCGCGCCAACCTCCTGCGCAGGGAGGGCGTGACCACAGTGGACTGGAAGGACGCCGCGCTGCTGCGCAAGTTCATCTCCGACCGGGGCAAGATCCGCTCCCGCCGGGTGACCGGGCTGACGCCGCAGCAGCAGCGCCGGGTCGCCTCGGCGATCAAGAACGCGCGGGAGATGGCCCTGCTGCCCTACCCCGCGCAAGCCCGCTGAGCGAGGCGGTGCCGGCCGCCGCCAGCACCGCCAGCGCGGGCCAGTCCAGCACCAGGGAACCCGCCGAGGACACCACGAAGCTGCCGTACAGGCCCCAGCACTGCACGGCGGTGAGCGCCGCGCCGAGCGGCGTCGTCACCAGCGACACCACCAGGACCACCAGGGCCAGCAGGACGAGCGCCGCCGGCGGCCAGCGGCCCGCCAGGACGGTCGCGGCGACGCCGCCGGCGAAACCCAGCGCGGACCCCGGTGCGGTTCCGATCCTCGGCATGGCGGACCATTCAACGCCCGGTTGAGACGGACGCCACCGCATCTCGGCGGAGTTCACCGGATCGCGTGAGGCACGATCCTCCGAATGAGTTTCTACGACGTGCTGCACCGCCGCCGGGACACCCGGGGCGAGTTCACCGGTGCCCCCATCCCGGACGACGTGCTGCGCCGGGTGCTCGCCGCGGCGCACGCGGCCCCGAGCGTCGGGCTGTCCCAGCCGTGGGACTTCGTCCTGGTGCGCGACGAGCACACCCGGCGCGCGTTCCGCGACCACGTGCTGGCCGAGCGCAGCGTGTTCGCCTCCGGGTTGGACGCCGAGCGCGCCGGGACGTTCGCCCGGATCAAGGTCGAGGGCATCCTGGAGTCCACGCTGGGCGTGGTCGTCACCTACGACCCGGACCGGGGTGCGCCGGCCGTGCTGGGCCGGCACGCGATCGCCGACGCGGGCCTGTACTCGGTGTGCCTGGCGATCGAGAACCTGTGGCTCGCCGCCACCGCCGAGGGGCTGGGCGTCGGCTGGGTCAGCTTCTACCGCGAGGACGTGCTGCGCCGGCTGCTCGACATCCCCTCCGCCGTGCGGCCGGTGGCGTGGCTGTGCGTCGGCCCCGTCGACGCCCTCCCCGACACCCCCGACCTGGAGCGCCACGGCTGGCGCAACCGGATCCCGCTCGAAGACGTGCTGCACCAGGAGCGGTACACGCGGCGTCCGTCCCGGTAGCCTGTGGGGGCCGTGCCGCTGGCGGGCGGGCCCGCGTACCCGTCCGCCGAGTCGGAATGGAGTGTCAGCACGAGTGGAGCAGCGAGATCCGCTGGTAGCGGTGCCCCGACAGGACCTCGAGGTCAAGGCGTTGCTGAACGCCGGTCGCCTGGCGGAGGCGAACACCCTGTTCGACCAGGTGGTGAGCCGGACCCCACCGGGCGCGGACCGCTGGGTGCGCTCGGCGGTGCTGGTCAACCGGGCCAAGCTGGCCTGGCGGCTGGGCCGCATCCCGCTCGCGCTGGAGCTCGCCGCCGAGGGCTGGACCGACCTGGACGCCGAGCACGCCGACAGCCCCGCCGCCGCGCAGGCCATGCACGCGCTGGCCTACCTGCTGGAGGGCATCGGCAACCGGCGGGCCGCAGTGGACATGCTCCGGCTGTCCGTCCAGGTCGCGCGCCGGGCCGACGTCCCCGAGGTGCTCGGCCACAGCCTCCAGGGGCTGGGCGGCACGCTGAACTTCCGCGCCATCTCGTCCCCGCCGGAACTCGCGCCGGCCATCTTCGCCGAGGCCCGCGACCACCTGCGGGAGGGGCTGGAACTCGCGCGCGACCCGCAGATGCGGCTGGCCCTGATGGGCGCGTACAGCCGGTCCCTGGCCGGCGTCGGCGACCTGGCCGCCGCCGAGGAGGTGGCGACCGAGACGCTGCGCCAGGCCACCGCGTCCGACGACCGGTGGGCGCAGGCGGTGGCCGACTGGGTGCTGGCGGTCGTGCGCCGGGACCAGGGCGAGCTGGCCGGGGCGCGCACGCTGGCCAGCCGCGCGGTGGCCGCCGCCGAGGCCATCAACGACACGTCCCTGCTGCTGCGGTTCTCACTGGACCTGGCCGACATCTGCGCCCGGATGAACGACCCGGTGGGCGAGTCGGCGGCGCTGCGCTGCTCGGTCGCGGCGGGCCGGACGGCCACCGAGACCCTCCAGGAAGGACTGGCGCAGGCGCTGGAGCAGCGCCGGGTGGCGGTGCAGGCGCAGCGGCTGGCGGTGGCGGCGCAGGAGGCCGCCGCGCGCGACCCGTTGACCGGCCTGGCGAACCGGCTCGGGCTGGAGCGCGCCGCGGCGGCCCTGCTGGAGAGCACCGCCGCGCGCGGCCGGGTGCCGTGGCTGGTGCTGGTCGACGTGGACTGGTTCAAGGGCGTGAACGATGACGCCGGGCACGCGGCCGGGGACGCGGCGCTGCGCGAGATCGCCCAGTTGCTGCGCCGGGAGTGCCGGGCGGACGACCTGGTGGCGCGGTGGGCGGGCGACGAGTTCGTGGTGCTGCTCGGCGACTCCGGCGGTGCGCCCGGCGGGCCGGGTGCCGCCGGGGGTTCCGGTGCTCCCGGCGTCTCCGGCGTGTCCGGTGTCTCCGGGCAGGACGTGGGCCCGACCGTGGCGGAGCGGATCCGCGCGGCGGTCGACGGGCACGACTGGACCATGGTGCTGGGCACCGTGCGGCGGCCGACGGTGAGCATCGGCGTGGCGGCCGGGCCGGCCAAGCTCGACCAGCTCTTCGCCGCCGCCGACATGGCGCTCTACCGGGCCAAGCGGCACGGCCGCAACCGGGTCGAGGTGGAACCGGCGGTGGAGGTGTCGGAAACGGTCGGCGGCGGCTGACCGACGCCGGCACCACCGCCCGTCGAACGACGCACCGGCACCGCCCGCCGGACGGCCGCGTCACCACCGCCCGTGGTCGTGAGGAGGTGGCGGCGGGGAGCCACTTCAACGACCACGGTGCATAACGGTGAAATAGTTGCGGCGAGTCACCACAATGGCGTTCCCCGATCACGGCCCGTCGATTCAGCCGCCGTTCCACCATTTCCTGAAAGTGATTCAGGTTCGGGCGGGGGTGATTATCCCATCGGGTACCGACATTGCGGTCGGAGCGCCCCCGAAGGCCGATCTTCCCACGGGGGACCGACAATTCCGGCGAGCGCTCCGGCCGCCCCGGCTCAGGCGATCAGGCCGCCCCGGAACGCCACCAGCGCCGCCTGGACGCGGTTGACCGCGCCGATCTTGCCCAGCACCGAGGACACGTAACCCTTGACGGTGGCCTCGGACAGGTGCAGCGTGCCGCCGATCTCGGCGTTGGACATGCCCTGCCCGATGAGGACCAGCACCTCGCGCTCGCGCTCGGACAGCGACGCCAGCAGCCGCCGGGCCGGCTCGGCGGCCCGCTCACCGTCCGCCACCGCCGCCAGCACCCGCGCCGCCACGCCGGGGTCCAGCACGGCCCCGCCGACGGCCAGGTCGCGCACCGCGCGCACCAGCTGCTCCGGCTCGGTGTCCTTCAGCAGGAAGCCCGACGCGCCCAGCCGCAGCGCCTCGGACACGTACTCGTCCACGTCGAACGTGGTGAGCATGGCGATCTTCGGCGGGTCCGGTATGGCGCGCAGCCTGCGCAGCGCCATCAGCCCGTCCGAGGACCGCATCCGGATGTCGAGCAGCACGACGTGCGGGCGGTGCTGGCGGGCCAAGTCGGCCACCAGGTGCCCGTCGTCGCATTCGGCCACAACCTCTATGTCGCCGGCGCTGCTGAGGATCATGCGAAGGCCGGACCGGACGAGGTCTTCGTCGTCGGCCAGCATCACCTTGATCACGACGCCTCCCCGCGTTGGCGTTTCGTGTTCGTACTCGCTCAGCATCGCGCACGAACACGCAAGCTGACGTTAATTCACCGTTATCTCACCACGGAACAGCTCGACAACAGCCTGTTCACAGTTGCCAGGAAATACCGGCAGTGGGCGGTGGACCCGCGCAACTTCCTGGCGCGCGTGCGGCAACGGGCCGCAGGGCTTCTGGTCCGGACGGTGCGCGGCGCACTGGTCGACACGGCCCAGCCGCGCCGTCGACGGGATGCCGCACCCGTCGCGGTCGTTCGCGTTCACGTTCGGCGCGGGAGTTCACCGGTGAACGTGAACGGGCGCACCGGGCGGCAGGCGTGCGGACCGATCGGCACAGTCGCGGATGGACAGGACGGGTGATCCAACCGGCCTGGTTCGGCGGCGGTGCGTCACCGATCCGGGACACACGGTCAACAGGCAACGCCCGCCCGCGAGCCCCACCGAGCCGAACACGAACGTCTTTCGCCGGATTTCTCCTTGCGCAGCACGCGGTTCACCACCCGTCTCACGACGGACCGGTGTTCACACGGTGACAGGCATCCGCGCGAAATCCTCACCACGTGTGCGGGTGGAGGCGGACGACGCTCGGCGGTGTCCGCCCCGAGCGCCGCGCGATTCGTACGAATGACCGGTATCCAACCCGCTGCGGGTTACGGATACTCGCTGTACGAGCTTGAGGTCTACGTCACGTAGGCCGGTCCGCAGGAAGACCCCGGTCCACCCCCAGGGACCGGGGTCTTCCGCCTTTCCACGACGGTGTGACCGCGCCCGTCCGGGCGGGCTCAGTTCAGCGGTTTGGCCCCGTTCTGGTGCGGCAGACCGACTTGCTCGGCGAACTCCGTCGCCACCGACGCGCCGCCGTAGATGCCGAGGGCCTTGGCCAGGTGCAGCCGCAGGTCGGTCCGGTGGCCGTCGGACAGGCGCGGCAGGGCGCTCTCGAAACTGGTCACCAGCGTCTCGGCCCAGTGCTGGTCGCGGCGCAGCGAGGCGATCCGGACGAGCTCGGCGAGCTGCTGCGAGAGCCCGATGGCCTGCTCGACCTGGTACCCGTTGCGGTGCAGCCACCAGATGGTCGCGGTGGAGAGGTCGGTCAGCACCTCGTCGCGCAGGTACCGGATCTCCGCGCGCTCCGCGTCCCGCTCCGCTTGGCGGACCGTAGTCGTCTGGAGCAGCTCGATGTGCTTGCGCGCCATGTCGAGGTCGGTCTCCTCGACGGAGATCTCGACCGACTCGGCGCGCGCCCAGACGTGCGTGCCCTCGACTTGGCGCTCAGCGGCGAGTTCGTCGCCGAGCTGGTGCTGCAACGGCGCGTGGTGCACCAGCATGGCCCGCTCGGTGACCGCCCTGGCCCGCCGCACGATGTCGTTGATGGCGGCACTGCGCGGCACGTTGTGCCGTGCGCCGGTGGTCAGGTCCAGCCGCCAGTGCACGGTGAAGCGCGCCTTGAAGTCCAGCCCGTACACGACGCTGGGCAGAGGCGTCTCGAACGCCTGCTGGTGCGACGAGGAAGGGGGGTCGAAGGTGAACTCCTCCGCCCGCCGCACCCACCGCCGACGCCACCAGGCCCCCACCGCACCCAGGGGTCCGGGCCGGAAGTCCGGCCAAGGTCTACCGCTCATGGAAGATCTTCCGTTGAGGTCCGAAGAGACCCTTCCCTCACTACCCGAACCCCCAACGGGTGTGAAGGTGACCCATGCCACTTCCCCCCAACAGCCCAGA
Source organism: Actinosynnema sp. NPDC050436 (assembly GCF_040655415.1). Lineage (NCBI taxonomy): Bacteria > Bacillati > Actinomycetota > Actinomycetes > Pseudonocardiales > Pseudonocardiaceae > Actinosynnema > Actinosynnema sp. NPDC050436. Next base: position 97,047 of record NZ_JBFAJV010000011.1, on the reverse strand, counting down.
CCGACCCCCCGAAAACCCCGGGGATCCGCACGCACCGCAACGCCGAGCGCCGTACAGGTGACCCACCCACCCCCGCCCCGCCACCGGGGCACCCGGTACTCTGCCCGTTGCGCCCTCGTAGCTCAGGGGATAGAGCATCGGTTTCCTAAACCGTGTGTCGCAGGTTCGAATCCTGCCGGGGGCACTCACCTTTCGCCGGGTGAATCAGGCCCTGAGCAGCGGAAACGCGCTCGGGGCCTGAACTTTTCCGGCCGTCGCCGTCAGACGGCGCCTGCCCCTGCTTGCCATGGCCCACGGACTCACCACGGACTGATCTTGGGCTCCGGCAGGATCAGGCGGCACACCCAGCGGTTCGTCCGCCAGTCTTCGACCACTGCCCGAACCAATTTCCAGCGACCGGTCACCAAGGCTGCCTACACCAGACCGGGCAATGGCTCGATTACATCATCGCCTGAATCCTTGTTTTCGTGAAGTTTTCCGAATGACCGGAATCACGTAAACATGGAATCGGCGCCCCGGGGAGGTGGTCCGGCAGCTTGAAAGCCCATGCCGCCATCTTCACCCCCCGACTACTCCCGAACCGGAGATGCAGATAGCCTCGCGGTAACGCCCGCTGAGCCACTACCGATATGGATCCGACCGGCCCACACCATGCACAGGCGGACCAGATGCTACCGCGACTCCTACTCTGCTCTCTCTTGATCCTGACAGCGATCACCGGCTGCGGGAGTGGACCTACGACATCATCGCCGACATCCGACCCGCCCACCACCAGCGAGTTATCAGGAGCGACGACAACCACGACCACAAGTTCGCGCGCCAAGGCGTTCGACTCATCCGTGAACGACGTGATCGCGCAGATCAACCTGCAACTACCGATTCTGGCGGCGGGCTCCTCACCCCTTCCGGCAGCAATTATGAAGCAGGGCGTTTTTGGCGGCAAGGTTTCACCCGACACCAGGATCTACCTGCTTCCCGAAAGCAGCGCATTCAGCAAGACTCGCGCCGTTACCGCCCACGTGAACGGCAGCGGTGGAACAATTCAGACGCCTGCCCGCTTGTTGAGCGGCATCGGCGCATCACTGAACACGCTTTCCAGCGAGGCAGTTGAAGCATTCCACAAGGACGTACTACCGCAACTTTCGACGCTGACGAAGACACGCACCACCATCACCGTAGGATCGTTCTACGACTTGACGATCTTGGTGCGCAGTTCTACCTCACTCGTCTTCATCTACACGCCAGTCGGCGTTACACCTCCATCTGAAGCTGAAACGCTCGGGCTGTAGAACCCGCGAAACAGTCACCACGAGAAGCGGCAGCTTCTGCCGAATTCAGCTCCACGGGATCAAGGCGCGCTGCCTGAGGCCGCGCGCCGCCCGGCGGTGTCATGCACCGTGGATCCTCTCCAGGAGTGCTCGTGCTTCGGCCAGCTCAGGCAGGTTGTGGCGCTCGCACGCCGCGATGGCCTCCTCACAGCGCGGCAGCGCAGCCGGATCGCCGGACTCGGCCAGGCAGCGGGCCGCTTCCAGGAGGGCTATGGCCACGCCTCGGCCGCTCCCCATCTCCCGGTACAGCGCCAGTGAGGTTTCGACGTGGTCCAGTGCCGCTTCGAAGGAACGCTCCAGGCGGAGTGTCTTGGACAGTTCGAGTCGGGAGTTCGCCTGGCCGCCGCGCATACCGATCTCCTCGGCGATGCGCAGCGAGTCGAGGAAGTCGCCACGAGACTCGGCGAACCGCTCGAAAGAGCGCTGCACCCTCCCGCGCACCACAAGGGCGTCGGCCTCCCCCGCTCGGTTCCCGGTCTTCCGGAAGAGTTGCAGGGCCCGATCGACGTACTCCAGCGCGGTACCCGGTTCTCCGAGGAGCAACGAGGAGGACGCGGTGTTGTTCAGGGTGTGGGCGAGGCCCCGCAGGTCACCGCTGGTCTCGTAGATCCGCAGAGCGCTGCCGAAGCATTCGATGGCAGCCCGGAAATCACCGCGCAAACGGTGGACGATGCCGATTGCCTCTGCCGCCCTCGCCACGCCCAAGTCGTACGGGGTGCGGCGGTAGAGGTCGCCGGCTTGCTCCTGCCTCGCCACGGCTTCCTCGTAGGAACCCGCATTCCGGTCCAGGATGCCCAGGTAGTGGTGCGATTCCGCCTGCCCGTACAGGTCGCCGGCGGCGGTGAACGCGGCCAGTGCCTCCTGATGCGCGGCGCGTGCCCGTCCGGGCTCTCCTGCGAGGCGGAACGATCTCCCTATCCGGTTGGACATGTCCGCAGCGGCTATCGAGTCGCCCAGCGACTCGTAGTTCCCACGGGCCCTCTCATACGCTTCACGAGCCTCCACGATGCGGCTGCGACCATGGTGCAGATCGCCCCGGGTCGCGCACATGTCCGCTATGCCTTTCGTGTCCTGGACCGCTTCGGCCGCTGCCAACCCGTGGCCGAACAGGGCGATCAGGTCGCCGCCGCCTCCGAGCAGGTCGACCGCGTAGCGGATGGCTCGCGGGATGCGCCACAGGTAGGTGTCGAGGCCGTACTCCTTCGCCACTCCAAGGCAGTTCGCCAGGTTGACCTGTTCCAGTTCGAACCACGACCGTGCGGCCTCTGCGGTCGCCAGGGGTGGCGGGTGGGCGGGTTCGAACTCGACCGCGTCTACCACGACCCGGAACGGCACGAGGACCGCGTGCGCGACCAGCGCGCAGTGGAGGTAGTAGTCCAGGGCGCGCGTCGCGGCGTTCCGGCGTTCGGCCTCGGACACCTCCTCCACGACCCGGTCACGGGCGTACTCCCGCATCAGGTCGTGGATGCGGAACCGGTCCCACCGCACCTCCTGCACGAGGCTGGCGTTGACCAGCTTCTCCAGCAGCACCCGTGCCGAGTGCAGGTCGAGGCCGGAGACCGCGGACAGGACGTGCGGCCCGAACTCCGCCGAGGACAGCAGCCCGAGCCACCGGAACCCGTCGCGCTCGTTCGTGCCGAGCTTCCGGTAGGACAGCTCGAAGGCCGCACGGACCGAAACCGGACGGCTGCGATCGATGCTCCCCAGACGGTTTTGCTCGTCGATGGCGTCGTCCACGAACTCTCCTGCGCTCCAACTCGCGTGGGTCTTCAGGTGACTCGCCAGGACGCGCACCGCGAGCGGAAGTCGCTCGCAGACGCGGACCAGCCGGTCGATGGAGCCCGCCTCGTCCCGCACGCGCTCCTCGCCGACTATTCTGGCGAACAGCACGAACGCGTCTTGATGGGGCAGTTCCCGCAGCGGAACCTCCTCGACGTCCTCCAGGCCGATCAGGCGGTTGCGGCTGGTGATGAGGAAGTACGACCGCGAGGAACCCGGCAACAGCGGGCGGATCTGCTCGACCGATCCGGCGTTGTCCAGCACCACCACGACTTCCCGGCGCGCGAGTTCGGCACGCCAGAGCTCCGCCAGTTCCGCAACGTCGACGATTGGCGGGGTGAGGACCACGCCGAGCAGCCGCAGGAGTCGGGTGAGGGCGGTGCTCGGCTGCACGGGCTGGTCGTCGCTGTGCGCTTGCAGGTCGATGTAGAGCTGCGCACTCGGGTAGTGCGTGGCCAGCTCGTGGGCGATGTGGAGGGCCAAGGCCGTCTTCCCGACGCCAGGCATCCCCCAAACGCTGAAGACGGCGGCCCCGCGCACCGACCGTCCCGCTCCCGCCTGGAGCCGTGTCCTCTCGTGCACCCGATCGGTGAAGTCCTTGACGGCGGGGAGGAGCGTGTTGACGGCGTCCACCCCTGCCCTCGGTCCGGGCAGGCGCACGTCGAGCATGAGGCGCGGCCACTTCTGCGCCACCCCGACGATCGGCAGCATCCACGAGATCTGCGCCGAAACGTCGCGGGCTTCGGCCACGAGCAGGCCCACGACGTGGCCGCTCGCCGTGTCCACGACCCCGGCGCCGCTGAAACCGCCCCGGACCCGGAAACCCGTCGACCGGACAGCGTCCAACTGCACCCACTCACCACCTGGGCCGCCCGCACCGCTGACGACTGCTTCGGCCTCCACTCCGTCGTCGTAGCCGTGGGGGTATCCGTACACGTGCACGGCTGTGCCGCGACTTCCGTGCCCGGCCAGCGGTGCCGGTTCCACGATCGGAGGCGGCGGCTCGTTCAGCAGCAGGACAGCGACGTCACCACCGCCGTGCTCGTCGACCGGGTACCAGTGCGCCGCCAGTATCAGCGCGGTCGTGCGGAAACCCGCAGCGAACGGGAAGTCGACCTCGATCTCGTCGGTCGGGAGGCTGGTCGAGCCGTCCGGACGCCCCAAGACGCGGTTCACCACATGTGCGCAGGTGAGCACCCGCCCACCTTTGATGAAGACCCCCGCACCGCACACTCTCCCCTGCTTGAGGACCCGCACTCCCCATCGGCTCAAGTCGAGGTACGCCATTCCACCTTCCCGTACGTGCACAGCGCGCACAGTTGGACGCTGCTGTGCTCAGGGCACAGACCGTCGGCCGTCCCACGCTAACGACGGATCGGCAACCCTGTCACCGCACAATGCGTCCACTCCCGCAGACCAAAAAGCGAACACCGCTCAGGTGCGTGCTCCGCAGTGGAATGGCACGCGGGTCCTGTCAATTGATCACGCACGCACTAGGCGACCCCGATCGCGCGGCGGAGCAGCTGACCCGAACGTGCGAGAGCGCGCGTGATATAGCAGTCGCGTGACCAAGCCGAGGACAGAACAGCGCCATCCCGGTTCGACGACCTTGGGAGAACTGGACGCCGCAGGGGTCGTGGGGCTGTTCGAGCGGGAGGAAGCGGTGGTGTCCGCCGCAGTCGCCCGCGCCGGTGGGCAGTTGGCGGCGGTGGCCGAAGCCATGGCGGAGGTGTGCCGGCGGGGTGGCAAGGTCGCGTTCGTCGGCGGGGGCACGAGCGGGCACCTGGTGCTCCAGGAAGTGGCCGAGTTGGGGCCCACGTTCGGAGCCGAACCCGGCCGGTTCCGCGCGCACGTGGCCAGTTCGCTGCTGCGGGACCCGGCCGTGGTCACCCGGCGCGAAGATGACGAGGAGAGCGGTCCGGCCGCCTTGGCCGACCTGGGCGGCGAAGACCTGGTCATCGGTGTGTCGGCCAGCGGGTCCACTCCGTTCGTGATGGCGGCTGTGCGAGCGGCGCGGGCGCGGACCTGCGGGATCGCCAACAACCCGGGAAGCCCGCTGTTGACCGCAGTCGACCTGCCGGTGCTGCTCGACACGGGACCGGAGCTGCTGACCGGCTCGACCAGGCTGAAAGCGGGGACCGCGCAGAAGATCGCGCTGAACCGCATCACCACGGCCGCCCACGTCCTGCTGGGCGCTGTCCGGCAGAACCACATGGTCAACCTGCGCGCCGTCAACGCCAAGCTCCGGCAGCGAGCCGTCGACATCGTCGTCGACCTCACGGGTACGTCCGAGGCTCGGGCGCGGGCGGCGCTCGACGCCGGTGACTGGTACGTGCGGGCAGCGCTCGACCACCTCGGTGCGCCTTGATCCCGACCGCGCCGACCAGACAACTTCTAGGACAGGAACCGATGGAGCACAACTTCGCACCCGTGGACCAGGTCGGCACTTCCCCCGACACCACCTCCGACCTGGCGGCGTGGATCGCCTCCGCGCCGCTGGCGGCGCTCGTGACGGAGTTCGGCGGCGGACCGGGCGACCTCGCGGCTGAGGACCTGGCGGCCGGGGACGTGTCCTTGGCCGACCGGTTCGCCGCCCTCGACCGCTTCTCCGACCGGTGGGACACCCGGGTCGACCCGACGACCGGGGTGGCGCGGGAGCGCAACCAGGCGGATGAACTGCCGTTGACGGACTCCCAGGTCGACCTGGTGCTCGCCGCTGCGGACGCTTTCGGGATGCGCGAGGTGCACAAGCCACGGCACGCCGAGTACGACTTCGTCTTCATGCTGGGCGGCCTGGTCAGGGCCTGCTTGAACCGCCCCGCCTACGCCGCCCACCTGGTGTCGACCGGCACCGTCACCGCGAAGAGCATCGTCGCCCTGGGCGGACACCGGCCTTTCGCGGGCGACGAGCCCGAACTCGCCGCCGCCGCCGGACACCCCGACCTCGTGGACGAGTTCGGCGCACTCGACCGGGGCACGACGGCGGCGTTCGGGCTGCGTGAACCGGACGAGGTGCAGGGAGAGGAGTCCGACCTGGTCGGCGGTGCGTGGGACGTCCGGAACTACCACACCGCCGACGGGCTGCCGGTGACGGTGGCCGCCGCCCCCTCCAGCGACCCGGAGAACCGGCGGGCCAACACCGCGGACTCCTACGACTGGTTCGCCACCCGGTTCGCCCACGTCGAGCCGGGACAGCGGGTTCTGGCGATCACCACGCCGATCTACGTCAACCAGCAGCACGCCGCCGCGCTGCGGATGCTCGGGTCCCCGTACCGCGTCGAGGTCGAGACGATCGGGAACGACCCGGAGCTGGTGGCACCGGAGTTGCAGCAGCACTTCTCACCGTCGAAGTACCTCATGGAGATCCGGTCGACCGTACGTGCCTTCCGCGCTCTGTTGGACAGCTTGGACGGTTAGGCGGCCCACCGGGTCATTCGCAGGCGATGCCGTCTTTGTCGTTGTCCAGGCCGTAGACGTCCGCGCCCCGGACTTCGATCGGGCCGCGCACGTAGGCCGGGCCGTTGCCGCTCCCGCCGGCGCAGTCGACGTCCGACGCGATCGGCACGCAGCCGCCGTAGTTCGGGTGGCAGGCGGGTTCCGGGGCCGGGGGCGGTGGGGGTGGCTGTTCGGTGGTCGTCTTCACCGGGGGCGGTGCGGGTTGGGTGGGCTTGGGCAGTGGGGGTGGGACTGCTGCCGGCGTGGTGGTGACGACGACTGTTGTTGTGGTGGTGGGGGTGGTTGTCGTCGTTGTGGTGGTCGTTGTTGTTGTCGTGGTGGTTGTGGTTGTGGTCGTGGTTGGGGCGGTTGTGGTCAGGTCTTTTGCTGCGGGGGTCTTGGGGGTGCCTGCGTTCGCTATCGCGGCGATGAAGACCACGGCCGCCACGGCGGCGCCGGCTATCCAGGCCGGGCGGTTCTTCTTGAACGGTGACGTGCGGATCGGTGCTGCGTAGGCCGTTGCCTGCGCTGCGGCGGCCACGGAAGGCGACGGGGCGAGCGGGAGGGTTTGGGTGCCGTCCTGGGGTAGGCGGAGGAGGACTTCGGTGCCTCGGACGCCTGCCTGGAGCACCGCCTCGCAGCCCGCTCTGCTGCCCCGGGCGGAGAGCTGGACCAGCAGCGGGGCGTAGCGCTGGGACATCAGGTGGGTCAACTCCCCCACCCGGTGGCCGTCCAGGCGCACCTCGATGGCGCGTTCGCCCCGGTACTTCCCGGTTTCGATCGTGCACCACGTTAATTCGACCGCCACGTGCCTGCGCATCCCCGGTGCGACCGGGTACCGGGACAGGGCGGACTGGTGGTCCTCCTCGCGGGTCACCGTGACCGCCGTTTCGGCGGACAGCATCACCAGGCCATCGGGGGAGTTCTCGATCACGGCGTGCTCCAGGGTGCTCAGGACTTCGTGGTCTGAGCATCGGCCGACCGGGGGATGCGCGTTACTCCGACGGATACGAACCGGTAACGGCAGGCACGGGGCGCGAGGGGAGCATCTGCGGATGCGGAGAAGGCGGGCCGGGGAGGCGGAGGGAGGGTGCGGAGCGGGGGTCGTCTGAATCCGACCAGGAGGTCCAATGTGGACGGTTGGGTACCGTGCGGCTCGTGGAGGGTGGGCGGGAAAGCAGAAGGCCCCCGGACGTCTCCGGGGGCCTTCCGAGACTCGGTGGGACGGCCGTCGCCGTCTTGCCGTGGCGCGGGCGCCGGGACTGCTGCCGATGGCAGGGTCAGGCGCGATCGGTGACCGGGCCGCGCGCGCAGTCAGGTCAGCCCACGCGCCACAGGGCGGGCACGTTCGGCGGCTCCCAGCCGGCCTGGGCGGTGTGGGCCTGGAGGCACACGTAGCTGGTGCCGCCGTAGGTCACCTTGGTGCCGGGGCTGTACGCCGTGCCCGCCGCCCACGTGCCGCCGGGGGCGTTCGAGGTGGTCGTCGTCGGGCCGGTCGGCTGGGTGGTGGACGTCGGCCGGGTGGTGGTCGGCGTCTGCTGGATGTTGAGCACGAAGTCGTACTGGCCCTCGCGGCCCTGGCCGACGTTGCGCATCGTCATGAGGAGGCGCGGGTCGTAGATCGTGTCGGTGTTGTTGCGCGGCTCGCCCGGGAAGTACAGCTGGGTGGTCAGCACCCGGCCGCCGGGGGCCTGCACCTTGACGTGGATGTGCCGGGTGCGGCCGGGGTAGAGGCCGGGCACGATCGTGGTCAGGGTGAACTTGCCCGAGGCGTCGGTGAACTGGTGGCCCCGGAACTTGAAGCCGGTGTTGTCGTACACACCGTTGTTGTCCGCCTGCCAGAAGTCCATCAGCACGTTCGCGATCGGCTGGCAGCGCAGCCCGAACACGAAGCCGGTGACGGTGAGGCGGGTGCCGACCGTGCCGGCGTCGACCAGCGACGAGCGCAGCGGCGAGTTCGGCTTGAAGTACGGCCCCTCGGTCTGCGCCGGCGTCGGGTCGTCGCCGTCGTCGCACTGGGGGGTGGGCTCCAGCTGTCCGCCCGTGCTCGGGATCGTGCGGGCCAGAGCGGGCACACCCATCAGCGCGGCGGGCACCGCGACGCCGGCCGCGAGGGCGGCGCGCAGCACGGGCCTGCGGCTGAAGTTCCGGGAATCAGGCGATTCCTCGGGCGTGCTCTGGTCGCCGTCCATGGGCGTGTCCATGCCTGCTCCTCGTGGGGGATGGGCGGTCTCGGGAATTCATAACGAACCTATGGAGACGCTGTGGCGCGGACGATGGACTGGGGCGGCGGGTCGTGGTGTATCTCGTGGTCGGTCATAACTGTGAACGGCGTCACCCGAAGCGGGCCTGCGGACGTCGCCCGTGCGGCGGAAGTCGCCGGGGCTCACCCCGGTCTCCCGCCGGAAGAACCGGCAGAAGTACGCCGGGTCCGCGAAGCCCACCCGGCCCGCGATCTGCCGCACGGTCAGGTCCGTTCGGGCTAGCAGCCGCTTCGCCTCGCTGGCCCGCGCCTCGCGCACCAGTTCCGAGGGCGTCCGCCCGGTGGCGGCCTTCACCGCCTCGGTGAGGTAGCCCGGGGTGACGCCGATCCGCTCGGCGTAGGCCCGCACGGACCACAGGTCGACGTCGGGCCGCCCCGCCAGGCGGGCGAACTCCTCGGCCACCGCGCCGGTCCGGGCGGGCGGCGGGGCGCTGGGCGTCTCCGGCAGCCGGGCCGCGCGCACGATCAGCACGTGCAGCAGGGAGCGCAGCACGGACTCGACGCCCTCGGCCCGCTCCCGGTACTCCTCGTCCAGCTCCCGGACCAGCCTGGCCAGGTTCGCGTGCGTGTCGTCGTCCAGGGTCAGCCAGGGCCGTTCGCTCAGCCTCCGCAGCAATTCCCGGTCACCGGGGTGGTCGATGAGGAAGTCGTCGGTGAACAGGATGACGTACCCCTCCAGGGCCCGGGTGTCGGCCCAGTGGTGCACCTGGCCGGGCGCGATGGCGCACAGGTGGGGCGGTCGCAGCTCCCAGCGGGCCAGGTCCACGACGTGCGCGCCGACGCCGCCGGTGACGAGCACGATCTCGTGGAACGTGTGCCGGTGCGGGAAGTTCGCGCTCGACATCGGCCCGATCGACTCGAAGGTGCCGATGGCGAACGGCAGCGCGTTGGGCACCGGCACCTCCAACCGGTGCATCGGCAGCTCGCCCACCCTCGGCGCCTGGCACGGCGTCCCCGGTAACACGGTGGTGCCACGCATTTTTCGTCCTTTCGCCACCGGACCGGAGGTCCAGACCAATCGTTGGTGAAAACACGATGGCACGGCGGAGGCCAACGGGGAACACGACGGAGGTCGCGGGTTGGCTCCGTGCCTGGTGGGGCGTCCGGCTTCCGGACGGGACCCGTCTCGTACCGCGCTCCGGAGGACGCACGACGAACGCCGGAGCCGCCCGGAACCACCGCACGGAACGGTCGAACCGCGTCCGCCGCCTCGATCCGCCGTCGCGAACCGCCGCGCCCGATTGCCCAGCCGCGCCCGACCGCCGTGCCGCCCGCCCTCGCCCGGCGGCGCGCGCCCGGCGAGCGCTCACGTGGCCATCCGGCGCCGCAGTTCGGCTATCAGCTCCTCGTCGCTCAACCGGCCCGGGTCGGGGCGGGCTTCGCGCAGCTCGGCCTCGTCGGGGGTGAGCAGGCCGGCCGCGACCATGACCTCCAGCGGGCTCGCGCCGAACAGGCCGGCGACCGAGCGCGCCGAGTCCAGCGACGCCTTGCCGCCGCGCTTCCAGTCGGTCAGCCGGCTGCGGTCGACGCCCGCGCCGCGCGCCAGGTCGCCGGTCGTGAGGCCCCGCCGGGCCAGGTTCTCCTCCAGGTACTCCCACCAGGAGGGGGTGTTCTCGGGTTCCGCCATGCGGTCATGTTAGTCGCGTGCACGCAACGTCCGCAACGCACCCCGAACCCCTACGACCTCGGCGGACGTCCCGGCCCGGCGCTGCGTCGGCGCAACCGGACTAGGGTTGTGCGCACATGACACCCGTCCGGTGCGCACACTTGACAGCGGAGGCGGCGATGCCGAAGACCATCAGGCTCCGCGCGCGGGCCTTCGCCAAGGCCGCGCTGCTCGCGGGCTACCACTCGGACTACGCGCTGGCCAAGGCCATGGAGGTGAACCGGTCGACGGTCGCGCGGGTGCTCACCGGGGAGCTGCGGCCGGGCCCCGCGTTCATCGGCGGCGCGCTCTCCGCGCTCGCGCCGATGCAGTTCGACGACCTCTTCGAGGTGGTGTCGCGGGGCGACCGGGATGACTGAACGTCACCCGCGAACCGGCATTTTGGCGGTGTCCACGACTCACCCGATTGGTTGACACTAATGATCATCAGAGACGGATGGGCGGCGTGACCCGATGTCACCACTGGCCGGCGCACGGCAGCCGGTCGACGCCCGCGCAGCGGACCGGGAAGGACGGCGGCAGGTGAGCGAGCAGGGCAGGCGGTTGCTGGGGGACGTGCTGCGCGCGCGCCGCGCCCTGGGCCACGACGTCCCCGACCCCGGGCCGCCGGACGGACCACTGCCGCTGGAGGACGCCGACGACGTGCGGCGGTGGTTCGCCGAGCACCGGGACGACGTGGTCGCCGCGATCCGGCTCGCCGACGACGTGGCGGTCGAGCTGCTGGCCCACGTGTGGCGCGCGCTGCCGGCGGACGCGGACCGCCGCTGGCCGCTGGAGCTGTACGACTGCGCGGCGCCGCTGGCCGCCGCGCTGCCCACCTCCCGGCCGCTGGCGGCGGCGTTCCGGGCCGGTGCCGAGGCGCTGCGGGCCCGGGGCTCGCTGCGCCCGGCCGCCGCCCTGGGGATGCGCGAACTGGCCGTCTGGCGGCTCCTGGACGACCCGGAGCCTCTTGCGGACGCCCTGGACGCCCTCGCGGCCACCTATCGCGCCCAAGGCCGCCTGCACCGGGTCATCGGCTGCGCGGACGAGGTGCTCGAACTGCGCATCCGGGCCGGCGACCCGCACGCCGTCGCCCGCGCGCTGACCCACCTCGGCTCGCTGATGGTCGAGGTGGGCCGGCTGGACACCGCGCTCAACTACCTGACCCGCGCGGACAAGGCGTTCGAGGACGGTCCCCCGTCGCCGGACCGGGGTCGCGCGCAGGTGCTGCTCGGCCGCGCGCTGTGGCTGTCCGGCGACGAGGGCGCGGCCCGGCGGCGGCTGCGCCGGGTGCTGCCCGGCCTCGCGGACGAGGACGCGCGCGCCGCGCGGGAGCTGCTCGACCTGCCGGCCGGGTCAACCCCGGAGCAGGGCCACGAGTAGCTGGATCAGCAGGCCGGTGGCCACCCCCGACCACGAGGTGACGCGGGGACGGGGTTCGCGGCGGTGCCGGCCGCGACGGGGAGGCGTGCGCATGGGTTCTCCGGGGAGGGGTGCGGGTCAGGGCAGGGCGGTGGTGTCGGGGTTGTCGACGAGCAGGCGCAGCACGTCCCGGCACACGAACACCCGCCGGTAGTCGCGCGAGTCCCAGGGGACGAGGATGCCGCGCTCCACGAGCCGGCGGGTCAGGTCGGTGGCGGCCTTCGTGGTCACCCGGTGCCGCTCGCTCAGCGCCCGGTGGTCGACCACGGGGAAGCCGACCAGGTCCGCCGCCACCTCGGGCAGCGCGCCGGCGCGCGGCAGCAGCCGGGCGTAGCGGCCGGCGAGGTCCTCCAGGTGGCCGATCAGCCGGAGCTGCGCCAGCGCCTGGTCGCGGACGGCGCACGCGAAGAACTCCACCCAGGGGTGCACCATCCCGGTGTCCACCACCGCGCGGATCTCCTCCTGGTACTCGGGCAGCGTGTCGTCCAGCCACACCGACAGCGGCAGCACCTGGTCGCGCAGCAGGCCCGCGCGCACCATCTCCAGCATGGAGAACACGCGCGCCACGTGCCCGTTGGCGGCCGGGAAGGGTTGCAGCACTTCGAGTTGGTAGTGCGCGAGCGCGATCTTGGCGACCCTGGGCTGCTCCCGCTCCTCGCGCACCCACGTCGACCACTGCTCCAACTGCGCCACGAGGTGCGCGCCGGTCGCGGTGAGCAGGTAGGCGCGGGCGCGGTCGATGCCCAGCACGCCCGGTTCGCCGCGCAGCACCTCGCGCAGGCCCGCGTCGGGGCGGCCGGTCATGATCGCGGCCATCCGGCCGATCAGCACGGCGTCCACCTCGGCACCGTGCCGGACGCGGTCGATGCCGTGGTCGTAGGCGGCCAGGTGCGGTGCCAGGAGCTGCGCCGGCGCGGACCGGTCGGTCGGCGGGGTGCCCCGGGAGGCCAGCAGGTCCGCCGCGAGCGCCTCGCGCAGGCCGATCATCGTGCCGGTCAGCCCGGCGGACGCCTGCGCGTCGCGCACCTGGGTGGCCCGCACCAGGCCGGCGCGCACGCGCAGCCGGTCGGCGGCCTCGTCCAGCCGGCCGAGGGCGTGCTCGGCCTCGGCCACCAGGCGGTAGGTCGCCACGGGCAGCGGCAGGTGGGACGGCAACGGGGGCGGCAGGTACGCGCCTTCGCTCCGGAGGTGCTCGGGGATGCCCGGGATCACGGGGACCGGCGCCCACTGCCCTGGCGGCAGGGGTGGGACGTTCATGGGGAGCAGCATCCACCAAGTGAAGTAAATGCGCAATACGCTTCAACTGTGCACTGCGGCGATCAATGGGTGGAATTCGGCCATTCACCGGCAGGGTCGGTCCGGGCGATTCCCCGACCGCCCGGTTATAGCACCGCCCGTCAACCGGCCGTACCCCGGGGAACATTCCGCAGTTCTGCGGACGACCGCCCGGACCTGCTCCGATCGCCTTCGGTGAACGCGACACCATATTCCAAGTAATAGCGCATCGAAGGACGTCTGCGGACCGGCCGCCGGGCGGCACCGCCGGTTTCCGGACGGTCGGCGACCAATTGGCGGCACCCCGCCGGGTGCCACCGCGTCGACCCTGCGCAGTTCCCGTCCGGCGATGCGTTCCCGGCGGTGCGGAATCCGAACGGTCCACGCACTGCCCCCGAACGCCCGAAGGCCCCGCCTGCCCGGCGGGGCCTTCGTCCGTGCGGCGAACCGGGTGGGCCCCGTCGCTCCCTGCGGGCCGGGACCCACCCGGTCCTCCCCCTCTCAGGGGGTCCGGGTCAGCACTGGCCGACGCGCTGCCACGCGTAGCCCTGGCCGGGGGCCTCGCCGTAGCTCCAGTACGGGTTGCGCCACACCGAGCTCTGGTAGGCCACGCTGGAACCCGGCGGGTAGTACTCGGACGGGCTCCACTCGGCCACCGAGCAGCCGGGCGGGTTGCCGCCACCGCCGCCGGTCGTCGACTGGATCCACTGCTTGAACGCCACCACGTCGGTGTAGATCGTGGCCTGACCGGCGCCGCAGGTCTGGTTGTTCACGCCCGCCCGGCTGGTCGCGCCGAGCAGCCGCCACTCCGCGCCGACCTTCTGCACCATCGGGCCGCCCGAGTCGCCGTAGCAGGCGGTCTGCGTCGTCGTGCTGTACACGCACAGCTCGTGGCCGGCGTTGAACTCGTTGGTGCACATGCCGTCCGGGTTGATCCGGGTGTCGAGCTGCTTGAGGTTCACCGGCGGCTGGCCGCACTGCGGGGTGTTGCAGGTCTGGCCCCAGCCGATGAGCCGCACACCGGTGTTGGCGGCGGGCGAGGTGTCGCCGAGGCCGATCGGGGCCTGGGAGACCGAGGAGGACAGGCGCAGCAGGGCGATGTCGTACTGCTGGCCGCCACCGGGGCGGTAGTTGGGGTGCCGCACGATCTGCGACACGCCGGCGAGGGTGCCGCCGGAACTCCACTGGGTGGAGCCGATCCGCACCCGCACCTGCGAGGGCTGGATCGGGGTCTGCTGGTTGTAGGTGCAGTGCCCGGCCGTCACCATCCACTGGGCGCTGATCAGCGACGCGCCGCAGCCGTGCCGGCCGTTGAGCTGGATCGAGCCCATGAACGAGTAGGTCTCGGTCGCGTTGCCGCCGCCCACGATGTACGGGGTGACCGGGTCGGCGCTCGCCGCCGGCGTGGTCGCGAGGGCCGCGATCGCGGCCACCGGCACGAGGGCAGCGCGCAGCAAGGTACGCAATGACATGGGATTTCCTTCTGGTGCAGGGTGGTGGTGCTCCAGCGGCCGAGGTGCGGGAACCGGCCGTGAACACATGATGAGCGGGGCGTGAACTGGCCGGACAATCCCAACGTTGCATAAGGTCCGCCTATGGAGCTGGAGTTCCGGCACCTCCGGGTCGTCCGCGCGGTGGCCGACGCCGGCACGCTCACGGCGGCGGCGGCCGGGCTGCGGATGACCCAGCCCTCGGTCACCGAGGCGTTGCAGCGGGCGGAGCGGATCCTCGGCGGGCCGCTGTTCCGGCGCGGTGCGCACGGCGCGACCCCGACGCCGCTGGGCGAGGTGGTGACCGCGCACGCGCGGGCCGTGCTGGAGGCGCTGGACCGGTTCGGGGCGGCGGCCGGGCGCACGTCGCCGGGCGCGGTCCGGTTCGGCTGCACGCCGTCGATGCTGCTGGCGAGCCTGTCCGCGCTGGTGCCCGAGGTGCTCGGGGCGGAGGCCGAGGTGCGCACCGAGCTGGACGGCGTGGCGCACCTGGAGCTGCTGGCGGACAGCAGGCTCGAAGGTGCGCTGCTCGCCGAGTTCCCCGAGCGGGAGTACCCGCTGCCGGACGGCGTGCGGCGGGTCGCGGTGGCCGTGGAGCCGATGTTCGTCGGGCTGGGCGACCGGCACCGGCTGGCCCGGTGCACCGAGATCGACCTCGCGGACCTCGCGGGCGAGACGTGGGGCGCGGCGTCGACCGCGCGGGACCACTTCGGCGACCACCTGGCGCAGGCGTGCCGGCGGGCCGGGTTCGACCCCGACATCCGGATCATGGACGCCACGGAGGCGTTGCAGGCGGCCGAGATGGGGCGCGCGGTGCTGCCGGTGATGCCGGGCAGCCGGGCGCGGTCGGGGATGGCGGTCGTGCCGCTGGCGGGTGCCCCGGTGCGGATGGCGACGACGCTGTTCCGGCGGGCGGGCGGGGTGCTGGGCCCGGCGGACGCGGAGCGGCTGTGGGCGGGGCTGGTCGAGGCGCAGCACCAGGTCGTGCAACGGCCGCCGGTCTACCGCGCCTGGCTGCACCGGCACCCGGAGTGGACCACGACGCCGTCGCGCCCGGTGCCCCGGCACGACCCGCTCGCGCGCGGCTAGGCACCACGTGAGGCACCGCCGACGCACGGCCCCCGCGCAGCTAGGCGGGTTCCGAGGAGCCGAGCCAGCCGGGGTTGCGGTCGAACCAGCCGGGGATGCGGGACCGCGTGGCGGCGGCCCGGCGGTAGGCGTCGACCAGGCCGGCGCGGACGCGCTCCACCACGTCCGGGTCGAGGTCCGCCGACCACAGCAGGAGGTGCCTCAGCCGCAGCGGCGAGCCCGCGACCGCGCGGGTGCGGCCGGGCAGGGCGATGCCGGTGTCGAGGGCCTGCAACGGCACCACGACGTCCGCGCCGCGCCGGAGGAGCTGGGCCACGACGAGTTCTTCCGCGCCCTGCACGGCGATGGGACCACAGCGGTCGGCCAGGTGGCGGTCGAACTCGGCGTCCCCGTGCTGCGCGGTGAGCCAGGTCGAACCCGCCAGGTCGGCGAGTCCCGGCTCCGGCCCGCCGGCCGCCGGGTGCGTGGTCGGCACGTGCACGAACACCGGTTCCTCGCCCAGCGGCGTCATACCCACGCCGGCCGGCGCGAGGCATTCCCGGCCCGGGAAGTCGACGTGCAGCGCGAGGTCCAGCCCGCCGTCGCGCAGGGCGTCCAGGGCGTCGGCGCGGCTCTCCACCACCGACAGGTCGACCACCCGGTCGGGCACGGCGGCGGTGGCCACGTCGCCGAGCAGGCGGGCCAGGGCGGTGGGCAGCACACCGACCCTGAGCAGCGGCCCGTCGTGCAGCCGGCCGACCGCGCGGTGCAGGTCGTCCAGCGCGGCCAGCACCTCGCGGGCGTGGGCCAGCACCACGTCGCCGAGGGCGGTGGGCCGCGCGCCGTGCCGGCCCCGGTCGAACAGCGCGCCACCCACGGCGTGCTCGATGCGGTGCAGCTGGGCGGTGAGCGCGGGCTGGGACAGGCCGAGCGCGGCGGCGGCCCGGGTGAGGCTGCCCGCCGTGCCGATGGCGTCGACGTAGCGCAGGTGCCGCACTTCCAGCTCCATCCGGCCGAGTATGACCGATACGGCGGAAAGGTCAACCGATACGACGAACGCCATTTCACCATCGGCCGTCGGGCGATCTTTCTATACTGTTACAGCCCTGCGTGACCGAGGTCACACGTTACCTCTGGGCAAGACGGTAACCTGCGGCGCACGCGAGCCCGCCAATCAATTCCGAAGCACTTTCTTCACAGTCGAGAAGAATTATCGGCAGAGCCCCGGTAAGCGCCTGTTAACGTCGTTCCCGGTGCCGCCCTGAAGGCACCGATACGGTCGAATCAGACATTCTGGGGAGAACTGACATGACGAAGACCGCCCGTGTCCTGACCACCGCCGCCGCAGTGGCCACGGCCGCCCTCGCCCTCGGCGGCGGCGTCGCGCAGGCCGTCCCGAACACCGTCTACCTGTACACCAGCTCCAACGCGACCTGCACGCAGATCGGCAGCACCGGCGTGGCGAACGGCGTGTTCGACAGCTACGAGTGCAAGAGCGGCGTCGCCGGCTACAGCACCCTGGTCGACCCGACCAGCGGTTCACTGACCAACGCCCCCGTGTGGACCGCGCCGCTCTCCGAGTGCACGACGGTCGGCAGCAACGGCCAGGCCAATGGTGCCTGGACGTCGTACTACTGCCAGCTCGGCATCGCCGGCTACACCCTGCTGGTCAGCCGCTAGGAAATCGGCAGCGCCCCGGACGCCCGGGCGTCCGGGGCCTCCCGCGCCTTCGCCGGACCGATCTTCGGAATCACGTGATCGGTCGATCAGAATACCCGGAGTCGTGACACGACGATCCGGCTCTTTGCGGTGCGCGGAATTCGAGAATGATCCACCCGGCGGCCACCCGCAGTGGGCCGAGAGCAGCGGTCGAACAGGTGTTCGAGCGATCCACAGGTGTGGACAGCCCTGTGGACAACTAGCCGGCGAGGCGCAGCAGCTCGTCCACGGACCACTGGTCGTCGGCGTGCTCGCCGCGCTTCTCGGCCACCACTCGGCCGTCCGGGGCGATGAGGAAGTCGGCGGGCAACCCGAGCCGCCCCCCGGTCGGCCGGGGCAGCGGCCGGCGACCCGGCAGGACCGGGCCGAGGTCGCGCGCCAGCCCCCGGACGATCGACCACCACGCGCGCGGGTCGAGCACCGAGCGCGGTGAGGACTCCACGCCGAACTCCGCGTAGAGCACCTTGGCCGGGTCGCCGACCACCGCGAAGGGCAAATCCGTGACGTGCGGTCGCAGCTCCTGCGCCGACGAGTGGAACACCACGACCTCGCGGATGCCGCGCGCCCCGATCTCCGCGTGCCGCCGCGCGATCGACCGCAGGTGCAGGTTGCACACCGTACAGCCCGCGAAGCGGCGGAACTGCGGCACCATGTCGCTCTACCGGTACGTGCCGGACAAGGCCGGGCTGGAAGCGCTCGTCGTCGACCACATACTGTCCACTGTGGACGTACGGCCGCCGCGCACGACGTGGCAGGGCCAGGTCACCGCGCTGGTGCACCGCGTGCGGGACGCGGTCGCCGCGCACCCCAACGCCGTGGAGCTGACGATGACCCACCGGCACCGCTCGCCCGCGCTGCTGCGCTGGTCCGAAGCCGTGCTGGAAGTGCTGGCGCGCAACGGTTTCCAAGGCGAACGACGAGTGGTGGCGCTGCGCTCGCTGCTGAGCTACCTGATCGGCGCGGTGCAGCTCGACCACCTCGGGCCGCTGTCCGGGCCCGGGACCGCCGCCATGGCGGGACAGGGGGAGTTCCCGCTGCTCGCGGAGACCGCCTCGGCGGCGCACGGCGTGCGGGACGGGTTCGACCGGGGGCTGGACGTGGTGCTGAGGGGCCTCGACCCGGGTTAGCCGGCGCGAAGGTCGGGTGCGGCCGACCTTCGCGCCAGAGGCGACGAACACGGAGTTCCGCTTCGAGCGTCACGGAACCGGACAACGGGCGCGGAGCCGGTTCCCGCTGCGTCTCCAGGTCAGGTTCGTCGGCGAGGGACACGTGCCGCCCCTCATCCCGTTCCGGGGCGGAACGGGCCGTTCGGTCAGGCGATCCGGTCGTCGGGCAGTTCGAGCAGCTCGTCCAGCACGCTCGTCGCCGGCCCACGCCGCCGCCAGGAAAATCTGGTGGGGGACAACACGTTCATCTCGTCGGCGGGCATCCGCATCGCCACCGCGTCGTCCTCGGTGTGCAGGCGCACGACGTCGATCACCGCGTCGTGCGCGCGGACGCCGACCACCGCCGCGAGCTCACCCCGGGCATCGCGGGGGTGCAGGAACTGGAAACCGCGCTCGATCAGTTGGCGCAGTTGGAACGTGGTGCGCACCGCGGCGTCAGCCGGCGAGGTCATCGAACTCCCCGTCCCTGGCACCGGCCAGGAAAGCCGCGATCTCCGCCCTCGTGTAGACCAGGGCCGGACCGTCCGGGAACCGGGAGTTGCGCACCGCGATCTCGCCGCTGTCCAACGCGGCCACCTCGACGCAGTTGCCATATGCGCCACTGCGCGCGCTCTTGCGCCAAGTCACGTCCGGCAGCTCGGCCGCGGACATGCCGTTGCGGGCCTCGAAGGCCATCGACATCACCTACCCCACGCGACGGGATGCATCTGCACGTGCATCTGGCTGTGCACGGACCGTAGCACTCCGTGAAGCACGGGTAAATGCACGTGCAGATGCAGAGAGCGAATCTCCCCCGGACGGAGGAGCGCTACAGGTCCGCTCGGATCTTCATCAGCATCTGCCTGCTGCGGTCCGGCGTCTCCGCGTCGACGGTCAACCGGTCGAAAACGCGGCTGTAGATCTCCAGCTCTTCGAGTTTGTCCAGGTAGAGCGCGCCTGCCAGGTGTTCGAGGTAGACGATGTCGGGCAGGTCGGGCTCGCCGAACCGGAGCATCGTGAACGGGCCCTCCGCCGCGTAGCCGCTCAGCTGGTACGGCACGATCTGCAGGGTGATCGGCCCGTCCTTGGTCACGGAGAGCAAGTGCTCGATCTGGTCGAGCAGCACCTGGCGCCCGCCGATGGGGCGGTGCAGCACCGACTCGTCGATCACCGCCCACAGCTTCGGGGCACCCGGCCGCGTCATCACCCGCTGGCGCTGCATCCGCAGCGACACCCGCCGCTTCACCGGCGGACCGGCCAGCTCCGGTCTGCCGTGGCTGGCGATGGCCATCGCGTACGCCTCGGTCTGCAACAACCCCGGCACGAACTGCGTCTCGTAGGTCAGGATGCGGGACGCCGCCTCCTCCAGGCCCACGTAGTCCTGGAACCAGTCGGGCATCAGGTCGGTGTACCGGTGCCACCAGCCGGGCGCGTTGGACCGGCGGACCATCGCCAGGAACTTGTCCCGCGCGTCCGCGTCGGTCATGCCGTACATGGTCAGCAGGTCGGAGACGTCGCGCTCCTTGAGCCCGACCCGGCCCAGCTCCATCCGGCTGATCTTCGACTCGGAGCCCCGGATCGCGTAGCCCGCGTCCGCGCGGCTGATCTCCGCACCCTCGCGCAACCTGCGCAGTTGCGAGCCGAGCACGATGCGCAGTGCGGTGGGGCCGCTCTCCCGCTCGGCGGCCGAACCCTCGGGGTCACCAGTGGCCATCGCTGATCCTCCCGATCGTCCTCACTCGTGCGAAGCCCGTCCACCCGAACAGCGGTTGCGCCTGGATGGCACGAAATCGCATCGTCACTGAACGTACACCGCTGATCTTCCTCCGTCCGCCGCACACCGCCCACTCACGCGATGAGCCCAAGCACTTACGCTGAGTGGGCTGTGACGCGGTGCACGTCCACCGCCCTCCGATCCCCACTGCGAGGTCACCAATGCCGGGACCGTCCTCGGACACCGCCGCCCCCGTCTACATCGACACCAGCAAGGCCAGCATCGCCAGGGTCTACGACGCCTTCCTCAACGGCAAGGACAATTACGAGATCGACCGGGAAGTGTTGCGGCGCGTCCAGCAGGTCGCGCCGGAGGCCGCCACGCTGGCGGTGGACAACCGGTCGTTCCTCATCCGCGCCACCCGGTTCGTGGCCAGCCAGACCGGCATCACCCAGTTCCTGGACTGCGGCTCGGGCCTGCCGACCGCCGAGAACACCCACCAAGTGGCGCAACGCATCCAGCCGGACGCCCGGGTGGTCTACGTCGACAACGACCCGGTGGTGCTGGCCCACGGCCGCGCGCTGCTGGAGGAGAACGACCAGACCCACTTCTCCGCCGCCGACATCTTCGACCCGCGCGAGATCCTCCGGGACCCGGTGGTGCGCAAGCACATCGACTTCACCCAGCCGATCGCGCTGTTCCAGCTCGGCACCCTGCACCACTACAACGGCACGTCCCCGACCACGGCCGAGATCATGGCCGAGTACGTCGAGGCGCTGCCGTCCGGCTCGTACGTGGCGATCAGCCACTTCCTCGACCCGGAGACCGAGGAGCACTCGGCGATCGCGCGCCGGATGGAGGAGACGTTCCTGCACTCCCCCATGGGTTCGGGCAGGTTCGCCACCCGCTCCGAGCTGCTCGGCCTGTTCGAGGGCCTGGAGATGGTCGACCCCGGTCTGGTGATCTGCGCGGACTGGTGGCCGGACGGCCCTCGCCTGCGCAAGCTCGACGCGGTGTCGCACTGCATCGCGGGAGCGGTCGCCCGCAAGCCGTAGCGCCGCCACGAGGGGTGGCCACTCCGCGTCGAGCGTCGTGCCATGTGCGGATGGCACGGCGCTTCCGCCACCCCGGCGGCACAGCACGGTCCACTGTGGACACGACCGTGGGCGCCACCGCGTCGCGGCAGCGCCCAGGGTCCGGAGGTCCGCAGTTCCCGGAGGTCGGCGGTCTCCGGGGTCAGCGGTTGAGGAAGTCGACCAGGACCGGTGCGGTGACGTCGGCCTTCACCATGTGCGTCTGGCCGTCGAGCACCTTCAGCTCGCCGTCCGGCAGCGCGGACGCCAGCAGGGACTGGGCGTTGCGCAGCCACTCCGGGCTCTTGCCGCCCGCGATGACCAGACCGGGCGCGGTCGCCCCGGACCACCGGTCGGCGGCCGGCGCGACACCGCGCTGGAGGTCGCCGACCACCGCCAGGTCGTTCGGCAGCGTGTGCGCCACCGCCTTGAGCTTCTTCCACATCGGCAGGAACCGCATCAGCGCGACGAACAGGCCCGGCGTGCCGACGAACTTCATGAACATCTTCACCGCGTCGCCGGGCCGGCCGTCCGCGACCGCGCGGCTCGTCCGCTCCCGGAAGTCGGCCGGCAGCGGGTCCCGCGTGCCGTCCACGATCATCGGCGACTCGTAGACGGCGAACCGCCGCGCCGCGACGCCCCGGTGCACCGCCTCGGCGACCAGCGCGCCACCCGACGACATGCCGAACAGGTGCGCCCGACCGCCCGCCGCCCCGATCAGCGCGGCGATGTCCTCGACCTCCCGCGCCACGGCGTACGGCCCGGTGCTGCCGCTCTCCCCGCGACCCCGCCGGTCGTAGGTGTAGACGGTGAAGTGCGGCGCGAGCGCCTCGGCCAACTGCGCGGCGGGCCCGAACTCCCGGTAGCACAGCGCGCCGTCCACGACGATCAGCGCCGGCCCCGAACCGGTGGTGCTGTAAGCGATCCTGGTGCCGTCCGCCGACGTGACGTGACCCATTCCCGTGCTCTCCCTCAGATCTCGGCGCGCAGCTTCAGCGCGACGGCGGACACCCACGACCAGCTCACCACTGCTACCGCGTAGAGCAGCACGGTTCCCCACTCGGACCCCATGAAAGCCATGGGCAGCAACGAGATCACGCCCGTCGCCGCGCAGTACCACGACCACCCGCCCCGGAACCGCCGGGCGAACACGAAGCACGCCGCGATCAGCGCGGGGAACGCCGTGAAGAACGCCACGCCGTGCAGGGTCCCGTGCCACGACAGGGTTTCCGGCTGCCCCTCCGGGGCACCGACCGGGAACCCGAACGCCGGGTCGGCCACGAACACCCCGCCGCCGACCATGCCGACCGCGAAGACGCCGAGCAGCACCGGCCCCCACGTGCCGCCGCGCTGCCCCCCGATCGCCCGCCGCACACCGACCGCCATGGCCAGGAACAGCAGGCCGGTCACCACGAAGTTGGCGACCTGCACCCAACCGCCCTCGCCCAGCGACAGGAAGCTGAACGGGTGCCGCCGCACGTCGAAGCCGTCCCGGGTGAACGCCTGGGCGAACCCGGCCCCCAGGTAGAGGGGGCCGGCCACCGCGCCGCAGCCCAGCAGCAGCGCGGTACCGGGTCCACGGCGGGGCGCGGCAGCGGGCGCGGTGCGCCGGCGGACCCCGGTGTCCGGCGCGGTCATGCCAGCCCGCCCAACCAGGCGGACCACGTGCGCTCGTCGCGCCCGTCGTCGGCGAAGACGTGGTGCATGGCGAAGACCGACCCGTTGTAACCCTGGAAGAACCGGTACATGGCGTCCGGCGTGCGGATGCCGATCGTCTGCGCGTTGGTGTAGTAGACGACGCCCGCGATGCCGTCGACCTGGACCGCGTCACCGGCCTCGGGCGCTTTCGCCAGGCCCAGCGCGCGGTGCAGCGCCGCCCACAGCGCCGGCCAGTCCGACACCTGCGGCCCCAGCACCGTCAGCGGCCGGGCGGCGCGGCCCGCGAAGTGCCCCAGGTACTCGACCAGCGTGTGCCAGAACATCGCGCCGCCGGCCGTCATCGCCTCGTACTCGTCCTGCCAGTCGTCGCCGGGCAGGAAGCCGCTGACGACCATGCGCAGCACGGTGCTGCCCTGCTCGCGGCCCTCGACCAGGAACTCGTAGGCCATGAACCGGCCGTCCGGCTCCACCTCGCCGCCGTAGGCCAGGTGCTTGCCCGGCTCCCACGCGGTGATGCCGTGCGTCGGCTGGTAGCCGGTGAACGCGCCCTTGACCGCGACGCCCGGCTCCACCTCGTTGTCGCCCATGAACCAGGAGTCGATCCCGGGCCCGGTGGCGATGGCCTCCCAGACCTGCTCGGGCGTGATGCCCGCCAGCTCGACCTCGTTCGCCTTCTCGTACGCGTGACCCATCAGGGCTCCTTCGGGGTGCTGGGGTGGACGGCGACGACGACGCGGTGCGACCGCCCGCCCTCCGCCGCCTCGTCGTGGTACTTGGCGACCAGCCCGGTCACCGCCGAGGCCAGTTCCTCGGCGAACGCCGCGCGGTCGCGCGCGGTGGCGAACCGGACCTCGCCGTCGATGGCGAAGGTCGCCACCCTCTTGCCCGCCCTGGCCGACCCGGTGAGCAGGTTGCCCACGTCGCGCACCAGCCGCGCGGCCAGGGCGAGCAGCCACCGCGCGGACAGCCGGTCCGGCGACCGCTCGGGGTCGGGCTGCACGGCGGCCAGCGCGAGCGGCGAGATCACGTAGGACGCGGCCGTGGCCCGCATGACCCGCTCGGTCATGTTGCCCTTGCGGCGCTCCTCGGCCAGCTCGACCAGCCCGTGCTGCTCCAGCGTGCGCAGGTGGTAGTTGACCTTCTGCCGGGGCAGCCCCACCTTGGCCGCCAGCGTGGTCGCCGAGTTGGGCTCGACCAGCTCGGCCAGCAGCCGGACCCGCACCGGGTCCAGCGAGACCTCGGCCGCAGCCGGGTCCTCGATCACCGCCACTTCAAGCATGGGAGAACCTTCGCACCGACAACTCAATTTGTCAAGACAACTCGATTTGTCGGTAGTGGTCGGCTCGGGATGCTCGACCGGGCTGAGCTGGGCGGTCAGGGTTCGGTGCGGCGACTGTCAGCCCCGTTCGCCAGGGTCGGCGGCATGGTGGACACACAGGTCAAGACGAGTTGGTGGCGGCGGCACTGGGTGGGGCCGCTGGCGGTCCTGGTGCTCGCGTTCGTCGCGTTCTCGCTGCCCCGGTACCTCACGCTCGACCCCGCGCAGAGCCGCGTGCCGGAGCCCGTCGGCCACGGCTGGCACTACCCGTTCCTGGTCGGGCACGTGGTCTTCGGGTCGGTGGCGATCCTGACCTGCGTGCTCCAGATCTGGCCGTGGCTGCGGCGGGCGCACCCCGCCTGGCACCTCCGCGCCGGCCGGGTCTACGTGTTCGGGGGCGTCCTGCCCGGCGGGGTGCTCGCCGTCGCGGTCGGCGCGGTCAGCCCGTTCGGGCCGGTGAACCAGGTCGGCAACGTCTTGATGGGGCTGCTCTGGCTCGGCACCACCGTCGCCGGGTACCGAATGGCGCGGCAGAAGCGCTACGCCGACCACCGGCGGTGGATGGTGCGCAGCACCGCGCTCACCCTGTCGATCATCACCAACCGGTTCTGGGCGGTGGGGCTCGGCCTCACCCTGCCCGCCCAGCTCGACACCACCTTCGGCGGCAGCGAGGTGGCGCTCGTGCAGGCCATCGCGGGCACGTCGGCGTGGATGGGCTGGGTGCTGCCGTTCCTGGCCGTCGAGTGGTGGCTCGACCGGGGCCGGGCCCGGCGGCGTCAGCCGGTGGCCGCCCCGGACCGGGTCCGGGTCGGTGCGTGAACCGCGCCGGCCGGCACCGCGAGGTCGAGGGGCGACGCCCCGGACTCGAAGTCCAGCAACTGCCGCTTGCGGGCGATCCCGCCGCCGTAGCCGGTCAGGTCGCCGCCGGAGCCGACCACCCGGTGGCACGGCACGATGATGCTGATCGGGTTGTGCCCGTTGGCCAGGCCGACCGCCCGCGCGGCGGTCGGCCGCCCCAGCGCCCTGGCCAGCTCGCCGTACGACACCGTCGCACCGAACGGGATCGAGCGCAGCTCCGCCCACACCGAGCGCTGGAACGGCGTGCCCACCAGGTCCAGCGGCACGTCGAACTCCGTGCGCGTGCCCGCGAAGTACTCCGCCAACTGCGCCACGACGTCGCCGAGCAGCGACGCGTCCCGCGCCCCGAAGGTCTCCTCCCCGGGCCGGTACCTCTGGTCGGTCATGTAGAGCCCGGACAGCACGCCGTCCCGGGCGACCAACGTCAACGGCCCCACCGGGCTGTCGACCACCGTGTGCGCAACCACCGAGATCTCCCCCTCACGCCGGCAACCGGTTGACCGCGTGGTCCCCGGTCGCCCACAGGTACTGGACGGCGTAGGCCCGCCAGGGGCGCCACGCCCGGGCACGGGCGACGAGCGCGCCCGGTGTGTCCGGCATCCCCAGCGCGCGGGCCGCCGCCCGCACGCCGAGGTCGCCGGGGATGAACGCGTCCGGGTCGCCCAGCGCGCGCATGGCGATCACCTCGACGGTCCACGGGCCGAAGCCCGGCAGCGCCGACAGCCCGGCGCGCGCCCGCGCCCAGTCCGCGCCGACGCCGAGGTCCACCGCGCCGGACGCCAGCGCCTCGACCAGGGCCGCGAACGCGACCTTGCGCGCCTTGGGCACGGCCAGCACCGCCGGGTCGAGCGACACCAGCTCCTCGGGCGTGGGGAACAGGTGGGTCAGGCCGACGTCGGTGATCGGCGTGCCGGTCGCCGCGACGACCCGGCCCGCGTGCGTCCGCGCCGCCGCCGTGGACACCTGCTGGCCCAGCACCGCCCGCACGGCGAACTCCGCCGCGTCGACCGTGCCGGGCACCCGCCGGCCGGGCTGCCCGTCGACCAGGGGGCGCAGCTGCGGGTCGGCGCGCAGCCGCTCGTCCACGGCGACCGGGTCGGCGTCGAGGTCGAGCAACCGCCGGCAGCGGGCGATGGCGATCGACAGGTCGCGCAGGTCGGTCAGCGCCAGGTGGCACGCCACGTGGTCGGGCCGGGGCCGCAGCGTCGCCACGGCGTGCCCGTGCGGCAGCCGCAGCGTCCGCCGGTAGGCCCCGTCCCGCCACTCCTCCACGCCCGGCACGGCGGTCGCCGCGAGGTGCCCGAACAGGTTGTCCGGGCACAGCGGGGCGCGGAACGGCAGCCGCAGCGACAGCACGCCGGGCGTGTCCACCCGGGCCCGCTGCCGTGCCCGCAACTGCGTGGGCGAGAGGGCGAACACCGAGCGGACGGTCTCGTTGAACGCCCGGATGCTGGCGAAGCCGGCCGCGAGGGCGACCTCGGCCATCGGCAGGGTGGTCGTCTCGATGAGCAGCCGCGCGGTCTGCGCCCGCTGCGCGCGGGCCAGCGCGAGGGGTCCCGCGCCGAGTTCGGCGAGCAGTTGCCGCTCGACCTGGCGGGTGCTGTAGCCGAGCCGGGCGGCGAGCCCCGGGACGCCCTCCCGGTCCACCACGCCGTCCGCGATCATCCGCATGGCCTTGGCCACGGAGTCGGCGCGGTGGTCCCACAGCGGGGAGCCGGGACTCGCGTCGGGGCGGCACCGCTTGCACGCCCGGAACCCGGCTTGCTGCGCGGCCGCCGAACTCGGGTAGAACCGCATGTTCTCGACCTTGGGCGGGGCAACCGGGCAACTCGGCCGGCAATAGATCCGGGTGGTCAGCACAGCGGTGAAGAACCACCCGTCGAACCGCGCGTCTTTCGACAGCACAGCCCGCGCACACCGTTCCGCGTCTTCGTGCACGCCGTCCAGCATCGCCCTTGCACCGGCACGTCGGCCGGCGGGAATCCGACATCGAGGGGTCGGCCGGGTCAGGTCGCACGGCGTTGTGCGGACCCGGCCTGGGCGTGCACCGGCGCGGCGAGCCTGGCCGGCAGGACCAGCTCCACCTCTGCCCGATCCCGACCGTGCCCGTCGAGCACGGTCCGCAGGATCGGGCAGACCCGGGTCTCGCCGGGGAGGCCCCGGTCGTCACGGTCCGTGACGGCAACCCGGTCGGTCGCCCCGTCGTCAGGCGCGGCCGGCATGGCAGGTCGCCGCGCCGTACCACCGGCCCGGCCGGCTCGGGGCGCACTGCTGAGAAGACCCCCAGGACCCCTCAGCGATCACCGTCGCGGCACTGGTGCCAGTTGTTGGCGAAACCACTCCGACCGGTCCCTCCGCCCAACCCGACGACGTCGGCGCAACGTCCCGGGCAGCTTGTCATCGCAAGTCGTTAGGGTGGATCCCCTGGTGGTTCACCGGTCCACAAACGACCTGTTCACGCGCTCACATCCGGTTTTCCGGTCCGGAAGACCGGACCCGAGGAGGTCAGCCGCGGATGGCTGGTTCTGGTCAGGGGTCGGGGCCCCGCGCCGTTTTCGCGGAGCGGTTCGCGCTGCTCTACGCCGAGGCGGGCGACCCTCCCCTGAAGCGGGTGACGGAGTCGGTCGGGCGGGCCCGGCGCACCGACGAGCGGGGCCGCCCGGTCCGGGTGACCGCCCAGCGGGTCAGCGACTGGCGGCGTGGCCGCAACGTGCCGGCCCGGTTCTCGGCACTCTCGGTAGTCCTCGAAGTGCTCGTCGGCGAGGCCCGCAAGACGCGCCCGCACCCGCCGGCGGCGGGCCTGTACGACCTCGGGGCGTGGCGCGAGCTGTGGGAGGAGGCGCTGTCCAGCCCGGCCACGGCGCCCGACGACGAGGAGCCGCCCAGCTCCGACGAGATCGGCGCCTGCCCCTACCGGGGACTGGCCGCGTTCCAGGCCGAGGACTCCTCCTGGTTCTTCGGCCGGGAGCGCAGCACGGCCGCCCTCGTCTCCCGGATGGGCGATTCCGCCGACACCGGCGGAATGGTCGTGCTGGTCGGCGCGTCCGGTGCCGGGAAATCGTCGCTGGTGCGCGCCGGGGTGATCCCGGCCATTCGCGGTGGCGCGCTGGAGATTCCCGGTTCGGCGAATTGGCCGGCCATCGTCGTGACGCCCGGGGTGGACCCGGTGAAAGAACTCGTGCGACAAGTCCCGGAATTGTCCGAGGTGCTGGAGAAGGCGCTGCGGGCGATGTCCGACCACGGCCCGCCGGAGGTCTCGGCGGACGGCCCCGCGACGGTGCTCGGGCACACCGCGCCGGGCGTGCTGCGGTTCGCGGAGCAGATCCGGGACGCCTTCGCCGCCCACGCCGCCCGGTGCGGCGCCGAACGCGTGGTGGTCGTGGTGGACCAGTTCGAGGAGGCGTTCACGCTCTGCGGCGACGAGGGCCTGGTGCAGGTGTTCGTGCAGGCCCTGCACGTGGCGTGCACGCCCGCGCTGCCCGGCGGCGTGCCGCCCGCCCTGGTCGTGCTGGGCGTGCGGGCCGACTTCTACAGCCGCTGCCTGGCCTTCCCGGAGCTGGCCGACGCGCTCCAGGAGCGCCAGATGGTGCTCGGCCCGATGACCTCGGCCGAGCTGCGCGAAGCCGTGTCGCGCCCGGCCAAGGCCGCCGGCCTCCAGCTCGAACCGGGCCTGATCGAGCTGATGCTGCGCGACCTGGGCGTGCGCAGCGGGCGCGCGCGGGGCCGGGCGGGCCAGGGCGCGTACGACGCGGGCGCGCTGCCGCTGCTCTCGCACGCCCTGCTGGCCACCTGGCAGCGCCGCACCGGCGGCAAGCTGACCATCTCCGGCTACCGCGCGGCGGGCGGCATCCAGGGCGCGGTCGCGGCGACCGCCGAGCGCGCGTGGGCCGACCTCGCCCCCGACGCCCAGGCCGCCGCCCGCCCGCTGCTGCTGCGGCTGGTCCGGGTCGGCGAGGACACCCAGGACACCCGCCGCCGGTCCACCCGGCACGAGCTGGTGGACCAGGCCGCGAACCGGGCGGCCGGCGAGGAGGCGCTGGAGGTCCTGGCCCGCGCCCGGCTGGTCACCCTGGACGCGGGCTCGGTGGAGATCACCCACGAGGCCCTGCTGCAGGCGTGGCCCCGGCTGCGGAGCTGGATCGACCAGGACCGGGAGGGCCAGCTGCTGCGGCAGCGGCTGGAGGAGGACTCCGCGACCTGGGCCAACCAGGACCGCGACGCGTCCCTGCTCTACCGGGGCGCGCGGCTGGAGACCGCCCGGCACTGGGCGGGCGCGGCCGGTCCGGGCGGCCTGACCGGGGTCGCGCAGGACTTCTTGGCGGTGTCGACGCAGCACCGCCGGCGCGCGCTGTGGGGCAGGCGCAGCGCGGTGGTCGTCGTGGCGGTGCTCGCCGTCATCGCCGTCACGGCGGCGGTGCTCGCCGTGCGGCAGCGCGACGACGCGGTGTTCCGGCAGGTCGTGGCCGAGGCCGACCGGCTCCAGGAGACCGACCCGTCGCTGTCCGCGCAGCTCGACCTGGTCGCGCAGCGGATGCGCCCGGACGACCAGGAGGTGCACACCCGGGTCCTGTCCACCCAGGGCACCCCGCTGGCCACGCAGCTCGTCGGCCACGAGGGCGCGGTCTACCTCACGTCGTTCTCCTCGGACGGCAACACCCTGGCCACCGCGTCCTACGACTCCACCGTGCGGCTGTGGGACCTGCGCGACCGCGACCACCCCAAGCAGCTCGGCCCGCCGCTGCGCGGGCACCGGAGCTGGGTCAGCTCGGCGGTGTTCAGCCCGGACGGCGGAACCCTGGCCACCGCCGGCGACGACGGCACGGTCCGGCTGTGGGACGTCACCGACCCGGGCCGGCCGCGCGCCCTGGGCCAGCCGCTGGTCGGCGACCACGGCACGGTCTACCTGGTCGCGTTCGCGCCGGACGGCAGGACCCTGGTCACCGCCAACGAGGACCACACCGCCCAGCTGTGGGACGTCGCCGACCCGGCCGCGCCGACGCCGCTGGGCGCACCGCTGGGCCTGCACTCCGGGCAGGTGCGCTCGGTGGCGTTCAGCCCGGACGGCCGGGTGCTCGCGGTCGGCGGCGACGACCGGACCGTGGTGCTGTGGGACGTCGGCGACCGCACCCGGCCCCGCCCGCTGGGCCCGCCGCTGGCCGGGTACGACGGGATCGTCCGCTCGGTCGCGTTCAGCCCGGACGGCCGGGTGCTGGCCACCGGCAGCGACGACCGCACCGTCCGGCTGTGGGACGTCACCGACCCGGCCGCCGCGACACCGCTGGGCCGGCCGCTGACCGACCACACCGGCCCGGTCTGGTCGGTGGCGTTCAACCGGGACGGGCGGGTGCTGGCCAGCGGCAGCAGCGACGGCACGGCCCGGCTGTGGAACGTGACCGACCCGGCCCACCCGCTGGTCATCGGCCGGCCGCTGACCGGCCGCAACGGCACCATCTACGCGGTGGCGTTCAGCCCGGACGGCTACCACCTGGCCACCGGCAGCCAGGACCCGGCGGTGCGGCTGTGGTCGCTGCCCAAGACCGTGCTGATCGGGCACTCCGGGCGGACCACCGGCCCGGTGTTCACCCCGGACGGCCGGCGCATGGTCTCCGGCAGCCGGGACCGGGGCATCCGGGTCTGGGACCTGACCGACCCGCACGAGCCGCACAGCGCGGCGACGGCGGTGAACGACGACGACGCGGGCGTGTGGGGGCTGGCGATCAGCCCGGACGGGCGGACGCTGGCGAGCGTCGGCGACAACGCGGTCCGGCTGTGGGACCTGTCCGACCCCGGCCGGGTGCGCCCGCTCGGGACGCCGCTGGGCCTGCGCACCCGCTACAGCGCGCCGGTGGCGTTCAGCCCGGACGGCAGGGTGCTGGTGACCGGGTCGGACGACGAGTCGGTGCAGCTGTGGGACGTCTCCGACCGGGAGCGGCCCCGGGCGCTGGGCGAGCCGCTGGTCGGGCACAGCGGGTACGTGCACTTCGCGGTGTTCACGCCGGACGGCCGGTCGCTGGTCACCGGCAGCGCGGACCAGACGCTGCGGCTGTGGAACGTGGCCGACCCGGCGGCGGCGCAGCCGCTGGGCCAGCCGGTGACCGGGCACGCGGGCGCGGTGCGGGCGGGCGCGGTCAGCCCGGACGGCCGGGTGCTGGCCACGGCGGGCGACGACAAGTCGGTCCGGCTGTGGGACGTGTCCGCGCCGTCCCGGGTGCGGCCGATCGGCCGGCCGCTGACCGGGCACGTGGAGGCGGCCGTGACGGTCGCGTTCAGCCCGGACGGCCGGCAGCTGGCCAGTGGCGGGGACGACCGGGCGATCCGGCTGTGGGACGTGACCGACGTGTCCCGCCCGCGCCCGGTCGGGCAGGCGCTGACCGGCCACGACGCCGGGCTCCAGGACGTCCGGTTCACGCCGGGCGGGACGGTGCTCGCCTCGACCGGCCTGGACAGCACCGTCCGGCTGTGGGACCTGGACCGGTCGCGCGCGGTCGAGCGGATCTGCGCCAAGACCAAGGGCGTGCTGCCGGAGGACCGGTGGCGCGAGCACCTCCCGCAGTTGGACTACGAACCGGTGTGCCCCGTAGGCGACCCGAACCGTTGACGGCGGCCGATGCCCCGGACCGTCTCAACCGGCGCTCGCCCCCGTGGACTTCCGGGAGGCGGTGGATAGGTTTCACCCCATGCGTCTACTCGGCCGGGTGGGGAGCCCGCAGGCCGTGGTCGCGGTGCTCACCGCGATCACCGGCGTCTACATGGTGCTCGTGGTGCTGGGCAACGTCACCGACTACGAGACCAACCGCGCGTTCGTGCAGCACGTCTTCGCCATGGACACGACTTTCCGGTCGCCGAACACCGCGTACCGCGCGATCACCGACCAGACCGCCGTCACGGTCGCGTACGTGCTGATCATCGCCTGGGAGGCGGTGACGGCGGCCGTGCTGCTGGCCGCGCTGGTGGCGTGGCTGCGCGGGCGTCCGGCGGCCCGCCCGCTGTCCACGGCGGGCTGGGTGATGCAGGTGCTGCTGTTCGGCGGCGGGTTCATCGTGATCGGCGGCGAGTGGTTCCTGATGTGGCAGTCGAAGGACTGGAACGGGCTGTCCGCCGCCTTCCAGAACTTCGTGATCGCCGCTTTCGGGCTCGTCCTGGTCCGGCTGTCCACGAGGGACGCACCGGTCCGCGCCGAGACCTGACACCGGGGCACCCGCCGATCCGCGACGCGGCGCACAGCGGGGCGGAGTGGCAAGCGGCGGTGCGGCGCGGGGCGGTGCGGCGGGCGAATCCCGGCCTGGGAGGCGGCGCGGCAGGAGGCGTCCCCGACCCGCTCGCCGGCTCGCGTCCCCGGCCCGAGGCGCGGCGCGGCGGGACCGGGTCAGCCGAGCAGTTGGCGGAGCTGGTCGAGCAGTTCGGCGCGGCTGGTGCAGCCCAGGCGCTGCCGGATGCGGGCCACGTGGTGCTCGACGGTCTTGGCCGAGATGAACAGCCGGTCGCCGACCTGCTTGTAGGTCAGGCCGCCGACCACCAGCCCGGCGACCTCGCGCTCGCGGTCGCTCAGCTCGCCGGCCTTCCCTGCGCCGGACGTCCCGAAGCCCCTGGTGCCGGCGGGCTGCCCGGTGGTGCCGGGTTCGGCGGGGTCGGCCGCCGGGTCGGCGGGCTTGCGGGCCGCGCCCGCCGGGCGGCCCTGCAGCAGCCGCGCGCAGTCCAGCAGGCGGACCATGGCCTGCCGGTCGGAGGTCCTTATCGCCGCCTGGCCCGCCAGCCGGGCGGCGTCCCACCACTGGCCGGCGGCGTGCAGTCCCCGGGCGGCGCTCTCCACCTGGTCCGCGTCGACCTTGCCCGCCAGCACGTCGAGCCAGCTCTCCGCCGCCGTGGACACCAGCGCGCTGTACCGGTCGCGGTGCGCACACGCCGCCAGCGCCGCCGCGTGCTCCTCGGCGGCCGACGTCTCCTCGGCGGTGATCGCCGCGTGCAGCAGGCTCCAGTGCAGCGGCACGGCCCACAGCGGCGGGTCGCCCAGCCGCCGCAGCAGGTCCCGGGCCGCGACGAGGTGCGGTGCCAGCCGGTGCTGGTCGCGCAGCCGGGCGGCGGCGGCGGCGAACTCGCCCAGCGGCAGGAACGTGTAGAGGTCCACCGGGTGCCGCAGCACCGCTTCGCAGGCCGGCTCCCAGGTCCGCTTCACCGTCGCCAGGTCGCTGTTGCGCCGGGCCGCGCCGATCTCCAGCGCCACCGCGAACACCCAGTCCCGGGGTTCCAGCGGGCGGCCGGTCCTGCGCAGCGCGACCAGGGTCTCCTTCACCCGCGCCAGGTCACCGCGCACCATCGCGGTCCACGCCAGCAGCAGCCGGTGCCGCACGGCCATCAGCGCGCCGCCCGAGGACGTGGCCAGCGCCCGTTCGAGCACCGCCTCGGCCACCGCGACCTCGCCGGAGTGCAGGGCGACCAGCGCGGCCAGCGCAGCGGGCGTGTCCGGCAGCAGCACGGCGGGCCCGGCGGGTTCGAGCAGGCCGGCCGCGCGGACCAGGGTGGACAGCGCGGTGGTCGGCCCGTCGCCGACCGACTCCAGGACGCCGTGCGCCATCAGCGAGGCGGCGCCGTCGAGCATGGTGGGCGGCGCGACCGGCAGCGGCCCGGCCGGCACCCGCCCGGTGCCGACCCGGCCGACCACCGCGAACGCGGCGGAGGTGGCGCTGGGCGACCAGCGGTGCAGCTCGGTGCTGCGGGCGAGCTGGCCCCGGTGCGCCAGCGCGATCGCGGCGACCTCGGCCGCCGCGCCCCGGTGCGCCGGGTCGCCCGCCGAGATGACCCGGTCGGCCAGCCGCAGCGCGGCGTCCAGGTCGCCGGACATGGCGGACGCGGCGGCCCGGCGGACCGCCACCTCGTCGTCGGGCGTGCCGGCCTCGGCCAGCAGCCGGGCGGACAGCGCCGGGTCGGTCGGCAGCGCCTCCCGCGCCGCCGCCTGGAACGCCTCGGCCACCCCGGGCCCGCCCACGCCGGTGCCCAGCAGGGGGCGCACCAGGTCCAGGACCGGGCCGCCGGAGCGCAGTTGCAGCTCGGCCAGCCGCTGCCGCACGGCGATCCGGCGGTCGGCGCGGCTCAGCGCCGCCACGGCGGTCCGCGCGACCGGCAGCAGGGTCCCGTCCGGGGCGAGCAGGCCGGTGGCGCGGGCCGCCTCGATCACCTCGCCGACCGCGTCGGAGTCGCAGTCCAGCAGCGCGCCCAGCAGGTCGAGCCGGAGCGCCGCGCCGGCCTCGGCGGCGAGCACGAACTTCTGCACGTCGGGTTCCAGCCAGTCCAGGTCGGCGCGGAACGACGCGACCACCTCGGCCGGCAGCTCCGGCGCGGTCAGGCCGGACAGCCGCGCCACGAACCGGGGCACGCCGCCGGTCTGCCGGTGCACGAAGTCCGCCACCGCCCGCCCGGCGGCCGGCAGCGCGGCCCGCACCTGCTCGCGGGTGAACGCCGCCGGCATCAGCGGCGGGCGCACCCGCCCGAGCGCCCCGGCCAGCTCCGCGAGCGCCCGCGACCGGGGCCACGGCCGGTAGGCGACGACGACCGGGGTGTCGCCCCGCTCGACCGCCGCGCGCAGGGACGCCAGCTCCGCGTCGGCGAGCAGGTGCGCGTCGTCGACGACGGTCGCCCCGGCGCCGGCGTCGCGGTAGGCCCGCTCGACCTCCCGCAGCACGGTGGTCTTGCCGTGGCCGCCGGGCGCGAGCACGCCCAGCCGCAGCGCCGCGCCGGGGTCGGCGGCGATCTCGGCCAGCACCCGGCGGACCGGGTCGGACAGCAGCGGCCGGTCGGAGGTGGTGCGCGGGCTCACCGGCGGTCCTCGGCGGGGTCGCGGTCGCGGGAGCGCCCGGTGGCCGCCAGCCCGCGCACGACGCGCTTGACCGAGCGCCGCTCGGGCAGGTCCAGCGGGGTGATGTCGATCGGGGGGCGCGGCGGCGGCGCGGCGAACTCCTCGTCGGGGGCGGGCGCGGACCCGCCGACGGGGAACCGGAGCAGCGGGTCGTCGTCGCGCACCAGCACGGAGGTCTCGATCGGCTCGGGCTCGTCGGGCCCGAGCAGCAGGTGCCGCCCGGCCAGCGCCGCGCCCTTGACGGCGGTCGTCTCGGGCGCGGCCTCGAACACCACCCGGCCGGGCAGCAGCGACGAGATCAGCGGGATCCGCGCGCTGCCGCCGACCAGCGCGGTCGCCTCGGGCGGCGTGCCCCGGACGACCCGCTCGAAGACCGAGACGGCCTGCTCGACGTCGGGCCGGATCAGCTCCTCGAACCGGGCGCGGGTCAGCGGCACCTCCACCACGCCGGAGGGCAGGTGCACCGGGATCGCCGTCTCGACCGCGCCGGACAGCACCCGCTTGGCGGCCTCGCAGTCCCGGCGCAGCCGGGCGTGCAGGCCCCGGGTGCGCGGGTCGTCGGGGTCGAGGCCGGTGAACGGCCGGCCGAGCGCGCTGCGGACGTGCTCGAAGACCAGGTCGTCGAAGTCCGCGCCGGCCGCCTGCTCGACCCCGTCGGCCCACGCCACCAGCTCGAACGGCGGTCGCACGAGGGCGGCGCCGAACGCGTGGCCGCCCAGGGAGAACACGCCGACCGGGCCGCGCCCGAAGGACGCCGAGGCGGCCAGGGGTTCGGCGAGCAGGGTGACCTCCGGCAGGCCGACCGCGTGCAGGGCCCCGCGCAGCAGGTCCTTGGCGTGCGGTCCCCAGCCGGCCGGGTGCGCGAGCACGATCCGCGCGGCGGGTTCGCCCTCGCGGTCGGCGACCCGGCCCGCCACCCACAGCACCAGCAGGGCGGTCAGCTCCTCGGCCGGGAACCGCTCCGAGCCGAGCACCACGGGCACGTCGTCGCCGACCCGCCGGGCGAAGCCGGTGGCCGTGCAGCGCGGGTCGCCCGGCTCGCCGACCGCGAACGCGCCGTCCGGGGTGAGCTGGAGCGAGGTGGCGACCCCGCCGCCGGGTCCGCCGAGCCCGACGAGCTCGGGTTCGGCGCGGCCGGCCCCGCCGAGCCGGCACACGGCGGCGGCGGTGCGGGTGGTGCCCACGTCGATCCCGAGGACGTACGGCAACGCGCAAGCCTCCTCGACTCGGCCGGTCGTCGACTGACGGGTCCCAGTTCGTACACGGGCTACCGGGGAGTCACAAATGCATCCCCTAACCCCCTAGGGAGTGAACGAGAACCACCCCATCGTGGTTGCGGGATCTACGGGGAGTGATCCCCGATGGCCGCGCCTCCCCCGATCAATACCGTCATCGGCATGGCTGGACCTCCCCCTGCCGGTCCTGCCCCCGTGACCGACCCGACCAGGAGACACCCATCATGGGCACCAGCCCCACCACGCTGCACGAGTTCGTCCTCGACCTGCTGGGCAACCCCGCCCGGCTGGCCGACTTCCAGGCCGACGCCGAAGGTGCCCTGGCCGACGCGGGCCTGGGCGACATCAGCGCCTCGGACGTGCAGGAGGTCCTGCCGCTGGTCCTCGACTACGTGCCCGCCGGGAGCCTGCCCGCTCTCGACGGCGCGTCGCTCGCCGACCTGCCGCCGGCCGCCGCGGACGCCCCCGACGCCATCGGGCAGCTCCAGGCCGTGGCCCAGCAGCTGTCCCTCTCCGGCGTGACCGGCTCGTCGGACGTGAACCTGGCGGCGGCGGGCGCGCTGAGCGCCGACGCCAACGGCCTGGACATCTTCGGCGGCCTCGCGAGCTGGGGCGCGACCGACGTCGTCGGCTCCGTCGACGCGTCCGTGGCGGGTGACTTCTCGGCGGTGGGCGACGTGACGCACACCCTGGACGGCACGGCGTCCACCGCCACCGGCCTGGTCGGCACCGCGACGGACCCGGTCGACGTCGCGCACGCGGGCGGGGTCACCGGCGCGCTGCCGGGCGCGGACGGCCTGACCAGCCCCGTGTTCGGCGCGGTCGACACGCTCGACGGCGTGGTCGACGGCGTGACCGGTGGCCTCGCCGGCACCCTGGGCCACGACCTGCCGGTCGACCTGGCGGGCGGCTTGGACCCCGTCCACCTGGCCGGGTCCCTGCACGGGGACGGCCTGGGCGCGCTCCCCGGGCACGACCTCGCCCCGGAGGGCACCGTCGACACCGTCGAGGGCACCGCCGGCTCGCTCACCCACGGCACCGGCCTGGACGGCGTCACCGGCCACGTCGGCGGGATCGACGTGCCGCTGCTGGGCGCGGGCCTGGACGACGTGCCGCTGCTCGGCGGCGGCGGCATCGGCGACGCGCTGTTCTGATCACCGGTTCGCCGGGACGAGGGGGAAGGCCGGTGCCGCCGCGCAGATGGGGCCGGCCCTCTTTCCCCTCACGGAGTGAATACAGCAGACTCTTCCGGGTGATGTCCGCACCGTGGCTCGACGTGCTCGACGACACGATCCGGTCCTGCGCCGCCCACAACCGGCCGGACCTGGCCGCGCGGCTGCGCGAGACGCGGGTCCGGCAGCTCGACCCCAAGCTGCGGGTGCTCGTGCTCGGCGAGCCCCGGCAGGGCAAGAGCCAACTGGTCAACGCGCTGGTGAACGCGCCGGTCTGCGCGGTCGGCGACGACGTGACCACCACCGTGCCGACGTTCGTCCAGCACGCCGAGACGCCCAGCGCCACCCTGGTCCGCACCCCCGCGAACACGCCCACCGAGCGCATCCCGGTGCCGCTGGACCAGCTCGCCGACCAGGTCCGGGCGGGGCGCACCGGCGAACTCCTCCGGGCCGAGGTCGGCATCCCGCGCGACCTGCTCACCTCCGGCCTGGTGCTGGTCGACACGCCCGGCGTCGGCGACCTGCGGCCCGCGCACACCGCCGGCACGTTCGCCGCGCTGCTCCAGGCGGACGCCGTGCTGATGGTCTCCGACGCCACCGCCGAGCTGACCGCCTCCGAGGTCGAGCTGCTCAAGCAGGTCATGGCGTCCTGCCCGAACGTCACCGTGGTGCTCACCAAGATCGACATCGCGGCCCGGTGGCGGCGGGTGGCCGAGCGCAACCGCGCCCACCTCGCCCGCGCGGGCGTGGCCGCCAAGCTGATCCCGGTGTCGGCCGCGCTGCGGCTGCGCGCGGCGAGGACCGGCGACCAGGCGCTCAACGCCGAGTCCGGCTTCCCCGAGCTGCTGGCCTGCGTGCAGCAGGACATCGTGGCCGCCGCCGACGTGCTGGCCCGCCGCACGGTCGCGGTGACCGCCGCCTCCGCCATCAGGCAGCTCGTCGCCCCCGTCCGCGAGGAGCTCGCCGACCAGGGCCCGCAGACCACCATCGCCAAGCTGAACGAGGCGCAGCGGCGGATCGACGAGCTGCGCCGGCGGTCCGCGCGCTGGCAGACCGTGCTGTCCGACGAGATGGCCGACCTCGTCTCGGACCTGGAGTACGACCTGCGCGACCGGACCCGGCGCATCCTGCGCGAGGTGGACCGGACGTTCGAGACGGCCGACCCGGCGCGCGGCTGGGACGCCTTCGAGCAGTGGCTGGAGGACAACCTCACCGAGGCCGCCGCGACCAACTTCGCCTGGCTGCTGGACCGCTCGGAGTGGGTCGCCGCGAAGGTCGCCCGCAGCTTCCCCGTGCACCGCGACGATTTGCTGCCCGAGTCGGTGTTCCCGGCCGACGTGCTGGACCGGGTGTCCAAGATGGACAAACCGGTGATCGAGCGGTTCAGCGCGAGCCAGAAGCTGTTCACCGGCCTGCGCGGCTCCTACGGCGGCGTGCTGATGTTCGGCCTGGTGACCAGCCTGGCCGGGATGCCGCTGATCAACGCGGTCTCGCTGGGCGCGGGCGCGCTGTTCGGCGGCAAGTCCGTCCTGGACGAGAGCGAACAGCGCCTCAAGCGCCGCCAGGCTGCCGCCCGGGTCGCCGCGCAGCGGCACGTGGACGACTTCTTCCTCAAGTTCAGCAAGGACGCCCGGGACGCCGCCCGCGCCGTCCAGCGCAGCCTGCGCAGCCACTTCAGCACCCTCGCCGACGACCTCCAGGAGACCCTGCTCGAATCGGCCCGCAGCGCGCGCCGGGCCGTGCAGGACGACGCCGCCGAGCGCGAGCGCCGCGCCCGCGAGGCCAAGCACGAGCTCGACCGGCTGGGCCGGCTCTACCAGCGGGTCCAGGCGCTCGCGGGCGGCGCACCGCCGCTGGGGATCACCGCGTGACGCTCGCCGACGAGGTGTGGGCGCTGCTGGAGGGGGCGCTGGCGGTCTACCGGGACAGCCCGCGGGCCACGGCGTGGCTGCACGGCCACCGGGCGCGGTTCGCCGAGCCCGTCCGGGTCGCCGTGGCCGGTGCGCCGCGCGCCGGCAAGTCGACCGTGGTCAACGCGCTGGTCGGCGAGGAGTTCGCGCCGACCGGGGCGTTCACCTGGTACCGGGACGGCGGGCGCCCGCGCGCCACCGTCGGGCCGCACGAGGTGCCCGTCACCCGCCGCGACGGCCGGGCGTTCGTGGACGCGGGCGACGCCGACCGGGTCGACGTGGAGTGGCCGTCCCGGTCGCTGCGGGACCTGACGCTGATCGACACGCCCCCGGGCGCACCGGTCGAGCGGGTGCACGGCGAGGCGGACGCGGTGCTGTACCTGACCCGGCACGTGCACAGCTCCGACCTGGGCCGGCTGCGGGCCGCGCACGACCACCCGGTGGCGCGGGCCGCGCCGATCACCACCGTGCTGGTGCTCGCGCGCGCCGACGAGATCGGCGGCGGGCGGATCGACGCGCTGACCTCGGCCAAGCAGATCGCCCGCCGCTACCGCCGCGAGGCGCGGGTGGGACCGCTGTGCCAGAACGTGATCGCGGTCGCCGGGCTGCTCGCCGTCGCGGCCCGCACGCTGCGCGCGGACGAGTTCGCGGCGCTGAGCGCGCTGGCGTCGCTGGCCCGCACCGAGCTGGAGGACCACCTGCTCTCGGCGGACCGGTTCGTCGGCGAGGACTTCCCGGTGCGGCTGGACCCGGCGGTGCGCCGCGCGCTGGTGGACCGGTTCGGCATCTTCGGCGTGCGGCTGACCACGACCCTGATCCGGCAGGGCTTCGACACGCAGGTCAGGCTGACCGGCCAGCTCGTGCAGCGCAGCGGGCTGGGCGAGCTGCGCGAGTCGATCGGCGCGTGCTTCACCGAGCGCCAGGAGGTGCTCAAGGCGCGCTCCGCGCTGCTCGGGCTGGACGTGGTGCTGCGCAACGAGCCCCGGCCGGGCGCGGCGGCCCTCGCGGCGGGCGTGGACCGCGTCCTGGCCTCGGCGCACGACTTCCGCGAGCTGCGGCTGCTCGCCGCGATCCAGAGCGGGCGGACCGCGCTGCCCGGCGGGCTGGACGACGAGGCGACCCGGCTGGTCGGCGGGCTGGGCACGAGCGTGCTCGCCCGCCTGGGCCTGGACCACCGGCCGACCGACGCCGAGATGCGGCACGTCGTGCTGGACACCGTGGGCCGGTGGCGCGACCGTGCCGCCGACCCCGCCCACGACCAGGCACAGCGCCGAGCGGCGGCGGTCGTCGTGCGCAGTTGCGAGGCCGTGCTGACGGCACTGGGCTGACGGGCTGCGGAGGACCGGGACGCCCGGACGACGACGTGGGAGCCGACCCGCGTGACGAGGGCGCTTTCTCCCACTCAAACGTATAGCGCAACGGGGGGCTTGCGGCAAGACCCCGGTGATGCCGCAGAATCGCCCGCCGTGGTCGAACCGCAGCAGGTCGCGGCGGTGCACCGTCGCCCGGGACGCCACGTCAAGCGCTGTGAGGGGCATGTGTCGGATCAGGGGTACGAAGAGGAACTGCGGTCGGAGCGCGACCACATCGCCGGGCTCTACCGGCGGCTCGACGCCGAGCGCGCGCGGGTCGAGCGCGAGTACGAGGCGTCGCTGCTGGGCGACCGGGGGACGCTCGTGGAGCGCGACTCCGAGGTGCGCGCCCTGGCCAAGGAGGTCAAGCGGCTGGGCGTCGGGGACAGCGGGCTGTGCTTCGGCCGGCTGGACGGCCTCGACGGCCACGTCTCCTACATCGGCCGGCTGGGCCTGTTCGACGAGGCGCACGACTACGAGCCGGTGCTGCTGGACTGGCGGGCGCCCGCCTCGCGCCCGTTCTACGTGGCGACCGGCGCGAACCCGGAGGACATGCGCCGCCGCCGCCAGTTCCACACCCGGGGCCGCCGGGTGGTCGACTTCACCGACGAGGTGCTGGGCCGGCCGGACGGCGCGCAGCGGGGTGACGCCGCGCTGCTCGCGGCGGTCAACGCGCCGCGCGGCGAGGGGATGCGCGACATCGTGGCCACCATCCAGGCCGAGCAGGACGCGATCATCCGGCTCGACCACCCCGGCGTGCTGGTGATCGAGGGCGGGCCCGGCACCGGCAAGACCGTGGTCGCGCTGCACCGGGTCGCCTACCTGCTCTACACCCAGCGGGAGCGGATGGAGCGCCACGGCGTGCTCGTGGTCGGGCCCAACCCGGCGTTCCTGGACCACATCGGCCGCGTCCTGCCGTCGCTGGGCGAGTCCGACGTGGTGTTCACCACCACCGGCGGCTTCGTGCCGGGCCTGCGGGTCACCGCCGAGGACGAGCCGGAGGTGGCGCGGCTCAAGGGGTCCCTGGCGGTGCTCGACGTGCTGGCGGCGGCGGTCGCCGACCGGCAGCGCCTGCCCGGTCGGCCGGTGCCGGTCGTGCTGGGCGGCGTCGCGCTCCGGGTGGACGACGGGCTCGCGCAGTGGGCGCGGGAGGAAGCGCGCGCGAGCGGGCAGCCGCACAACGAGGCGCGCGCGGTGTTCGCCGAGATCCTCACCTGGGCGCTGACGGAGCGGGCGATCGGCCGGATCGGCAAGGGCTGGCTGACCCGCGACAACCGCGAGGCGTGGGAGAAGGTGCGGGCCGACCTGCTCCGGGAGTTGGCGGTGGACGACGCGTTCACCGCCCTGCTGGACGAGCTGTGGCCGGTGCTGACCCCGGAGACCGTGCTGGCACCGCTGTACTCGTCGCGCGAGCGGCTGCGCGCGGCCGGTGCCGACGAGGCGCTGTGGCGGGCCGACGGCGGTGCCTGGACCGTGTCGGACGTGCCGCTGCTGGACGAGCTGGTCGACCTGCTGGGCCGCGACAAAGCAGCCGACGCCGCCGCCGGGCGGGAGCAGCGGGCCCAGGCCGCGTACGCCGCCCAGGTGCTCGACGGCCTGGTCGGCCGGCAGGACTCGATGGACGACGAGGACCACCTGTTCGCCACCGACCTGATCGAGGCCGGCGAGCTGGCCGACCGCTTCGTGGAGCGCGACACCCGGACGCTGGTCGAGCGCGCCGCCGCCGACCGGGACTGGACCTACCGGCACGTCGTCGTGGACGAGGCGCAGGAGCTGTCCGAGATGGACTGGCGGGTGCTCATGCGGCGCTGCCCGGGGCGCTCGTTCACGGTGGTCGGCGACCTCGCCCAGCGCCGGTCTGCGGCCGGGGCGAGGTCGTGGGGCGCGGTGCTGGACCGGTACGTGCCGGACCGCTGGGCGTACCGGTCGCTGACGGTGAACTACCGCACCCCGGCCGAGATCATGGCGGTGGCGGCCTCGGTGCTCGCCGACTTCGCGCCGGCGGTCCGGCCGCCGGAGTCGGTCCGCGCGTGCGGCGTCCGGCCGTGGTCGCGGCAGGTCGCCGACGGGGAGCTGGCCGCCTCGGTCGCGGAGTTCGTGCGCGAGGAGGCGGGCCGCGAGGGGACCAGCGTCGTGATCGGCCCGCCGGACGTGCCCGGCGCGGTGCCGGCGGCGGAGACCAAGGGCCTGGAGTTCGACGCGGTCCTGGTCGTCGACCCGGACCGGATCGTGGCGGACGGCCCGCGCGGTGCGGCGGAGCTGTACGTCGCCCTCACCCGCGCCACGCAGCGCCTGGGCGTCCTGCACCGCACCCCGCTGCCGGCCGCGCTGACCGGCCTGGACGCGCTCGGGGCACCCGCCCGCACCGGCTCGTCGTGACGCCGGGCCGCCCGCCGCCGGGAGCGGCGGGCGGTCAGGTGACGGCGTCGGCGACCGCCCGGACCGCCGTCGACGGGGTCCGGCGCGGGTCGGTGACCAGGAACAGCGTGCTGTCGGGCAGC
Source organism: Actinosynnema sp. NPDC050436 (assembly GCF_040655415.1). NCBI lineage: Bacteria > Bacillati > Actinomycetota > Actinomycetes > Pseudonocardiales > Pseudonocardiaceae > Actinosynnema > Actinosynnema sp. NPDC050436. Next base: position 53,836 of record NZ_JBFAJV010000011.1, on the reverse strand, counting down.
TCGCGCACCCGGTGCAGGGTGCCGGCGTCGAGCTGCTCGGCGACCGCGACCCGGGGCAGCACCGTCCAGCCCAGGCCGGCCACGACGCACGACCGGACCGCCTCGATGCTGCCGAAGCGGGTGATGGTGGGCGTCGCGGACAGCTCGCGGACGAACCGGTCGGTGTAGGAGCACCCCTCCTCCAGCAGGAAGTAGCGCTCGGCCGGCGGCACGCCGGGCGCGGCGACCAGTTCGATCGGCTCGACCGCGATCGCGTTGACCCGCAGGCCCGGTGCCACCACCGCGTCCTCCAGCACCAGCCCCAGGTCCAGGCCGCCGCCGCGCACGCCCGCGATCGCCTCCCGGGTGCCCACCGGGATGAGGTGCACCGTGATGCCCGGCCAGCGCAGCGCCACGTCGGCGATCCGCTGCGGCAGCCGGTAGGCGCACACCGACTCCGGCGCCCCGATCCGGACGTCGCCCTCGACCTCGGTGCTGCCGCGCACGGCGTCGCGCAGGCGCTGCTCGGCGGCCAGCACCTCGCGGGCGTGCTCGACGGCCTGCCGCCCGGCCTCGGTGAGCCGGGCGCCGGAGGGCAGCCGGTCGAACAGCCGCACGCCCAGGTGCCGTTCGAGGGCTTTGACCTGGCTGGTCACCGTCGACTGCACCAGGTGCAGGTGGGCGGCGGTGGAGGTGAAGCTGCCCGTGCGCGCGAGGACGAGGAGCGTGCGCAGGAGGCGGGTGTCCATGCCATCGACAATACCGATCAGAGCCATCGCAGAGAATCGTTGGATCCGATGCCGTGCGTGGCGCAGGCTGGACCCATGACAGACGTGCTGCGCTACTCCGCCTTCACCACCGACCCGGCCGGCGGCAACCCGGCGGGCGTCGTCCTGGACGCGACCGGCCTCGACGACGGGGAGATGCTGGCGATCGCGGCGGAGGTCGGCTACTCCGAGACGGCGTTCGTGCTGCCGCACGAGGACCCGGACTCGTACCGGGTGCGGTACTTCAGCCCCGAGGTCGAGGTCCCGTTCTGCGGGCACGCCACCGTGGCCACCGCCGTGGCCCTCGACCGCGTCGGGACGCTGACGTTCCACACCCCCGCCGGTCCCGTGGCGGTCGACACCGACGGCAGGACCGCCACGCTGACCAGCGTGCCGACCTCCTCCACCCCGGTAAGCGCCGACGACCTGGACCGGGCCCTGGCCGCGCTGGGCTGGCGGCACGACGAGCTGGACCCGCGCTACCCGGCGCACTGGGCGTCCGGCGGGGCCCGGCACCTGGTGCTCGCGGCGCGGACCCGGCAGCGGCTCGCGGACCTCGACTACGACTTCGCCGGCCTGCGCGACCTGCTGACCGCCCACGACGCGCTGACCGCGCACCTGGTGTTCCAGCGCGAGCAGGACGTGTTCGACGCCCGCGACCCGTTCCCGGTGGGCGGTGTCGTGGAGGACGCGGCGACCGGCGCGGCGGCCCTGGCGTTCGGCGGCTACCTGCGGACCACCGGCCACGTGACCGGAGACCGCCGGCTCACCATCCACCAGGGCGACGACATGGGGCGGCCCAGCGTCCTGCAGGTGGACGTGCGGCACGACGGGGACCGCGTGCGGGTGACCGGCGCGGCCGTGCGGCTCTGACCGCACACCGCCGGACCGCGACCCTGCGCAACGACACCACGGGACCGACCCGACGCGTCCACACCGCCCGGCCGACCCGACTCACTCGACACCGCTCGACCGACTTGCGCGCCGGCCGCGCCGGGCTTCCCGGCGCGGCCGGTGCCGGGTCAGGTCCGGTCGAGCACCACGACGGGGATCTCCCGCGAGGTCTTCTCCTGGTAGCCCGCGTAGTCGGGCCACACCTCGTTCATCAGCGCCCACAGCCCGGCGCGCTCGTCGCCGGTGGCCGTGCGCGCGGTGGCGGCGAACTCGTCCGCGCCCACCCGCACCTCGACCGCCGGGTTCGCCACCAGGTTCTTGTACCAGGCCGGGTGGTCCGTCGCGCCGCCGTTGGACGCCACGACCACGTACGCGTCGCCGTGCGGCTGGTAGATCAGGGCCGTGCGCCGGGGCTGCCCGGACTTCCGGCCGATCGTGGTGAGCAGGAGGGTGTAAACGCCCGACCGCCACTCGTGGCCGTTCGAGCCATCGGATTCGACGTAGTTGCGGATGTGCTGGTTCACCCAGTCGACGGGGCTGTCCACTACTGCCATGGCCTCGAAGCTACTCAGAACGCGGCGGGGCCGCCGGTCGCTACTCCGCAGTCACGACCGGCGGCCCGCAACGGGGTGGGGACGTCCGCCTCGCACCCCCTCGGCCGGTCACCGGCTCCCCGGCGTCCCCCGAACCTCCGCCCGCGTAAACGGTGTTCGGGTCGCACGACCACGTCCCCGGCAGGGGGCGTGGCAAGGGACGGGACGGCCACAGCTGTGGGGTTCCCACACTCAGTAGATCTGGCTGGCGCGCATGGCTTCCTCTCCACTCCACGGGGACTTCGCCAACTATGGCGGCCGTGAGGGGTGGCGGCTCATTCAAAAGGGGGATAGAAGAGCGTTATGCCCGAGCTCGAACTCCGCCACCTCCGCGCGGTGTGCGCCATCGCCGAAGAGGGAAGTCTCACCAAGGCCGCGATCAGGCTGGGCCTGACGCAGCCCGCCATGAGCGCCCAGCTCCGGACGGTCGAACGCATCGTGGGCGGACAGCTCTTCGACCGCACACCGGGCGGCAGCGTCGCCACCGACCTGGGAAAACAGGTCGTCGGCACGGCCCGCCTGGTGCTCGACGAAGTGGAACAACTGGTCAGCCTGGCGAAGGAGAAGACCCGCGACGGAACACCCGGACCACTCATCGTGGGTGGCGTGCCCACCCTGTTCTTCGGCCACTTCGTGGAGGAGCTGCGGCGCAGCATCCCCTGTTCGGAGGTCCGCACCGAGATCGCTCCCGGCGGCTCGGACCTGCTGGAACTGCTGGTCAGCGGCCAGGTGCACCTGGGCCTGGTCGACCGGTTCGAGGGCATGGAGCGCCGCGAGCTGCGCGGCCTGGAGATCCGCAGGCTGATCGCCGAACCGCAATTCGTCGCCCTGCCCGACTGGGACCCGCTGGGCGAGCAGGACGAGGTCGACCTGGCCCAGCTCGCCGACCGGGACTGGGTCTCGCCGCCGGACGAGCTGGTCGGCAACCGACTGCAGATCTTCAGCGTGTGCGCCGAGGCGGGCTTCACGCCCCGGCTGACGCACCACGTCAACGAGGCGTCCAGTGCCCGCAGCCTGGTCGCCAAGGGCGCGGTGTCGTTCGCGCTGCCGCAGTCGCGCAGCGGCGACGGGATCGTGATCAAGCCGCTGCGCGGGGCTCCGCTCGTGGTGGACCTGATGCTGGCCACCCGCCGCGAGGGGCCGGCCGCCGGGCGGGCGCACGACGTGTTCGCCTGCGCGGCCCGCGCCTACCACGCCGTGCTGCCCCGCAACCCCCGCTACGCCAAGTGGTGGGCGGAGAACCCCCAGTCCCACCCGGAGATCGACGCGGCGCTGCTCCAGGCGGGCGACCGCTGACCGGCAACACGACCCATCCGCACCGGAACCCCGCCCTCCCGAGGGCGGGGTTCCCGCGTTCGCGGGGCCTCAGCGCAGCGCCGACCGCACGGCGTCCTCGACGGGCGTGGCGGGCCGGCCGAGGATCGCCGCCAGGGCGACGAACTCGTCGAAGCCCCACGCCCGAGGGCCGGTCAGCTCGTGGACCGCGTTCTCGTGGCCAGGTGCGGTCAGCGCGATCACGGCGGCCTGCGCCAGGTCGTCGCGGACGGTGCCGGCGATGCGGCCGTCGCCGGCGGCGGTGACGACCGGGCCGTGGCCGAGGGCGCGCGTGTAGTTCTCGTGGCACATGCCGTTGCCCGAGGCGCACCGCGTCGGGGCCGTCCGCCGACACGAGCAGCACTGCTGCACGGCACGCAGCGGTCAGCCAACTGCGGCGCGTCGACTACTCGCTGACACCGACGGGTACCCAGATCGCGGAACAGATCCGAGGACTGTTCGCGTGGGTCGAGGAGAACCTGCCCGCCCTGATCGCGGCCCACGAGGCGTATGACGCGCGACGTGCCGAAAACGTGTGACAGGTCACGTCGACCCCTCCGATCTGGATCGGTCCAACCCAGATCGGTACACCACGAGACCCAAGACGATTCGGACAGAGATCGGACCTCTGGCCCGTCGAAGAATCACAACGGGGCGTGAATTCCGGGTGAGCCTTGCCAGAATGGACCCATGACGCAGCCCTTCACGGACGATACCCACCCGGCCGAGCCCTACCCGGGCGCTCGGCCGGGACACTGCTTCGTGCACCTCGACGGGGCGGGCTGGCCGGTCGCACCGGACCCGGCCGCCGACTCCGGGTGGCGGGTCGCGCCCGGCGGCCACGACCTGGACGACTGGCTCGCCGGGCACGGTGAGCCGCCCCTGGCGCACCGGATGCCGGTGCTCGCCTACGGCTCCAACGCCAACCCGGCCAAGGTCACCTGGCTGCGCGACGAACTCGGCCTCACCGGCCCCGTCGTCGTGCTGCGGGCCCGCTGCGAGGGCCTGTCCGCCGTGTGGGCCGCCGGGCTGCGCAAGACCGACGGGCAGCGCCCGGCGACGCTGGCCGCCGCGCCCGGCGTCGAGGAGGAGCACGCCGTGTGGTTCGCCACCGCCGACCAGCTCCGCGTCCTGGACCGCTGCGAGGGCCGGGGCCTGCGCTACCGCCTGGTCCGGGTGCACACCGGCCGGGTCACCCTCTTCGACGGCGCGGTGGTGGACTCCGTGCTCGCCTACACCGGGGCGGGTTCGCGCCGGATGCCGCTGCTGTCCGCCGGGCGGCCGGTGCGCTGCGCGGACGTCGACCAGCGCGGCGCGCGCACCCTGGGCGGCCGGGCCGCCGACAGCGACGGCCTGGACGTCACCCCCGTGCACGGCGACCCGTCGCCGGACGACTGGCCGGACCGCGTGTTCGTCTACGGCACCCTCCAGCCCGGTATGCGGGCCTGGCATCTCGTCCGACCGCACGTGGTCGGCGACCCTGAGCCCGCGCGGCTGCCCGGCACCCTGTTCGACACCGGCCGGGGCTACCCGGCGCTGCGCCCCGGCGACGGCCCCGGCGTGCCCGGCCACGTGCTGCGCCTGGAGTCGCCCGAGGACGCCCTGCCCGTGCTGGACGAGTACGAGGGCCCGGAGTACCGGCGGACCCGGGTGACCACGCCGGACGGCGGGGTGTGCTGGACCTACCTGTGGGCGGCGGCGGTGGACGGGCTGAGCCCCCTTCCGGGCGGATGGGTCGACACCGTCGAAAACCGACTGTGATGCGCCCGATACGGTGAATTCCTGCCGAAGGGGGCCGACCACCGGCCGAACGGGTACGTCCTCCTGGTAGGACCACGACCCAGGAGGTGGACATGAGGCGACTCGTCGTGTGCGGGGCCCTGGTGCTGCTCGGCTCCGCGTGCGGGAGCCCCCAGCAGGCAGCGGACACCTCGGCCATCCCGATCGCGCCCTCCACGACGACGTCGTCGGCGGGCAGCGCCGCGCCCGTGCCGCCCACCAGCCCCGCGCCCGCGACCCCGGTGTCGACCCGGTGCACCGCCGCGTCGCTGGCCGGCGAGGTCGGCTCGGTGGACCCCGGCGCGGGCAACCGGTACGCCACCTTCGTGGTGACCAACACCGGCTCCGCGATGTGCACGCTCAGCGGCTACAGCGGGTTCCAGTTGCAGGACGGCAGCGGGCAGCCGCTGCCCACGGACCTCCAGCGCACCGAGGACCCCGGCCCCTCGCCGGTGACGCTGCAACCGGGCGCGAAGGCGGCGGCGAACCTGCGCTGGACCGTCGTGCCGACCGGTGACGAGCCGGTGCGGGGCCCGTGCGAGTCGGAGCCGGCGAAGGCCGCCGCCATCCCGCCCGACGAGACCGAGCCGATGGCGGTGGCCTGGAGCTTCGGCCCGGTGTGCGGCGGCGGGAAGATCGAGATCAGCGCGTTCTACCCTGCCTAGGTGATCCAGTCGAACGTGCCCGGCCACGCCGGGGAGCTCGCCGTCCGCACCTGGCCCAACCTGGAGGCGACCTGGCTCGCCGTGCTGGTGCACGGCTACGGCGAGCACAGCGGCCGGTACGGGCACGTCGCGGAGCGGCTGGTGGCGGCGGGCGCGCTGGTCGTCGCGCCGGACCACGTCGGGCACGGCGAGTCGGCGGGCGAGCGGGCGCTGGTCCCGTCGTTCGACGGCGTGGTGGCCGACGTGGGCGCGGCCATCGGGTCGGCCTCCGTCGACCTGCCCGTCGTGCTCGTCGGGCACTCGGTCGGCGGCCTGGTCGCCACCCGGTACGCCCAGCAGCACGAGGTCGCGGCGCTGGTGCTGTCCGCCCCCGTGCTCGGCACCTGGGAGGGCCTGGACGCGCTGGGGCTCGACGAGCTGCCCGACCAGCCGATCGACCCCGACGTGCTGTCCCGCGACCCGGAGGTGGGGAAGGCGTACGCGGCCGACCCCCTGGTCTGGCACGGGCCGTTCAAGCGGCCCACGCTGGAGGCCGTGGAGCGGGCGCTGGACGAGGCGAACTACGGGCCCACGCTGGAGGGCCTGCCCACGCTGTGGCTGCACGGCGACGCGGACGAGCTGGTCCCCCTGGCCGACACCCGCACCGGCACGGACCGCATCCGGGGCCTGCTGTTCGAGGAGCGGGTGTACCCGGGCGCGCGGCACGAGGTGTTCCACGAGACCAACCGGGACGAGGTGCTGGACGACGTGGTCGGGTTCGTGCGCCGGGTGCTCGACCTCTGACGTCCCCCGGCGGGCGGTCCGCGCCGCCCGCCGGGGAGCCGGTCACCAGGTCTGGCCGGTGGGGCGCACCATGATCTCGTTGACGGCGACGTGGTCGGGCTGGCGCACCGCGTACAGGACGGCCTCGGCCACGTCCTCCGGGTCCAGCTGGCGCAGCTCGGCGATCCGCTGCTCGACGGCCGCCCGGCCGGCCGGGTCGGTGATGTGCTCGCGCAGCTCGGTCTCCACCACGCCCGGTTCGACCACGACCACCCGCACCCCGCGCGCGGTCACCTCCTGCCGCAGCGACTCGCTGAACGCGTTCAGGCCGACCTTGGTCGCGTTGTAGACGCCCGTCCCGGCCCGCCCTACCCGGGCCGCCGTGGAGGACATCTGCACGACCGTGCCGCGCCGGTCGAGCAGGTGCGGCAGCGCCGCGTGGGTGAGGAACATGACGCCGAGGAGATTTGTCGACACCATCCGCGTCCAGTCGGTGGTGTCCGCGCCCTCGATGTCGCCCAGCAGCATCACGCCCGCGTTGTTCACCAGCACGTCGAGCCCGCCGAACTCCTCGGCGGTGCGCGCCACGGCGGCCCGGCACGCGGCCTCGTCGGTCACGTCCAACTCCAGCGCCAGCACCCGCACGCCCTCGGCGGCCAGCCGCCGTTCCAGCGCCGCCAACCGGTCCACGCGCCGCGCGGCCACCACCACGGACGCACCCGCCCGGCCCAGCGCGACCGCAGTGGCCTCGCCGATGCCCGACGACGCGCCGGTGACCAGCGCGACCTTGCCCTCAAGCTCGTTCGACATGCCCCCAGCAAACACGGTGGAGAGCGCGCGAGGTCGACCCGGTGACCCGCGCGACCCCGTCCGCACCTGCCCGCTGGGCCGAGCCGGGGAAGACCCGGCGCGGGTGTTCGTGGACAATTTCCCCGCGATGGTGGGAGAAGACCTGGAGCTGGTGATCACCGTGGTGGTCGCGGCCGACGACGAGCGGCAGGCACGGGCGGCCTGTGCCGGCCTGCTCCAGCGCGTCGGCGGCCGGGTGGTGCGGGCCGACGACTGCTCCGACGAGGAGCCCGGGTGCTGGTCGGTGACCGTGAGCCGGACCGGCGACGAGCGCGCGACGCACAACGTGGCAGGTGCCCTGGCCAGGGCGGTCCGCACGTTCGTCCGGTCGCTGGGCGACGGGTTCCCGGTGCCGGGGGTGGCCTGCGAGCCGCCGACGGCGTGGACCGTGCTGGACGACCCGGAGCCGCTGGGCCGGCTGGTGCCGGGCGCGGAGCGGCTGCTGGTGGAGGCGTGGGCGGGTGGTGACCCGCAGCGCCGGGCCGTCGAGCCCGAGCCGGGCACCGGGGTCGACGCCGAGCCGGACGCGGGCACCCGGCTGCTGTTGCGGGTGGACGTGGCGGCCGGTCGGTCCGCCGGCGCGGAGTGGCAGGCGCGGGCGGTAGCCAGCCGGGTGGCGCGCAGTGGCAAGATCACCCGAGTGGCTCCACACGGGCATCTACTGAGCGTGCACGTCGATCTCGGATCGAGTGTCAATTCACCCTCGGGCGCGCTACTCGACGCGGTGGCGTCGTTGGGCCGTTCGGGGTGGACGCCCGTGGAGTGGGCCGGCGCTTCGGCGACGACGCGCTGGTCGGCGTCACCCGTCCCACCAGCCGGGATCACCGCTCTGGAACTCACCGCGACACCGGCCTCGGCATTCGTGTGGACGGTGCCCGACTGAGATCAGGATTGCTAATCCGATCGAGTGGATTTACTTCACCACCCGGTCAGCCGATCTTGCTTGTGAAACGTCCGACTTTCGGTACTACTTTCAACTATAGGAACTCCAGCGTTACAGGAGGGGTCGGGAAACGACATGGCCAGCATCGAAGATGTGCGCAGCGCGATCGCCCAGGCCGTCGAGAAGGCCACCCAGAGCCAACAGGCGCTCCAGCAGGCCGCCGACCTGGCGGAGGACGCCCAGGCCCTGCTCAGCACCGCGACCCAGGGCAGCGTCCAGGCCGACGTGGAACAGGCCAACGGGCAGTTCGCCGAGGTGGTGAGCGGCGTCTCCGACTTGCAGAAGTTCCTGGGCGCGGGCATTTCGCAGGCCGAGAGCATCAACGGCCGGCTGTGAACGCGTGACGTCGGTCGGCGAGGTCAAGCTCGCGCTCGAACGGAGCTGCGAGCTCCTCCGCGATGCCTACCGCAGCGTCCGGGAGGCGCAAGCCGCCCTCGACGAGGCGGTCGACCTGCTCGCCGAGGCGAGCACCAACCACCACGAGTCCCTCGTCCCCGCCGAGTTCGTCAAGGCCAGGGAGCGGTTCGCCGACGAGCTCGACCTGATCGTCGGCAGCCTGGACCTGGTCCAGCGGCTGGCCGTGGAGCTGTGACGTGATCAAGCGCGACGAGCGCCGCAGGCGGATCGAGAACTCCTTCGAGGAGTTCCGCACCGCCGTCGCAGCCGCCCTCGGGAACGCCTCGCGGGAGCTGCGGCAGCTCGCGGACGACCGGGCGCGCGACATGTTCGAGGTGATGCTGCGCGGCGAGGGCGTCGACCGGGCGCTGGCCGACCCGGTGCTCGCCAGGGCGCTGCGGGAGGAGAGGTTCGCGCCACAGCTCGCCCGGACGCTGATCGACCGGGTCGAGGCGTTCCGCGAGTGGTCCGAGGGCGGTCCCGCGCAGCTCACCGCCCTGGTCAACGCGGTCGCGCCCGGCCCGGCGTCCTGGCCGCCGGAGGCGTGGCTGGGCAGGCCCGGCACGGCGGACGGCAGCGACGGCGTGCCGGAGCTGTGGCGGATCGGGACGGGCGTGGTGCGCGGCGCACCGGAACCGCAGTCGTTCCCGGTCGCGGTGCCGCTGCTGGACCACTCGCACCTGCACGTGGCGTCGGTGCCCGACAGCCGGACCTCGGCCGACGGCCTGGTGGAGAACCTGCTGCTGCGGCTGGTCAGCTACTTCCAGCCGGGCCTGGTGCACGTCCACGTCTGGGACGTCAACCAGCTCACCGGCTCGCTGCCCGGCCTCTACCCGCTGACCCGGGCGGGCCTGCTGACCGTGCACGACCCGGCGCGGCTGCACGAGCTGCTCGACGAGCTGTCCGACCACATCCGCCGGGTGCACACCGGGGTGCTGGTGGAGGGCCACCAGTCGGTGCGCGCGGTCGGCGGCAGGCGCACCGAGCCGTGGCGGGTGGCCGTGCTGTTCGGCAACCGGCAGGCGCTCCGGGAGGAGCACCAGCAGCAGCTCCAGCGCGTGGCCCGCAACGGCCTGGCCTGCGGCGTGCAGCTGATCATCGTGGACATCCCGGTCACCGTGAACTCGCCGATCGAGACCGTGTCGATCGCCGCCGACCAGACCGCGACCTGCACCATGACCGGCCGGCACGTGGCGGTCTCGCTGGACGCGCAGTTCCCGCAGAACCAGGTCCCGCTGGCGTGCGCGGAGATCGCCAAGAAGCGCGAGGAGCGCCGCACCCGGCTGAGCACGTTCGCCGACCTGCTGCCGGAGTCGCTGTGGCGGGAGAGCTCGGCGGCCGGCGTGGTCGCGCCGGTCGGCTACGACGAGGGCGAGCCGGTGCACGTGGCGCTGGGCGACACCTCGCCGCACGCGCTGATCGGCGGCCCGAGCGGGTCGGGCAAGACGAACTTCCTCTACGCGATGCTCGGCAGCCTCGCCGCCCGCTACCACCCCGACGAGCTGGAGCTGTACCTGCTCGACTTCAAGGAGGGCGTGTCGTTCGCGCAGTTCGCGCCGGGCCGCAAGGACCCGACGTGGCTGCCGCACGCGCGCCTGGTCGGCGTGAACGTGAACACCGACCGCGAGTTCGGCGTGGCCCTGCTGCGGTTCCTGGCCGACGAGATGCGCCGGCGCGCGGACGCGGCCAAGCGGCACGAGGTGACCAAGCTGGAGCAGCTGCGCGAGGAGGACCCGGACGGGCACTGGCCGAGGATCGTCGCCGTGGTGGACGAGTTCCAGTACCTGTTCGGCGAGCGCGACCAGGTCACCCAGCAGGCCACCCAGCTGCTGGAGGACGTGGCGCGGCGCGGTCGCTCGCAGGGCATCCACCTGGTGCTGTCCAGCCAGGACGTGTCGGGCATCGAGGGCTTCTGGGGCAAGTCGGCGATCTTCGAGCAGTTCACCGTGCGCATCGCGCTGCCCAAGGCCCGCCGGGTGCTGGCCGAGCCCGCCAACGACGCCGCCGTGGAGCTGCCGCGCTGGCACGCCGTGGTCAACCACGAGTCGGGCGTGCGGCCGGGCAACGAGGTCGCCCGCATCCCGGACGCCACCGGCCGGGGCACCTTCGACGCGCTCCAGGCGGAGCTGCACGGCCGCCGCCCGGCCGAGCTGTCCGAGCCGATCCTGTTCGACGGCAGCAGGGTGCCCGCCCTCCAGGCGCTGCCCGACTTCCAGGCCCTGCGGCCCTCCGACGGCAACCCGACCGTGCTGCTGGGCCAGGTGATCGACGTGGCGGGCAGCGCGGCCAAGGTCCGGTTCGCCCGGACGCCCGGACGCAACATCGCGGTGATCGGCTCGCTGCCCGAGGACGCCGCCGGCGTGCTGGGCGGGGCCGCGCTGTCCCTGGCCAGGCAGCACGAACCCGGCCAGGCGGAGTTCAGCCTGGCGTGCATGTCGGAGGACGCCTGGCCGTACGCGGACCGGCTGTGCAAGCAGCTCTGCGACGCCGGCCACGCGGCGACCCTGACCGGCCTGGACGGCATCCGCGCCCTGCTGGACCGGACCGCCGAGCGGCTCACCAGGTCGGTCAAGGGCGAGACCGGGGTCCCGCTGAGCCCCCACTACCTGGTGGTCTACGCCGTCGACGGCGCGCACACCCTGCTGGAGCACAAGAACGACGCGCGGATGTCCGGCGTCGACAGCCTGCGCACGGTGCTCAAGCACGGCCCGGAGAACCGCACCCACCTGCTCGGCTGGTGGCGCGGCCCGCAACGGCTGAAGAACAGCCTGCCGCCCGGTGTGTACGACGACATCGGCGCGTGGATGGCCTTCGACGTCCAGGGCAAGGAACTGCTGTCGTTCGGGCCGGAACAGGTCATGGCGTGGTCGCCCCGACCTCGCCGGGGTTTGTTCTTCGACCGGTTCGAGCACTCCCGTCCGCAGGTGGTCATCCCGTTCGACACCGGGGAGGAATCATGATCGGCCGCGCATCGGTGGTGCCCGCCCAGCGCAGTGGCGACACCGGGTCCGAGGTGGTCGCGGTCTCCGCGGTCGAGCGGTACAAGGAGGTGGTGGGCCAGGCGGCGGCAGCCGTGGAGAAGGTCCGCGACCAGGACCGCGACCGGGTGCGCGAGCTGCTGGTCCGCCTGGCCGCCTCGCAGGACCGGGTGGCGGAGCTGATCGAGCAGGAGAAGCTGACCCACGTCGCGGTCCGCCTGCTGTGGGAGGCGGCGGTCGAGGCGCTGTGGGAGGAGCGCTGGATGCAGATGAAGCCGATCCCCGACCCGGACGAGACCGTGCCGCCCCGCGCCCAGCAGGACTACTTCACCGCGATGGACCTGGCGTACTACTCGCTGGAGGACGCGCTGCAGAAGCGCGGACTGCTGCGCCGCAAGAACACCTAGCCGCCCCGGTTGGCGGCGGGTGCGCCCGCCGAGGTCATCCGGTACCGGGCCGGCGCACCCGCCTGCGGCCACCGTCCTGCACCGCGTCGGCGGAGTCAAAGCCCCCCGCCCGCACGGCCCACCGCTGGTGACCCGCCTGCGCAGCACCCCCCGGGAGGGGCCACGCTGCGTGAGCGGCTGTGCGGCCCGCTGCGGTGAACAGTGCCGGACCGGTCGGTCAGAACGTCCAGGACAGCGAGACGGTCGGCTCGGCGTCCGCCCGCGTCCGGGCGTAGGTGGCCAGCGCGGCGGCGTTGTCCGGCTCGGTGGCCGTGAACGCGCCGAAGCAGCCGCGCTCGCGGGCCAGCAGCAGCAACGCCTCGACCAGCGCCGTGCCGATCCCGCGCCGCTGGAACTCGTCCTCGACGCCGAGTTCGTAGACGAACATCTCGGTGCCCTTGTCCGGGTGGGTCGTCTCCACGCCCGTCACGAACCCGGCGGGCCGGCCGTCCGCGTACGCCACCAGCAGGTGGTTCCCGGCCTCGGCGAGGAACCGGCGGCCGGCGGCCTCGCGCGGCGGCTCGTCGAACAGGTGCCCGACCGCCACCACGTCGTCGTACGAGGTCACCCGCCGGATCTCCACGCCGGCGAGGGTAGACCGTCGGCGATGATGCGGTCATGCGTGTTTTGCGGAACCCGGACGAGGTGGCGGCGGCCGACCCGGACCCGCTCGTCCGCTGGGCGGCCCAGTGCCTGCTGCCCGGACGGGGCGGGGTGGCGTGGGCGCACGGCGGCGCGGTCGGCGTGCTCGCGCCCCGGCTCAACCGGCACGACCGGCTGGTGCTGGTCGGACCGGTGGACGGCATCGCGGCGATCCTGCGCGCCCGCACCCGCCCCGGCGTGCGGCCCCTGGTGCTCGCCGAGGTCGCACCGGCCCTGCCCGACCTCCTGGTGGCGGCCACCTTCGGCTGGATGGAGCGCACCGGCACGCTCGGCGCACCGGAGCTGCCCTGGCTGGACGAGACCGCGTGGGACGACGTGGAGTCGTTGCTGCGCAAGGCGAACCCGAACTCCTACGTCTGGCCGTACGAGCCGGGCCCGCGCCGGTGGACCGGCGTCCACGCCGAGGACGGCACGCTCGCCGCCGTGGGCGCGGACGCGTGGTCGGCACCCGGCATCGGGTTCATCGCGGGCGTGGCCACCCACCCCGACCACCGGGGTCGGGGCCTGTCGACCCGGGTCTGCGCCGCCCTGACCGGCGCGCTGCTGCGCGAGGAGGGCGCGTGCGCGCTGATGGTCGACGCGGCGAACGCGGCGGCGATCAAGGTCTACGAGCGGCTCGGCTACACCTACCGCAGCGTGTCGGCCCTGGGCGACGCAGGTCACACCGGCTGACCGGAACACCTCGTCGGCGCGGCGGGGTTGACCAGGGCATGACCGTGCCGAGCACCGCGCAGGAGATCCACCTGGCGTCACGCCCCCAGGGCTTCCCGACCCCCGGCGACTTCGACCTCGTGCAGGCACCGGTGACCCCGCCGGGCGACGGCCAGGTCCTGGTCCGCAACCTGGTGATGAGCGTCGACCCGTACATGCGCGGCCGGATGAGCGACGCCAAGTCCTACGTCGCCCCGTACGAGGTCGGCAAGGCGTTGGAAGGCGGCGCGATCGGCGAGGTCGTGGCGTCCGGAGCGCCGGGCTTCGCGGTCGGCGACCACGTGCTGCACGGCCTGGGCTGGCGCGAGTACGCCACCGTGGACGCCGCGCAGGCCGTGAAGGTGGACCCCGAGCGCGCCCCGCTGAACGCGTACCTCGGCGTGCTGGGGATGCCCGGCCTCACCGCCTACGCGGGCCTGGTCGACGTGGCGGGCCTGAAGGAGGGCGACACCGTCTTCGTGTCCGGCGCGGCGGGCGCGGTCGGGCAGGTCGCCGGGCAGGTGGCCAGGCTGCGCGGCGCGAGCCGGGTGATCGGCAGCGCGGGCACCGACGCCAAGGTGGCCTACCTGCGCGACGAACTGGGCTTCGACGCGGCGTTCAACTACCGCGACGCCCCGGTGGCCGAGCAGTTGGCGGCGGCGGCACCGGACGGCATCGACGTGTTCTTCGACAACGTCGGCGGCGACCACCTGGAGGCGGCGATCGCCTCGTTCACCGTCCACGGCCGCGCGGCCTTGTGCGGCGCGATCTCGGTCTACAACGCAACGACGCCGCCGCCCGGCCCGCGCAACCTCGGCCTGGCCGTGGGCAAGCGGCTGACCCTGCGCGGCTTCCTGGTCTGGGACCACGAGCACCTGCGCGAGCAGTTCGTGCGCGAGGTGGGTGGCTGGGTCGCCGACGGCAGGCTGCGCTACACCGAGACGGTCACCGAGGGCGGCCTGGCGAAGGCACCCGAGGCGTTCCTCGGCATGTTGCGCGGCGAGAACACCGGCAAGGCCCTCGTCACGTTCTGATCCCCGCTCCCACCACAGCCCGTGCCCCGACGTGCCGGGCTCCCGGCACGTCGGGGCACCGGACGGCCTGCGTGCCCGCGTGCCGGTGGGTGGCGCTAGGTTCTCGCGCGTGGAAACCCTGCTGCACGCTTACGGGCGGGCCACCGACACGCCCGCCCACCTCGCCGCGCTCGTCGGCGCGGACGACGCCGCCCGCCAGGCGGCGCTCAGGCACCTGATGTCGGCGATCATGCACCAGGGCACGGCGTGGAGCGCCACCCCGGCCGTGGTCGCCGAGGTCGTCGCGCTGGTGGGCGACCCGCGCGCCGCCGGGGCGGTCCCCGGGCTGCTGGAGTTCCTGGGCGAGGTGGTCGAGGCCGTCGCGCCCGAGCACCGCGCCGAGTTCACCGCGATGGCGGCCCCGGCCGGCCGGGACGTCGACGCCGAGGTCGCCGAGCTGCTGGAGGAGGACGACGAGGGGGACGCGGTCTACGAGGACGTCGAACTCGCCGACGCCCTGTTCGCCCGCGCGATGCTGGCGCTGGAGGACCTGGTGCCCCGCGTCCTCGCCGCCGTCGAACCGCTGACCGGTCACCCGGACCTCGCCGCACCCGCCGCCGAGCTGGCCGACCTGTGCCGGCGGAAGCTCCGGTGACCGACCCGGCCGGCTGCCGGCACGCCTGAGCGTGCCCGGACCGGTCCCGGGTCGAACGGGCGCACCGGCCCGGTCCGGTGAGCGGATCAGACCAGTTCGCCCCCGGCCGCGACCACCCGGCCCCCGTGGACGACCAGCGTGCGCGGGGCGCGGTCCATGACGGCCGCCGTCACGGTGTCGCCGGGGACCACGACCAGGTCGGCCGGTGCGCCCTCGGTCAGGCCGTGCGGCCGGCCGACCACCGCCGCGCCGCCCCGGGTGGCGATGTCGACGCACATCTCCACCAGCGCGTCCTGCCGGAACCCGCTGCGGAAGGCCAGCTGCCAGGCCCGGTCGAGCATGTCGCCGTTGCCGTAGGGCGACCAGTAGTCGCGCGTCCCGTCCTGCCCGAGCCCCAGCCGGACCCCGGCCCGGCGCAACTGCTGCAACGGCAGCGGTTCGCGAGCGCCGGGCGCGACCGTGGTCACCGCCACGTCGTGCTCCGCGAGCAGGTCGACCAGCTCCCGCTGCCGGTCGGCGTCCACGGACGACAGGGCGAAGGCGTGGCTGACGGTCACCGCGCCGCGCATGTCCAGCGCCGCGACCCGCTCGCAGATCAGCTCGACCTGGAACGCGCCCAGCGACCCGGCGTCGTGCAGGTGCACGTCCACCCCGCGCTGGTGCTTCTCGGCCAACCCGAACACGACGTCGAGGTGCCGCACGGGGTCGCGGTCGTAGCCCGCCGGGTCCAGGCCGCCGACCAGGTCGGCACCGGCCCGCAGCGCGGCGTCCAGCAGGTCTGCGGTGCCCTTCTCGCGCAGGATGCCGCACTGCGGGAACGCCACCACCTCCACGGTCGCGCGCCCGGCGTGCGCCTCGCGGGCGGCCAGCACGCCCTCCAGCTTGTCCAGGCCGGAGTCGACGTCGACCTGGGCGTGGCTGCGCACGGTGGTCGCGCCGGCGGCGATGGTGAGCCCGAGGGTGTGCGTGGCGCGCTCGGCGACGCTCCGCTCGGCCGACCGCCAGTTCCGCCGGTCGTTGTCGATCAGCTCGCCGAGCCCCGGCCCGGCGGTGTGCGGCCGGAACGGCAGCCCGAGCCGGGTCGAGTCCAGGTGCGCGTGCACGTCGGCGAAGGACGGCAGCAGCACCCCTCCCCTGCCGTCCACTTCGGGCACGCCGGGCGGGACGTCCGCCCCGGTGCCTATAGAGGCCACCAGCCCGTCGACGCACAGGACGTCCACGGCGGGCACGTCGGGGTTCGTCGGCCACGGCCGCACGGAACGGATCAGCAGGTCCCCGGTCACGACGGTGAAGTTAGCCCGGACGGCAGCAGCTTGCCAGGGTTGAGCACGCCGGTCGGGTCGAGCGCCCTCTTCACCGACGCCAGCACGTCCAGCCCGAGCCCGCCGATCTCGGCCTCCAGGTAGGGCGCGTGGTCGCGGCCCACGGCGTGGTGGTGGCTGATCGTGCCCAGCCCGGCCACGGCCTCGCCGGCGGCGGCCTTGGCCACCTGCCACTGGCCGATCGGGTCGGCGACCGACCGGGGGGCGAGCACGGTGAAGTAGAGGGACGCCCCGGTCTCGTAGGCGTGCGAGATGTGGCACATCACCAGGCACTCGCCGAGCGCGTCGCGCAGCGCCGCCCGCACGGTCCCGCGCAGTTCGTGCACCCGCGACCAGTGCGTCGCGGTCTCCAGCGTCTCGACGCACACGCCGACCTCCACCAGGGCGTCGCGCCGGCGCGGCCCGGCGAACCGGCCGTGCCGCCACGCCTCGCCCAGCGGGCGGCCGAGCGGCAGCAGGTCGAGGCCGCGCAACGCCTCCCGCCGCCTGCGGCGCACCTCCGCCGGGGACGCGCCGTGCCAGCCGAGCACCAGCAGGCACGGGCGGGCGACGCGCCGGGCGCGCAGGTACGCCCGGAGCGCGGCGGTCTGCCAGCCGCCGGCCAGCGCGAGCGAGACCTCGGTCTCGTCCACGTCGGACAGCCGCGTGACGTCGGCGAGCACGCGCCGCTGGGCCAGCGAGCGGACCACGTCCGCGCCGCGCGCCCAGCCGTCGACCACGAAGCCCTCGTAGCGCTCGACCACGGGACGCGGCCGGACCCGCAGCGCCACCTCGGTGATGACGCCGAACGCGCCCTCGCTGCCGATGACGAGCTGCTTGAGGTCCGGTCCGGCGGCCGACGCGGGCGCGACGCCCAGCCGCCACTCCCCGACCGGCGCGGCCAGCCGGACGCCCTCGACCAGGTCTTCGAACCGCCCGTAGCCGGCGGACGCCTGACCGGCCGACCGGGTCGCGGCGAACCCGCCGACGGTGGCCCGCTCGTAGGACTGGGGCACGTGCCCGAGGGTGAAGCCGTGCGGTGCGAGCAGCCGGTCCGCCTCGGGTGCGGTCACGCCGGCCTGGAGGACGGCGACGCGGGACACCGGGTCGACCGACACCAGCGCGTCCAGCCGGGCGAGGTCGAGCGCGATCACCGCCGCCTTGTCGCCGCGCAGCGCCGCGACGCCGCCCACCACGGACGTGCCACCGCCGAACGGCACCACGGCCACGTCGTGCTCGACGCAGGCCCGCAGGACGTCGACCACCTGGTCCGGCGAGGCGGGCAGCACCACGGCGTCGGGCACCGCGAGCGCGCCCTCGCCGCGCTGCTCCAAAATGTCCACATAGGACAGGCCGCCCGCGCGGCCGAGGCGGGAGTCCCGGTCCACCCGGACGAAACCGGGCCCCACCACCGAGTCCAGCGCGGTGCGCGCGGCGTCGGACAGCGCGGAGGCGGGCACGACCGGGGCCCGCGCGGGCGTGCGGACCTCGGCCAACCCGGTCCGCTGCCGGAGCCAGCGGAGGGCGTGCGGCGGCAGAGTGCCCGTCGACGGGGTCCAGCGGCCCCGCAGGGTGTGGTCGATGCGCTCGGTCACCGCTACAGTGTGACACATGACGTCTCAACGTCACAGTGATGACGCGCTACTCGACGCGGCCCGCGACTGCGTGGTCGAGGTCGGGGTCCGCCGCACCACGCTGACGGACATCGCCAAGCGCGCCGGCGTGAGCCGGATGACCCTCTACCGCCGGTTCCCCGACGTCCGGACCCTGGTCAGGGCTTTGATGACCAGGGAGTTCGGCACGCTGCTGCGACGCGTGGAGGAGCCCGACGCGACCCGCGCGACCGCCCGTGGGCGCCTGGTCGGCCGGGCCGTCGCGGGCATCCGGCTGCTCGCCGCCGACCCGCTGATGCGCCGCGTGCTGGACCTGGACGCCGAGCTGATGCTGCCGTACCTGGTGCAGCGCCTGGGCAGCACGCAGCGGCTGGTCGAGGCGTTCCTGCTCGACCAGGTCGAGGCGGGCCACGCGGACGGCTCGATCCGGCCCGGCGACGCCGTCGCCCAGGCCCGGCTGGTGCTGCTGACCACCCAGTCGATGGTGCTGTCGATCCGCCCGGCGACCACCGACCTGGACTTCGAGGTGCTGCTCGCCGAGCTGGCGGACTTCCTCGACGCGGCCCTGTCGTGAGCGCGCCCCGTCCACCGGACACGTCGCTCAACGCCGCGCGCCGCCGCCGCGACCTGGCCGAGGTCGCCGGGCGCGTGGTGGACCTGCTGGTCGTCGGTGGCGGTGTGACCGGCGCGGGCGTCGCGCTGGACGCCGCCGCGCGCGGCCTGGACGTGTGCCTGGTGGAGGCGCGCGACCTGGCGTTCGGCACGTCCCGGTGGTCCAGCAAGCTGGTCCACGGCGGCCTGCGCTACCTCGCGCGGGGCGACGTGGGGCTGGCGTTCGAGAGCGCGGTCGAGCGCGGCGTGCTGATGACCCGCACGGCACCGCACCTGGTGCGCGCGCTGCCCCAGCTCGTCCCGTTGCACGACCGGGCGGACGACCGGCTGGTGCGGGCCGGGCTGCACGCCGGCGACGTGCTGCGCCGGCTCGCCGGCACCCCGTCCCGGGTGCTGCCCGGACCGCGCCGCGTGCCGGCCGCCGAAGCGCTGGCGCTCGCGCCCGGCCTGCGCCGCGCCGGGCTGCGCGGCGGGCTGCTGGGCTTCGACGGCCAACTGGTGGACGACGCCCGCCTGGTCGTCGCCCTGGCCCGGACCGCCGCCGGCCTCGGCGCGCGGATCATCACCAGGGCCGAGGTGACCCGGCTGGCCGGCCCCGCCGCGCACGTCGTGGACGGCGTCACCGGGGAGTCCCTGACCATCCGGGCCAGGGCCGTGGTCAACGCCGCCGGCGTGTGGGCGGGCCGGCTGGTGGACGTCGACCTGCGCCCGTCGCGCGGGTCGCACCTGGTGCTGGACGCCGGGGCGCTGGGCGTGGCGCGGACCGCGCTGACCGTGCCCGTGCCGGGCGTGCGCAACCGGTTCGCGCTGGTGCTGCCGCAGCACGACGGCCGGGTGCACGTGGGTTTGACCGACGAACCGGTGGACGGCCCGATCCCGGACGTGCCGACCGTGCCGCAGTCCGATGTGGACTTCCTGCTGGAGGTCGCCTCCTCCGTGCTGGAGCGGAAGGTGACGCAGGCGGACGTGCTGGGCGCGTACGCGGGCCTGCGACCGCTGCTGGACACCGGCGAGGGGCCGAGCGCGGACCTGTCGCGCCGGCACGCCGTGCTCACCGAGGGCCCGGTGACCACGGTCGTCGGCGGCAAGCTCACCACCTACCGGCGGATGGCGGCGGACGCGGTGGACGCGACCGGCCTGACGCCGGTCAGGTCGAGCACGAAGTCGTTGCCGCTGGTGGGTTCCGGGCCGGCGGCGGGTCCGGCGGACCTGGTCGCGCGGTACGGCTCGGAGGCGTGCCGGGTCGCCGACATCGGCGAGTTCGCCTGGGCCGTGCGGCACGAGGGCGCGCTCGACGCGGACGACGTGCTGGACCGGCGCACCCGGATCGGCCTGGTGCCCGCCGACCGCCGCGCCCGCGAAGCCGAGGTGCGGCGGCTGGTGGCGGAGGAGCTGGACGCCCTGGTCTGACCCGCCGACCGGCGCAGCGCCCACGCGACACCCACCGACCGGCGCAGCGCTCACGCGACACCCACCGACCGGCGCAGCACCCGCGCCCGCCGCGCGTCGCGCAACACCTGAGACAGCCGCGCCCCGCGCACGACGAAGGGGACCTCCCGGTCGGGAAGTCCCCTTCGTCGTCTACCGCGTCACTCGCCGATGATCGGCTTGGCCGCCTTCGGCGGCTCCTCGATCAGCGGTTCGCCTTCCAGGCGCACCTTGCGCTGGTGGTCCTTGCCGTCGCCCTGGCCCGGCTGACCGGCCATCGGGGCCATCATGCCGCCGCCCATGCCGCCGACGCCGCCGCGCCCCGCGCCACCGGCACCGCCGCCCGCGCCGCCGGTCGCGGCACCCGCCGCGCCCGCGCCCGCCGCCAGCACGCCGGACGAGCCGCCCGCCTGGAGGGTCTGGCCGGAACCCGCGCCGCCGGCACCGCCACCGCCCGCGAACCCGCCGCCGCCACCGGCGAAGCCGCCGCCACCGCCGCCGAAGCCACCCCCGCCGCCACCGCCGCCGGCGGAGTGCGGGAGGTCGGTCGAGCTGAAGGGCCGGACCGTCGGGGTGTACGGCGTGCTGCCGCCCGCCGTGCCGGTCGCGTGCGTGGTGTCGCGCGACGCCGCCGGGTAGGTGATCGGCGCCACCTTGGGCGGGAGCTGCGAGGAGCCGCCACCGGCCGGCACCCAGCGACCCGGCTCCCAGTGGCCGCCCGTGCCCGCGCCGCCGCTGCCCGAGCCACCCCGGCCGCCGGAGCTGCCGCCGGGCGTCGGCGGCCGGCTGACCACGGGACCGCCCGACGCGCCGCCGAGGTACGTACCACCACCCGGGTACGGGCCTCCGTCCACGTCGGCGCCGCCGCCGCTGCTGCCGCCGGGCATCGGCGGCCGGCTGACCACCGGACCGCCGGAGGAACCGCTGGTGCCGGTGTTGCCACCGCCGCCGCTCGCGCCGCTGCCCGGGGTGTACCGGTCGCGCGCGTTGCGGTCCATGTTGCCCAGCTGGTCCTCGGTGAGCCCCAGGCCGCCGGACGAGTTGCGCGGGCCCGAGCCGCCCGAGCCGCCCTTGTTGGAGTGCGTCATGGCGGTGATCGCCTGGAGGATCTGCTTGGCGGTCGACGCGATCGTCTGCACCGACTTCACCAGGTCGATCAGCTTCTTGAGCGACTCGCCGAGCTTCTTGAGGAAGTCCATCAGCTTCTTGGCGTAGTTCACGGCCATCGTGATGATGTCCGAGATCGCCGCCGCGATGGCCGCGCCGAAGGTCAGGAACGAGGCCGCCAGCCACTGGATGATCTTCATGACCATGTCCGACACGGCCTGGCTGATCAGGTCCATGATGGTCTTGCGGACCGACGCGACCAGCTCGCCCGCGCCCTTGGCCGCGCCGGAGATGCCCTTCACGGCCTTGGCCAGGGTCTCCAGGCCGCTGGCGTGCTTCTTGCTCGCCTCGCGGTAGCCGTCGGCCGAGCGGCCCCGCCAGCCCTTGGTCTCCTGCTCGGAGGTGCGCCGGTAGTCCGCGACGATGCCCTCGATCTGCTTGGCCGCCGAGGCCCAGCTGTCGGACATCTTCTGGATCTGCTCCGGGCTGCCCAGCAGCGCGTCGAACGGCTCCTTGAGGAAGCTGACGTGCTGGATGGCCCAGCTGAAACCCGCCGACAGGAAGCCGGACAGCGGGTTGGTCGACAGGCCGACGATGCTCATGGCCGTGTTGGCGATGCCGAGGCCCGCCTGCACCCAGTCGCCGCGCTCCACCGCCGAGACGGTCCCCTGCACGTCGGTGACCAGGAAGGACGGGTCACGCCCCTGGGTGCTCGCCTGGGTGCTCATCCGCGCGCCTTTCCGGTGAACCCGAACGCGTTGTCCAGGTCGACGTTCTCGTAGAGGTCGGCGACCTCCTTGAGACCCTGGGCCATGTCGGCGATGGTCTCGGTGGCCTGGCCGAGGATGTCCTGCGAGACACCGGCGGTCTTGAGCAGGAAGGAGGCCAGGAACGACGCGAACGCGCCGAACGCCTCGGTCGACAGCGACGGGTCGGCGGTGTTGGTCGCCGAGAGCATCCGCTGCGTCAACTGGTCGACCGTGCCGGCGTGCGCCCGGATCTCCTCCGGGCTCACGTGGAACGACACGAACATGGACATCTACCCCCTGCTCAGGCCATCACGTCTGGTGGGTTGGTGAAGTAGTCGTCGTCGGGCCTGGTGTCTCGACGCTGGATCTCCGGCTCCGGTTCCACCGGGTCGGTCCCGTCACCCGAATAGCCGTGGGGCATGTTCGCCTTGACGAAGTCCAGCGCCGGGCCGTCCCCGACGAAGTCGGTCATGATCTGCACGACCTGGCCGGCCGCCGCGCGCTGCGCGGTGCCGATGGCCGTCATGATCGCCCCGGAGATCCGCTCCGGGTCCTCCCCCCGCAGCGCGGGCCGCAGGATCAGGTTGGTCACCGCGCCGGAGGCGTTGACCGTGACGGTGATCAGGCCGTCCGGGGACGTGGCGCTGCCACCGACCTCACCGAGGTGGGTCTTCGCCTGCTCGGCGTTCTGCTTGGCCTGCTCGATCTTCTGGCCGTACTGCGCGAGCCACTCGTCCGGCTCCTTCGGCTCCATAGGAGTTCACCCCTCCAGGCAACGGGGCTTTGCGGCCCACGACGCATTCGACCGGTCGACGTTCGATTCGGTTCCCGGCTGCGTATCGTTTCACCGAATCGTGATTTCCGGGTGCGCCCGACGTGGATACCGCCGTTCGGTCTATTGTGTGAAATGTTTACTTGCCGTTCTGTTGGGTTTTCGCAACACTTCGTACCATGAGTCCGGCACGCCGGGGGCCCGAGCAGCGGATCCACAACCGGATCCAGGTGCTGCGGGTCGAACGGGGTATGAGCAGAGTGGGTCTGGCACGGGCGGTGGAGGTCAACCCGCAGACGATCGGCGCGCTGGAGCGGGGCGACCACTACCCCAGCCTGGACCTGGCGATGCGGATCTGCGAGGTGTTCGACCTGCCGGTGGAGGCGGTGTTCAGCCGGCAGCCGTTCGTGCCGCTGTCGGCCCAGGTCTACCGGGGCTGACGCGGGTCCGCGCGGCCGGTCGGGACCGCGCGGTTGGGGCAACAGGAAGGATCGGCCGTGGCACAGGGCGTGCTGGAGATCGACCGGATCTCCAAGCGCTACGGCGAGGTCGTCGCGCTGCGCGAGATGGCGTTCGACGTGCGCGCGGGCGAGCTGTTCGGGTTCGTCGGCAGCAACGGCGCGGGCAAGACCACGACCATGCGGATCGCCCTCGGGGTGCTCGCGGCCGACTCCGGCGAGGTCCGCTGGAACGGCTCGCCGGTCACGCTGGAGACCCGCAGGCGCATCGGGTACATGCCCGAGGAGCGCGGGCTCTACCCGAAGATGAAGGTGCTCGACCAGCTCGTCTACCTGGCCGAGCTGCACGGCGTGGCCACCAACGCCGCGCACCGCTCGGCGGAGAACTGGATCGCCCGGCTCGGCCTGCGCGACCGGCGCGGCGACGAGGTGCAGAAGCTCAGCCTGGGCAACCAGCAGCGCGTGCAGCTCGCCGCCGCGCTGGTGCACGAGCCCGACGTGCTGGTGCTCGACGAGCCGTTCTCCGGCCTGGACCCGGTCGCGGTGGACGTGATGAGCCAGGTGCTGCGGGAGAAGGCGTCCGCCGGCGTGCCCGTCGTGTTCTCCAGCCACCAGCTCGACCTGGTCGAGCGGCTGTGCGACCGCGTCGGCATCGTGCGCAGCGGGTCGCTGGTCGCCTCCGGCACGGTGGACGAACTGCGCGCCGGCGGTGCCGTGCAGCTCGTGGTCGACGCCCCGGCGGCGCGGCCGGGGTGGGCCGCCGACGTGCCCGGCGCGCACGTGGTGGCGGTCGAGGGCGCGCGGACCGTGCTGGAGCTCGCGCCGGGTGCCGACGACCAGGCGGTGCTGCACGCCGCCCTGGCCACCGGCCCGGTGCACGAGTTCTCCCGGCGGCGGCCCTCGCTGACCGAACTGTTCCGCAGCGTGGTGACCGAGGAGCGCGAGGCATGAGCGACCTGACCCCGAACCGGGCGGTGTTCCTGGTCGCCCGCCGGGAGTTCCTGACCAAGGTGCGCGCCCGGTCGTTCGTCGTCGGCACGCTGGCGATCATCGCCGTGATGGCGGGCTACGTGCTGTTCCAGGCGCTGCTGGTCGACCGGGAGGGCCGCGACACCGTGGCGCTGGCCGGGCAGGCCACCGTGCTGGCCGAACCGCTCCGGCAGACCGCGCGGTCGTTCGGCCGCGAGGTCGACGTGGTGGACGTGACCGACCCGGCCGTCGCCGAGCAGCGGGTGCGCGACGGCGAGGTCGACGTCCTGGTCACCGGGGCGCCGGACGCGCTGCGGGTCGTGGTGAAGGAGCGGCTGGACGACGCGCTGCGCAACTCGATCGACCTGATCGTCAAGCAGCAGGTGCTCAACGCCCAGCTCGCCGAGGCGGGCCTCGACCCGGTCGGCGTGGCGCGCAACGTCGACGCGGCGAAGGTCGACGTGGTGGAGCTGGAGCCCGGCGACGCCCAGCGGGGGCAGCGGCTGGCGATCGGGCTGGTGATCGCGGCGCTGCTGTACTACTCGCTGCTGGTGTACGGGTCGATGGTCGCGCAGGGCGTGGTGGAGGAGAAGTCCAGCCGGGTCGTGGAGATCCTGCTCTCGACGCTGCGGCCGTGGCAGTTGCTGCTGGGCAAGGTGATCGGCCTCGGGCTGGTCGGGCTGGTGCAGCTGCTGATCATCGGCGGGGTCGGCGTGGTCGCGTCCTCGGTGACGGGCCTGGTCGACGTGGCGGGCGCGGCGGGCGGCGCGCTGGCCGTGGGCGTGCTCTGGTACCTGCTCGGGTTCTTCCTGTACGCGACGGTGTACGCGGCGGCGGCGTCGCTGGTGCCGAGGCAGGAGGAGCTCCAGTCCGTGCTGACCCCGATCAGCACGGTGATCGTCGTGGTGTTCGTGGTGGGGATCAACCTGATGATCCAGGACGGGACGAGCGGCCTGGTGGCCGTGCTGTCGATGCTGCCCCCGTTCGCGCCGATCCTCATGCCGGGCCGGATGGCGATGGGCCTCGCGCCGGCGTGGCAGGTGGTGGTGGCGGTCGTGCTGGCGCTCGGCGCGGTGGCGGTGATCACCTGGCTGGGCGGCAAGGTCTACTCGAACGCCGTGCTGCGCACCGGTTCCCGCGTCAAGCTCCGCGACGTGCTCCGCTGACCCGGGACCTCGCCGCACCCCGCCACCCGACCGCCCGCTACGGCATGATCGCGGCGTACCGGGCCAGGGCGACCCGGCGTTCGTGCGCGTGGTCCACGATCGGGTCGTGCGGCCGGTGCACCGCCTTGCCGGGCACGTCCCGCAGCTCCGGCACGTACCGGCGCACGTAGTCGCCGGACGGGTCGAACTTCTCGCCCTGGGTCACCGGGTTGAACACCCGGAAGAACGGGGCCGCGTCGGTGCCCGTGCCGGCGGCCCACTGCCAGCCGTGCTGGTTGGACGCCAGGTCCCCGTCCACCAGGTGCGCCATGAAGTGCCGCGCGCCCCACCACCACGGCAGGTGCAGGTCCTTCACCAGAAAACTGGCGACCACCATCCGCACCCGGTTGTGCATCCAGCCCTCCTGGAGGAGCTGCCGCATCCCCGCGTCCACGAAGGGGTAGCCCGTCTTCCCGGCGCACCACGCCTCGAACCGCGACCGGTCCAGGTCCAGCTCCATCCCGTCGAACCGGCGGTCCAGGTTGCGGCGGGCCGACTCCGGCCGGTGCCACAGCACGTCGGCGTAGAAGTCCCGCCACGCCAGCTCGTTCCGGTACGCCCGCGAGCCCTCGTCGTCGCCGAGGTCCGCCAGCAGCGTGCGCGGGTGCACCACGCCCCACCGGAGGTAGGCCGACATCCGGCTGGTGCGGTCCAGGTCGGGCCGGTCGCGGTCGCGCGCGTAGTCGGGCAGCCGCTCGTCCCGGAACGCCTCCCACTTCGGGCGGACGTCCTCCACCGGCTCGACGTCCGGCAGCGCCTCGGATTCCCCCGGCTCCAGCCAGTCCACAGTGGACGCGTCGGTGTCGGCGGGCGCGCGCCAGCCGTGCTCCCGCCACACCCGCGCGAACGGCGTGAACACCCGGTAGGGCGTCCCGTCCGGTTTGCGCACCCGTCCGGGCGTCACCGCGTACGGCGACCCCACGCGCACCAGCTCGACCTCGCGCTCCACGGCCGCGTCCCGCTCCCGGCCGTACGGACCGGCGTCCGCCGACACGTGGACCGACGACGCCCCAACGGATCGCGCCACGGCGGGCACCACGTCGGCCGGGTCGCCGGTCACCACCATGAGCCGCCCGCCCAGCTCCTCGTCCAGCGCGCGCAGGCAGCGGAACATGAAGTGCACGCGCGGCTGCCCGGCGACCGAGAGCAGGCGCGGGTCCAGGACGAACAGGGCCAGGCCGCGCTTGGCGCGCTCGGCGGCTGCCGCCAGCGCGGGGTGGTCGGCCACCCGCAGGTCGCGCCGGAACCAGACGACGGTCGAGGATTCCACGCCCCGAACCCTAGGAGCGCGCCGCCCACCCCGCACGACGGAGCACCGCCACCTCACCGACCACGGAACCGGTGGCACGACGAAGGCCCGCGCCCCTCACGGGCACGGGCCTCGGGTGTCGTCGCGCGGGTCGGCGCGAGCGCGTCGGCGGCGAGCGCCGACGCCGGGGGTCAGCGCTGGTCGAGCGGCACGAAGTCGCGCTCCGGCGAGCCGACGTAGATCTGCCTCGGGCGGCCGATCTTCGTGGCCGGGTCCTGGATCATCTCGCGCCAGTGCGCGATCCAGCCGGGCAGCCGGCCCAGGGCGAACAGCACCGTGAAGAACTTCGTCGGGAAGCCCATCGCGCGGTAGATCAGGCCGGTGTAGAAGTCGACGTTCGGGTACAGCTTGCGCTCGATGAAGTAGTCGTCGGCGAGCGCCGTCTCCTCCAGCTTCTTGGCGATGTCCAGGAGCTGGTCGTCGGCGCCGAGCTTGCCGAGGATCTCGTCGGCGGTCTTCTTGATGATCGCGGCGCGCGGGTCGTAGTTCTTGTAGACCCGGTGGCCGAAGCCCATCAGGCGGACGCCGTCCTCCTTGTTCTTCACCTTGCGCACGAACGCCGCGACGTCGCCGCCCTCGGCCTTGATCTTCTCCAGCATCTCCAGCACCGCGCTGTTCGCGCCGCCGTGCAGCGGGCCGAACAGGGCGTTGATGCCGGCCGAGATCGAGGCGAACAGGTTGGCCTCGGACGAGCCGACGAGCCGCACCGTCGAGGTGGAGCAGTTCTGCTCGTGGTCGGCGTGCAGCACGAACAGCAGGTCGAGCGCGCGGACCAGGTCCGGGTCCACGTCGTACGGCTCGGCCGGGAAGCCGAACGTCATCCGCAGGAAGTTCTCCACCAGGCCCAGGGAGTTGTCCGGGTAGAGGAACGGCTGGCCGACCGACTTCTTGTACGCGTAGGCCGCGATGGTCGGCACCTTGGCCAGCAGGCGGATCGTGGAGATCTCGACCTGGTTGGCGTCGAACGGGCTGAGGCTGTCCTGGTAGAAGGTGGACAGCGCGGACACCGCCGAGGAGAGCACCGGCATCGGGTGCGCGTCGCGCGGGAAGCCGTCGAAGAACCGCTTGAGCTCCTCGTGCAGCAGGGTGTGCCTGCTGATCTTGGACGAGAACTCGTCAAGCTGCGCCTGCGTCGGCAGCTCGCCGTAGATGAGCAGGTAGCTCACCTCGATGAAGTTCGAGCGCGCGGCGAGCTGTTCGATCGGGTAGCCCCGGTAGCGCAGGATCCCCGCGTCACCGTCGATGTAGGTGATCTCGGACGAGCAGGACGCGGTGTTGACGAAGCCGCTGTCCAGGGTGACCAGGCCGGTGGTGGCCAGGAGCTTGCCGAGATCGATACCGGGCGCACCCTCGGTGGCCGGTACTACCTTCATCTCGTGCTCGCCGCCCTGATGGCGCAGCGCGACGGTACGGGTGTCGTTCGGCGCAGTCGTCGCGTCGGGCATTCAGAGTCCCTCTCACGCTAGGGGGAGGGGTGGCCTCGTGCGGGTTCTCGCACGCGCGTGCACGCGGACGCGGAAGCGTCCCGCACCGCAGCACCACCCCGTCGGGGTCCTGTCAGTTGTGCCACGCTAGTCGGCGGCCAACCCGCTCCACAGTCGCGGCCTGGGCCGGTTCTGCGGGATGGGACCGGCATCACACGGGATGCACGGTGGCTAGCGTGCACCCCCCACCGTAGCCGTTTTGCCGCGTTTCTCCACCTCAACGGGGGTGAGAGCTAGGTCATCCCCAGCTCGCGTTTGAACGGCGGTTCCGCACCGGCCCTGGAGCAGGTAATAGCCGCCGCGGCACCCGCGAAGGCCAGCGCTTCCCCCCACTCCGCGGTACCCATGCCCCGCACCGCCGAGGTCGACAGCGCGTCGTGGTCGTGCAGCCACGCGAGCAGCGCCCCCTGCACCGTGTCGCCGGCCCCGATCGTGTCAACGACGTTCACCGGGGCGGGTGGGACCCGGACCACCTCGCCGCCCCCGGTCAGCACGGCCAGGCCGGCTCCGCCGAGGGTGAGCACGACTGCGGCCGGGCCCGCGCCCCGCCAGTCGCGCACGACGTCGAGCACGGCGTCCTCCGGCGCGTCCTCGGGGAGGTCGGCGAGCCACCGGGCGTCGTCCACCGACACCTTGAGCAGCCCGACGTGCGGCAGCCACGAGTCGTACCGGTCGCGGTAGGCGCGCGGGTCGTGGATCAGGCCGGCGCGGATGTTGGGGTCCAGCACGGTGAGCGCGCCGCGCCCGGCTTCGCGCCACAGCACCCGTTCGTAGGTGCTCGCACCGGGTTCGAGCACGAGCGACAACGTGCCGAAGGACACGGCGCGCACGTCGGCGGGCAGCGGCCCGGGGTCGGCGACCTCCCGGTCGGCGGTGCCCTCGACGTAGAACGAGTACCGCGCGGACCCGTCGTCGGCGAGGCCCACGACGGCGAGCGTGGTCGGTTCGGCCCCGCGCTGGACGAGGTCGGTGCGCACGTTCGCGGCGTGCAGGCGGTCCAGCAGGCGGTCGCCGAACAGGTCGGTGGACAGCCGGGACAGGAAGCCGACGGGGGCGTCGAGCCGCCCGGCGGCCACGGCGACGTTGTACGGCCCGCCGCCCAGCCGGGGCGCGAGCGCGCCCTGCGGCGTGGGCACGAGGTCCACCAGCGCCTCTCCGGCGACGACGATCACTCGCGACCCCGTTCCCTGTGCAGCCCGTCGAGCAGCAGTTCGCCGAGCGCGGTGAACGCCTCCGCGTCGGACACCCCGGCGCGGCCGGTCAGCACGCCGGTCTGGATGCCCTCGATGAGCAGTCCGACCATCTCCGCCACCAGTGTCGCGTGGACCTCGCGGAAGACGCCCTCCCCGACCCCCTCCTGGATGAACGACCTGATCCGCTCGGCCGCCGCGCGGGCGTTGCGCTCGTAGGTGGAGCGGGTGGGCGCGAACGCGGAGACGTCGGCGATGAACCGGGCGGACGCGCGCCGCAGCTCCTCGGCCGCGCCCGCGAGGTAGGTCCCGACGCGGGCGCGCACGTCCTCGATGCCGGACACGCGCTGCTCGATCCGCTGGGCCGCGCCCTTGAAGTACCGGCCGACGACGCGGACGGCGAGCTGCTCCTTGCTGGCCGCCAGGGTGTAGAGGGTCGACTTGGAGCAGTGCAGCCGGGCCGCGAGGTCGTCCAGGGTGAAGTGCGCGAACCCCTCGGCGAGCACCAGCGACTCCAACCTGCCGAGCAGGTCGACCTGGCGCGGCGTGAGCGGCCTGCGCGCGGTGGAGGTCATGGCAGGACTCTGTCACACCACCTGGCGGCAGTACTGGCGTACGTCCTACAGTACTGCCGACAGTACAGCTCAAGCTGATCGACGGCTCGTCCGTCGCGGAGGTCGAAGATGCCCGCCGAGCGCCTGCTGCCCACCACCGAGGCCGAGGACCTGCTCGCCCTGGTCCGCGAGATCTCCCGCGACGAACTGGCCCCGCACGCGGCCGAGGCCGAGGAGCGGGAGCGCTTCCCGCGCGAGGCGTTCCGGCTGCTGGGCAGGAGCGGCCTGCTGGGCCTGCCGTACCCGGAGGAGTTCGGCGGCGGCGAGCAGCCCTACGAGGTCTACCTCCAGGCGCTGGAAGAGGTCGCGTCGGCGTGGATGTCGGTCGGCGTCGGGCTCTCCGTGCACGTGATGTCGAGCTACGCGCTGGCCACCTACGGCACCGACGAGCAGAAGCGCCGCTGGCTGCCGGAGATGCTGGAGGGCGAGCTGCTGGGCGGCTACGCGCTGTCCGAGTCGCACGCCGGGTCCGACGCGGGCGCGCTGTCGACGCGGGCCGTGCGCTCCGGCGACGGCTACACCGTCAACGGCACCAAGGCGTGGATCACGCACGCCGGCGTGGCCGACTTCTACACGCTCATGGCCCGCACGGCCGACACCGGGGGCAAGGGCATCAGCTGCTTCCTCGCCCCGGGCCGCGCCGAGGGCCTGACGGCCGCGTCGCCGGAGCGCAAGATGGGGCTCACCGGCTCGGTCACCGCGCAGCTGCGGTTCGAGGACGTGGCGGTCGACGCCGACCGGCTGATCGCCGAGGAGGGCGACGGCCTGAAGATCGCGCTGTCCGCCCTGGACTCCGGCCGGCTGGGCATCTCCGCCTGCGCCGTGGGCCTGGCCCAGGCCGCGCTGGACGAGGCGGTGGCCTACGCCAAGCAGCGCACCCAGTTCGGCCGGGCGATCATCGACTTCCAGGGCCTGGAGTTCCTGCTGGCGGACATGGCGGCGGCGGTCGAGTCGGCGCGCGCCACCTACCTGTCGGCGGCCCGCCGCCGGGACCGGGGGCTGCCGTTCACCCGGCAGGCGGCGATCGCCAAGCTGGTGTGCACGGACGCGGCCATGAAGGTCACCACGGACGCGGTGCAGGTGCTCGGCGGTGCCGGCTACACCCGCGACTTCCCGGTGGAGCGGTACATGCGCGAGGCCAAGGTGCTCCAGATCTTCGAGGGCACCAACCAGATCCAGCGCCTGGTGATCGGCCGCGAACTGCGCCGCTGAACCGCGCGGCGGGCGGGGCGGCGGTCCGCAGCACCTCCCCGGGCGGCCGGCAGGATGACCCGGTGACCGCAACCGTTCCCGGCATCGGCCCCCTGCACCACGAGCACGGCCCCGACGGCCTGTCGATGTGGACCGTGCTCGAACCGCCGCACAGCGCGCTGTACGACGCCCCGGTCGACGCGCACGTCCTGGTGGAGGGCTCGGACCGCCTCGACGGCGTCGACCTGGACCTGGTCGCGGCGGTGCTGGCGGACGTCGACGCGCACGTCGAGGCGGCGCTCCGGTTCGCGCACGCGGCGCTGTTGGAGGACCCGGCGTTCTTCGGGTGGCAGGACGCCGGGCCGCACCGCACCTTCGACGCCGCCGCGTTCCCGCTGGGCGACCCGCAGCTCAACTTCTACCCCGACGGCTGGCTGATGCGCTTCGCGGAGGGCGGTTTCCCGATCTGCGAGCCGTACGGGCTGGCGGTCGTGTTCGACCGCCACGCCCCGGTCGGGGTGGAGAGCCTGGCGGACAGCGAGGACGTGGACTGACCGGCCGCTAGGACGTCCGGTACGGGCTCGCCACCACGCCCTCGCCGTCCTCGTACCGGTACACCTCGCGCCCCTCGACGAACACCCGCAGCGCGCGGCTCATCACGTCCAGCGGGTCGCCGGACCAGATCACCACGTCGCCGTCCAGGCCCGGTGCCAGCGAGCCGACCCGGTCGTCCAGGCCCATGATCCGGGCCGGGTTGGTGGTGATCGACGCCAGCGCGACGTCCCGGTCGAGCCCCTCCTTCACGGCCAGGGTCGCCTGGTGCACCAGGAAGTTGATCGGCACCACCGGGTGGTCGGTGGTGATGGCGATCTCCACGCCGGCCGCCGCCAGCACGCCGGGCGTCCGCAGCGTGCGCTGCCGCAGCTCCACTTTGGACCGCGTGGTGAACAACGGCCCGACGACGACCGGGATGTTCTTCTCCGCCAACAGGTCCGCGATCAGGTGGCCCTCGGTGCCGTGGTTGACCACGAGCCGGTAGCCGAACTCCTCGGCCAGCCGCAGCGCGGTGGCGATGTCGTCGGCGCGGTGGCAGTGCTGGCACCACGGCAGGGTCCCGTCGAGCACCTGCGACAGGATCTCCGAGGTGTTGTCGCGCTCGAACGGGCCGTCGGCGGCGGCTTTCCTGGCCACGTAGTCCTGGGTCCTGGTGAACGCGTCCCGGATGACGGCGGCGACGCCCTGGCGGGTGGACGGGAGCTTCTTCTGGTCGCCGTACACCCGCTTGGGGTTCTCGCCGAGCGCGCTCTTCACGCTGACCGGCTCGCGCAGCAGCATCTCGTCCGCGGTGCGGCCCCAGCACTTCACCGCGACGGTCTGCCCGCCGATCACGTTGCCGGAGCCGGGCTTGATCACGGCCGTGGTGACGCCGCCGGACAGCGCGTCGGCGAACCCGATGTCGGCGGGGTTGATGGCGTCGAGCGCCCGCAACCGCGCGCCGTTCGGGTCGGTCATCTCGTTGGTGTCCTGGCCGGCCCAGCCCTCGCCCTCCTCGTGCACGCCGAGGTGGCCGTGGGCCTCCACGAAGCCGGGCAGCACCCAGCCGCCCGCCGCGTCCACGACCGGCACGCCGTCCGGGACGGCCACGTCCGCGCCGACCGCGACGACCTTGCCGTCCTGGACCAGCACGGTCCCGTTCTCGATGGGGTCCCCGGACACCGGGACGACGCGGCCACCCGTGATTGCGACGTTCATAGTTAGCGACGCTAACAACCTAGCCCAACGGGCGCAAACCCCACCGGCCCGACCACGTGCCGCCCGGTTCCAGCCACAGCAGGTCGGCACCGGAGTTCAGCGCGTCCGGCGGGCACGTCATGGGTTCCACCGCGACCGCGCGCCCCCGCCCGGGGTAGTCGTCGGGCGTGTAGACCTGCACCCACTTGAAGTCCGGGTCCGCCCACAGCTCGACCCCGCCGCCCGGTCCGCGCAGCACGTGCCGCACCAGCCCGTCGACCGGTTCGCACCCCCCGAACGGGGTGTCCAGCCGGACGCCCTCCAGCAGCCGCGCGACCCGGAAGTCCGTGTCGCCCTCGACCGGCACCGCCGGGCCGGACGGGATGGACGTCTCGGGGTCCAGCGGCAGCACGGTCGTCGCGGCGAGCGAGAGCGACGACTCGTCGGTCTCCGACGTGCCGGCGCGCGGGTAGGGGTGGGTGCCCACGCCGAACGGCGTCCGCGCCGTGCCGGCGTTGCGCACCTCGTGGGTGACGGTGAGCCCGACGCCGTCGAGCGCGTAGGTGAGGGCCGTGCGCAGCTCCACCGGCCACCCCGGGCCGCTGACCGGCACCTCCAGCGTCACCGACGATCCGGTCTGCGCGGTGACGGACCACGCCGCCCGGCGCACCAGGCCGTGGATGGCGTTGCCGCGCGCGGGTTCGGTGATCTCCAACTGCTGCGGCTCGCCGTCGAGGGTCCAGCGACCGCCGGCCGTGCGGTTGGGCCACGGCACGAGCACCGCGCCGCTGCCCATGGGCGGTTCGTCGTCGTAGGTCTCGACGTACGGCACCCCGCCGACCTCGAACGACCGGAGGGCCGCTCCCTGCGGGGCGATGACAGCGCGAGCCGGGCCAAAGACGATTTCGACCATGGCGGCCATCCTCGCACCGCTCGCGGGGGTCGTGCCGATCAAGACGCGTTGCCAACTAGACCAGTCTGTATAGTCCGCTGCATGGCACGACGCACCGACACCCGCGAGCGCGTGGTCCGCACGGCGGCCCGGCTGTTCCACGCGCAGGGCTACCACGCCACCGGCCTGAACCAGGTGCTCGCCGAGGGCGGAGCGCCGAAGGGCTCGCTGTACTTCCACTTCCCCGGCGGCAAGGAGCAGCTCGCCGCCGAGGCGGTCGCGCTGGCCGGTGCGCAGCTCTGCGCCGAGCTGCGGTCCGCACTGGCCGCCGAGCCGGACCCGGTGGACGCGCTGCGCGCCGTCCTCGGCCTGCTCGGCGCACAACTGCTGGAGTCGGACTTCGCCCACGGCTGCCCGATCGCCACGGTCGCGCTGGACGCGGGCGCGCAGAGCGAGCCGATCCGCGCGGCGTGCGCCGAGGTGTACGACTCGTGGCAGCGGGCCATCGCCGAGCACCTCGACCGGCCCGACGCGGACGAGCTGGCCGCCGTCGTGCTGGCCACCGTCGAGGGCGCGGTGCTGCTCGCCCGCACCCGCCGCGACCTCGCCCCGCTCCACGCCGTCGGCGCGCGCCTCGGCGTCCTCCTCGGAAGGCCCACCGGATGAAGGTCCACCACCTCAACTGCGGCACCATGCGACCCCTGGGCGGCGGCCTGGTCGACGGGAGCGGCTCGGTCTTCCGGCCCGCCACGCTGGTCTGCCACGTCCTGCTGCTGGAGGCCGACGACGGCCTGGTGCTGGTCGACAGCGGGATGGGCGTGCAGGACGTCCGCAACCCCCGGCCGACGTTGGCCCGGCACTGGCGGCTGCTGTCCCGCCCGGTGCTCGACGAGCGGGAGACCGCGCTGCGCCGGGTCGAGGCGCTCGGGTACCGGGCCGAGGACGTGCGGCACGTCGTGCTGACGCACCTGGACCTCGACCACGGGGGCGGCCTGCGCGACTTCCCGCACGCCGAGGTGCACGTGCTGGAGGAGGAGTTGGCCGCCGCCCTGCACCCGGGCAAGAGGGGCAACGACCGCACCCGCTACCCGGACGCCCAGTGGTCGCACGGCCCGAAGTGGGTCACCCACGAACCGCGCGGCGAGCGGTGGTTCGGCTTCGACGGCGTCCGCGAACTCCGACCGGACATCCTGCTGGTGCCGTTGGCAGGCCACACCAGGGGTCACACGGGCGTGGCGGTGAACACCGGCGACCGCTGGCTGCTGCACGCGGGCGACGCCTACTTCTTCCACGGCGAGATGGCCGCGGCACCGCACTGCCCGCCGGGTCTCGCGGTCATGCAGGGCCGCATGGACACGCTGCCGGAGCTGCGGCTGTCCAATCAGGACAGGCTGCGGGAGCTGGTCCGCGACCACGGCGACCGCGTGGACGTGTTCTGCGCGCACGACGCGGTGGAACTGGCCCGGCACCAGCACCACCGCGCCGAGCGGTAGCTACTTGGACAACTTCTCGGCGTCGAACTCGGTCTTGCCGTGCACGAGCCGGTTGACCACCCACAGCACCAGGCCGGCAGCCAGGAGGTACAGGGCGATCAGGTAGTCGTCGGCGGGCCTGCCGGACAGCGGGCTCGCCAGGTAGGCGCAGGTGACCACGCCCAGCACCGGCACCCAGGTCGGCGCGCGGAAGTGCCGGTGGTCGACCTTCTCCTTGCGCAGCACCAGGACCGCGACGTTGACGATGGTGAACACCACGAGCAGCAGCAGCGCGGTGGTGCCGCCGAGCTTGGCGATGTCGGTCGTGGACACCAGGATGATCGCCACCCCGCTGGTGAAGACGATCGAGATCCACGGCGTGCGCCGGAACGGGTGCACCGTGCCGAACACCTTGGGGATGATCCGCTCGCGGGACATCCCGTAGATCAGCCGGCTGGCCATCAGCATGTTGATCAGCGCCGAGTTGATCACGGCGAACAGGCCGATCAGCGAGAACACCCAGAGCGGGAAGCCCGGTGCGCCGACCTGGACCACCCGCAGCAGCGCGGAGCTGCCGGCACCGGCCAGCTCGTCGGCCGGGATCAGCAGCGACGACGTGATGGCGACCAGGACGTAGACGACGGCGGCCACCACCATCCCCCAGAGCATGGCGCGCGGGAAGATCCGGACCGGGTCGCGGCACTCCTCGGCCATGTTCACCGAGTCCTCGAACCCGACCATGGCGAAGAACGCCAGGGCGGTCGCGGAGGTGACGGCCACCAGGGTCGACTGGCCGGGCGCGGGGTCGACCTGGGTGAGCCGGCTCGCGTCGCCGTCGCCGGACGCGACCGCGTAGACGCCGATGGCGATGACGATCACCAGGCCGGACAGCTCGATGCAGGTCAGGACGACGTTGGCCTTGACGGACTCGGAGACGCCCCGGAAGTTGATCACGGCGAGGCCGAGGATGAACAGGACGGCGACGAGCGTCGCGGAGACGGTGAAGGTGTCGGAGAAGAACTCCTCGATGACCGACTGGAGGTAGGTCCGCCCGAACGCGAGCGCGGCCGAGGAGGCGGACGTGATGCCGGAGCTCATGACGGCGAACGCGACCATGAAGGTCAGGAACTGGATCTTGAAGGCCCGGTTGGTGTACAGGGCCGCGCCCGCCGCGCGCGGGTACTTGCCGACCAGTTCGAGGTAGCTGAACGCGGTCAGGAAGGCCACCACGAACGCGATCAGGAACGGCAGCCAGAGCGCGCCGCCGATCTTGCCGGCGACGTTGCCGGTCAGTGCGTAGATGCCGGTGCCGAGGATGTCACCGATCACGAAGAACAGCAGCAGCTTGGGCCCGATGGCCCGCTTCAGTTCCGGTTGCGCCGGTGCGCTCGTCGCTTCCGCCATGCCGGATGAGTGTGCCGGATCACACCTGACCGGGATAGTTCGCGGACGCCCGCTTGGGCAAGCCTTGAGGTTCAGGCCCGCCCGGCGACGACCTGCGCGACGGCGTGGAGGTCTGCCTCGACGCAGGCGATGGCGTCGTCCAGGACGCACCGCAGGGCCCGCACCTGGGCTGCGCACCGCCTCCGGCCTGTCGACGCACGCGACCGGCGAGGCGGTCGGGATGTCGGGCAGCAAGATCAGCCGCATCGAGACCTCGGAGATCGGCGTCTACCTGGACGACCTGGAGAAGCTGCTGGACCTCTACGGCGTCACGAAGAAGGAACGCGTCCACCTGCCCGACCTCGCCCGGCACGCCGACCAGCGCGGCCTCCTGCGCACGACCAACCACAACCTGCCCGACGACTGGCAGACCTGGGCCGACTTCGAGCACGAGGCCACCGGTCTGTTCAACTACGAGCCGCTCGTCATCCCCGGCCTTCTGCAAACCGCCGAGTACGCGCGCGAACTCATCCGGGCGACCGGCCACAACCTCTCCGCCGACCAGGTCGATGCCCTCGTGACGAGCCGGATCGCCCGGCAGGGGCTGCTGAGCCGGAGCGACCCGCTCAGGTTCCACGTGATCATCGACCAAGGCGCGCTGGAACGGCCGTTCGGCAGAGCCGGCGCACGGGCCCGTCAACTGCGGCACATCGCGGACACCGCCGAGCTGGACAACGTCACCGTGCAACTCCTGCCGGAGACCGGGCTGCACGCCGGGCTCAGCGGGCCGTTCGTGATCCTCCAGTACGACAACGACCCGAGCCTGGTGCTGTTGGAGAACAAGGTCTCCAGCCTGTTCCTGGACGAGCCGGAGCAGATCGAGGTGTTCGAGGCGACCTGGCACGCCCTGCGGACTGCGGCACTGGACCCCGGCGAATCGATCCGGCTCCTCCGACGCCTGGCGTGACATCATCGGCCGCATGACGATGTGGCGGAAGAGTTCTCACAGCGCGGACACCGCGAACTGCGTCGAGGTCACCTGGCGGAAGAGTTCCCGCAGCAACAGCACCGCGAACTGCGTCGAGGTCGGCCACTCCCCCGACCGCGTCCTCACGCGGGACTCCAAACACCCCGTCCCCACGCTCAGCGTCCCCGTCAGCTCGTGGGCGAGGTTCGTTCGCCGGAGCCGACGTTGACCCGGTAGCGCCACACCGCCGGCAGCGCGATCGCGGCCAGGACCGTTCCCACCACCACGGCGACACCGCCCCACGCCGTCGCCGTGCCGGGGCCCACCAGGGCGCCCGTGGTGCCGTGCAGCAGGTCCGCCACGCGCGGACCGCCGGCCACCACCACGACGAACACGCCCTGCATCCGGCCGCGCATCTCGTCCGGTGCGGCGGTCTGCAGGATCGACGTGCGGAACACCATGCTGATCATGTCGGCCGCGCCGCCGACCGCCAGGAACACCACCGCCCACCACAGGGCGTTCGACAGGCCGAACCCGACCATCGCCAGGCCCCACACGACGATCGACACCACCACGCCGACCCCGTGCCGCGACACCCGGGACGTCCACCCGGACACCAGCCCGCACACCATCGCGCCCAGCGGGATCGCCGCGAACAGCCACCCCAGCGCCAGGCCGCCGCCGGGCGGGTCGCCGAAGGTCACCTCGGCCATCTCCGGGAACAGCGCGCGCGGCATCCCGAACACCATGGCGATGATGTCGAGCAGGAACGACGCCAGCACGATCTTCTGCACGGCCAGGTACCGGAAGCCGTCCACCACGTCGGCGAGCCCGGCCCGGCGCACCACGCCGTCCAGCGGCGGCATCGGCGGGAGCTTCCACACCGCCCAGATGGTCGCGGTCAGCGCGATCGAGTCGACCAGGTACAGCGTCGCCAGCCCGACCACGGGCATCAGCGCGCCGGCCAGCATCGGCCCGAACACGCCGCCGAACACCATGACCGTCGACCCGAGCGCGACCGCGCCGGGCAGCTGGTCCTCCGGCACGAGCCGGGCGATCGACGCCGAGCGCGCCGGGGCGTTGGCCGCGAAGAACACCTGTTGCAGCCCCAGCAGCACGATGACCAGCCACACGTTGCGCGCGTCCACCGCCGCCTGCACCCACAGCAGCACCGACGTGACGGCGATGCCGATGTTCGTGACGACCATCAGCTTGCGCCGGTCGACCACGTCGGCGATCGCGCCGCCCCACAGGCCGAACACCAGCAGCGGCACCAGCGCCACGCCGGCCGACACGCCGACCCACCCGGACGAGCCGGTGATGTCGTAGACCTGCTTGGGCACCGCCACGGCGGTGAGCTGGCTGCCGATGGCCGTGACCACGGTCGACAGCCACAGCCGGCGGAACGCCGGGATGCGCAGCGGACGGGTGTCGATCGCGACCTTGCCCAGCAGACGTCTCACTCTCGTTAGCGTACGACAACTAACAAGTGCTTCACCGAGACGTGGACCACTGCGCGGGCACCCGGCCGCACGGCGCGGCAGCGCGTTCTACGGCGTGCCCGAAGACGTGCCCGAAGACGTGCCGGGAGAAGGGGTAAGCGGGATCAGGGGGCGATCCGCTGGAGCTCCCAGCCGTCGCGGCCGAGGCGGAAGCGGAGGCGGTCGTGCATCCGGTCGCGCCGGCCCTGCCAGAACTCGACCTCCTCGGGCCGGATGCGCCACCCGCCCCAGTGCGGCGGGACCGGTACGCGGTCCGAGTCGGCGAACTGCCGCTCGATCTTGTTCAGCGCGCTCTCCAGGGTGGGGCGGCCGGACACCACGCGGGACTGCGGGGACGCCCACGCGCCGATCTGCGACCCGCGCGGGCGGCTCTCCCAGTACCGGGCGGTCTCCTCCGCGCCGACCTTCTCCACCGTGCCGCGCACGTGCGCCTGGCGCTGCATGGCGAACCACGGGAAGGTCGCGGACGCGTAGCGGGTGGCCATCAGGTCGTGGCTCTTCGTGGACGTGTAGTTGGTGAAGAACACCAGGCCGCGCGCGTCCAGACCCTTCGCCAGCACGGTGCGGGACGACGGCCGGCCCTCGGTGTCCGAGGTCGCCAGCACCATCGCGTTCGGCTCGGGCAGCCCCGCGCCGGTGGCCTGGTCCAGCCAGAGCTGCAACTGCTCGTGCCAGGAGGCGGCGAGGTCGCCCTCCGTGAGCGAGCCCTGTTCGTAGGACACCCGCATCGACGGCAGCGCGATGTTCGTCGTCTCCGACATCCTGACCTCCCGAACGGGCTTACCCGGCAAGGCACTCGTGGCACCCAACGATCCAGCGACCGTACGGGTTTCCGCGCGTGCGCGAAACCGCCTGCGCGGTGATGAGGACCACCCGGCTCGTGACTGTCGGTGTGAGCGCGTTCTCGGAATCGAGCACGAGATCGAGTCAGAACGTCACTCGATCCGGGGCGGTCCGACCGGACGCCGCCGGGCGCGCTCTCCACGGTCACGGCGGATCGACCGGAGCGGTGACGGAACCCGCCCGGTTGACGGCACAACGGGGGTCGACCGGTCGTGTGACGTGACCTGCGCGATTCCACGCGATCGCCGCCCGGCGGCCCGTCGCGCCGCCGGGATGCCCGTGGCCGGAGCAACCCCTGTGGCACGCGACACGTCTGGAGGGGTGGACGGAATCCCCGTCCGCGATTCTCGGGGGAGATCGTGATGAAGAGGTTGTGGGGAATCGCCGCCATTGGCGCGGCATTGTGGTGCATCACCGGAACGGCGGTCGCCCAGGGCGGCAACGGGGCCGCCGGAAATGGGCCCGCCGAAAACCCGGTCGTCGAAACGCGCGCCGTCGAAATCCCGACCGCGGGCGTGGTCCACGCCGGCTGCGCGTCCGTCGACCTGGACATCGCGTTCGGGCACGTGGAGGGGGCGGCCGGCACCGTCTACCGGGAGGTCCTGTTCACCAACCGGGCCCTCGCCACCTGCGTGCTCCGGGGTTTCCCGGGTGTGTCCTACGTGGACTCCTCGGGCAACCGGGTGGGCGCGGCGGCGGTGCGCGAGGGCGATCCGGGACCGCTGGTCACCCTGCCGCACGGCGCGACGGCGGTGTCGGTGGTCGGCTCGGTCAACGTCGACAACTTCGACCCGGACGCCTGCCGGAAGACGCCGGTGTGGGGCATCGAGGTGTTCCCGCCGGACCAGACCGCGCCGTTGTACCTGCCGCTGGACGGCCAGTCCGGCTGCGCCGGCGACGTCAGCCCGGGGCGTCAGCTCAAGGTCACCAGCGTGGGCTGAACGCGTGCCCGGTGGGCGTCGGCCGTCGTGACCACGAGGTCGGCGCCCACCCCGGGCCGGGGGATCGTCCGTCGCCAGGTGGAGACGACCGGGCGGCCGGTCTGCTCGCTTCTGAATCGGTTCCTGGATCGTGACCGACGCCACGGGTGACCGTCGTTGCCGGCGGGTCTGCGGGGGAGCAAGGTTCTCCCGACTCTTGAGCCTCGCGGACAAGGAGCGCACAGCGTGGTGCAGCAGACCGAGCAGGACGGCTTCCGTCCGGGCCTGGAGGGCGTGGTCGCCTTCCGGACCGAGATCGCCGAACCCGATCGCGACGGTGGCGCGCTGCGCTACCGGGGCGTCGACATCGAGGACCTGGCGGGGCAGGTCACCTTCGGCAACGTCTGGGCGTTGCTGGTGGACGGCCGGTTCGGGCCGGGCCTGCCGCCCGCCGAGCCGTTCCCCATCCCGGTGCACACCGGCGACGTGCGGGTCGACGTGCAGGCCGCGCTCGCCATGGTCGCGCCCATCTGGGGCTACCAGCCGCTGCTGGACATCAGCGACGAGGACGCCCGCGCGCAGCTCGCCCGCGCGTCGGTGATGGCCCTGTCGTACGCGGCGCAGTCCGCGCGCGGCATCGGCCGGGCGGCGGTGCCGCAGAAGCGCATCGACGAGTGCCGCACGATCACCGAGCGCTTCCTCACCCGCTGGCGCGGCGAGCCCGACCCGGCGCACGTCAAGGCCCTGGACGCCTACTGGGTGTCGGCCGCCGAGCACGGCCTCAACGCGTCCACGTTCACCGCGCGGGTGATCGCCTCGACCGGCGCGGACGTCGCCGCGTCGATGTCCGGCGCGATCGGCGCGATGTCCGGCCCGCTGCACGGCGGTGCGCCGGCCCGGGTGCTGCCGATGATCGAGGAGGTCGAGCGGACCGGCGACCCGCGCGGCGTGGTGGCCGGCATCCTCGACCGGGGTGAGCGGCTGATGGGCTTCGGGCACCGGGTCTACCGGGCCGAGGACCCGCGCGCCCGGGTGCTGCGCCGCACCTGCCGGGAACTCGGCGCGGCCCGCTACGAGGTCGCGGCGGCGCTGGAGCAGGCGGCGCTGGCCGAGCTGCGGGAACGCCGCCCGGACCGCGCGATCGAGACCAACGTCGAGTTCTGGGCGGCGGTCATCCTGGACTTCGCGCAGGTCCCGCCGCACATGATGCCCGCGATGTTCACCTGCGCCCGGACCGCCGGCTGGTCGGCGCACATCCTGGAGCAGAAGCGCACCGGCCGCCTGGTCCGGCCGTCCGCGTCCTACGTCGGTCCCGGGCCGCGCAAGCCGTCCGAGGTCGAGGGCTGGGACGAGATCGCCTGACCCGTGGCCGCCGCGCCGTTGGACGGTCGGCGGCATGGACGCGACACGGGTCAGGGGCCCGCGCAAGTCCTGCGGCGGACGTCCCGCCGTCGCCGGTGTCGACCTCGACGTCGACACCGGCGAGGTGCTCGCGCCGGGCGTCGACCCGGCCACCGCGCCGCGCGCCTGGCGGTCCGCCATCGTGGTCGTGCAGCAGTCCGCGACCGATTTGGGCGAGGCCACCGCCACCGAGGCGGTCCGGCACTCCACCCGCTACTACCCCGACCCGGACGAGGTGGCCGAGTTCGTCGGCCCGACCCCGCAGCGGCGGGTGCGCGGGGGTCACCTCCACGTCGTTCCACCCGGGCGTGGGCGTGGTGACGGACCGCACGCGCCGTG
This sequence comes from Actinosynnema sp. NPDC050436, assembly GCF_040655415.1. Classification (NCBI taxonomy): domain Bacteria; kingdom Bacillati; phylum Actinomycetota; class Actinomycetes; order Pseudonocardiales; family Pseudonocardiaceae; genus Actinosynnema; species Actinosynnema sp. NPDC050436. Next base: position 10,998 of record NZ_JBFAJV010000011.1, on the reverse strand, counting down.
CCCGGTCGCCTTCCGGTGGCGGTCCGAACGCGACCGACCGGGGCCGGCGGCCGGGGAAACGTGAGCAGCGACACCCGGCCGTCACCTCGGGGTCACGTGGCTGCAACACTGTCCACCCCGGCAACGGCGCCGGTCACCCCCTCCCCCGGTACCTCGGAGGCTCCGCGATGACCCAGACCGCCGACCCGACCACCCTGGTCCTGCCCGCCGAGTTCCGGCCGTCCGACGGCCGGTTCGGCTGCGGCCCGTCCAAGGTCCGCCCCGAGTCCCTCGCGGCCCTGGCGTCCGAGGGCGCGAAGCTGCTGGGCACCTCGCACCGGCAGAAGCCGGTGAAGTCCCTGGTCGGCTCGGTCCGCGCCGGCCTGCGCGAGCTGTTCGCACTGCCCGAGGGCTACGAGGTCGTGCTCGGCAACGGCGGCACCACCGCGTTCTGGGACGCCGCCGCGTTCGGCCTGGTCCGCGAGCGCGCGCAGCACTTCACCTACGGCGAGTTCTCCTCGAAGTTCGCCAAGGTCACCTCCGACGCCCCGTTCCTGGGCGACTCGATCGTGGTCAAGTCGGACCCGGGCACCGCGCCGGAGATCGCCTACGCCGAGGGCGCCGACCTGGTCGGCTGGGCGCACAACGAGACCTCGACCGGCGTGGCGGTCCCGGTGTCCCGGCCCGCCGGCTCCGACGGCGCGCTGGTCGCCATCGACGCCACGTCCGGCGCGGGCGGCCTGCCGGTCGACGCGCGGGACTTCGACGTCTACTACTTCGCGCCGCAGAAGTCGTTCGCCTCCGACGGCGGCCTGTGGATCGCGCTCATGTCGCCGGCCGCGCTGGAGCGGGTCGCCGAGATCGGCGCGTCGGGCCGCTGGGTGCCGGAGTTCCTGTCGCTGACCACCGCGCTGGACAACTCCACCAAGGACCAGACCTACAACACGCCGTCGCTGGCGACCCTGTTCCTGCTCGACGACCAGATCAAGTGGATCCTCGGCAACGGCGGCCTGCCGTGGGCCGTGGAGCGCACCGCCGACTCCTCGTCGCGGCTGTACTCGTGGGCCGAGTCGACCTCGTACACCTCGCCCTACGTGGCGGACCCGGCCCACCGGTCGCAGGTCGTCGGCACGATCGACTTCGACGACTCGGTCGACGCGGCGGTCGTGGCCAAGGTGCTGCGGGCGAACGGCGTGGTGGACGTCGAGCCGTACCGCAAGCTCGGCCGCAACCAGCTCCGCGTGGCGATGTTCCCGGCGATCGAGCCGGCCGACGTGACCGCGCTGACCAAGGCCGTCGACTGGGTGGTCTCCCAGCTCTGACGCGTGACCACGGCGAACACGGGGGCTCCCCGTCCGGCACCGACCGGGTGGGGAGCCCCCGTTCGCGTTCCCGAAGCGGTGGACGTGGGGGGTGGCCGCCGAGGTGAACCTTGCGGTAACAGACGTGCGAACACGAGCGACATACGGCAAGATCACATGAAGATATCGATAGTCACGGCGAGTCTCCCCCGTCAAGGCGGCACGCCGCATTAACGTCGGCACCTGGCGAGGTGAAGTCACACGGGAGGCCATGATGCGAGCGCTGCGGCTCATCGGGCTCGACGAGGACGGCAAGTCCGTCATCCTCGAGGACCCGGATCGCGGCGAGCGCTTCGTGCTCCCCGCCGACGAACGGCTGCGCGCGGCTGCGCGCGGCGACCTCACCCGACTCGGCCAGATCGAGATCGAGGCGGAGAGCCAGATGCGCCCCCGGGAGATCCAGGCGCGCATCCGCGCCGGCGAGTCCGTCGAGCAGGTCGCGGCGGCGGCGGGCATCTCGGCCAGTCGGGTCGAGCGCTACGCCTACCCCGTGCTGCTGGAGCGGTCCCGCACCGCCGAGCTGGCCCAGCGCGCCCACCCGGTGCGCGAGGACGGCCCGGACGTGCAGACCCTCGGCGAGGTGGTCGCGCACTCGTTCGGCCTGCGCGGCCAGGAGTACGCGGACGTGAGCTGGGACTCGTGGCGCGGTGAGGACGGCCGCTGGGTGGTGCAGCTGCACTGGACGGCGGGCCGCTCGGACAACCGGGCGCACTGGGCGTTCCACCCGGGCGCGCAGGGCGGCACGGTGACCGCGCTGGACGACGGGGCCGTCGAGCTGATGGACCCGAACCCCAACCGCACGCTGCGCACCGTCCGGCCGGTCACCCAGCTCGCCCGGCAGGCCCTGAACCTGGAGAAGGAGGCGGAGCCGGAGATCCTCGCCCGCGAGGAGCCGACCCCGCCGCCGGTCCCGGCCCAGAAGCAGGCGCAGAAGCAGCCGCAGAAGGGGCAGGGCCTCGCGCCCGCGCAGGGTCCGAAGCAGGCGCCGGAGGCCAAGCCGGAGCCGAAGCCCGAACCCGAACCGGTCCCGACCGCCGAGCAGCCCCCGGCACCGCCGGCGCAGCAGCAGCCGAACCCGGCCGCCGCCGCGAAGAAGGAGCCGCCCAAGCGCGGCAAGAAGAACCACCCGATCGTCCCGTCCTGGGAGGACGTCCTGCTGGGCGTCCGCTCCAACCGGGGCTGACCGACCGCTGCACGACGAGGAGGCCCCCGCCGGCTCGGTGGGGGCCTCCCGTTCGGCGGAGTCTTCCGTTGGGCGGGTCTTCCGTGGGACGGGGACTTCCGTTGGGTGGGGTGCGGAGCCCGTGCGCTTCGTTTGGTGGGGCGGTGAGGTGGGTAAACACCGTTCATGCTGGGTCGAGTGCTGGTGGGCGCGGGCGTGGGGGCCGCGCTGGGTGCCGGCTGGTGGGCGGTCCGCGAGTTCATCGCCGCCGGGGCCGTGTGCAGCAAGGACAACTGGAACTGCCTGGCCATGGGCCTGTTCGCCATCCCGGTCAGCCTGGTGGTCGGCGTGCTGCTCGGGTGGTTCGCGCTGACCCTGCTGCGGGTGGCCCGCCCCCTCGGCATGGCCGCGGTCGGCATGGCGTTCGCGGCGGTGCTGACCCTGACCACCGTGTGGATCTCGATCCCGGCGAGCGGCGTCCTGGCCGGCGCGCTGGGGTTCGCGCTCGCCGCACCGGTGACAGCGCGGCGTCCCGTCGGCCACAATGCCGGCCGTGACTGACATCCCGCGCCCCACGGCGGGCGGCTTCGCGTTCCGGGTGCTGTTACGCGTCGTCGTCTCGGCGGCGGTCGGCGCGGTGCTGCTGATCGCGTGGATCTGGGCGTACCGGGACGGGCTGCTGGAGCGCGTGGTCGACGAGACCTCGCTGAGCGGTTTCCTGCTGCTGGTCGTGGTCGGCCTGCCGGTGGCGCTGGTGGTCAGCGCGCTGCTGGCCGGGCCAGTGCTGTGGGTGCTCAAGGTCCGCCCGGTGTGGCCGATCGTGCTGATCGGACCGGTGCTGCTGGGCTTGGCGCACTACTTCGGGCTGCCCGACCGGTTCTCCGGGCTCGGTGACAAGTGGACCGTGCTCACGCTGCTCGCCGGAGCCAGCTACGGGCTCGCGGGCCTGCTCACCGCCCCGGCGATGCTGCGCAGGCGGTAGAGCCACCCCGGGTCACGGGGTCGGCACGGCGTCCAGCAGGTCCGAGGGCCAGCCCTCGCGCTCGCACCAGTCCTCCGCCTGCTCGCGGGTGATCGGCTCGGCGTGGTCCGCCCGACCGCCGACCGGGTCCCAGCCGTCGGGTGCCAGCACGGTCAGCCGGCCGCCGCGCACGGCGAGCAACCGGCCTCGGGGGAACGCCATGGTCGGTTCGGTGCGCAGGAAACGCACGTCCATCTTGACCTCCACCTAACTGGAGCCCGCATGGTCGTCGGGCGGGAAAAACGGATGCTTACCGGGAGTGGGGTTCGTACCGTGGGGACGAACCTGAGGGGGACGACAGAAGTGACTGAGCAGGCGGAGTCACCATCCAACACCGTTGCTCGACGCACCTCCACCGCCGCGACCGTGCGCCGGCTGTGGCCGTACTTCAGACCGGTCCGTTGGCAGATGACGGCCAGCATGGTCGCGGCGCTGCTGGCCATGCTGTGCGGCCTCGGCATTCCGCTCATCACCCAACGCATCGTGGACGGCCCGATCGCCGACCGCGACCTGGGTGCCCTGCCGGCCATGGTGGGGCTGGTCCTGGCGCTGGGGCTCGCGGAGGCGGGCTTCTTCTTCGCGCGGCGGCGGTTCATCGCGCGCCCGGCGTCCGACGTCGAGGCGCGGATGCGCGCGGACGTGTACCGGCACCTCCAGCGGCTCCCGGTGGGCTTCCACGACCGGTGGCAGTCCGGGCAGCTGCTGTCCCGCGCCACGACGGACCTGAACACGGTCCGCCGGTTCGTCGCGTTCGTCATCACGTTCCTGGTGGTGAACACGCTGGTGGTGCTCATCGGGCTGGGCGTGCTGTTCTGGCTGTCGCCGGTGCTGGGCGCGATCGTGCTGGCCTGCACGCTGCCGCTGGTGGTGCTGTCCTACCTGTTCGAGTCGAAGTTCAAGGTCGTGGCGCGGCTGGCCCAGGACCAGTCCGGTGACCTGACCACGGTGGTCGAGGAGTCCGTGCTGGGCATCCGGGTGCTCAAGGCGTTCGGCCGGGGCCCGCACCTGACCCGGAAGTTCCTGCGGCAGGCCCGCGACCTGCGGGAGACCGAGCTGGCCAAGGTGCGGATCTTCGCACTGCTCTGGGCGGTGCTGATCGTGCTGCCCGAGCTGGCCATCGCCGGTCAGCTCGCGTTCGGCGCGGTCGGCATCGCCGACGGCACGGTCACGGCGGGCACGCTGGTCGCGGCCGTCGCGGTCAGCGCCTACCTGCGCTGGCCCATCGACTCGATCGGCTGGCTGCTGGCGGAGACCAACCAGACCGCGTCGGCGTCCGAGCGGTTCTTCGAGGTGATGGACGCGGAGGTGGCCATCACCTCGCCGGCGTCGCCCTCGGCGCTGCCGGGGCGGGTGCGCGGGCACGTGCGGTTCGAGGGCGTGCACTTCGCGCACTCGCCGGGCGGCCGGGAGGTGCTGCGCGGCATCGACCTGGACATCCGGCCGGGCGAGACGGTGGCGCTGGTCGGCGCGACCGGGTCCGGCAAGACCACGGTCACCGCGCTGGTGCCGAGGCTGGCGGACGTGACCTCCGGGCGGGTGACCGTGGACGGGGTCGACGTGCGCGACCTGGCCCTGGGCGACCTGCGCCGGGTGGTCGGCATGGCCTTCGAGGAGCCGATCCTGTTCTCCGCGAGCGTGACCGAGAACATCGCGCTGGGCAGCGCGGACGTGGACGAGCGGCGGGTGCGCGAGGCACTGCGGGTGGCGCGGGCGGAGGAGTTCGTGGACGCGCTGCCGTGGGGGCTGGACACCCGGATCGGCGAGCAGGGGCTGTCGCTGTCCGGCGGGCAGCGGCAGCGGCTGGCGCTGGCGCGCGCGGTCGTCGGCCACCCGGCGGTGCTGGTGCTGGACGACCCGCTGTCCGCGCTGGACGTGCACACGGAGGCCGAGGTCGAGGCCGCGCTGCGCCGGGTGCTCAAAGGCGTGACGGCGCTGGTCGTCGCGCACCGGCCGAGCACGGTGCAGCTGGCGGACCGGGTGGCGATGCTCGTGGACGGCCGGATCGCGGCGGTCGGCGCGCACCGGGAGCTGCTGGCCGACAACGAGGAGTACCGGCACCTGCTGGCCACCATGGAGGACGAGGAGGTGGCGGCGTGAGCACCGGGGCGGTGGGCGCGCGGCCGACCGAGGTCGGACCGGGCGAGCCCGGACAGGACGAGAAGTGGCGCGGGGTCGCCGCCGAGGACGTCGAGGAGCTCGACCGCACGACCGGCGTGAAGCTCAAGGCGCGGTCGCGCAGGCTGCTCGGGTCGCTGCTGCGACCGCACGCCCGTGCGGCGGTCCTGGCGCTGGTCATCGTGGTCGCGGAGAACCTGGTCAACCTGGCCGGGCCGCTGCTGATCGCGGCGGCCATCGACCGGGGCGTGCCGGCGGCGCTGGAGGGGCGGCCCGGCGTGCTCACCTGGTGCGTCGGCGGGTACGTGGGCTGCGCGCTGACCGCGACCGTGCTGCGCTGGGCGTTCGTGCGGCTGTCCGGCCGGATCGGGCAGGACCTGCTGCTCGACCTGCGCGAGCGGATCTTCCGGCACGCGCAGCGGCTGTCGGTGTCGTTCCACGAGAAGTACACCTCCGGCAAGGTGATCTCGCGGCTGACCAGCGACGTCGACTCGTTGCAGGACCTGCTGGAGCAGGGGCTGGACGGGTTCTTCACGTCGATGCTGTCGGTGGTCGGCATCTCGATCGTGATGCTGGCGCTGGACCCGCCGCTGGCCGGGGTGGTGCTGTTCGGGTTCCTGCCGCTGCTGCTGCTCATCCGCTGGTTCCAGCGCCGGTCGGGGCGGGCGTACCGGGGCACCCGGGGTGCGATCGCCAAGATCATCGTCCAGTTCGTGGAGACCATGAACGGCATCCGCGCGGTGCAGGCGTTCCGCCGCGAGCGCCGCAACGAGGCCATCATGGGCGAGCTGAACGCGAAGTTCCGCGACGCCAACACCGACGCGTTCAAGGTCGTGGCGACCTTCACGTCGCTGGTCCGGGTGATCGGCAACGTCTCGCTCGCGGTGATCCTCGCGTGGGGCGCGTTCCGGGTCGCGGACGGGCAGTTGGAACTGGGCGTGCTGGCGGCGTTCACGCTGTACGTGCGCCGGTTCTACGACCCGTTCGACGAGATCGCCATGTTCGCCAACTCCTACGCGTCGGCCACGGCGGCGCTGGAGAAGATCTCCGGCCTGCTGGAGGAGCGGCCGACCGTGCCGGAGCCGGACGACCCGGTGCCGCTGCGCGACGTGCGCGGGCAGGTCGCCTTCGACGGGGTGGAGTTCCGGTACTCGGCGGAGACGCCGGTCGTGCTGCCGCCGTTCGACCTGACCGTGCCGGCCGGGCAGACGGTGGCGCTGGTGGGCGCGACCGGCGCGGGCAAGTCGACGCTGGCCAAGCTGGTCGGCCGGTTCTACGACCCGTCCGACGGGTCGGTGCTGCTCGACGGGGTCGACCTGCGGTCGGTGGCCGACGCCGACCTGCGCCAGGCCGTGGTCATGGTGACGCAGGAGAACTTCCTGTTCGACGGCTCGGTGGCGGACAACATCGCGCTGGGCCGCCCGTCGGCCACGAGGGCGGAGGTGGAGGACGCGGCCCGCGCGGTCGGGGCGCACGAGTTCATCGCGGCGCTGCCCGACGGGTACGACACGGACGTGCGCAAGCGCGGCGGTCGGCTGTCGGCCGGGCAGCGGCAGATGGTGGCGTTCGCGCGGGCGTTCCTGGCCGACCCGGCGGTGCTGGTGCTGGACGAGGCGACGTCGAGCCTGGACGTGCCGTCGGAGCGACTGGTGCAGGGCGCGCTGGAGACGGTGCTGGCCTCGCGCACGGCGTTCATCATCGCGCACCGGCTGTCGACGGTGATGATCGCGGACCGGGTGCTGGTCCTCGACGGTGGGCGCGTGGTGGAGGACGGGACGCCCGAGGAGCTGATCGACGGGCGTGGGCGGTTCGCGGCGCTGCACACGGCTTGGCGTGAGTCGCTGGCGTGAGTGGGCATCGGGTCGTGGGCGTGAGCGGGGTGGGGGTGGGTCGAGGCGTTGGTGAGAGCGGGGTGGGTTGAGGCGGTGGTGTGAGCGGGGTGGTGGGGTTCGTCAGAGGAGCGTCATGATCAGCGAGAACCACGCGATCAGGACGCCGGCCACCACGCCGTAGGCGACCCAGCGCCAGACGAGCACCTTGCGCGCCAGCCAGACCGAAGGGGCGATGCCGCCCACCACCAGGACGTTCGCCAGCAGGGCGAGCCACTGGCTGGTCTCGCCCAGGCCGAGGGACAGCGTGACGACCATGAACGTCACCACGGCGGCGGTGAAGACGCTGACCGTTATACCGGTGCCCCAGGGGGTCTTCTCCTGGGGCACCGCCGCTTCCGCGCCCGGTTCGGCGAGGGGGTCGGGTTCGGTCCCCGAGTCGGTTGCGTCGGCGGAGTCGGCGGTCCCGGAGGAGTTGGAGGAAGAGTTGGTGGGGCGGTCGGCGGTGGCCGCCACGAGGTGCTGCTCGCCGGTCACCGGGTCGGTGTAGGAGACCGGGGTGCCCATGTCGGCGGCCACCCGGCCGGCGAGCTGCCGGCCGCGCCGCGCCACCAGCGTGCCCGCCGAGCCGTCCGCGGAGGTGTCGGCGCGCAGCACCGCTTCGGCGACCTTCGCCCACTCGTGCAGCGCGTCGGCCAGTCCCGCGCCGAGCGGCAGCGTGTGGGGGTCCACCTCGCGCTCGCCCGCGTCGTCGTGGCCCGCCAGCACGGCGCGGCCGTCCTGGACCCGCAGTTCCACGGATGTCCTCCTCAGGGGTGCTGGCTCGACCGTAGTCGGTCGGGCGATCGGGCAGAAGCTTTCGGAAAGTAGCGGTGCGGGGGCGGTGTGGGGGAGAAGGGGTTCAGGAGATCGCGTAGAAGGCGATGGCGCCGGCGGTGGCGACGTTGAGGGAGTCGACGCCGGTCGCCATGGGGATGCGCACGGCGACGTCTGCGGCGCGGAGGGCCTCCTCGGTGAGGCCGGGGCCCTCGGAACCCAGCAGGACGGCGGTCCGGCCCGATCTCAGGTCGAGGTCGGCCAGGTTCGCCGCAGCAGGTCGCGGGGTGAGTGCGGCAACGGTGAAACCGTTGTGGCGCAACATGTCCAAGCCCCCGACGAGGTCGGGCAGATGGGCGAACGGGACGCGGAGCACGTGGCCCATCGAGACCCGGACGCTTCGGCGGTACAGGGGGTCGCTGCACCCCGGCCCGAGCAGGATGCCGCCGATGCCCAGCGCGGCGGCGTTGCGGAACAGCGAACCCAGGTTCTCGTGGTCGCCCACGCCCTCCAGGACGGCCAGGGTCCGGCTGGTGGCGGCGAGGTGGTCGGCGGCGGGCTGCGGCGCGCGGTCGGCGGCGGCCAGCACGCCCCGGTTGAGGTGGAAGCCCACCACCTCGGCCATGACCTCGGCGGACGTGGCGTAGGCGGGGGCGGGCAGCTCGCCGAGGGCCTCGATCCGGCGGCGCACGCCGAGGATCGCGCGGACCGGGTACGGCGAGGCCAGCAGCCGTTCGACCACGACGACGCCCTCCGCGATCACCAGGCCCCGGCCACCGGGCCGGTCCGGGCGGCGGTCGGCGGTCGACAGGTCGCGGAAGTCGTCCAGTCGGGGGTCCGCCGGGTCGTCGATCTCGATCACACCGGGCAGTCTCCCATTCCCGACAGGTGAACACCCCTCGTAGTCCAGAGGGCTGAACCGCAGGGCCACCACCTGCAAGTACTCGCTGATTGTTACCGGCATGTGACAGAGAGCACCGATTTGGACGCTGGCAAGGCGGTGGCTGCTGTGTCACGGTTGGCCTCCGCTGAGCCCGCCGGAGCAGCCCGACCGATTGGGAGGCGGCATGGGTAGCAATGTGTCCAGTCGGACGTTCACCAGGGAGGACCGCCAGCGCTACCGCGAGCGGGTCCAGCGTTGCTTGGACGCCCTGGGGACGATGTTGGCCGAGGACAGCTTCTCCTTCCCCCGCCAGCAGATGGGGCTGGAGATCGAGCTGAACCTCGTCGACGACGACTGCCGTCCCGCGATGGCCAACGCCGAGGTGCTGGAGAAGATCGGCGACCCGTCGTTCACGCTGGAGCTGGGACAGCACAACCTGGAGGTCAACGTCCCGCCCCGGGAGCTGGCCGGGGACGAGACGCTCGACCTGGAGAAGGAGCTGTGCGCGACCCTGTCGTCGGCCGACGACAAGGCGCACGACGCGGGCGCGTCGATCGTGATGATCGGGGTGCTGCCGACGCTGCGGCACGAGCACTTCGACCGCAAGTGGCTGTCGAGCACCCCGCGCTACGGCCTGCTCAACGACCGGATCTTCGCCGAGCGCGGCGAGGAGACGGTGCTGTCGATGGAGGGCTCGCCGATGCCCGGCGCGTCCGCCGAGAAGCTGTTCAGCTACGCGGAGTCCATCGTGCCGGAGGCGGCGTGCACGTCGGTGCAGCTGCACCTCCAGGTGGCACCGGACGACTTCGCGGCGCACTGGAACGCGGCGCAGGCGCTGGCGGGCGTGCAGGTGGCGATCGCGGCCAACTCGCCGTTCCTGCTCGGGCGGGCGCTGTGGCACGAGACGCGCGTCCCGCTGTTCCTCCAGGCGACCGACACCCGCACGATCGAGCTGAAGAACCAGGGCGTGCGCCCGCGCGTGTGGTTCGGCGAGCGGTGGATCACCTCGATCTTCGACCTGTTCGAGGAGAACGTGCGGTACTTCCCCGCGCTGCTGCCGGAGACCGGCGACGAAGACCCGTTGGACGTGCTGGACGCGGGCGGCACGCCGTCGCTGAACGAGCTGCGGCTGCACAACGGGACCGTGTGGCGCTGGAACCGGCCGGTGTACGACGTGGTGGACGGCGTCCCCCACCTGAGGGTGGAGAACCGGGTGCTGCCGGCCGGCCCGACGGTCCTGGACACGATGGCGAACGCGGCGTTCTTCTACGGGGCGCAGCGGGCGCTGACCACGCTCGAACGTCCACTGTGGACCCAGATGTCGTTCCACGCGGCGGAGGAGAACCTCTACGCGGGCTCGCGGCACGGGATGGGCGCACAGCTGTACTGGCCGGGCATCGGCTGGGTGCCACCGGACGAACTGGTGCTGCGCCGCCTGCTCCCGTTGGCCCACGAGGGGCTGAAGGACTGCGGCGTCTCGGATTCGGCGCGGGAGCGGTACCTCGGGGTCATCGAGGCCCGGTGCCTGACGCGGCGCACGGGGTCGCAGTGGCAGCGGGAGGCGGTGGCGTCGCTGGAGGCGCGAGGGGTGTCCCGGGAGGTCGCGTTGAGCGTGATGTTGGGGCGGTACGTGGAGTTGATGCACAGCGGTGAGGCGGTGCACACCTGGCCGTCAGAGGTGTGAGGCTGGAGCCGTCAGGGGTGTGAGGTGGGGTGTGAGCGGGTGAGGAAGAGAAAAGAGTCCTCGCCGGACGGGCGAGCCGCCAAGGATGACGGGTGGTGCGGGTCGTCGTGTCATCCCCGCATGGCCCGGTCAAAGACAACCACCCTTG
>NZ_JBFAJV010000010.1:259500-346726 GCF_040655415.1 Actinosynnema sp. NPDC050436 | reverse complement strand
AACACCCGGTCCCATTCCGAACCCGGTAGTTAAGCCTTCCAGCGCCGATGGTACTGCACTCGTGAGGGTGTGGGAGAGTAGGACGCCGCCGAACAATCTTTCCCTGAAAGGGCTTGTGGTGGGGGCACATCGAGATGTGCTCAAACCGCAAGCCCTTTCGGCGTGTCCACAGTAGGAGGAGTTACAGGTGTCGAGGTTCGGGGACCGTCCAGGCGACCGCCAGCGTGGCCAGGGAGACCGACCGCGCCGTTCCGAAGGTGGCCGTGCCGAGGGAGGCCGCAAGCCCAGCGGCGGTCGAGACAGCAGCAGCCGGGACAGCGCCGGTCGCGACCGGGGTGGTCGGGACAGCGGCGGGCGTGACCGGGGCCGTGACTACACCGGCCGCGACAACGCCGGGCGTGACGGCAGCAGGAACGACCGTGGCGGCTACCCCCGCCGCGACGACAACAGGCCGAGCTTCGACCGCAACCGCGACGACCGCAACCGCGACGACCGCCCGCGTGGTGGCGAGCCGCGTCGTGAGTACCGGCCGCGTGACGACCGCGGCAGCTACAACCGCGACGACAACAACCGGCGCGAGGGTTTCCGGCGTGACGACAACCGCTCGGACCGCCCGCGTTCGGACAGGTCTTTCTCCGACCGGCCGCGCTACGACAAGCCGCGCGACGACCGGGGTGGCTACAACCGCTCGGGCGGCGACGACCGCAGCTCCGGCAGCCGGTTCGGCGGCAACCGCACTGGTGACAACCGCAGCGGCGAGCGCCGTGAGTTCAAGCCCCGCGACGACCGGGGTGGCTACAAGCCCCGCGATGACCGTGGCGGCTATCAGTCCCGGGACAACCGGGGTGGTCACCAATCCCGGGATGACCGTGGCGGTTACCAGTCGCGCGACAGTCGCGGTGGCTACCAGTCCCGGGACAGCCGCAGTGACAGCCGCAGCGACAACCGCGGTGGCGAGCGCCGGGAGTTCCGGCCGCGTGACGATCGCGGTGGGTACCAGCCTCGGGACAACCGGGGTGGCGGTGAGCGTCGGGAGTACCGCCCTCGTGACGACCGTGGCGGTGAGCGCCGTGACTTCCGTCCGCGCGATGACCGTGGTGGTGAGCGCCGTGAGTACCGCCCCCGTGACGACCGGGGTGGTGAGCAGCGCCGGGAGTTCCGGCCGCGTGACGACCGTGGTGGTTACCAGTCGCGGGACAACCGTGGCAGTGGCGACCGGCGCGAGTACAAGCCGCGTGACGATCGAGGGGGCTACCCCCGGCGTGACGACCGTGGCGGGTTCCGCCGTGACGATCGGCGCGATGACCGGCGTGACGATCGCCGGGACGACCGCCGCGATGTCAGGCGCGATGACCGCCGGGACGCCCCTCGGAACGACCGCAAGGACTTCAAGCGGGACGAGCGGAGCCGTGATCGGGCTGCGCGGTTCCAGGAACGGGCGTCGCAGGCTCCCGACACTTCCGGCACCCAGTCGTCCGCTCCGGACGCCTCCGCTGATGAGGTCGTCGAGTCGGCCGTCTTGGCCGATGGCACGGTCGTGGTCGACGGGGCGTCCTCTGACGCGGGCGTCTCGGCCGTTGCGGAGTCGGTGAGCGCGTCCGAGCAGCAGGCGAGCGCCTCCGCCGACACTGACCAGGACGACACCGATCACGGCGACACCGACCAGGACGACGTCGAGGACTCGGCCGGTGAGTCGGATGACGTTCCGGTCGACGCTGACGACCGTGCTGATGACCGCGATCACGAGCTCGACTCCGAGCGGGAGCCCGAGCACGAGACCGGTGCCGGGGTGAACGGTGTGGAGCCCGGCAACGCGGAGCAGCGGCGGGACGACAGCCCGGAGTTCACGCGGGCTCGTGCGCCGGAACTACCCGAGGACGCCGACATCTCCATCCTCGACCCCGAGGTGAAGCAGGAGCTGCGCGGTCTGCCCAAGGGGCTCGCCGAGATCGTCGGGCGGCACCTCGCGGCGGCCGGGATCCTGATCGACAGCGAGCCCGAACTCGCCCTGGAGCACGCCCGCTACGCGCGCACCAAGGCCGCGCGGGTCGGTGTCGTCCGGGAAGCCGCCGGGCTCACCGCCTACTACGCCGGCGAGTGGGCGGAGGCGCTGTCCGAGCTGCGCGCGGCGCGGCGGATGACGCACGGTGCCGGGCACCTCGCCGTCATGGCCGACTGCGAGCGCGCCCTGGGCCGTCCCGAACGCGCCATCGAGCTGGCCCGCGAGGCCCAGGGGGCCGCGCTGGACCCCGAGGACGCGGTGGAGCTGCGGATCGTCGCGGCCGGTGCCCGGCGCGACATGGGGCAGCTGGACGCGTCGGTGGTCGCCCTCCAGGGTGACGACCTGGACCCGAAGCGGCGGGACCCGTGGAGCGCCCGGCTGTTCTACGCCTACGCCGACAACCTCGCCGCCGCCGGTCGCACCGACGAGGCCGTGAAGTGGTTCCTCAACGCGGCCCAGGCCGACGACGACAACGAGACCGACGCCGCCGAGCGCGCGTTCGACCTCAGCCCCCAGGACTGACCGGGGACCGGGGCCGCGTTCGGCCTCGGGGACCGGTTCGGGGCAGGATTGACCGGGACAGCGGCCCGTCCGATCGCGGGCGGGCCGCTGTCGTGTCCGGGTGTTCCGACGGGTGTTCCGACGATGGGGGAACCGTGCTGCTCGACCGCTATGACGCCCTGCTCCTCGACCTCGACGGCACGGTCTACCGGGGTCGGGACGCCGTGCCCGGCGCGGCGGAGGCGGTCGCGGGTGCCCGTGGCCGGGGGATCGGCATCCGGTTCGTCACCAACAACGCCTCCCGGTCGCCGCGTGACGTCGCCGACCACCTGACCGACATCGGGTTCCGGGCCGCCGTGGACGAGGTGAGCACGAGCGCGCAGGCGGCTGCGGCGATGCTGCTCGACCTCGTGCCCGCCGGGTCCGACGTCCTCGTGCTGGGCACGGAGGCGCTGGCCGACGAGGTGCGCGGGTGCGGGTTCACGCCCGTGCGGGCCGCCGAAGGCGCCCTGGCCGTCGTGCAGGGGCTGTCGCAGGACCTCGGCTGGCGCGAGCTGGCCGAAGCGGCGCTGGCGATCCGGGCGGGCGCGCACTGGGTGGCGTGCAACGTCGACGCGACCCTGCCCACCGAACGGGGCCTGCTGCCCGGCAACGGGTCGCTGGTCGCCGCGCTCAAGACCGCCACCGGGGCCGAACCGCTGGTGGCCGGCAAGCCCGCGACCCCGCTGCTGGAGCAGGCCGCCGAGTCGCTGGGCGCGCAGCGCCCGCTGGTGGTCGGCGACCGGCTGGACACCGACGTCCTGGGTGCGGTGAACGCCGGTCTGGACTCGCTGCTCGTGCTCACCGGGGTGTCGACCGAAGCCGACGTCGCGGAGCTGCCGGAGCGCCTTCGGCCCACGTACGTGGCGGCGGACCTGTCGGTCCTCGATCGGCTACCGTGAAACGGTGAACTCCGAGGTTCCCCTCCCCGGGCCGCCGCGCGACCCGGTGGTCGGCATCGACGCCGCGCTCGCCGCGCTGGACGGGCTGGAGCAGCTCGACGTGGCCGAGCACGTGGCCCGCTTCGACCACGCGCACACCGCCTTGACGGCGGCGCTGGCCGACATCGACAAGGTGTGACCCGGTGCCGCGCAGGGCTCGGCTGGACGCCGAACTGGTCCGTCGCGGGCTGGCCCGGTCACGGGAGCACGCGAGCCAACTGGTCGCCGACGGCCGGGTGACGATCCGGGGCACGGTCGCCACGAAACCCGCGACCGCCGTCGAACTGGACACCGCGCTGGTGGTGCGCGAGACCGACGACCCGAACTGGGCGTCGCGGGGCGCGCACAAGCTGGTCGGCGCGCTGGCCCGGTTCCCGGACATCGCGGTCGAGGGTCGCCGCTGCCTGGACGCGGGCGCGTCCACCGGCGGGTTCACCGACGTGCTGCTGCGCGGTGGTGCCCGCCAGGTGGTGGCGGCGGACGTGGGCCGGGGGCTGCTGGACTGGCGGCTGCGCACCGACGACCGGGTCGTGGTCAAGGACAAGACCAACGTGCGGGCGCTGACGCCGGAGGACATCGGCGGCCCGGTCGACCTGGTGGTCGCGGACCTCTCGTTCATCTCGCTGAGGCTGGTGCTGCCCGCGCTGGCCGCGTGCCTGGACGAGGGGGGCGATCTGCTGCCGATGGTGAAACCCCAGTTCGAGGTGGGCAAGGAGCGGCTCGGGTCGGGCGGTGTCGTCCGCGATCCGGAGTTGCGCGCCGAGGCGGTGCTCGACGTCGTGGCGGCTGCGGCGGCGATCGGCCTGCGGCTGCACGGCGTGACGGCGAGCCCGCTGCCCGGTCCGTCCGGCAACGTGGAGTTCTTCGCGTGGCTGCGGCGGGGCGAGCCGGTGGACGCCGAGGCGGCCGGGGCGATGGTGCGCGCGGCCGTGGCGGAAGGCCCCCGGTGACCGGGGACCCGGCGTTCGGGAGCGCCGCTGCCGAGGGTGGTGCTCCCGGAGGCGTCAGGCCGGCGGGCGCGGGGTCGGCGGGTGTCGGGTCGGCGGGCGCGGGGCCCTGTGGCGCCGCGTCTGCGGGCGAGGTGGCGGGGGATCGGGAGATCCTGCTCGTCGTGCACACCGGTCGGCCCAGCAACGTGCTGGTCGCGCAGGAGGTGGCGCGGCGGTTCGCGGCGGCGGGGGTGCGGTTGCGGGTGCTCAAGGACGAGGCGGCCGACCTCGACCGGTCGTGCTACGCGCAGGTCGTGACCGCCGACGACAACGCCGCCGAGGGCACCGAGCTGGTGTTCGTGCTCGGCGGTGACGGCACGCTGCTGCGCGCTTCGGAGCTGGCGCGCGCGGCGGGCGTCCCGGTGCTCGGGGTGAACCTGGGCCGGGTCGGGTTCCTCGCCGAGGCCGATTCCGACGCGCTGTTCGAGGCGATCACCCACGTCATCGAGCGCACCTACGAGGTCGAGGAGCGGATGACGGTGGACATCACCGCGTCCGTGGACGGCGAGGTCCTGGCGGGCACGTGGGCGCTGAACGAGGCGAGCGTCGAGAAGAGTTCGCGGGAACGGATCCTGGACGTCGTGGTGGAGGTCGACGGCCGGCCGGTGTCGGCGTTCGGCTGCGACGGCGTGCTGGTGGCGACCCCGACCGGGTCCACGGCGTACGCGTTCTCGGCGGGCGGGCCGGTGGTGTGGCCGGACGTGCACGCGCTGCTGGTGGTGCCGTCGAACGCGCACGCGCTGTTCGCCCGGCCGCTGGTCGTGTCGCCGACGTCCGTGGTCGCGCTGGAGATCGACCCCGGCGGGCACCCGGCCGTGCTGTGCGCGGACGGGCGGCGCACGGTGGTGCTGCCGGCGGGCGCGCGGGTCGAGGTCAGGGGCGGCGCGACGCCGCTGCGGCTGGTCCGGCTGCGCGAGGGCCCGTTCACGGATCGGCTGGTGGAGAAGTTCTCGCTGCCGGTCCAGGGGTGGCGCGGTCCGCCTGCCGAGTAGAACACCTGTTCGCCCGACACCCGCACCCGAATGCACCGGACCCGCCGGTCGCCCAGTAGTGTGCGCGCTGTGCTGGCCGAGATGCGCATCCAGGGCCTCGGTGTGATCGACGAGGCCACCCTTGAGCTCGCCGAGGGCTTCACCGTCGTGACGGGGGAGACCGGCGCGGGCAAGACCATGGTCGTCACGGGCCTCCACCTGCTCGGTGGCGGCCGGGCGGAGGCGTCCCGCGTGCGCAACGGCGCGGACAAGGCCATCGTCGAGGGGCGCTTCCAAGCGCCCGCCGGCAGCCCGGCCGCGAAGGTCGCCGAGGAGGTCGGGGGTGAACCCGACGACGACGGCAGCGTGATCGCCGTCCGCACCGTGGGCTCCGACGGCCGGTCCCGCGCCCACCTGGGCGGCCGGTCGGTGCCGGTGGGGGTGCTGGCCGAGCTGGCCGAGCAGCTCCTCGCCGTGCACGGGCAGAACGACCAGCTCCGGCTGCTGCGGCCGACCGAGCAGCGCGCGGTGCTGGACCGGTTCGCGGGCGACGACGTCGGCGCACCGCTGCGCAAGTACCAGAAGATCCGCGACGAGTGGCTGAAGGTCGCCGCCGAGCACACCGAGCGCACCGAGCGGGCGCGGGAGCTGGCGCGCGAGGCCGAGCTGCTGCGGCACGGGCTCACCGAGATCACCGCCGTCGACCCCAAGTCCGGCGAGGACGTCGAGCTGACCGACGAGGCCCGCCGGCTGGCCGACGCCGACCAGTTGCGCGAAGCCGCGTCCGGCGCGCAGTACGCGGTGGCGGGCTCGCCGGACGGCGACCCGGACACGCCGGGCGCGCTCGGCCTGATCGGCGAAGCGCGCCGCCGGCTCGCGTCCTCCGAGGACCCGAAGCTGCGCGACCTGGAGCCCCGCCTGGTCGAGGCGGAGACGCTGCTGGTCGACGTGGGCGCGGAGATCGCCTCCTACCTGGAGCACCTGGACGCCGACCCGGCGCGGTTGGAGCACGTGCTCGCCCGGCAGGCCGAGCTGAAGGCGCTGACCCGCAAGTACGCCGCCGACGTGGACGGCGTGATCGCGTGGGCGGCCGACGCGTCGTCGCGGCTGTCCGGGCTGGACACCTCGGACGAGGCGCTGGCCGCGCTGGCCGCGCGCCGCGACGCGCTGGCCGTCGAGCTGGCGGGCTACGCCGAGCAGGTGACCTCGGAGCGCACGTCCGCCGCCGAGGAGCTGGGCAAGGCCGTGTCCGAGGAGCTGACCGGGCTGGCCATGCCGCACGCGAACGTCGAGGTGGTGGTCCGCCCGAGGGTCGCCGAGGCGGGTGACCCGCAGGCCGTGACGGTCGGCGGCCGGCCGCTGCACGCGGGCGCGTCCGGCGTGGACGACGTGGAGCTGCGGCTCATCGCCCACCCCGGTGCGCCCGCGCTGCCCGTGCACAAGGGGGCGTCGGGCGGCGAGCTGTCCCGGGTGATGCTCGCGCTGGAGGTCGTGCTGTCGCACTCCGACCCGGTGCCCACCCTGGTGTTCGACGAGGTCGACGCGGGCGTGGGCGGGCGCGCGGCGGTCGAGGTGGGCCGCCGGCTGGCCCGGCTGGCGCGCAGCCACCAGGTCATCGTGGTCACCCACCTGCCGCAGGTCGCCGCGTTCGCCGACCGGCACCTGGTGGTCGACAAGACCGCCGACGGCGTGCTGACCCGCTCCGGGGTGCGCGTCCTGGACGAGTCGCAGCGCGTGGTCGAGCTGGCGCGGATGCTGGCGGGCATGGACTCCACCGACACCGGCCGGGCGCACGCCGAGGAGCTGCTGGCCGCCGCGAAGGCCGACAAGGACAGCGTCCCGGTGGTGCGGCGGAAGAAGAAGAAATGAGCCGGAGGGCGTTGGGGGTCGTCCTCGCCGTGATCGCCGCCGTGACCTCGGTCGTGGCGACGTTCCTGCCGTTCAGCTGGATCGGCACCGGGCGCGGTGCCAGCCGGTTCGGTTTCACCACCACGGGGTGGGGCGCATACAGCGAGCCCGCCGAGCTGGGCGGTGACGGCCCGGAGGCGCAGACCGGCGTGCCGGTGGTGATCGCCGCCGTGCTGCTCGTGGTGGCCGCGACCCTGGTGTTCCTGCCGTTCCACCAGCGGCAGGCCGGCCGGTACACGGCGATCGCCGCGACCGGGCTGCTCGTCGGGTCGGTGTGGACCACGTTCATCGTCATCTCGGCGCGGCTGTCCCCGGCCTTCCGCGACCCGAGGGCCGGGGTCGAGTACGAGTACGGGGTGGGGCTGTGGCTGCTGGTGGCCGCGTGCGCGGTGGCGGTCCTCGCCTCGGTGTACCTGCACGCCAAGCCGCCGGAGCCGGTGGCGGCGGGAGCGGTCGTGCACCGGGTGGACGCTGACGCGGGCGCCGGCGTGGACGTCGACACCCCGCCGTTCGGGATCTCGGTGCCCGTGCTGCCCGAGGGCTACCTCGCGCCGCCGGCCCCCGGTGCCGCTCCGGGCACACCGGCCGGTGGAGTGCCGGGTGGCGTGCCCGGTGGCGTGTCCGGTGCCGTCCCGCCGGAGCGGACCGCGTGACCCGCCGGGTGCTGGGCGTCGTGGCGCTGCTGATCGCCGCGCCGCTGGTGTTCGCCGGCACGTTCCTGCCCCTCTACGACCAGGTGTGGGACCTGGGCGGCCCTACGCCGACGACGATGACGATCACGCAGACGTCGTGGGACGTGCGCACCGACAACGGCGAAGAGGTGATGGGTCGGCGCGCGCTCTACGGCGTGCCGATGGTCATCGGGGCGCTGCTGATGGTGCTCGGCGCGCTGAGGGTCGGCGCGCTGTGGGGGCGGCTGACCGCGTTCGCGGGTTCCCTGCTCCTGCTCGGCAGCACGTGGGCGGTCGCGCAGTCGGTGTTCGCGATGACCCTGTCCGAGCCGACGAGGGACCTGCCCCTCACGGCGACGACCGGCCTCGGCATGGTCCTGCTGCTGGTGGCGAGCGTGCTCGCCGTCGCGGGCGGCCTCGCCGTTCAGGAGTGGCCACCGCGCGCACCCCGCCCCGAAGGTCCCGTCGTCTACCAGGTCGACGGCGATGACGACGACACGCCGCCGTTCGGCATCCCCGTCGCCGAACTGCCGGACCCGTCCGCGACCCCGGCGGAGGGGACCGGCCCGGGAGGGCGGACCGCGCCGTGACGCGCAAGGTGCTGGGCGTGGTCGCGCTGGCCGTGGGCGCGCTGCTGGTGTTCGCGGGCTCGTGGCAGGAGCTGCTCCGGCTGGAGGGACCGGCCGGGCCGGGCTCGGCCGGGATCGCGCTGACCCCGTGGAGCATCGAGAACCGGTCCGGCCGGACCCGGTCGCCGAACGGCGTGGACAGCCCCCAGTGGGGGTACGCGCTGGTCCTGGCCGGCGGGCTGGCCGCGTTCGCCGCCGTGGCGCTGGTGCGCTCACCCCGGCTCGCGGCGCTCGGCCGGCTGGCGGCGGCGCTGGCCGTCGGTCTGGTCGGGGCGACGGCGTGGGCGGCGTACACCACGATCACCACGCTGCTCAGCGGCCCGCGCGAACCGTCGTCCCGGTTCCAGTGGGTGGTCGGTTCGGGCCTGTGGACGCTGGCCACGGCGTGCCTGGTGCTGCTGGTGGGCGCGGTGCTGGCACTGGAGTGGCCCCCGCGCGCGCCGCGCCCGGAAGGTCCCGTGGTGTACCAGGTGGACGGCGACGACGACCACACCCCACCGTTCGGCATCCTCCTCCCGCCCACCGCCCTCGGCGCTGCCGACGCCCCGTCTGCTGCCGATCCGTCTCCTCCCGGTCCTGCGGCTTCTACTCCTCCTGTCGCTCGTACGGGCGAAGAAAATCCCCCCACCGGGGGTAATCCGTCCACTGTGGAGCCGTGACCTGGCTGACCGGCCCGGACCCCTCGGCGTGTTAGCCCGGAACCGGCCGCGACGTGAGTCACCATCGGGTAATGAAGCTCTCCGGGTTGCTCAGCCGCACGAACCACGACCTGCCAGGTGTCACCGGCGTCGCGCGGGTCGATCGTCGGTCCGGTGACCTGCTGCGGCGGCTCAGTCCCGGCGACATCGCCGTGCTGGACCACGTCGACATCGACCGCCGCACCGCCGAGGCGCTGCTCAGCGCCGAGGTCGTCGGGGTGGTGAACGCGTCGCCGTCCATCTCCGGCCGGTTCCCCAACCTCGGCCCGGAGCTGCTGGTCGAGGCCGGCGTCCCGCTGGTCGACGGCGTCGGCACCGGGGTGCTGCGCGAGCTCAAGGACGGCACCAGGCTGCGGCTGCACGAGGGCGTGGTCTACGCGGGCGACAAGGAGGTCGGGCGCGGCGTCGAGCAGAGCGCCGAGTCCATCGCCGACGCGATGATCGAGGCGAAGGCCGGCATGGCCGCGCAACTGGAGGCGTTCTCCGCGAACACCATCGAGTTCCTGCGCCGCGAACGCGCCCTCCTCCTCGACGGCATCGGCGTGCCCGAGGTGTTCGTCCCGGTCCGCGACCGCCAGGTGCTGGTCGTCGCGGGCGGCCCGCAGCACGCCGAGGAGCTGCGGAGGCTGCGCAAGTACATCCGCGAGTACCGGCCGGTGCTGATCGGCGTCGACGCGGGCGCGGACACCCTGCACGACGCCGGGTACAAGCCGGACGTCATCGTCGGCGACCCGGACGGCATCGGCACCGCCGCGTTGAAGGCCGGCGCTGAGGTCGTGGTGCCCGCGCAGACCGACGGCCACGCGCCCGGCCTGGAGCGCATCCAGGACCTGGGGATCGGTGCGGTGACGTTCCCCGCGACCGGCAACGCGGAGGACCTGGCGCTGCTGCTGGCCGAGGCGCACGGCGCGTCGCTGGTCGTGACGGTCGGGTTGCGGGCCGGGTTGCGCGAGTTCCTCGACCGGGGCCACTCGGGTTCCAACCCGTCCACGTTCCTGACCAGGTTGAAGCTCGGCAGCAAGCTGGTGGACGGCGAGGCGGTCGCCACGCTGCACCGCAGCCGGGTGTCACTCGGCGTGATGCTGCTGCTGGTGCTCGCGGCCGTGGTCGCCATGGTGGCGGCGCTGGCGGTGTCCGGGGTGGGGCAGGTGTACGTGGACGTGGCGGTGGACGGCTTCCGGTCCGTTGTCGACTGGTTCAAGGGGCTCTTCTCATGATCTCTGTGCGGTACCACATCGTCTCGATCACGGCGGTCTTCCTGGCGCTGGCCGTCGGGGTCGTCCTCGGGTCGACCGCGATCAGCAGCAGGCTGCTGTCCGGGCTGACCGACGACAACTCGTCGCTGGGCAAGGAAGTCGCGGATCTGCAGGCGTCGCAGAACGGGTTGAACGCGAAACTGGCGGACGCGGACCGCTTCGCGACGTCGGTCGGCCCGTTGGCGGTGAAAGGACTGCTGACCGACCGGACGGTGGTGCTGGTGACGACCGCCGACGCGAAACCGAACGACCGCGACGCGCTGGTGGAACTGCTGCGGGCGTCCGGCGCGACGATGACCGGTGAGCTGCAACTGACGGACGCGTTCGCGGACCCGAAGAAGGCCGACCAGTTGCGCGACCTGGTGGCCCGCCTGCAACCTGCGGGCACCCAACTCCCCACCGGCGGCGACCCGGGCACGCGCGCGGGAGGGCTGCTGGGGGCGTTGCTGCTGCTGAACAAGGACAACAACCAGCCCCAGTCGACGCCGGACGAGAGCGCGGCGGCCCTGGCGGGACTGTCGACGGCGGGTTTCGTGAAGCCCGGCCAGGGCCTGCGCCCCGCGCAACTGGCGGTGGTCCTGACCGGGGGGTCGGCATCCGGCGACTCGGCCGGTGACCGGGCCGCCACGACGGCCAGGTTCGCCACCCAACTGGACCGTTCGGGAGCGGGGACCGTGCTGGTGGGCGGCGAGAACTCGGCGAACGGCACGGGCGCGGTGGGCGTGGTGCGGGCGGACACGGCGGCGACGTCGGTCCTGTCGACCGTGGACAACATCGACACGGCTGCCGGTCGAGTCGTGGCGGTGTTGGCGTTGAGGGAACAGTTGGAGGGGAAATCGGGCAGGTACGGGGTGGCGGGCAACGCCGAATCCCCGGCACCTGGCGTGGTGGGATAGTGTGGGGAATGGCGAAGTCGGAATCAACGCGATTTGAGCAGACGTCGCTCGAATTGGCGAAGGGCTTCGAGATGCGGCACTAAGTGGGGCTGTTGTTCGTTGCCGTAAATAAACGGCCACGCCCTGCGGCACCCCACGTCTGTCCGGCCATGGTCGCTCCAGTCTTGGCTCCGGTGGACAGCGGCACTTGCGGTCGGTAGCGGAGAATTCCGGTGATGAGTGGCGGAGACCTCCGGTGATTGGCGGAGATCTGCGGCCGTCCCCGAATTCGTGTGCTCGATTGCTCCTCGGTCGGGCGCGGGTCGTCGGCGTACGTCGGAAGCGGGACGTACGCCGGTAGGTGAGACGTGGAGCGGATGGCGAGATGTGCGACGAGGCGTCGGCGGGCTGCGAGACGTCGGCTGCGCTGTGAGGCGTCGGCCGGGCTGCGAGACGTTGGCTGGGCTGTGAGGCGTCGGCCGGGCTGCGAGACTTCGGCTGGGCAGTGAGGCGGCGGCCGGGCAGCGAGACTTCGGCTGGGCAGTGAGGCGGCGGCCGGGCAGCGAGACTTCGGCTGGGCAGTGAGGCGGCGGCTGCGCATGGCTGCGCGGTGGCGATGAGCGTGTGGTCCGCTGGGAGCGATGCGTTGACGGCGGCGGACGGCAGGCCGCTCGCCGGGGAGAAGTTGTGCGGGCGACGCAAGTCCGTTGGCCGGTGAGTCGCTTGCTGATGGGTGACTTACTGATGGGTGACTTACTGATGGGTGGAGCGTCCGAGCGGTAGCGCCAGTCGGTGCCGCCGCTCGCGGAGCGCGCGTCGGGCGGTCGCGGGGGGCGCGCTTCGCCGACGAAGGGCGGGTTCCTGTTGCGGCTGCCGCTTGGGTTGGGTGAGTGGTGGGGCTGGGACTACGGGGCGGTGTTGTCGTCGCGTAGGGAGCGGATCATGGTTCGTAGGAGTTTTGTTGCCTCTGCCTGTTCGGTTGTGGTCATGGCGGAGAGCATTTTCAGCTCGACGGATCGGACGGCCGTGGTTGCCTTTTTCAGGCTTTGTCGGCCGCGCGGGGTCAGGCGGGTGGGGAGGGCCTTGCCCACGGGGGCTTCTGCGGGCCTGGTTACGTAGCCGTTTCGTTCCAGGGACTGGAGGAGGACGTTCATCGTTTGGCGGGTCACGAACGCGCCCCGGGCCAGGTCCGAGTTCGACAGGCCCGGTCGTTGGGCCAGCAGTTCCAGGCAGGAGTAGTGCGTGATGTTCATGCCCAGCGGGCGCAGTACTTCTTCCATGGCTGTGCGCAGGGCGCTTGACGCCTCTTTGAGCAGGTAAGCCGGGGACGTCGCCAGATCGATGCCGTTGGCCCCAACGTCATCAGCCCTGATGTCGTCGGCTGCGGGGTTGTCGGCTGCAAGGTTGTCGGATGCGTCGGGGGGTGCAGCGTCGCGGACACCGTCTTGACTCATGTCAGGATTCTGACATAGCGTGGAGCGTGTCAGGAAGCTGACACGTAACTGAGGGGATCGCCATGCCCGCCACCGGACCCGACTTCATCTCGCTGCAAGCGCGCGACCTCGACGCCTCGCAGGCGTTCTACGAGCAGTACCTCGGACTCGTCCGCTCGCCGACCGGGCCGCCGCACGCCGTCGTCTTCGAGACGAAGCCGATCGCGTTCGCGCTCCGCGACGTCATCCCCGGCACCGATCTCGCATCCGCCGCCCACCCGGGCTTCGGTGCCGCGATCTGGCTGCACGCCACGGACGTCCAGGCCATCCACGACGCCCTGGTCGCCGACGGGCACACCATCGTCTCCGCGCCGATCGACGGCCCCTTCGGGCGGACGTTCACCTTCGCCGACCCCGACGGCTATCGGATCACCCTGCACGACCGCGCCTGAGTGGATGGTCGGACGAGCGCGGACGGCTGAGAGATCGACGGCTGAGAGAGATCGACGGCTGGGAGAGATCTGGGGTGGGGCCGCTCGGAGCGTGAGCAGGAGCTAGGGGGAAGCGGAAGGGCGAGCGGCCCCACCCCGGAGGGAGTCAAGCGCCCACGTACGCGGCCAGGTGCTGAGCGGTCAGGGTGGTGTTCGCGGCCACCAGGTCCGCCGGCGTTCCCTCGAACACCACCCGGCCCCCGTCGTGGCCCGCCCCGGGGCCCAGGTCGATGATCCAGTCCGCGTGGGCCATCACGGCCTGGTGGTGTTCCACCACGATCACCGACTTGCCCGAGTCGACCAGGCGGTCCAGCAGGGACAGCAGTTGTTCCACGTCTGCCAGGTGCAGGCCGGCGGTCGGCTCGTCCAGGACGTAGGTGCCGCCCTTCTCCGCCATGTGCGTGGCCAGTTTGAGGCGCTGGCGCTCGCCACCCGACAGGGTGGTCAGCGGCTGGCCCAGGCTCAGGTAGCCCAGCCCGACGTCGGCCAGCCTGGTCAGGATCGCGTGCGCGGCCGGGGTGTGGGTGTCGCCCTGGCCGAAGAAGTCCTTCGCCTCGGTCACCGACATGGCCAGGACCTCGCTGATGTCACGGCCGCCGAAGTGGTGCTCCAGCACCGACGCCTCGAACCGCTTGCCCTCGCACTCCTCGCACGTGGTGGAGACGCCCGCCATCATGCCCAGGTCCGTGTAGACCACGCCCGCGCCGTTGCAGTTCGGGCACGCGCCCTCCGAGTTGGCGCTGAACAGCGCCGGCTTCACGCCGTTGGCCTTGGCGAACGCCTTGCGGATCGGGTCGAGCAGGCCCGTGTACGTCGCCGGGTTGCTGCGGCGGGAGCCCCGGATCGCTCCCTGGTCCACCGACACCACGCCCGCGCCGGCGGGGATCGAGCCGTGGACCAGGCTGCTCTTGCCCGAGCCCGCCACGCCGGTCACCACGACCAGCACGCCGAGCGGGATGTCGACGTCCACGTCGCGCAGGTTGTGCGTGGACGCGCCCCGGATCTCCAGCGCGCCCTTCGGCTCCCGCACCACCTCCTTGACCGACGCCCGGTCGTCGAAGTGCCGGCCGGTGATGGTGTCGGACGCCCGCAGGCCGTCCACCGTGCCTTCGAAGCACACCGTGCCGCCGCCGGTCCCCGCGCCCGGACCGAGGTCGACGACGTGGTCGGCGATGGCGATCGTCTCGGGCTTGTGCTCCACGACCAGCACCGTGTTGCCCTTGTCCCGCAACCGCAGCAGGAGGTTGTTCATCCGCTGGATGTCGTGCGGGTGCAGGCCGGTGGTGGGCTCGTCGAACACGTAGGTGACGTCGGTGAGCGACGACCCCAGGTGGCGGATCATCTTGACGCGCTGCGCCTCGCCGCCCGACAGCGTGCCCGACGCGCGGTCCAGGGACAGGTAGCCCAGGCCGATCTCCACGAATGACCGGAGCGTGTGGTGCAGGGTGGCGAGCAGCGGCGCGACCGACGGCTCGTCGAGGCCGCCGACCCACTCGGCCAGGTCGCTGATCTGCATCGCGCACGCGTCGGCGATGGAGATCCCGGCGACCTTGGACGACCGCGCGCCCTCGCTGAGCCGGGTGCCGTCGCACTCCGGGCAGGTGGCGAAGGTGACCGCGCGGTCCACGAACGCCCGGATGTGCGGTTGCAGCGACTCCTTGTCCTTGGACAGGAACGACTTCTGGATCTTCGGGATCAGGCCCTCGTAAGTGAGGTTGACGCCGTCGACCTTGACCTTGACCGGGTCCTTGTAGAGGAAGTCGTTGAGCTCCCGCTTGGTGTACTTGCGGATGGGCTTGTCAGGGTCCACGAAGCCGGACTCGGCGTAGACCCGCACCGTCCAGAAGCTGTCCGACTTCCAGCCGGGGATGGTGAACGCGCCCTCGGACAGCGACTTGGAGTCGTCGTAGAGCTGGGTGAGGTCGATGTCGGACACCGAGCCCCGGCCCTCGCACCGGGGGCACATGCCGCCGGTCACGCTGAAGCTGCGCCGCTCCTTCACGGTCTTCCCGGCGCGCTCCATGGTGACCGCGCCCGCGCCGCTGATCGAGGCGACGTTGAACGAGAACGCCTGGGGCGAGCCGATGTGGGGCTGGCCGATCCGGCTGAACAGGATGCGCAGCATCGCGTTGGCGTCGGTGGCGGTGCCGACGGTGGACCGGGGGTCGCCGCCCATCCGCTGCTGGTCCACGACGATCGCGGTGGTGAGGCCGTCGAGCACGTCGACCTCGGGTCGCGCCAGGGTGGGCATGAAGCCCTGCACGAACGCGCTGTAGGTCTCGTTGATCATCCGCTGCGACTCGGCGGCGATCGTGCCGAACACGAGCGAGCTCTTGCCGGAGCCGGATACACCCGTGAACACCGTCAGCCTGCGCTTCGGGAGTTCGACGCTGATGTCCTTGAGGTTGTTCACGCGCGCGCCGTGCACGCGGATCAGGTCGTGGCTGTCGGCTTCGTGCAGCTCGGGTGCCTGCGGTTCGGGTGCCTTGGGCTTCCTGGCCATGCTCGTCGTGTCTCCATCGAAGGGGGAGGTGGCCGCCCGGGGTGCGGCCACCGGCGGTATCAGGGCTCAGCGCACTTCCTGGATGCGGACCAGGTTGCCCGCCGGGTCGCGGAACGCGCAGTCGCGGATGCCGTAGGGCTGGTCGGTCGGCTCCTGGACCACCTCGGCGTCACCCGCCTGGACGCGGGCGAAGGTCTCGTCGAGGTCCTTGGTGGCCAGGTTGATGGCGGCGAAGGTGCCCTTGGCCATCATCTCGGCGACGGTGCGGCGCTCGTCCTCGGTGATGCCGGGGTCGGCGGCCGGCGGGTGCAGCACGATGGACGTGCCGGGCTGGTCCACGGGGCCGACGGTGATCCAGTGCACGCCGCCGTACTCGACGTCGTTGCGGACCTCGAAGCCGAGGGTGTCGCGGTAGAAGGCGAGGGTCTCGGCCGCGTCGTTGTGCGGGAGGAACGCCTGGTGAATGGTGATGTCCATGGCGGCCACACTAAGTCGGGGCGGGGTACCGCGCTTCTCGATTCCTGACCGGTCGGGTCACCTGCTTGGCCACGCACGCCGGCATCCCGTCGGTCGCCTGCGCGGCCCGGGTTCGGTAGGTGCTGGGCGGCACGCCGACCAGCTCGGTGAAGCGGGTGCTGAAGGTGCCCAGCGACGAGCAGCCGACGGCGAAGCAGACCTCGGTGACGCTCAGGTCGCCCCGGCGCAGCAGGGTCATCGCGCGTTCGATGCGCCGGGTCATCAGGTAGCCGTACGGTGACTCGCCGTAGGCGTTGCGGAACTCGCGGCTGAGGTGGCCGGCGGACATGTGGGCGCCCCGGGCGAGGGCCTCGACGTCGAGCGGCTGCGCGTACTCCCGGTCGATCCGGTCGCGGACGCGTCGCAGCCGCGCGAGGTCGCGCAGTTGGTCGGCGGCGGATTTGCTCGTCACCCGCGCGATCGTGCCACATCGCAGGGGTCGCGGGAGGTGTTGTCGGGACGGTCGCGGGGCCGGTTCGGCGGGTGTTCGGGGCACGGTGACGGGGCGGTCGCGCGGTGTGCCCGGCGGGGGCATGAGCGGGGCGTCCGGGTGCTGTCGCGGGTAGTGGTCGCGGGCGGGTGACGCCGGGGGGTGCGGCGCGCGGTCGGCGGGGTCGTTCCCGCTGGTCGGGGCGGGGGCGTGCCCCCACTGTCGTGGCTAGGCCATCCGAGTGATGGCCGGGGGTACCGCCAGCGCGCTGGGTGACCGGCGGCGTGTTAGCGTTAGGGCCCGTGGACAGGGCCGCTCGCCCTGCGGAACTTTCAGACCACGGGGAGCCTCCTTGGTGCTTCAGGCACGTACGACCAAGCACGTTTTCGTCACCGGGGGCGTGGCCTCCTCCCTGGGCAAGGGACTCACCGCCTCCAGCCTCGGTCAGCTGCTGACCGCCCGTGGCCTGCGGGTGACCATGCAGAAGCTGGACCCGTACCTCAACGTGGACCCCGGCACGATGAACCCCTTCCAGCACGGCGAGGTGTTCGTCACCGACGACGGCGCGGAGACCGACCTCGACATCGGCCACTACGAGCGGTTCCTCTCCCGGGACCTGTCCGGCGACGCCAACGTCACCACCGGCCAGGTGTACTCCGAGGTGATCGCCAAGGAGCGGCGCGGCGAGTACCTCGGCGACACGGTCCAGGTGATCCCGCACATCACCGACGAGATCAAGCGGCGCATCCGGGCGATGGCCGAGCCCGACGCCGACGGCGCGGTGCCCGACGTCGTCATCACCGAGGTCGGCGGGACCGTGGGCGACATCGAGTCGCTGCCGTTCCTCGAAGCCGCCCGGCAGGTCCGGCACGACGTGGGCCGCGACAACGTGTTCTTCCTGCACGTGTCGCTGGTGCCCTACCTCGCGCCGTCCGGTGAGCTCAAGACCAAGCCGACGCAGCACTCGGTCGCCGCGCTGCGCAACATCGGCATCCAGCCCGACGCGATCGTGTGCCGGGCGGACCGGGAGATCCCGGACGCGCTCAAGCGCAAGATCGGCCTGATGTGCGACGTGGACACCGAGGCCGTGGTCGCCGCCGTGGACGCGCCGTCGATCTACGACATCCCCAAGGTGCTGCACGGCGAGGTCCTCGACGCCTACGTGGTGCGCCGGCTCGGGCTGCCGTTCCGCGACGTGGACTGGACGGTGTGGGGCGACCTGCTCGACCGCGTGCACAACCCGTCCGAGCGGGTGCGGATCGGCCTGGTCGGCAAGTACGTCGACCTGCCGGACGCCTACCTGTCGGTGACCGAGGCGCTGCGCGCCGGCGGGTTCGCCAACCACGCCAAGGTCGAGGTCGTCTGGGTGCCGTCCGACGAGTGCCAGACGCCCACGGGCGCGGCGCACGCGCTGGCCGGGCTCGACGGCGTGCTGATCCCCGGCGGGTTCGGGGTGCGCGGCATCGAGGGCAAGATCGGCGCGATCACCCACGCGCGCACCCGGGGCATCCCGCTGCTGGGGCTGTGCCTGGGGTTGCAGTGCCTGGTGATCGAGGCGGCGCGCAACCTCGCGGGCATCGCCGACGCGAACTCGGCCGAGTTCGACGAGTCCGGGTCGCCGGTGATCAGCACCATGGCCGACCAGCAGGACGTGGTGTCCGGGCAGCGCGACATGGGCGGCACGATGCGGCTGGGCGCGTACCCGGCGAAGCTCGCGCCGGGGTCGCAGGTGGCGCGCGCGTACGGCTCGGGCGAGGTGTCCGAGCGGCACCGCCACCGCTACGAGGTGAACAACGCCTACCGGGACGAGCTGGCCAAGGCCGGGCTGGTGTTCTCCGGGACGTCGCCGGACGGGCGGCTGGTCGAGTTCGTGGAGCTGCCCGGTGAGGTGCACCCGTTCTTCGTCGCCACCCAGGCGCACCCGGAGCTGAAGAGCCGGCCGACCAGGCCGCACCCGCTGTTCGCGGCGTTCGTGCGGGCGGCGCTGGACTACCGGCTCGCCGACCGGCTGCCGCTGCCGGAGACCGCGGGGGCCGCCAAGTGAGGCACGAGTTCACCACCGTCTCCTCGCGGGACGTGCACATCGGGCGGGTCGTCGGGCTGCGGGTGGACGAGGTCGCCATGCCCGGCGGCGGCACCGCGCGGCGCGAGGTCGTCGAGCACCTCGGCGCGGTCGCGGTCGCGGCGGTGGACGCGGACGGCCGCGTCACGCTGATCCACCAGTACCGGCACCCGCTGGGCAAGCGGCTCTGGGAGCTGCCGGCCGGGCTGCTCGACGCGCCGTCGGAGCAGCCCGTGGAGGCCGCCCGGCGCGAGCTGGTCGAGGAGGTCGGGCTCGCCGCCGAGGAGTGGCTGACGCTGGTCGACGTCGCCGCGTCGCCGGGGTTCACCGACGAGGTGGTGCGGGTTTTCCTGGCCCGGGGGCTGTCGGAGGTCGAGCGGCAGCCGATGGGCGAGGAGGAGGCGGACCTGGAGGTGCGGCGGGTCTCGCTGGACGACGCGGTGGCGATGGCGCTGGCCGGCGAGATCGTGAACGGCGCGGCCGTGGCCGGCGTGCTCGCCGCGCAGGCGGTGCTGGCGGGCCGGGCGCACGGCCGCCCGGCGGACGCGCCGTTCGAGGACCGCCCGACGCGGTTCGCCTCCCGCGACCGCTGACCGGGGCACGGGTCCGAGCGTCGGACCGCCGCCCGCGAGGGGACTCGCGGGCGGCGCACGTGCGGACAACAGCGCGGAGAACAGCGCGGGGAACGGGCCGGGCTCCGGGCCGCCGCGCACGGGCGGAGGTCGCGGGCGGCGCACGCGCGAAGGGTGCGGCGGGCCGGTGCGGGACAATGGCGGGCATGGGTGTGCGCGGACCGGTTGCGGTCGCGGTGGCGGCCGTGGGGGCCGGGGTGGGGCTGCTGTTCTCCGACCCCGGCGGGGCCGGGTCGTGGTGGCCCGCTTGTCCGCTCTACGCGCTGACCGGGATCCAGTGCCCCGCCTGCGGGTCCACGCGGATGGTGCACGCCCTGCTGCACGGCGACCTGGCCGCCGCGTGGCGGTTCAACGCCGTGATGCTGGTCGCCGGCCTGCCGCTGCTGGCGTGGCTGTGGGTGCGCTGGTTGCGGTCCGCGCGCCGGGGCGAGCGCACGCCGCCGCTGCCCGCGAAGGTCGGCGTGCCGGTGGTGGCGCTCGCGGTGGTGTGGATGCTGGTCCGCAACCTGGCCTGGTGACCCCGGCGGCTCAGTCGCGCAGCTTGCGGCCCTGGCTGTCGGTGCCGCCGTTGACCAGCAGGATGATCCCGTCGATCAGCGACCAGATCCCGCACCCGCCGCAGGTCAGCAGCTGCGCCACGCCGATGCCGGTGTCCCCGATGTAGAACCGCCCGATGCCGAACGGCAGCACCAGTTGCAGCACGCCGGCGGCGATGCGGGACTTGTCCGACAACGGTTGGCCGGTCAGCGGGTCCAGCCCGTAGGGCGCGTTCGGCGGGAAGCCGGGCGGCGGGCCGTAGCCGTGGTTCGGGGTGGCGTACCCCTTCGACGCGTACCCCGGCGGCGGGGTGGCGTAGTCGGTCGGCGGCGCGTAGTACGTCTGCGGCGGCGGCTGGAGCTGGGGGTGGGGCTGCGGCAGGTCGTGGAACAGCGCCATCAGCTCGGCGGCGGTCTCGGCGGCGGTGGCGTAGCCGACCCGCTGCTCGTACTCGCCGATCTCCAGGCGGCCCGCCGCGAAGTGGTCGTTGAGCGCGCTGATGGCCGCTTCGCGCTGCTGGTTGCCGATGCGCACCTGGTGGGGTTCCGACACACCGCGAACGCTAACAGCCCGGGCGCTCCTGTTCAGCCGGAACCCGCCGGTCGACCTACGCTGACCTGGTGTTGGTCGGAATCCCTCGGGAGCGCAAGAACCAGGAACACCGGGTGGCGATGACCCCGGCGGGCGTGGTCGAGCTGGTCCGGCGCGGCCACCAGGTGCTGGTGGAGGCCGGGGCCGGGGTGGGCAGCGCGATCCCGGACGTCGAGTTCGCTGCCGCCGGCGCGCGGATCGCGCCCACCGCCGACGACGTGTGGGGCGCGGCCGAGCTGGTCCTCAAGGTCAAGGAGCCGGTCGCCGACGAGTACCACCTCATGCGGCCCGGCCAGACCCTGTTCACCTACCTGCACCTCGCCGCCGACGCCGAGTGCACGCGGGCGGTGGTGGCGTCGGGCGTCGACGCCATCGCCTACGAGACGGTCCAGCTGCCGGACGGCTCGCTGCCGCTGCTCGCGCCGATGAGCGAGGTCGCCGGGCGGATGGCCGCGCAGGTCGGCGCGCACTGCCTGGAGCGCAACCAGGGCGGTCGCGGCGTGCTGCTCGGCGGCGTGCCGGGCGTCCCGGCGGGCAAGGTCGTGGTGCTCGGGGCGGGTGTCGCGGGGATGAGCGCCGCCGCGATCGCGCTCGGGATGCAGGCCGAGGTGGTGGTGCTGGACACCAACGTGAACCGGCTGCGGCAGATCGACTTCACCTATCGGGGGCACCTCCAGACCGTGGCGAGCAACGCCTACGAGGTGGAGAAGGCGTGCCGGTGGGCCGACCTGGTGATCGGGGCGGTGCTGGTGCCGGGTGCCAGGGCACCGAAGCTGGTGGACAACCACCTGGTGTCGACCATGCGGGCCGGTTCGGTCCTGGTGGACGTGGCGGTCGACCAGGGCGGCTGCTTCGCCGACTCGCGCCCCACCACGCACGACGACCCGACCTTCCGGGTGCACGGTTCGCTGTTCTACTGCGTGGCGAACATGCCCGGAGCCGTACCGCACACCTCGACGTGGGCCCTGGCGAACGTCACACTGCCCTACGTGACCGCACTGGCGGACAAGGGTTTCCGGTCGGCCGTGGCGGACGACCCGGCGCTGGCGAAGGGCGTGAACGCGGTGCGCGGCACGATCGTGCAGGCCGAGGTGGCCAAGGCCCACAACCTGCCGCACGTGCCGCTGGCGCAGTTGTGAGCGCCCGCAGCGCGCGGGAGGCGATCACCGCGTTCCTCGACCACCTGGCGGTGGAGCGCGGCACGTCCCGCAACACGCTCGACTCCTACGCCCGCGACCTGCGCCGGTACGCGGAGCACCTGGACGCCCACGGCGTGGACCGGCTCGCCGGCGTGACCGAGGCGCTGGTGGGGGAGTTCCTGGCCGGGCTGCGGGAGTCCGGGCTGGCCGAGGCGTCCGCTGCGCGCGCCCTGGTCGCGGTGCGCGGCCTGCACCGGTTCGCCCACCGGGAGGGGCTCGCCCCCGACGACCCGGCGCGCGCCGTGCGCCCGCCGACCCCGCCGCGCCGGCTGCCCAAGGCGCTGCCGGTGGACGACGTGCTGCGGCTGCTGGACGTGCCCGGCGGCGATGCGCCCGCCGCGCTGCGCGACCGGGCTTTGCTGGAGCTGCTGTACTCCAGCGGCGCGCGGATCTCCGAGGTGGTCGGGCTGGACGTGGACGACGTCGACACCGCCGAGCGGACCGTGCTGCTGGACGGCAAGGGCGGCCGGCAGCGGCTGGTGCCGGTGGGCCGGCCGGCGCTGGCCGCGCTGGAGTCCTACCTGGTGCGCGCCCGCCCCGCCCTGGCCAAGCGCGGCACGCCCGCGCTGTTCCTCAACGCCCGGGGCGGCCGGCTGTCCCGGCAGACGGCGTGGCAGGTGCTCAAGACGGCGGCGGAGCGGGCGGGCCTCGCCGCCGGAGTCTCGCCGCACACGCTGCGGCACTCGTTCGCCACCCACCTGCTGGAGGGCGGCGCGGACGTGCGGGTGGTGCAGGAGCTGCTCGGCCACGCCTCGGTGACCACCACGCAGGTCTACACCCTGGTCACCGTCACCACGCTGCGCGAGGTCTACGCGACCGCCCACCCGCGTGCGACGGGAGGAACGTGAGGCATCCGCGAGTACTGTGGGCCACCACGCTCGGACGTCAGCCTTTCGGGTGACATTTCGAGGGGGTGACATCCCGCAGCCGACCACGTAGAACACAAGCCCCACCCCGGACGCGACAAGCTGGAGGAGCCGTGCCGGTGCCGAACATCGACGAGCCGGGACCCACCGACATCGAGCTCGGCGCGGTGCTGCACGCGCTGAGCGACCCCACCAGGCTGGCCGTCGTGCTCCAGGTCGAGTCGGCCGGCGAGCGCTGCTGCGGGGCGCTCGCGGTGGACGTGGCCAAGTCGACGCTGTCGCAGCACCTGCGGGTGCTGCGCGAGGCGGGCATCACCCGGACCAGGGCGTGCGGCAACCAGCGGTGGGTGTCGCTGCGCCGGGAGGACCTGGACGCGCTGTTCCCGGGCCTGCTCGACGTGGTGCTCAAGGCGGCGGACCGGACCGCGCTCGCGCGGTGAGAACTCCCGCGCCCGCGCTACGGCGAGGCGCGTTGCCGGGTGCCGGCGGTGTGCTTAGGCTGCGCCCAGGCAGAGGACTAGGAATCGGGAAGGCGATGTCGACACCGGAACACGCGGGCCCGTGGGGCGGCCCTCCGCCGCCCGCGCCACCGTCCGGTGTGCCGAGGGCGTCGGTCGAACTGAGCCTCGCCCCGCACGCCGCGCCGGCCGACGAGGACGCCGCGGAGCAGGCGGTGGGCGAGATAGGCCCCACCGGACGACCCCTGCGCTTCGTGGCCGAACCACCCCTGGTCGCCCACCACGGACCGGCCCGCATCCTGGCCGTCTGCAACCAGAAGGGCGGGGTCGGCAAGACCACGTCCACGATCAACCTCGGCGCGGCGCTGACCGAGTACGGCCGCCGCGTGCT
The DNA here is from genome assembly GCF_040655415.1 of Actinosynnema sp. NPDC050436. Classification (NCBI taxonomy): domain Bacteria; kingdom Bacillati; phylum Actinomycetota; class Actinomycetes; order Pseudonocardiales; family Pseudonocardiaceae; genus Actinosynnema; species Actinosynnema sp. NPDC050436. The sequence continues at coordinate 323,137 of NZ_JBFAJV010000010.1, read as the reverse complement.
GCTGGTCGACTTCGACCCGCAGGGCGCGCTGTCGGTCGGCCTGGGCGTGCACCCCCACCAGCTCGACCAGACCATCTACAACGTGATCATGGAACGCGACGTGACCGTCCGCGACGTGATCATGCGCACCCCCGTCGAGGGCATGGACCTGCTGCCCAGCAACATCGACCTGTCGGCGGCGGAGATCCAGCTCGTGTCCGAGGTCGGGCGCGAGCACACCCTGGTCCGCACCCTGCGCCCGGTCATCGACCACTACGACTACGTGCTGGTCGACTGCCAGCCGTCGCTCGGCCTGCTCACGGTCAACGCCCTCGCGGCGGCCGACGGCGTGCTCATCCCGCTGGAGTGCGAGTTCTTCAGCCTGCGCGGGGTCGCCCTGTTGATAGACACCATCGAGAAGGTCAGGGAGCGGTTGAACCCGAAGCTGGAGATCACCGGGATACTGGCCACCATGTACGACCCGCGCACCCTGCACTCCCGCGAGGTCATGGCGCGGGTGGTCGAGGCGTTCGGCGACGTCGTGTTCGACACGGTGATCAACCGCACCGTCCGGTTCCCGGAGACGACCGTGGCCGGCGAGCCGATCACCCGGTGGGCGCCGCGCTCGGCGGGCGCCAAGGCGTACCGCGCGCTGGCGCGCGAGGTGATCGCCCGGTGACCCGACGCCCATCACTGCCGGGCGCGTCCGAACTGTTCCGCCTCACCAGCCCCTCGGCCCTCGACGCCGTGCCCGCGCAGCCGGCGGAGCCCGAGCAGGCCCCGCGCCGGGGCACCGGCCGGCAGAAGCACTCGACCAAGATCACCGTGTACGTGTCGGACGAGGAGCTGCTCGCGCTGGAGCACGCCCGGCTGGAGCTGCGCGGCGAGCACGGCCTCGCCGTCGACCGGGGCCGGGTGGTGCGCGAGGCCATCGCCGTGGTGCTCGACGACCTGGAGGAGCACGGCGGGGACTCGCTGCTGGTCCGCAGGTTGCGCGAGCGGTGACCGGCGATGCCGCCCCGACCGGGACCGCAGCCGAGCCCCCGACCGACGTACCCGTCGCGGACGGCCGCTTCACGGTCAAGCTGACCAACTTCGAGGGCCCGTTCGACCTGCTGCTCCAGCTCATCTCGCAGCACACGCTGGACGTCACCGAGGTGGCGCTGCACCGGGTCACCGACGACTTCATCGCGCACATCCGGGCCCTGGGCGACGGCTGGGACCTGGACGAGACCACCGAGTTCCTGGTCATCGCCGCCACCCTGCTCGACCTGAAGGCGGCCCGGCTGCTGCCCGCCGGCGACGTCGAGGACGAGGACGACCTCGCACTGCTGGAGGCGCGGGACCTGCTGTTCGCGCGGCTGCTCCAGTACCGGGCGTACAAGCAGGTCGCGGCGCTGTTCGGCGAGCTGGAGCAGGGCGCGTACCGGCGCTACCCCCGGTCGGTCGCGCTGGAGGAGCGCTACGAGGGCCTGCTGCCCGAGGTGATGCTCGGGGTGGACGCCCGGCGCTTCGCCGAGATCGCCGCCGCCGTCTTCCGGCCCCGGCCGGTCCGCACGATCTCCACCGACCACGTCCACCAGCACCGGGTGTCGGTGCGCGAGCACGCCTCGCTGCTGCGGGAGCTGCTCGCCGCGCGCGGCACCACCACCTTCGCCGAGGTGGTCGCCGAGTGCACGGAGACCATGGAGGTCGTGGCCCGGTTCCTCGCGCTGCTGGAGCTGTACCGGGAGAGGGTGCTGGCCTTCGAGCAGCCCGACCCGCTGGGCGAGCTGGTCATCACCTGGGTCGGCGGCGAGGACGCCGGGACGCACGCCCGGGACGAGGACGAGGAGTACGGGTGACCCAGCCGCCAACCGGGCCCGACGGGACCGGACCGACCGCCGCCGAGCCGGCCGGGGACGGGTTGTTCCCCGCGCCGGACGCTGCCGCTCGACCGGACACCGCCGTCCGACCGGACGCCGCCGACGCGCCGGAGGAGGTGGCGGAGGGGCTGCCGGACCTCTCCGACGACCGCGAGTTCGAGGGCGCGCTGGAGTCCGTGCTGCTCGTCGTGGACACCCCGATCGACGAGAAGCAGCTCGCCGGCGTGTTCGTGCAGCCCGTGCGGCGGGTCACCCGCGCCCTGCACGCGCTGGCCGCCCGGTACACCGACCAGCGCAGCGGCATCGACCTGCGTAGAATCGGCGACGGCTGGCGGTTCTACACGCGCGACCGCTTCGCGCCGTTCGTGGAGAAGCTGCTGCTCGACGGGCAGCGCGCCAAGCTCACCCGGGCCGCCCTGGAGACCCTCGCCGTCATCGCCTACCGGCAGCCCGTGACCCGGGCCCGGATCGCGGCGGTGCGCGGGGTGAACGTCGACGGGGTGATCCGCACGCTGGTCGCGCGCGGGCTCATCGCCGAGACGGGCACCGACACCGACACGGGCGGCCTGCTCTACCGCACGACCGAACTGTTCCTGGAGCGGTTGGGGCTGTCGTCGCTGGACGACCTGCCGCCGATCGCCCCCCTGTTGCCCGAAGTGGATGCGATCGACGATGTCTGACCAGGGACCCGAAGGGATTCGGCTCCAGAAGGTGCTCGCCAAGGCGGGCATCGCCTCTCGACGCGTGGCCGAGGAGCTGATCGAGCTGGGCCGCGTCCAGGTCGACGGCGAGGTGGTCCGCGAGCAGGGTCGGCGGATCGACCCGGAGACCGCCGTCGTGCACGTCGACGGCGTGCGCGTGGTGCTCAAGGACGACGTGGTCACGCTCGTGCTGAACAAGCCGCGCGGCGTGCTGTCCACGATGCACGACGACGCGCACCGCCCGTGCGTCGGCGACTACCTGCACAACCGCAAGGAGCGGCTGTTCCACGTCGGGCGGCTGGACGCCGAGACCGAGGGCCTGCTGCTGCTGACCAACGACGGCGACCTGGCGCACCGCCTGATGCACCCGTCCTACGGCGTGTCCAAGACCTACCTGGCCGAGGTGCCGGGCCCGGTGGCCAAGGACGTCGGCAAGCGGCTGCGCGCGGGCATCGAGCTGGAGGACGGGCCGGTCAAGGTCGACTCGTTCAAGCTGGTCTCCTCCGCGCCCGGCCGGGCGCTGGTCCAGGTCGTGATCCACGAGGGCCGCAAGCACATCGTGCGCCGGCTGCTGGAGGCCGTCGGCCACCCGGTGGAGCACCTGGTGCGCACCGCCGTGGGCGAGGTCCAGCTCGGCAACCAGCGCCCCGGCTCGATGCGGGTGCTCAACCGCCAGGAAGTCGGCTCGCTGTACAAGGCAGTCGGCATGTAGTCCCGCGCCGGGGTGTCCGGACCGGACACCCCGGCGCGTCGCCGTGGACCACGTGGTCCACCGTTCCGCTGTGGACCGCGCGTGACAGCCCGCGCGGCCCGGTGCCCCTGTAGCTCGCAACGGCCCGGTGCCGTCTGATCGCTCGCAACGGCCCGCCGTCGCGCACCCCTGACTTGATGCCCGATCGGGGCGTGGCCTCGCGTGGCGACACCACCCACGGTGACCGCCGGCGAGGGCGCGCGCACATCGCGGACCTGCCGTTCCGCCCCCCGCGACCCCCGGCGGCCCGCTCCCCGGCGTCCGGGACCGCTGCCGGCCGGCCCCTGGACCGGTGAATATTCGTGACAGTGATTTCCCGTGCACTCATTGTCGCGGCGGGTGCCGACTCTCTAGATTGAGCCGCGTCGGCTGGCGTTGATCAACGGGAAGTAGGCGTTGCGCGTGCGTGCGCTCACCCGAGGGCTGCTCGGTGTGGCCGGGTTCCTCGTCGTCTGGGAGCTGTTCGGCCGGTCGCGGTTGGTTTCCGAGGAGTACCTGCCGCCACCTTCGGTGGTGGGTGTCGAGTTAGCCGGGCTGCTGGGCGACCAGGCGTTCGCGCGCGACGTGGTCGCCACCGTGCTGGCGCTGCTGATCGCGGTGGGACTGTCCACCGGCATCGCCGTCCCCTTGGGACTGGTGCTGGGCAGCATCCCGTCGGTGCGGCACGCGACCCGGGCGGTGGTCGAGTTCCTGCGGCCGATCCCGTCCGTCGCGCTGATCCCGCTGGCCATCCTGGTGCTCGGCATCGGGCCGGAGATGAAGATCACGCTCGCCGTGTACGCGGCGGTGTGGCCCATCCTGTTCAACACCATCTACGCGCTCGACGAGCTGGACCCCCTGCTCGTGGAGACCGCCCGGGTGTTCGGCACCGGCCGCGCGCGGGTGCTGTTCTCCGTGGCGCTGCCCAGCTCCCTGCCGTTCGTCCTGACCGGGATCCGGCTGGCCGCCACGACCTGCCTGGTCGTGCTGGTCAGCGTGGAACTGCTGGCGGGCGGCTCCGGCGGCGGGCTCGGGCAGTTCATCATGAACGCGCGCAGCGGCGCCGGCCGGATGGACCTGGTCCTCGCCGGGACCGTGGTGGCGGGCGTGATCGGGTTCGCGGTCAACGAGGGCCTGGAACGCGCCCAGCGCCGCTGGGTCGCCTGGAGCACGGTCACCGGGGGGCGGTCGTGACCCGCTTCGTGCAGCGCTGGGCGGTGTTCGCGGGCCTCGTCGTGGCCTGGGAGCTGCTGACCCTGCTGGCCGACGACCCGTTCTTCCCGCGTCCCACGGTGATCGCCGGGGCGGCGTGGGAGCTGTGGCTGTCGGGCCCGGCGGACCGGCTGTTCCTCACCGACGCGGTGTTCGAGCACGTCCTGCCGAGCATCGGCCGGCTGTCCGCCGGGTGGGGCATCGCCGCCCTGATCGGCGTCGCGCTCGGTGTCGCGCTCGGCCGCTCCGCGACGGCACTGCAGTACGCCGGGCCGCTGCTGACGTTCCTGCGCTCCATCCCCCCGCCCGCGCTGGTCCCGGTGTTCCTGCTGGTGTTCAGCGTCGGCACGCAGATGCAGCTCGCCACGATCGTGTTCGGCGTGCTGTGGCCCATCCTGCTCAACAGCGTCGACGGCGCCCGCTCCGTCGACGCGACCAAGTCCGAGACCTCGGCGGTGTTCCGCATCCCGAAGTTCCAGTGGGTCCTCGGCGTCGTCCTGCCGGCCGCCGCACCGAAGATCTTCGCCGGTCTCCGGGTCAGCCTGTCGCTGTCCCTGGTGCTCATGGTCGTCTCGGAGCTGGTCGGCACCGACAACGGGATCGGGTCGCAACTCCTCGTCGCCCAACGGGAGTTCGACTTCCCCGACATGTGGGCCGGGATCGTCCTGCTGGGAGTCCTCGGCTACGCCCTCAACACCGTGCTCCTCGCCTTCGAGCGCCGCGCCCTGTCGTGGCAGCCGAAGCGGGAGCGCACCCCCGCGACGGTGGAGGCTTGACATGACCGCGATGTTGTCCGTGGCCGACCTCGGCCATACCTACCAGGCGAAGGACGGTTCGCACACCGCCATCGCCGACCTCTCGTTCACCGTCGGGCCGGGTGAGCTGGTCTGCGTGGTCGGCCCGTCCGGCTGCGGCAAGTCCACGCTGCTGCGCACCATCTCCGGCCTGGTCCGGCCGACCAGGGGCGAGGTCAGCCTGCACGGCAACGCCGTGGACGGCGTGCCGGAGGACCTGGCCGTGGTGTTCCAGGACTACAGCCGCTCGCTGTTCCCGTGGCTGTCGGTGCAGAAGAACGTCGAGTTCCCGCTCAAGCGCTCGCTGGGCCGCTCCGCGCGCCGGGCGCGGGCCGCCGAGGCGCTGGAGTGGGTGGGACTGTCCAAGGCGCACCGCAAGTACCCGTGGCAGCTCTCCGGGGGGATGCAGCAGCGGGTGGCGATCGCGCGGGCGCTGGCCTACCGGCCCGCCCTGCTGCTGATGGACGAGCCGTTCGCGTCGGTGGACGCGCAGACCCGGTTCGAGCTGGAGGACCTGCTGCTGCGGGTGAAGGCGGAGCACGACACGACGGTGCTGGTGGTCACCCACGACATCGACGAGAGCGTGTACCTGGGCGACCGCATCCTGGTGCTGTCCGGGTCGCCCGCCTCGGTGGTGGCGGACCTGCCGGTGCGGCTGCCCGAGCCGCGCGACCAGATCACCACGCGCGAGTCCGAGGAATTCGTGGCGCTGCGCGCCGAGGTGGCGCGGCTGTTGAACGTCGGCAAGGGCTCGGGTGAGCTGCGCGCCCGCCGCAAGGCCGACGAGCAGTCCGCCGCGAAATGGGCGGAGGCGGAACGCGCCGAGGTTTCCCGCGCCGAGGCCGAGGGCCGCGCCGCGTCTTCCTGACGGTCGCGCACCGCGCGCGGCGGGCGATTCCGCGAGGGAATCGCCCGCCCGGAGCCCGTCGCCCCCGGATTCGGGCAGCGGTGGTCAGGGACCGACGTAGTTTTGCGCGAAATACCCGGCGGAGGAGCCGGACCCGATGAGGTGTTCGAGCCTGGCCTGCCCCAAACGGCTGAGGAACGGCTCCGGCGAGCGGTGGATCATGAACACCATCCACTGCGAGAACTCCTGCGCACGCCACACGCGGCGCAGGCAGGTGTCCGAATACTCGCGCAGCCCCGTCTCGTCACCCGTCCGGTGGAATGCGGTCAACGCGGCGGCGAGCACTTCCGCGTCGTGCAATGCGAGGTTCATTCCCTTTGCGCCCACGGGCGTGATGATGTGCGCGGCGTCGCCGAGGAGGTAGAGGTTGCCGTGGTTCATCGGTTCCACGACGTGGCTGCGCATGTCCAGGATGCGCTTCTCGGTGATGCGCCCCTCGGTGAGCTTCCAGTCCGAGTCGCGCAACGCGAAGCGCTTGTGCAACTCGGCCCACACCCGCTCGTCCGACCAGTTGTCGACGGTGTCGTCCACCGGCACCTGGAGGTAGTAGCGGGAAACGGTGGAACTGCGCAGCATGTGCCCGGCGAAGCCGTCGGGGTGCAGCGCGTAGATCACCTTGTGCGTGGACGGCGGCGCCTCGGCCAGGACCGACAGCCACTCGATGCCGTGCTGGTGCGAGAACTCCTGGATCGCGCCGGCCGGGATGCTGCGCCGGGTCACGCCGTGGAAGCCGTCCGCGCCGGCGATGAACGAGCACTCCAGCCGCTCCGCCCGGCCGTCGGCGGAGGTCCAGGTCAGCGCCGGCTCCGAGGTCTCGATGCCGTGCAGCGCCACGTCGGTGACGCTGAACCGGACGTCGCCGCCGGCGTCGGTGAACGCGCCGACCAGGTCCTTCACGACCTCCTGCTGCGGGTAGACGTAGTGGGTCTGCCCGTCGTAGAGCGCCGAGTAGTCCACTTCGTACGCCTGCCCGTTCACCCGGAACTCGCAGGCGCCGTGCCGGTCCGCCTCGCGCAGCAGCCGGTCGGCCAGCCCGTGCCGGTCCAGCATCCGGACCGCCCGGTGCTCGATGACGCCCGCGCGCGGACGCGTCTCGACGTGCTCGCGGGTACCCCGCTCCAGCACCACGCAGGGGATTCCGGCCTGCTGGAGCAGGTTCCCCAACGTCAGCCCGGCCGGTCCGGCGCCGACGATCCCCACCGGACGCAGGTTGCTCTGTCCGGCCCATTCCCCATCAAGATCGCTCACCGCGTACCCCAACCTCTGGACAGCCTGTGCAAAGATGCTCACCGAAGGTAGTGGATCAGCCTTCGAGTGTCGGTCGACTGGGGCCTTGTCGAACCACCAAAGTCACTTTGAGTGGTTTGCACTGACCACATGTCGCCCGTGCATCCTGCCCCCGCAATGTCGCCACTCCAACAGGAGATGCCCCCCATGACTCGTAGAGTCGGCCTCTCGGCAAGAAGGATCCTCGGCGGACTGACCGCGCTCGCGATGCTCGCCGTGGTCTCCGGCTGTGGTCTGCTCGGCGGTTCCTCGGACAAGCCGGCGGACGGCGCAGCCGCCCCGGGCAAGGTCGAGAAGACCAAGATCAAGCTTGGTCTGCTGCCGATCCTCGACGTGGCCTCGGTGCACGTCGCCATCAAGAAGGGCTACTTCAAGGACGAGGGCCTCGAAGTGGAGCCGGTCTCGATCCAGGGTGGTGCCGCGGCCATCCCGGGTCTGGTGAACGGCGAGCTGGACATCACGTTCGGCAACTGGGTCTCGTTCTTCGCCGCGCAGGCCAAGGACGTGGCCAAGGGCGTCGACGGCCTCAAGCTGATCAACGACGGCTACCAGGCCAAGCCCGAGATGTTCCTGATCCTGACCGGCCCGGACTCGACCATCAAGTCGCCGAAGGACCTGGCCGGCAAGACGATCGCGATCAACACGTTCAAGAACATCGCCGAGCTGACCGCGAAGGCGACCCTGGAGGCCAACGACGTCGACCCCAAGTCGGTGACCTTCAAGGAGTTCCCGTTCCCGGACATGCAGGCCGCGCTGCAGAACAAGACCGTCGACGCCGCGTTCATGGTGGAGCCGTTCATCAGCAAGGCGCAGCGCTCGATCGGCGCGATCACGGTGCTCGACGCCGCGTCCGGCCCGACGGACGGCATCCCGGTCGCGGGCTACGGCACGACCGGCAAGTTCGCCAAGGAGAACCCGAACACCGTCGCCGCGTTCCAGCGCGCGCTGACCAAGGGCCAGCGCGACGCGGCCGACCGCCCCACGGTCGAGCCGCTGCTGGTCGAGTACGCCAAGGTCGACAAGGAAACGGCGAGCCTGGTCCACTTCGGCGAGTTCCCCACCACGCTCGACGCGACCCGGTTGCAGCGGGTGGCGACCCTGATGAAGACCTACGGCCTGCTGGAGAAGGAGTTCGACGTCAAGCCGATGCTCGTGGCGGCGTCGGGCAGCTGACCCGGTCGCCGGGGGAGTCCGGCGACGGGCTCCCCCGGTTTCGGCGTTCGACCGGCGACGTGAAATGGTGTGGCCGCGGCTTAGCGATCGTTTAGCCCGTTGCGCCGCGAGGTGCGGGACAATGGTTGATTTGCAAAACACCTGCGTCCTGGTCCGAACGGCGGTATGACTTCCGGGGATTTTCCACCAAGATCCACCGGGTTTGCAAGGACGTGTCGTTTACTGGCTGGGGGGCTGGGGAGTGTGCTGACGGTGCGCGGTCACGACGACCACGCCTCCGGGAGTGAACCGGAGCGGATTGAACCCGACGAGACGGTGGACGCCGTTCCGCCCGAACCGGGTCCGAGCACAGGCACCACCGCGCCCGCCGACCGGGAGGTCTCCCGGTGGCGCCTGCGCAACTGGAGGCTGCGCAGCAAGCTCGCCGTGGTGCTCCTGGTGCCCGCGCTGAGCACGCTGACCCTCGCGGGCCTGCGGCTCAACACCCAGCTCGACGACGTCGAGCTGTACGGCAAGGTCCAGCGCGAGCTCCAGCTCTCCGCCCAGGCCGCCGCCGTGGCCGACGCCCTCCACCTGGAGCGCGACGCCGCCGTGTGGTTCGTCGCCGGCGGGCGCGCGGACAACAGCGCCGACCTGGTCGCGCGGTCCGCGAAGGTCGACCAGGAGGTCGGCCGGTACCGCGACGTCGCGGAGTCCACCTCGGGCATCGAGGAGAGCGTGCGCGACTCGTTCCAGAAGTCGATGCAGGCGCTGGACGGCCTGTCCGCGCTGCGCAACACCACGCTGACCACGAAGTACCCCGACATCTCGGTGGCCAGCGCCTACGGCCAGGTGCTCAGCGCGCTCGCGCAGGTCCACCGCACCACGGCCAGCAGCCTGAGCAACGACCGGATCACCCCGCTCTCCGGCGCCAACCTCGCGCTCTACAGCGCGAAGGAGCAGCTCTTCCAGCAGAACGCGATCCTGCTGTCCACCGCGAAGCGCGGCGAGTTCGCGCCGGGCCAGGTCAACGCCCTGCGCGCGGCGCAGTCCCGGTTGGACGCGGCGCTCACCGACTTCGCCAACACCGCGAGCCAGGAGAACCGCCAGCGCTACTCCGACACGGTGTCCGGTGCCGCCGTGGACGCCCGCAGCCGGCTGGTGCAGCTCGCGCTGGTGCAGCAAGACGAGTCCGGCGAGGTGTCCATCTCCGACGCCGAGGTGATGCGGGTCGGCGAGGAGACCGGCGCGCTCTACCGGCGGATCGCGATGGACATCGAGAAGCAGGCCGACGACGTGTCGGTGGCGCTGACCGAGGAGGCCCGGGGCGCGGCCTGGCGCGACGCGGCGCTGGTCGCCGTCGCGCTGATCATCGCCTTCGCCCTGATGGCCTTCGTCGCGCGGTCCATGCTCACGCCGCTGCGCGTGCTGCGCCGGTCCGCGATGGACGTCGCCCGCAACCGCCTGCCGGAGGCGATCAAGCGCATCCGGACGCACCGCGACCCGGCCCGCGCGGCGGAGGAGTCGCTGGTGCCGGTGCCGATCCACACCACCGAGGAGGTCGGGCAGGTCGCGCGCGCGTTCGACGCGGTGCAGCGCGAAGCCGTCCGCCTCGCGGTCGAGCAGGTGGCGCTGCGCGCGAACGTCAACGACATGTTCATCAACCTCTCGCGCCGCTCCCAGGCGCTGGTCGAGCGGCAGATCACCGTCATCGACCGGCTGGAGCAGGACGAGCAGGACCCCGACCAGCTCGCCAGCCTGTTCGAGCTGGACCACCTGGCCACCCAGATGCGCCGCAACAGCGAGAACCTGCTGGTCCTCTCCGGCACCACGGTCAACCGCCGGGTCACCCGGCCGGTGCCGATCTCCGAGGTGCTCGGCGCGGCGGTGTCTGAGGTGGAGAAGTACGCCCGGGTGCAGGTCGCGCCCGCGCCGGAGCTGCGGGTGCAGGGCCGCGTGGTCAACGACCTCGCGCACCTCATCGCCGAGCTGCTGGACAACGCGACCGCGTTCTCCAAGCCGACCACCAAGGTGACCGTGCGGGCCATCGAGACCCGGCGCGGCGAGGTGTCCATCCGCATCCACGACCGGGGTGTCGGGATGCAGGAGCAGGACATCGTCGAGGCCAACACCAAGCTCGCCGACCCGCCCGAGGTCGACGTGTCGGTGGCCCGCGAGATGGGCCTGTACGTGGTCGGCCAGCTCGCCAAGCGGCACGAGATCCGGGTGACGCTGACCAACAACGACGACATAGAGGGCGGGGTGACCGCCCAGGTCGTGCTGCCCGTGTCGCTGCTGCACCGGGGCCCCGAGCCGCTGGCCCCCCGCCCCGCCGCGCCCGCGCTCCCGCAGCGTCCGGCGTCGCCGGAGCTGGAGGGCAGCGGGGTCGGCGTGCTGGCGGGCGTCCCGAAGTGGACGCCGGACCAGGCACCCGCGTCGTTCGCCACCCCGGACGCGACTCCCGCGCCGTTCCCGGCGCCCGCCGAGTCCGCGCCCTACCCGCAGGTCGTGCCCGCCCCGGCGGACGAGGGCACCAACTTCTTCGAGGTCGAGCAGACCTCGGCGGCCGACCTGTTCACCGCCACCGTCGCGGAGACCGTGCCGCCCGCCCAGGGCGCGATCGACTACTCCTACCCCGGCGCGGCCAAGGCCCCGCCGATCGTGGTGGAGGAGGACGACGCGTCCACTCAGCGGCTGCCGATCTACGAGGACGTGCTGTCACGCTGGTTCCAGGGCGGCGAGGGAGCGGAGGCGGCGGTGCAGGGCGAGCTCACCGACGGTGTGCCACCGGAGTCCCCGGCCGAGCGGACCATGTTCGCCGACCGGGTCGACCTGGTCGGCCCCGACGAGCCGTCGTCCGAGCCGACCGCGTTCACCGACCGCGCCGACCTCCTCGACGACCCGGTCCGCGCGGACAAGCCGGAGCAGGTGGAGCGGGTCAGCCCGCAGCCCACCGCCGCCGGCCTGCCCAAGCGCGCGCCCGCGCCGTCCCCCGTGCCCGCGACCGCTCCCGGCTGGGGACCGGCCGACGAGGGTTGGTCCGCTGCGGGCAAGGTGCTCAAGTCCGACGTGGACGACACCACCACCGCCGGTCTGCCCAAGCGGGTGCCCAACGCCCGCCTGATGCCCGGCTCCCTCAGCGCGCCGCCGCCGCGCCCGTCCTCGCCGTCCGCAACCGGGAACCCCGCCGCCTCGGGCGTGGCCACCGCCGCTCCGCCGCGTCGCTCCGCCGACCGGCTTCGCCAGCGGTTCGCCACCTACCAGCGCGGCATCCAACTGGGACGCGAGTCCGCCGACGACAACGGGATGCCCTGGGAGGGCGCACCGTTCGGCAACGGAGAAAACACCGGCAACCAAGGCAAGGAGCAGACGTGACCACCGCAGCCGAGGAACTGGACAACTTCAGTTGGCTGGTCGACGACTTCGTGAGCCGCGTCGCGGGCGTGGCCCACGCGATCGTGGTCTCCGCGGACGGTTTGTTGCTCGCGTCCTCGGAACGGCTCCCGATCGACCGCGCGGAGCAGCTCGCGGCCGTGGCGTCCGGTCTGGTCAGCCTCAACCTCGGCGCGGCGCGCTGCTTCGAGGCGGGCGACGTGAAGCAGACCGTGGTGGAGATGGAGCGGGGCTACCTGTTCCTGATGTCGATCAGCGACGGCTCGTGCCTGGCCGTGCTGGCCGCGCCCAACTGCGACATCGGCCTGATCGGCTACGCGATGACCCGGCTGGTCGAGCGGGTGGGCGTGCAGCTCACGCCGGAGATCAGGTCCCAACTGCACGTCGCCATGCGTGGCTGAGTCCTCTCCTAGGGAAAGCGGAAGCAACATGAACGGTGGCGCTCCCGGTGGGCCGGGCACACCGAGCCCGACCGTCACGTCGACCAAGATCGTGGTCGCCGGCGGGTTCGGCGTCGGTAAGACCACGTTCGTCGGATCGGTGTCGGAGATCGTGCCGCTGACCACCGAGGCGGTGATGACCGAGGCCAGCGTCGGCGTGGACGACCTGTCCAGCACGCCGAACAAGATGACCACCACGGTGGCCATGGACTTCGGTCGCGTGTCGCTGGACCAGGACCTGATCCTGTACCTGTTCGGCACGCCCGGCCAGCACCGCTTCTGGTTCATGTGGGACGACCTGGTGCGCGGCGCGATCGGCGCGGTCGTGCTGGTCGACACCCGGCGGCTGTCCGACGCGTTCGCCTCGATCGACTTCTTCGAGGACCGCGAGCTGCCCTACGTCGTCGGCGTGAACTGCTTCGACGGCCTGCTGCACCACCGGATCGAGGACATCCGCGAGGCGCTGACCATCGACCAGGCGGTGCCGATCGTGCCGTGCGACGCGCGCAACCGGCAGTCGACCAAGCAGACGCTGATCACGCTCGTGCAGCACGCGATGCGGCTGCCGACCTTCGCCTGACGATTCCCCCTCGGCGGGGTCGCGGGAATAACCCCGCGACCCCGCCGAGGTGCGTGCGGGACACTGCGGCGCATGGTGGACCCCTTCGAGGACGAGCGGCTGGCGGCCCTCTACGACACGATCAACGGCTGGGACGCGAGCGACGAGTTCTACCTGCGGCTGGTGATGTCCGCGTCGTCCGTGCTGGACGTCGGCTGCGGCACCGGCACGCTGCTGGCCGCCGCCCGCGCCACCGGGCACACCGGCCGGCTGTGCGGGCTCGACCCGGCCGACGGGATGCTGGACCAGGCCCGCCGGCGGGACGACGTCGAGTGGGTGCGCGGCACGCTGGGCAGCACCGCGTTCGCGGACGAGTTCGACCTCGTGGTGATGACCGGGCACGTGTTCCAGATCTTCCTCACCGACGACGAGGTGCGCGCGCAGTTCGCCGGCGTGCGGCGGGCCCTGACCGGTGGCGGCCGGTTCGCGTTCGAGACCCGCAACCCGGCCGTGCGCGGGTGGGAGCGGTGGAACCCGGCCAACGCCACCGAGATCACCGACGAGGAGGGCAACCGGGTCGTCGTCGCGCACGAGGTGGAGAGCGTGGTGGACGGCGTGGTGCGGTTCAGCGAGACGTTCACCGGGCCGTGGGAGGAGCCCCGGGTCGGCTGGGCGTCGCTGCGCTTCCTGCCCGCGCCGGAGCTGGACGAGCTGTTGCGGGACAGCGGTTTCCGGGTGGACGAGCGCTACGGCTGGTGGGACCGCTCGGCGTTCGCCGAGGACAGCCGGGAGATCATCACCGTCGCCCGGCCGCGTTGACGGTCCGGCGGTGGTCCTATGCTCCGCGCATGGCGATCCAGCAGATGCACCACGTCGGCGTCGTGGTGGACGACCTCCCGGCGGCCATCGCGTTCTTCGTGGCGCTCGGCATGGAGTTGGAGGGCGAGTCGCCGGTCTCCGGCGAGTGGGTGGACCGCGTGGTCGGGCTCGACGGGGTCGAGGTCGACATCGCCATGGTGCGCACGCCGGACGGGCACAGCCGGCTCGAACTGACGCGGTTCCGCACCCCGCAGTCCATCGACGTCGAGCAGAGCGCGCCCGCGAACGCGGTGGGGCTGCGGCGCGTCATGTTCTCCGTGGACGACCTGGACGACGTCCTCGTGCGCCTGCGCGCCCACGGCGGGGAACTCGTCGGCGAGGTGGTGCCGTACGGGGACGTCCTGCGGATCTGCTACGTCCGGGGCCCGGCGGGCATCATCGTCGCGCTGTCCGAGCCGATCGGCTGACCCGCACCCGCCGCGCGACCCGGTCCACGGCACCGGGAACCGAGGCGCGGCAACGCTCTGCGCGTCACCACGGCGTGCGTCACCAGTGCGCGGGTCACCACTGCACGGCGAGGTCCGCGCCCGGCACGTCGCCGACCACCAGCGCGCCCGTCGCGCGCAGCAGCGGGACCAGCAGCCTCAACGCCTCGCCGGCCAGCGGGTCGTCGGGCGGCGGGGCCAGTTCCACGCCGTGCAGGTCGTGCCGGCGCACCGCGGACAGCTCGCGCAGGCCGCAGTCGAACCCGTGCAGCAGCCGCCGGACGCCCATGTCCGCCAACGTGGCCAGGTTGTCCTCCGCCGCGTCCGGACCGTCCTCCAGGCAGCGCGAGTCCAGCCTCAGCCACAACCCCGGCGCGGCCAGGCCGGAGGAGCGCAGCGCGGTCCCGACCGCCGCGGCCAGGTCCGGGTCGCGGGACTGGTCGGCCGACAGCCGCACCACCACCGGCACGTCCTCGGCGGCGGCGAACGCGCACGCCTCGTCCAGCAGCCACTCGCCGAGGTGACCGCTCAACCCCAGCGCGTCGGCGAAGTCGAGGCACTCCTCGTGGCCCACCACGCCGAACTCCGGCTCGTCCCAGCGCAGCCGGGCCGCCACCGCGACGAGGTCGCCGCCGGGCCGGCGCACCGGCCGGTAGTCGATGGCGATCTCGCCGTTCTCCAGCGCGCCCGGCATGGCCGCGATCTGCGCGAGCCGGCCCCGGTCGCGGGCGTCCTGGCCGGCGTCGTAGATGCCCCACTGGCCCTTGCCGCCGCTCTCCGCCCGCCGCAGCGTCGAATGTGCTTGGCGCAGCAGGGACATCGCGTCGCCGTCGCGCGCCGACGTGCGCACGAAACCCATGCCCGCCGTGATGCCGACGCCGCGCCCGGACAGGTACACCGGTTCGGACAGCTCCCGGTCGATCGCCTCGGCCAGCGCGGAGATGGTGGGCGTCGTGGGCGAGTCCTCGATCAGCACGACGAACTCGTCGCCGCCGATCCGGGCCACCGTCGCGTCCTCGCCGGCCACGGCGGCGGTCAGCCGCCGCGCCACCACCCGCAGCATCTCGTCGCCGGCCTCGTAGCCGATGCCGTCGTTGACGATCGCCACGCTGTCCACGTCCAGGTAGCACAGCGTGATCGAGCCGGGCCGGCCCAGCGCCCGCTCCAGGTCGGGCAGGAAGCTCTGCCGGTTCGGCAGGCCGGTCAGCACGTCGTGCAGCGCCTGGTGGCGCAGGTAGTCGCGCAGCACCCGCTGCTCGGTCACGTCCTCGACGACCGCGACGTGGTACTTCGGCCGGTCCTCGGCGTCGCGCACCACGGACAGCGCCACGGTCGTCCACAGGGGATCGTCCAGCGCGCCCGCGAACTGCTGCTCGACCCGGGTGTCCGCGCCGTCCGCCGCCGTCCACGCGGCGCGCAGCGCGGCCAGCTCCGCCGGCGCGAACAGCTCCGCCGCGTCGCCGCCGGCGTGCCCCAGCATCCGCACCAGCGCCGGGTTCGCCTCCACCACCTCGCCCGCCAGGTCGAAGATCGCGATGCCCACGCCGGAGTTGGTGAACACCTGCCGGAAGCGGGCCTCGCTGTCGTGCAGTTCCCGGCGGGTCCGCTCCAGGGTGAGCAGCAGCGCCCCGTGCACCTCGTCCTGCTCGGTGAAGACCTTGGCGCGCAGGGCGTTCGCGTAACCGGCGGCGACCGCGCCGAGCACCTGCGCCACCCGCACCGGGTCCGCGCCGGCCAGCGCCGGGCCCAGCAGCCCGACCGTGCGCCGGAGGCTGTCCGGACCGGTGAAGTTCGCCCGCACCAGCCACTCGCCCAGCGCGGTCGCCGCGTCCGGCCGGAACGCCGGCGCGTCCACCAGGGCGGTCAGCGCCGCCCAGTGGCCCGCCAGCCGCGCGCGGACCTCCGCCCGGGACAGCGGCGTGCAGGCGGAGTCGACGAGGGCGCGGGTCCACCGGCCGACCGGGTCGGCACGTGCGGCACCCGCCCCGGGCGGCGCTCCCGGGGCTCTCGGGTCTGGTGCCGGATCGGTCATCGCGGAGGGGTGGTGCGCATGATCAGGTGCGCTGATCTTGCGTACCCGACCCGTCCCGCGTCAAGGCTTGCGGCCGACCGCCGCGTACATGTTCGCGCGCCCCGGGTCGTCCGGCACGTCCTCGGGCGACTCCGGCCGCCACTCGGGGGTGCACACCAGGCCCGGTTCGACCAGGTCGAAGCCGTCCAGCAGGGCCAGCACGTCGGCGCGCGAACGCGGGGTGACCCGCTCGGCGGACCGCCCGAAGATGCCCACCCCGGCCGCCGCCTCGCGCGGCATCCGGTCGGAGGTGAAGTGCGACAGGGCCAGGAAGCTGCCCGGTGCCAGCCGGTCCCGGTAGCGGGCCAGCACGCCCCACGGGTCGTCCCGGTCCGGCACGAAGTGCAGCACGCTCACCGCGAGCACGCCGACCGGCCGGTCGAGGTCGATCAGCAGCCGGGTCCCGGGCGCGTCGAGCACCGCCTCGGGCCCGCGCAGGTCGGCCAGCAGCGCGGTGGCGCCCGGGTTCGCGGCCAGCAGCAGCTCCGCGTGCGTCACCGCGACCGGCTCGAAGTCCACGTAGACCACCCGGCACGCCGGGTCCGCCTCCTGCGCCACCTCGTGCACGTTGCCCACGGTCGGGATGCCCGAACCCAGGTCGAGGAACTGGGTGACGCCCTCCGCCACCAGCGCCTGCACCGCGCGCCGCAGGAAGGAGCGGTTCATCCGGGCCATGTCGCGCACCGGCAGCACGCCGGCCAGCTCCTCGGCCACCGCCCGGTCGGCGGCGAAGTTGTGGCCGCCGCCCAGCAGGTAGTCGTAGACGCGGGCGGAGCTGGGCACGTCGAGGTCCACCGCGGCCGGAGCCCAGCGCACCCGTTCGGACACCGACCCGCCTCCGCCACCGAGGGATTTCGGCCCACGGTACTGACGGGTAGGGCCGGGCCGCCGCGCGACGGCGCCGCAATCACCCGCACCAGTGACACGCCCCGGGCGTGAAAGGGCCCCGTCGCGCCGGGCAGGCAACGCGACGGGGCTAGACGCAGACCCAGTCGGTCAGCACGGTCGTGCCGCCGGTCTCGAAGCGGAACCGGATGGGCCCCGCCGGGGGCGGCCCGAGCAGGAAGCACCCCAGCTCGTCCAGGCCGGTGTCCTCCACCGGTCCGGTGGCGGTCAGCAGCGCGACCCGGGCCGGTCGCGCGGGCAGCACCTGCCCCGCCACGCCGGCTTCGGTGACCTCGACCTGCACGGAGATCCCCTCGGCGTCGAACACGAGCTGCCGGGCGGTCAGCGCGGCCCGCGCCCGGCCCGCCAGCTCGGCGTCCAGGATCGAGTCGTAGCTGGTCAGCAGCATCAGTTCGGCGTCGACGGTGCGCCAGGCGAACGCGGCCCGCGCCGCCTCGGCGAACTCGGCGGGCACGGCGCGCGCCTCGGCCAGCGCCTCGGTCAGGTCCCCGAGCAGGACCTCATCGCTTCCCCACCCCGGAACGCTCACCGAGCACACCTCCTCCGACTCCGCCCCGGACCGGCCGGGGGTCGAGGTGCCGCAGCACCTCGGGGGTCCGGCGCAGCTTCTCCAGGCACCGGATGCGGGTCGGCCCGATGCTGCCGACCGGCATGGCCAACTGCTCGCCGACCTCGGCGTAGCTGGGCGGCGGGTCGGCCATCAGCCTCGCCAGCAGCTCCCGGCACTGCGCGCTCAACGAGCGGAAGCCGTCGCGCAGCGCCTGCCGGCGCTGCGCGGCCTCCATCTCCTCGTCCAGGTCCGCCACCGCGTCGACCGGGCTGGCCGGCTCCTCGTCGGACAGCGGGTCGTACGGCTGGGTGCGCTGCTGGATGCGCAGCATCCGCAGGCACTCGTTGCGGGTGGTGGTGGAGATCCAGCCGGGCAGCGCCTCGGGGTCGCGCAGCCTGCCGATCTGCTCGACGAGGCGCAGCCACAGCGTCTGGTTGACGTCCGCCGCGTCCGCCGGGCGCAGCCGGTGCTTGTAGATCACCGACAGCACCAGCGGCGTGTAGCGGTCCACGATCTCGTTCCAGGCCCGCTGGTCGCCCTGCGCCGCCGCGCCGACCAGCGCGGCGATGGGAGATGCAGGGGTCACGGCCCCTCCTGGGCTCGGGTCTCCTCGTTGCTTCCACGTACTACGGAGCGCGGACCTCCCCGCCGGATACAGCTATTCCACGAGAACACCGTAATTGGGGAAGAAGACCGGCCCGTCGAGCAGCTCGTCCCGGGCGGCCTCGGCCGACAGGCCGCGCGTGGTCATGGTCTCGGCGATGCGCCCGGCCACGTGCGGCGCGGCGAACGACGTGCCCAGCCAGTAGGCGAAGCGGTCGTAGACGTCCACCACGGCGTCACCGGGCAGCGCCCACCGGCCCTTGAGGTAGGTGCTGGTGCGGTTGCCGACCGCGCACGCGTCCACCCAGTGCCCGAAGTTCGAGTAGCACGCCGGCGCGCGCGAGCCGTCCCGCTCCTGGGCCACCGCCGCCACCCCGACCACGCCGGGCAGCGCGGCGGGCCAGCTCGGACGGTTGGTGCCCTGGTTGCCGGCGGACGCGACCACGACGGTCGTCCGGGGCAGCTTGGCCAGCGCCCGGCGGACCGGTTCGGAGGCCACGTCGTCCTGGGTGAAGCAGCCCAGCGAGATGTTCACGACCTGCACGCGCTCGTCGAACGCCCCCAGCGCCCGCGCGAAGTCCTCCTCGGTGCCCAGCCCCCACTGGTCCAGGGCCTTCTCCGGGTCGAAGCGCACGCCCGGCGCGGCCTGCCGCACCACGCCCGCGACGAACGTGCCGTGCCCGCCCTCCAGCGCGAACACGTCACCGCTGGAGTAGGCCGGGTCCACCTCGTCGGCCTTGGGCAGGAACGCGCCGCCCAGCCACAGCGGGTGGTCGGACCCGGCGGTCTTGGAGATGCCGGTGTCCAGGATGCCGACGACGACGCCCTTGCCCTTGCCCTCGGAGCCGTTCGGCGGGTCCGGGATGGGGCCCGCGACGTGCGGCGGCTGCCCCGGGTGGCCGTGCATGTTGCCGCCGTGGCCGACGACCGCGTGGTGCGGCTGCACGAACGGCACCCGCTCGCCGGGCCACTGGCGGGGGTCGCGCAGCAGCCGGACGATCGCCGGGATGTCGTCGGGGTTGCGCGGCAGCACCAATCGGGCCATGCCCGCGAAGTCGCGCCCGCGCTCGTTCCCGATGCCGTTCTGGGACAGTTTCCGGCCGACCCGCAGCACGTCCTCGGGAATGGTCAACAACTCCCGCGCGACGAACAGGAACTCGCGCCCGCGCTCGGGGTGCAGCCGCAGGTCCTTGTGCTCCTTGATCGCCTGTTCGAACGCTCGCACGTACAGCTCTGGGCGGTTCGACGATTCGGACACCACGGCCTCACATGCAGCGTAGACGGGTGCTGAGCTTGATCAAGCTACCACAGTGTTCTTGGTAATAAAGTGTGGTTCGTGGCCGGTATTTCCGCCGCCGCAGCGCTGGAAGCCCGGCAACGGGACCCGCACGCGGCAATAGAGATGGGCCGTTCGGCGCTGAAGGCGGCGCGGGCGGCGGGCGACGCGCGCGAGGCGTCGACCGCCGAACGGGCGATCGGCCTGTCGCTGCGCGAGCTGCACGAGTTCGACGGCGCGCTGCGGCACCTGAGGCGGGCGGTTCGGATCGCCGAACTGGCGGGCTCCGGCCGGCTCGCCGCGCTGGCGCGGGTCAGCCTCGCGTTCGTGCTGTCCACCACCGGGCGGCACGCGCAGGCGCTGCGCGCGGTCAACGCGGCGCTGCCCGAGCTGCGCGGCGTGGACGCCGACTACGCGCGGATGCAACGAGGCCTGGTGCTGCACTACCTGTGCCGCTACGACGAGGCGCGGCGCGAGTACAACTGGGCGATCGAGGCGGCCCGCCGCGAGGGCGACAAGCTGGGCGAGGCCCGCGCCCGCAACAACCGGGGCCTGCTGCGCGCCTACACCGGCGGCCTGCGGGCCGCCGACGAGGACTTCGACCGGGCCGCCGCGCTCTACCGCGAGCTGGACCAGGAGCTGGCGGTCGCGGACGTGCGGTGGAACGCGGGCATCTCGGCGTCGCGCGCCGGGGACGTGCCGCGCGCGCTGACCATGTTCGCCGAGGCCGAGCGCGAGTACCGGCGGTTGGAGGTGCCGCGCCCGGCGCTGCTGATCAACCGGCTGGAGGTGCTGGTGTCCGTGCCGCTGCTGGAGGAGGCGCGGGCGGCGGCCGACCGGGCGCTGGCCGAACTGGGCAAGGGCCTCGTGCTGGCGCGCTCCGAGGCGCTGTTCTACCGGGCCCGGATCGCCCTGATGGAGGGCGACCTCGACCTTGCCGTGCGGATGGCAGTGGCGGCGCGCAAGGGGTTCCGCCGCGAGAAGCGCGAGGTGTGGGAGGTCGGGGCGCGGCACGTGGAGCTGCGCGCGGCGTACCTCAGCGGCGAGCGGTCGCGGTCGCTGTGCACCGCGATGGCCCGGGTGGCGTCCCGGCTGGACGAGCTGGGCTGGCGGATGGCCGGCCTGGAGGCGCGGGTGGACGCCGCGCTGATCGCCCGCGAGATCGGCGACCGGCGGCGCGCGGTGGTCGAGCTGACGGCGGCCGGCGCGGCCCGGCGCGGCGGCCCGGCGGCGCACCGCGTGCAGGGCTGGTACGCCGAGGCGCTGCGGCGCGACCTGGCGGGCAACGCCCGGGGCGCGCAGAGCGCGCTGCGGCGCGGGCTCGGCCTGCTCGACGAGTACCGGGTGTCGCTGGGCGCGGCGGAGCTGCGCGCGCTGAGCGGCGCGCAGGGCAAGGCGCTCGCGCTGGAGGGGCTGCGCGCGGCGGTCGCCGGCGGGCACGCCGGGCGGGTGCTCCGCTGGGCGGAGAGCTGGCGGGCCGGTGCCATGCGGATGACGCCCGCGCGCCCGCCGGAGGACTCCGGGCTGGCCGACGCGCTGGCCGAGCTGCGCGCGGTGACCTCGGACATCGACCTCGCGCTGCTGGCCGGCAAGCCCACGGCGGCGCTGCGGCAGCGGCAGGTGCGCGGCGAGCAGCGGGTGCGCGAGCTGACCCGGCAGACCAGCGGCGGGGGAGCGGTCGACCGGGTGCCCGCCGTGCGCGAGCTGGCGCAGGCGCTGGCGGACGCGGCGCTGGTGGAGTACATCGACTTCGAGGGCGCGCTGCTGGCCGTGGTCGTCGCGGGCGGCCGGGCGAGCCTGCACCGGCTGGGGCCGCTGGACGGCGCGGTGCGGGAGATCCGGCTGCTGCGGTTCGCGCTGCACCGGCTGGTCACCCTGCCCGAGCACGTCGACCGGACGGCGGTGCGCGCGGGCGCGGAGCACGCGGCGTCCCTGCTGGACCGCCGGCTGCTGTCGCCGTTGCGGCGCAGGCTGGACGAGCGCGCGCTCGTGCTCGCGCCCACCGGTCTGCTCGGCGGCCTGCCGTGGTCGGCGCTGCCCGGGTGCCGGGGGCGCTCGGTGACCGTCGTGCCGTCCGCGACGGTGTGGCAGCGCGCGGTGTCGTCCTCCCGCGTCCCGCACGACCGGCCGCTGCTCGCCGCCGGGCCGAGGCTGCCCGCCGCGCCGACCGAGATCGCCGCCATCACGCCGTTCGCGGGCGCGGCGTCGGTGCTGGTCGGCGCGGCGGCGACGGTGGACGCGGTGGCGTCGGCGATGGACGGCGCACCGCTGGCGCACGTCGCCGCGCACGGCTCGTTCCGCGCGGACAACCCGCTGTTCTCGGCGCTGGAGCTGGCGGACGGCCCGCTCACCGTCTACGACCTGGAACGCCTGCGCAACCCGCCCGAGCGGGTGGTGCTCTCGGCGTGCGACTCGGGCTTGTCGGCGGTGCGGCCGGGCGACGAGCTGATGGGCTTCACGTCGGCGCTGCTCGGGTTGGGCACGCGCACCCTGGTCGCCCCGGTGGTGCCGGTGCCGGCCGAGGTGACCACGCCGCTGATGGTCGACCTGCACCGGCGGCTGGGGCTGGGGGAGGAACCGGCGGTTGCGCTGGCGGGGGCGCAGCGGGCCCACGCGGACGGCGGGGACGCCGCTTTCGCGGCCAGCGTCGGGTTTCTCTGCTTCGGCGGGTAGAGCCCTTCGGGGCCACTCGCCGTGTGATCCCGGCCGGGTCGGTGTCCTTTGTGGCCGGTGCCCGTCGGTGCCGGCACCGCTGGATTGGGCCGGTGGACGCACGGGAGATGCTGGCGGTGGCGGTGCGGGAGGCCCGGACCGGGCTGGCCGAGGGCGGCATCCCGATCGGCGCGGCGCTGTTCGACGGGCACGGCGAGCTGCTGGGCAGCGGCCACAACCGGCGGGTCCAGGACGGTGACGCGTCCACCCACGCCGAGACCGCCGCGTTCCGCGCCGCCGGGCGGCGCCGCCGCTACCGCGACACGGTCGTGGTGACCACGCTCTCGCCGTGCTGGTACTGCAGCGGGCTCGTCCGCCGGTTCGGCATCCCGCGCGTGGTGGTCGGCGAGGCCCGCACGTTCCACGGCGGCCACGACTGGCTGGCCGGCAACGGCGTGGAGATCACCCTGCTCGACGACCCGGCGTGCGCCGCGCTGATGGCGGAGTTCGTCGAGGCGCACCCGGAGCTGTGGTTCGAGGACATCGGCCAGGGCTGGCCCGGCCCGTGCACGAGGGGCCGTGCGCCCCGACGCGCGGTCGCCGGGCACGGTCGGGTGTCCCGCGTGCGGGCACGATCACCGGGTGCGGGAACGCGAACGGCGGGCGGAGCAGCGGCGTCCGCCGCACCCCGCCCGCCGCACCGCCGTGCGCGAGGGGACTAGATCCGCCCGAGCGCCTCCTCCAGGGTGGCGGCCAGGGTGAACACCGCCGTCAGGCCGGTCGCCTCGATCGGCCGCAGCACCGCCCGGCCGGAGGCGACCACCAGCAGCGGCACGCTCAGCTCGGTCGCCCGCTTGCTGCCGGTGACCAGTGACTCCAGGCCCGCCGAGCCGAGGAAGCGGACCTGCGTCAGGTCGACCACCACGCCCCGCACGCCGGCCACCAGGGCACTGCCGAGCGGCCTGGCCAGTTCGTCCGCGCTGCTCGCGTCCAGCTCACCGGACACGCGCAGCACCACCACCCCGTCCGATCGGTCCACCTGTACGGACGCGAGTGCTGCCGAGGGCTCTGGCACGCCCGTCTCCTCTCTCATCGCGCACCGCCGGTGCGGCGCGTGCTCCACGGTAGTCCGGAGCGCACGATCGCGGTGGCCCTGTCCGGGCCTCCCGCAGGCGTGCGGCAACTCCGGGTGATCGACCGCACAGAGCGGACCCGGGCACGCCGAACGGGCGTGGGACCCCGTCCCACGCCCGCCGTCCGCAGATGCGTCATGGCGGTCCAGTACCCAGTGCGGACCCGCCTCAACCCAAACTTCCGGGGGAATTTTCTGCTCAGTCGCGCAGCAGCGCGCCGACGTCCTGGTGCAACCGGACGCACCCGCCGACCAGCACGACCTCCGCGCCGGACACGGCGGCGAGCAGCGGCAGCACCTCGTCCGCCCGTCCGCCGTCGGCGTCGAGCGACCCGACGAGCGGGTCGCTGAGCAGCAGCGTGCCGACCTCGCCGGCTTCCAGCGCCGCCTGCACCGCCTCCACTCCGTGCACGGCTCGCCCGGTCAGCCGCGCCGACTCGTCCCGGAACCGCTGCACCACGGCCCGCCGCCCGTCCTGGTCGGCCCGCCCGGCCAGCGCCGCGACCGTCCGGTCGGGCGCACCCTCCACCTCGACCACGAGGTGCCGGTACCGCTCCGGCAGCGCCACCCGCAGCGACCGCCGCGCGGACAGCGGCCCGGCCAGCACGAGCAGCGGCGCGTCCAGCAGCTCCACCAGCGCGGTCGTCTCGGATGCCACGTCGGCCAGCTCGGCCTGGTCCAGCCGCCGGTCGGGGCGGCGCGCGCCCACCGACGCCACGGCCACCGACCGCCCGGTGGGGTCGACCGCGCGCAGCTCCGCGCCGTGGTCGCGCACGTCCACGACGACGTGCGGCAGCAACGGTTCGGACAGGTCCACCATCGGCAGCAGGTAGGGCAGCTCGCCGAAGCGGGCCACGTACCCGGACGGCGGCACCGGCAGGAACACGTCCACCAGCACCCGCCCGTCCCCGGCGACCAGCGCGCGCCCGGTCATCCCCGGCGGTGTCGTGCTGATCAGCGCCTCGTCGAGCGCGGCCAGGAGCGCGGGGTCGGCACCGGCGCCTTCGAGCTGGTCCCGCGCCGCCCGCCACCGCGCTTCCAGGTGGGTGCCCACGTCGAGGTACACGGAGGCGAACGGGCCCTCGACGCCCACCACGCCCTGCCAGCTCTGCATCGCGGTCCTCCCGTTCGGTGTCACCCGAGAGGTACCCGTCCCACGTCCGGGACAATCGTTTCGTTACTACGGAAGGGGTTCCGCGCGGCGGCGCGCGCCCCGGGCGCGCTGCTCGCACCACACGCAGCTCTCCGCGATGCCCACGGAGGCGAACCCGAGCAGCAGGTGCGCCGCGTTGCCCACCGGCCCGGCGTCCAGCGGACCGCCCGGGTCGCCCAGCCCGTAGGCGAACGCGACCAGGAACAGCAGCGCCATCAACGTGCCCACCAGCCGGGCGGCGCGGGTCCGGAACGCGGCCACGAGCACCGCCGCCCCGGTGAGCACGTGGAACCAGCCCAGCGGGCCGCGCCCGCCCACGAGGTCGACCGACCCCCACACCACCAGCAGCGCTCCGAGGACCAGCGCCGCGCGTTGCGGCCAGGACAGGTTCGCCACGGCGACCACCCGCTTTCCAGCCCGCTATGGGCTCAGTCACACATCATCGAGCAGACTGCGCAACCGGGCCAGCGATCGGCTCAACAGCCGGGACACGTGCATCTGCGAGACGCCCACCGAGTCGGCGATCTGGCTCTGCGTCATGCCCCGGAAGAACCGGAGCACGACGATCCGCCGCTCCCGGCGGGGCAGGCCGCGCAGCATCGGGTCCAGCGCGTGCTGCAGCTCGACCACCTCCAGCGCCGGGTCGTCGAACGCCAGGCCGTCGGCGGTCAGCTCGCCGCCGGTCAGCTCGTCCAGCGACAGCAGGTGGTGCGCGGACGTGGCGTGCAGGCCCTCGTAGACCTCGTCCAGGGTGATGCCCAGGTGCCGCGCGACCTCGGTGGGCTTGGGTGAGCGGCCGGTGCGGCGGGCCAGCTCGACCCGCGCGCCGTCGATCGACAGGCACAGCTCCTTGAGCCGGCGCGGCACGCGCACCGCCCAGCCCTGGTCGCGCAGGTAGCGCCGCACCTCGCCGGTGATCGTCGGCACCGCGAACGCCAGGAACTCGATCCCCCTCCCGGCGTCGAACCGGTCCACGGCGTGGATCAGCCCCAAGGCGGCGACCTGCCTCAGGTCGTCCGCGTTCTCCCCGCGTTCGGCGAACCGATCGGCGATGTGCCTGGCGAGCGGTAGGTGCTCGGTGACCAGGTGGTCGCGCAGCCGCGCGTAGCGCGAGCCGTCACGTTGTGCCGCCGCCAGTTCCACGAACAGCGGCTGGTAGTCGACCGCGTTCATGCCCGGCACCTCAACTCGACGTGCAACAGGCCGTCTCCGTCCACCCAGGTGGCCACCTTGTCGGTCACCGAACTGACGACCCGCCAGTACAACGAGCGGTGGTCGGGGACGGTCACGGCCGATGAGCGGACCTGTGCGCGAAACCGAACCGAATCACCGTCCCGGACGAACCGGCACACCAGCACGGCGGAGCGGCTGGCCTTGGCGATCAAGGTGCCGCACGCCTCGTCCACCGCGATGACCAGGTCGACGGCGAGTCCGGGCAGCGGCCGGGCGACGGCCTTGGCGACCGCGCGGATCGTGGACAGGTGCGCCGGCCGAGCTGCCAGTCTCAATTCCACGTCCGCGCCGTCCATGGGTGGCGCATACCCGGCGCGCGGCCCCCCTACACACCCGTCCACACAGGACCGGGGCTCGGAATCGTGAAAGTCGCGGCGGTTTCCCAGGGGCGGAACCGCGCGGTTCCGGCACGCCGGGAGCACCCGCCGGGCACGCCGTCCTACCGGCTACCGGGTGCGGTGCTGCTGCGCCGTCCGGGCCTGCGCCCGACCGGCCGCCGGGTGCCGGGAGGGTGCGCCGTCCGGGCGTGCCCGCCGCCCGGCCCCGACCGCGCGGCCGGGTGCCGTCCCCGGGTCGGGTCGGCCGCCCTCCGACGGGGTTCAGCCCGCCGGGACCAGCAGCGGGTCGGCCCACACGCCGACCCGCTCGGGGCCGGGGCAGTTGCTCGGGTCGCCCGCCGGCGGCTGCACGCCGATCACCAGGCGGGTCACCCCGGCGACCGGGACGTCCACCGCCCGGGGCGTCCTGCTCTGCACCACCGGGAAATCGACCACGCGATTTCCGTCCGCCAGTGCGAAGAAGTGCAGCGGTTTCGTCTCGGCGGATTCGTCGGCTATTCCGACGAGGGCCTGGAAACGCGCGAACCGGCCGTCCAGCGCGTATTCCACCTGGTTCGAGCCGCACCACGCCCCGGTGGCCGCGACCGCCTTGTCGTGCGGCACGCCGGCCAGCCTGGTCGGACCCGAGGTCCACAGGTTCCGCGCCGGGTCGCCGCGCACCGGGCCGAGGTCGACCAGCGACACCGCGCCGGGCGGCGGCGGTGGTGTCGCCTGCGCGGTGCCGATGGTGCCCGCCGTGGTGGCCGAGGAGCCCGGCGCGGCCCGGGGCGAGGTCGGCTCGGCCGGGGCGTCCTGGCTGCCCAGCACGATCACCAGCGCCAACGCCGCAACGCTGACCAGCGACAACGACAGCAGGACGCGCGGTGCGGGACGGTCGCGGACCCGCGCGGTGGTCAGGATGGTCGCCCCGATCAGCAGGCAGACGACCGCGCCGACGACCTTCAGCGACACCGTGGGGAAGGTGATGACCGCGATCAGCGTGCCGGTGAGGCTGGTCGCCGCGCCCGACCACCGGGCGGCCGTCACGGCGGCCCGCCCGCCCTCCGGGTCGGCCGCCGTGGAGCGCGCCCGCTGGTGCCGACCGTCCATTGGTCGATAATCCTTTCCACGGCAACCATGTCGAGGACGGCTCGCTATCTCGCGGCAGCCCTCGGTTGGCGCGCACAGTAGCACCGATCCGGAGGTTATCAATACGCGGAAAGCGGGAGTCCGAACCCGATCTCACCGTATTAGTGCGGTAATTGCGATTGAAATGGTCGGGCCGGTGAACTGCCCTTGCGGGCAGCGAGCGGTGCCCCGAGGTCCGTCGCCGCGCCGCTGCCGGCGCGACCGGCTCCGGCCCCATCGTGGGTGCGTGATTCACGAGGTGGACGAGGCCCTGCGCCGGCTGGTCCGGGACGACGCGCTGCGCGGCACGGACGTCGAGGTCGCGTTCGACGCGCCGACCAAGGACTGGGCGGCCCGCCGCAACGCCCCCACCGTGGACGTCTACCTCTACGACATCCGCGAGGACATGCGCCGCCGCCAGCGCGGCCTGCTCAACGAGTACGGCGACGGCAAGGTCGTCGCGCGCCACCTGCCGCCCCGCTACGTGAAGCTGTCCTACCTCGTCACCGCGTGGACCCAGCGGTCCGAGGACGAGCACCGCCTGCTGTCGGAGCTGCTGGTCGGGTTCCTCCGGCACGAGTCCGTGCCCACCGCCCTGCTGTCCGGTTCGCTGGCCGCGCTGGAGCTGCCGGTGCCCATGACCGTCGCGCTGCCGCCGCCCGAGGACCGGGCGTTCGCCGACGTGTGGACGGCGCTGGGCGGCGAGCTGAAGCCGTCGCTGGACGTCGTGGTGTCCGCGCCGGTCGACGCGGGCCGGGTCTTCCCGGCCGGCCCCCCGGTGGAGGGCGTGCGCCTGGAGATGGGCGGCGACCCGGTCGCGCACCGGCCCGTCCCGGCGCGCGGGTCCCCGTGAACGCGGGCAGCCTGCCGCACCTGTTCTCCCGGCTCGCGGCGCTGGAGCGGCGCATCCGGGACGCCGTCGCCGCCCGCCGGCAGGCCGACCCGAACCCCGACGACCCGTTCCGGGGCCTGTACCTGTCCGACGAGGCGATCGAGGCACTGCTGACCTCCCGGCGCGACCCGTTCGTGCCGCCGGCCCCCTCGGCGGCGTCCGGGCGGCTGGGCCGGCTGGCCGAGGTCGCCGGGCTGTCCGGGGTGGACGTCGAGGTGCTCCTCGTGGCGCTCGCCCCGGACGTGGACAGCCGGTTCGAGCAGTTCTACGGCTACCTGAACGACGACGTGACCCGCCGGCGGGCCACGGCGGGGCTCGCGCTGCGGCTGTGCGGCCTGCCCGAGGCGTCCGCCGCCGGGCGCGCGCGGCTGGACCCGTCCTCCCCGCTGCTCGCGGCCGGCCTGCTCGTCGTGGAGGACCGGGAGCGGCCGTTCCTGTCGCGCTCCCTGCGGGTGCCGGACCGGGTGGTCAACCACCTGCTGGGCGACGACACGCCGGACGCGGCGCTGTCCGGGGTCGCGGAGGTGGTGGCCGGACCGGCGCTCGCCGCCGACGTGACCCGGCTGGTGCGGGCGCTGCGGGCCCGGGTCCGGCTGGTGTACCTGCGGGAGCGGCCCGGTGGCGGCGCGCGCGAGCTGGCCGCCTCGGCGCTGGCGCGCGCGGGGCTCGCGGTGCTGGAGGTCGACGCGGCCCGGCTGCGCGCCGAACCCGACCACGACGAGCTGGCCGCCGCAGTGCTGCGGGAGGCGGTGCTGCGCGGCGCGGGCCTGGTCCTCGGGCCGGTGGAGGACGCGCCGGCACTGCGCCCGCTGACCCACCCGTCGGTGCCGCTGGTGGTGCACGGGGCCGAGGTGTGGAACCCGCAGTGGAGCGCCGAACCGCCGCTGCTGCACGAAGCTGCGGCGCTGCCCGTCACGTCCCGCGCCGACCTGTGGCGCGAGCGCCTGCACGACCGGCTCGCACCCGGCGTCGACCCGGCGGCGGCCACCGCCCACTTCGTGCTCGGCCCCGGCCAGATCGCCCGCGCCGCGCGGGCGGCCTCGGTGTCCGCGCTGGTCGACGGCGGCGTCGTGACGACCGCGCACCTGCGGGCCGGTGCGCGCAGCCAGAACGCGGCCGGCCTGCAACGCCTGGCCCGGCGCATCGAACCGGCCGTGTCGTGGGAGGACCTGGTGCTGCCGGCCGGGGTGGTGGGCCTGCTGCGGGAGCTGGCGGCCCGCGCCGAGCACCGGGGCCGGGTCATCGACGAGTGGCGGATGCGCCCCGGCGGCGGCCGGGGGCGCGGCGTGACCGGGCTGTTCGCCGGGGACTCCGGCACCGGCAAGACGATGTCGGCCGAGGTGGTCGCCGCGTCGCTCGGCCTCGACCTGTACACGGTGAACCTGGCGACCGTGGTGGACAAGTACGTCGGCGAGACGGAGAAGAACCTGGAGCGGATCTTCACCGAGGCGGCGGGCGTCAACGGCGTGCTGCTGTTCGACGAGGCCGACGCGATCTTCGGCAAGCGGTCCGAGGTCCGCGACGCGCACGACCGGTACGCCAACATCGAGAGCGCGTACCTGTTGCAGCGCATGGAGACCTTCGACGGGATCGCCGTGCTGGCCACCAACCTGCGGGCCAACCTGGACGAGGCGTTCACCCGCCGGCTGGACGTCGTGGTCGACTTCCCGGTGCCCGAGCCCGACCTGCGCCGCGTGCTGTGGGACAAGTGCCTCGGCCGCACCGCGCCGCGCGCGGAGGTGGACCTGGACTTCCTGTCCTCGGCGTTCGAGCTGGCGGGCGGCCACATCCGGTCGGCGGCGGTGACCGCCGCGTACCTGGCCGCCGGGGCCGGGCGACCGGTCGGCATGGCCGAGGTGGTCGGCGCGGTGGCCCGGGAGTACCGCAAGCTGGGCCGCCTGGTCGGCGCGCGCGAGTTCGGGCCGTACCTGGGCCTCGCCGCGTCCTGACCGCCGGCCGGCGTCGGGCGTCGGGTGCCCCGGGGTGGACGCGCCGCAGACACCCGGCTTTCCGCCCGCTGCGGCGGGGTGCTGCGCCGGCCCTGTCCGGACTGCCGCCGGTTGCGGTGGGGGTGGCTGCGCCGGCCTTGCCTGGACCGCCGCCCGCTGCGGTGGGGTGCCTGTGCCGGCCCTGCCCGGACTGCCGCCGGCTGCCCCTTCGGGCAGTCGACAGCGCCCGTGCGGGCGTGCGGCCGATGCCGGCGCGGCCCGGACCGCCCGACCATCCTCTAGGGCGACCCGTCCTCCAGGCGGCACACCTCTCACGCGGGGGCGACCATGCGCGGTCACGAGCACGACGGCGAAACCTCCTTCCGCCCCGGGGGCGACCGGGTCGAGCGCGAGGAGCACGACCTCATGGGCCGCGCGGCGGCGGCCGGGCGGCCCGACGTCCTCGGCCCGGCGGGTCTGCTGGGGCTGCAACGCGCGGTCGGCAACGCGGGTGCGGGCGCCGCCGTCGAGGACGCCACCGAGGAAAGGTCCCCGGTGCACGACGTGATCCGGGCCGGCGGCTCGCCGCTCGACGCGGACGTGCGCGGGGACATGGAGGCCCGGTTCGGCCAGGACTTCTCCGCCGTCCGCGTGCACACCGACGGCGCGGCGCACGAGTCGGCCAGGTCGGTCAACGCGCAGGCGTACACGGTCGGCGAGAACATCGTGTTCCAGAGCGACGAGTTCGACCCGTCGTCCGACTCCGGCAAGCACGTGCTCGCGCACGAGCTGACGCACGTCGTGCAGCAGCGCAGCGGCCCGGTCGACGGCACGGCCGCCGGCGGCGGCGTCAAGTTGAGCGACCCGTCGGACCGTTTCGAGCGCGAAGCGAGCGCCAACGCCGACCGCGTGATGTCCACCGCGCCGGCGGCCCCCGTGCAGCGGCACGAGGACCACGACGGCGCGGAGGCGGTGCAGCGCGAGGACGTGCCCGCCGAGGACGAGGAAGTCCCGGCCGCGCAGACGTACGTGCAGCGCGAGGAAGAAGAGGACGCGGCCGAGTAGCCCCCGGCCCGTCCTCGCAAGCCCGTCGAGGAGTGTCCGGTGCGGCGGTGTCGGCTGCCCCCTGCCCGGTGCGCTCGGGCGGTTGCCTCTTCGGGCAGCTATCGGTTCCCCCTGGCACAGCCCGATGGTCGTTTCGCCGAGGTGCCCGCCGGCCGGAGCATTCACGCCACAGCCGGTTCCGCACGGACTTGGGAGGCAACGCAAATGCCCACCTATCTCTCGCCGGGGGTGTACGTCGAGGAGGTGGAAGCGGGTGCGCGGCCCATCGAGGGCGTGGGCACCGCCGTCGCCGCCTTCGTCGGGTTCGCCGCGCGCGGCCCCTTCAACACCCCGACCCTCGTGTCCAACTGGGCCCAGTACACGCAGGCGTTCGGCGACTTCGTCGAGGACTGCTACCTGGCGCAGTCGGTGTACGGCTACTTCCTCAACGGCGGGGCCAACTGCTACGTGGTCCGCATCGGCGGCGAGCGCGGCAACGGCAGCGGAAACGGCTCGGAGGCCGCCGGACCGCAGGCCGCCCTGGGCGGCTACCGCGTGCACGCCAAGGAGCTGGGCGCGGGCGACATCACCGTCGAGGTGGCCGACCCCGCCGGCGAGAACCCGCCGGACGACCGGTTCACCCTGCTGGTCAAGCAGAACGGCAAGGTGGTCGAGACGCACAACGTGACCACCAAGCGCACCAAGGACAACGTGCTCACCGTCGTGCAGGAGAAGTCGAACCTGATCACGATCGAGGAGACGTCGACCGCGCCGGCCAGGCCCGACAAGGGCGCGGTGGCGCTGAAGGACTCGCCCGCCGCACCGCCCGTGCCGCGCAAGGTCGCGCCGGACGACTACGTCGGCGACGTCGCGGACCGCACCGGGTTCGGCGGCCTGGAGGCCATCGAGGACATCACCATGGTCGCGGTGCCCGACCTGATGGGCTCCTACCAGCGCGGGCTGATCACGCTGGAGTCGGTCAAGGCCGTGCAACTGGCGATCACCGCCCACTGCGAGCTGATGGGCAACCGGATGGCGATCCTCGACCCGCCGCCCTCCCTCACCCCGCAGGAGGTCCGCGACTGGCGGCAGAACGCCGCCGGCTACGACTCGAAGTACGCGGCGCTGTACTACCCGTGGATCAAGGTCTTCGACCCGGCCGGCGACGAGCACCGGTTCGTGCCGCCGAGCGGCCACCTGGCCGGCGTGTGGGCGCGCACGGACGGCACGCGCGGCGTCCACAAGGCACCCGCCAACGAGGTCGTGCGCGGTGCCGTGGCGCTGGAGACCCAGCTCACCAAGGCCGAGCAGGAGCTGCTCAACCCGATCGGCGTGAACTGCGTGCGCTCGTTCCCCGGCCGGGGCATCCGGGTGTGGGGCGCGCGCACGCTGTCGTCCGACCCGGCGTGGCGGTACCTGAACGTGCGGCGGCTGTTCAACTACCTGGAGGACTCCATCCTCATCGGCACCCAGTGGGTGGTGTTCGAGCCGAACGACGACGCGCTGTGGGCCCGCATCCGCCGCACCATCAGCTCCTTCCTGGTGACCGAGTGGCGCAAGGGCGCGCTGTTCGGCCTCACCCCGGACGAGGCGTTCTACGTCAAGTGCGACCGGGAGACCAACCCGGCCGAGAGCATCGACGTCGGCCAGGTGGTGTGCGAGGTGGGCATCGCACCGGTCAAGCCCGCCGAGTTCGTGATCTTCCGCCTGGCCCAGGTCTCCGGCGGCACCAGCCTCGTCAACGAGTAAAGGCGGTTGAGTCATGGCCCTTCCCGACCTCGACACCTCGGTCGGCCATTCGTTCGGGCTCGAAGTCGACGGCGTCGCCATCAAGCAGATCTCCGAGGTCTCCGGCCTGAAGATGGAGCAGGACGTCATCGAGCTCAAGCAGAACACCAACGACGGCAAGTACATGGTCAAGAAGCTGCCCGGCAGGCCCAAGGCGGGCGAGGTCACCCTCACCCGGGGCCTCACCGGCGACAACAGCTTCGAGAAGTGGGTCAAGGACGCCCACTTCGGCAAGATGGGCAACGCCCGCAAGGGCGGCGCGATCATCGTCTACGACTACGAGGGCCAGGCGATCAAGCGGTACAAGCTGACCAACGCGTGGCCGAAGTCGTTGGAGATCGGCACGTTGAAGGCCGGCGACACCAGCGTGCTCACCGAGAAGCTCGTGATCACCTACGAGCAGATGGAAATCGAGTGACGCCATGCGCAGGGTGATGGCGGCAGTGCCCCCGCAGGCCCCGGAACCGGCGTCCGCGCCGGAGTCGGCGATGCGCACCGAGTTCGCGTTCGAGCTGCCGCGCGGGTACGTGGACGACGCGGGCGTCGTGCACCGGTCGGGCGTGATGCGCCTGGCCACCGCGCGGGACGAGCTGGTGCCGCTGCGCGACGACCGGGTGCGGGAGAACGCGGCCTACCTCACGGTGGTGCTGCTGGCCAGGGTGGTCGAGCGGATCGGCACGGTGACCGACGTCCACGTCGGCGTGGTGGAGAACCTGTTCGCGTCGGACCTGGCGTTCCTCCAGGACATGTACCGCAGGGTGAACAGCGAGGGCCACACCCGCGCGGCGGTGGCGTGCCCGGAGTGCGGTCACGGCTTCAGCGTGGACGTCGCCGGTGGCCGCCTGGGGGAACCGTGACGTGCGCGACCGACCGCCTGCACGAGGAGGTCGCGTACGTGGCGTACCACTTCCACTGGTCGTGGGAGTCCATCCTGGACATGGAGCACCACGACCGGGTGCGGTACGTGTCCGAGATCGCCCGCATCAACAACCGGATCAGCCAGGGGCGGTGAAGCGCGATGTGGCCGTGGGGCAGGAGGAAGGCCGAGCCGAACCCCGTGCTGCGCGGCGAGTGGCGCACGCTCCCGCCGATCCGCCGGGTCCTGCCCGACCACCCGCTGGTGAACCCGGTGGAGCGGTTCACCGCGTCGTTGGCGTCCTGGCGCTCGCCTGCCTACCTGGAGCCGCTGACGCACCGGGTGGAGCCGGGCGAGCCGTCCGGCGTGATCGACGGCTTGGTTCGTCCGGTGCGATCGGAGTGGAGCGGGCCTCGTGCGCCGGAGATGCCCTTCGCCCGTGCGCCGAAGCGCGGTTCACGGGGGTCGGTGATCCAACGGCTGCTGGGTGCGGTTCGGCACTCCACCCCCACTCCGGCTCCCGCCCCCACGTCGGTTCCGGTTCCGGTTTCCCCTCCGGCTCCTGATCCGATGCCGGAGCCGGTTCAGAACCTCCTGGCCGAGCCTTCCGCTGTCGACCCGTTGCCGAACTCCGTGCCGGATGAGGTTCTGCCGCCCGCCGGGATCCCGCCGGCGGAAACGTTTGCGGACCCGGTGCTTCCTGTCGCGGAGACGATCCAGAGTGTCGGGACCCCGGTGGACCGGCCGGTCGTGGCGCAGAGGGCAGCGGAGCCGAGGACCGTCGTACCCCGGCTGGGTCTGGGACTGCCCCGGGTCGAGCCTGCTCCCGTGTCCGTTGCGGAGCGCTGGAATGGTGACCCGCCCGGGGTGACCGGAGTCGTGGAAGGGCCTGAAGAGGTGGTGGCCGAAACGTCCGGACAGACCTCGGCTGTGCACAAGGCCCCGACTGGTCCGACACCGAGCAGGGGAGTGGCGAGCGAATCTGTGCCGGGCTCGTCCGCGCCGGGCGCGTTGGTATCGGGCGGGTTGGTTCCTCGCCGGCAGGCTGCGACTGGTTCGCCGGCATCAAGGTTTGCGCCACCAGTAGCTGTGTCACGCAGTGCGGAGCCGAGCGGTGCGCCAACCGGCCACCCCACACCCGCCACTGGGGCACCGGCGCTGGCGCTGGCACCGGCGCCAGTACTGGCACGCGGATTGGGCTCTGCCGGCCTTGATCACGCCGCGCCTGCTTCCACCGCGCCTGCGTCCGGTCTCGCTGGTCCTGCCGCCGTGGGTCTCGCCATGGCCGCCTCTGCAACGCCCGCTGGTGCGGCTCCTGGGGCTGGGTCTTCCGCTTCGAGCACGCCGGCTGCTGGTCCGGGTGTCGACCCTGGCGGGGCGGGGATGGCTGGTGCCGGACAGCGGGTGACCGTGTCGCGGCTCGTCCCGGCGGCCGGAAGCCCGCTGGGGAAGCCCGTGTCGGTGCCCACCGCGTCTGAGCCTCCCGTGCCAGGGTCCGTGCCGGTGGAGGCCGTGGTCGCGGTTTCCAGGGCGCGGGTTGATCGGCCGGTGCTCGGTGGTCGCGCGGTGGGGCTTGGGAAGCCGAGGTCCCTCTCGCCGGTCGGGGCGGCGGCGGAGGTGCCGTTGGTGCAGCGTTGGGAGAACGCCGTGCGGGATGGGGGCGGCGGCCCGGCAGCGGTTGTGCCGGGGGTGGTCGGGCCGGGGGTGTCGGTGCAGGCGGTGGGTGAGGCGGTGGCCGATGGGCCGGCAGTGGCTGAGCACGCAGTGGCTGGGCCGGCAGTGGTTGGGCAGGCAGTGGTTGGGCCGGCGGGGGAGCAGGTCGTCGGGGAGTCGGGTGTGGTGGCCCCGCCGGGCGTCGGTGCCGTTGGTGCCGTCGGGGGTGGTGGGGCGGAACCCGAGGAGTTGCTCAAGAAGCTCTACGAACCGTTGTTGCGGCGGCTCAAGGCCGAGCTCTGGCTCGACCGCGAGCGGCGGGGTGCGTTGACCGACCGGTGGCACTGAGAGGACTGGGCGATGGCTGAGGTGGAAGAGGCGGTTGCCGTGTGCTTCGTGGTGCGCATCGACGACGAGAGCCTCGGGTCCTTCAACAGCTGTGACGGGCTCGGCGTGGAGTTCACCGTCGAGCAGCGCGAGGAGGGCGGCAACAACGGGATGGTGTGGCAGTTGCCCACGCGGATCAAGTACTCCAACGTCAAGCTGTCCCGGCCGGTCACCAAGGACTCCGCCAAGGTGATCAAGTGGATCGCGGGCATGGCGGCCGGGATCGCGCGTCGGACGGCGGTCATCGAGGCGCGGACGTTGCAGGGCACGGTGATCGCCAGTTGGGCGCTGTCCGGCGTCGTCCCGGTGCGGTGGAGCGGGCCGCAGCTGTCCGCCGACTCGCCCAAGGTCGCCACCGAGACGCTCGAACTGGCGCACCACGGCTTCCTGTCGTCGGCGAGGTGAACCACGATGGCCTCCCCGATCACGTTCACGTCGGCCGGCGCGTCGAAGGCCACCAGCTACGCCGCGCCCAGCAACCTCCAGAAGGCCGTGCTCGCCGTGCACAGCCCGCCCAAGGCGGGCGGGGCGGCGAGGCCCGGCGGGCTGCTGCACGAGATCGCCTTCCAGTTCAACCCGAAGGAGCTCTCGCTCACCAAGAACGCCAAGTGGGAGCGCAGCCGCCAGGCCAACAACCCGAAGTCCGGCACGCCGGAGTTCAAGGGCTCGGACCCGGCCAAGCTCGCGCTCGAACTCTTCCTCGACGCCACCGAGCACATGGACGACAGCGTGGTGAAGAAGGTCGAGCTGCTGTTCGCCTGCTGCGTGCCCACCGAGGACAGCCGGCAGCACGGCAAGGGCTCGCCGCCGTGGGTGATCTTCAAGTGGGGCGGCATGACCGGCTTCCCGGCCTACGTCTCGTCGGTCACCGCGAAGTACACCCTGTTCACCCCGGCGGGCACGCCGGTTCGCGCGCTGTGCACGGTGAACCTGGAGGAGATCTCCGGCGAGCAGGGCGGCCAGAACCCGACCTCGGGCGCGCTGGCGGCCCGCGACTCGCACGTCCTGGTCGCGGGCGACACGTTGCAGTCGCTGGCCTACCGGGCCTACGGCAACGCCGAGCTGTGGCGGGAGATCGCGGAGGCCAACGACATCGACGACCCGATGCGGCTGCGGCCGGGGACGCGGTTGCTGGTGCCCGCGCTGGAGGAGGTGCGCGGTG
This sequence comes from Actinosynnema sp. NPDC050436, assembly GCF_040655415.1. Taxonomy (NCBI): domain Bacteria; kingdom Bacillati; phylum Actinomycetota; class Actinomycetes; order Pseudonocardiales; family Pseudonocardiaceae; genus Actinosynnema; species Actinosynnema sp. NPDC050436. The sequence continues at coordinate 286,083 of NZ_JBFAJV010000010.1, read as the reverse complement.
GTCAATGAGAGCTTCGCCAACACCCTCGTGGTCGAGGTCGAGTCCGCGCCGCTGCCCGCCGACGTCAAACCGCTGCTGACGCACGCCTACGTGGACGGCAGCCGCAACCTCCCGGACCTCTTCGTGCTGCGGTTCCGCGACCCCGGGCACGTCGTGCTGGCCAAGGGCAGGTTCGCGGTCGGCGCGAAGGTCGCGCTCAAGGTGCAGACCTCGGACCCGGGCGGGCCGCAACCGCTGATGAGCGGCGAGGTCACCGCCGTCGGCGTCCAGTTCGACGGCGACGGCACGTTCACCGAGGTGCGCGGGTACGACCTGGCGCACCGGCTGTTCCGGGGCCGCCGCACGGTCGCCTACCCGGGCATGACGCTCGCCGACATCGTCCGGAAGGTGGCGCAGCGGGCGAAGATCCCGGTCGGCCGGGTCGACGACGTCAGGGGCTTCGGCGGGCGACCCCACACCCAGATCAGCCAGGACAACCTCAGCGACTGGGACTTCCTGTCCCGGCTCGCCGGCGCGGTCGGCGCGCAGATCACCGTGCTGGAGGGGAAGCTGGAGTTCACGCTGCCCGACGCGCCGTCCGGTGCGCCGGCGAAGAACGCGAAGGCCGGGTCCAACCCGCTGGTGCTGGAGATGCACCGGACCCTGCTGTCGCTGCGCGCCTCCATCACGGCGGCCGAGCAGGTGCCCGAGGTGCAGGTGCGGGGCTGGGACTACGAGAACAAGAAGGAGGTCACCTCCGCGAAGAAGCCCGGGATGACCGGCACCGAGGTGACCGGGGTCGACCCGGTCGAGCTGGCGACCCGGTTCGGCAGCCCGCCGTTCCTGGCCACCGGGCCGTACCGGGCGCAGGGCGAGGTGGACGCGGTCGGCGCGGCGCTGAGCACGCAGCTCGGCGGGGCGTGCGCGGAGATCTCCGGTGTGGCGCGGGGCAACCCGAAGCTGCGCGCGGGCACGGCCGTGGCGCTGACCAACATCGGCGACCCGTTCGCGGGCAGGTACACGCTCACCAGCACCCGGCACCTGTTCGCCGACCACGGCGGCTACACCACGGAGTTCACCGTTTCCGGCCGCCAGGAGCGCTCGCTCTACGGGCTCGCCAACGGCGGTGGCGGCGGACCGAGGGGTCGGTCCGGGCTCGTGCCGGCGGTGGTCACCGACGCCCGCGACCCGGCCCACCTCGGGCGCGTCAAGGTCAAGTACCCGTGGCTGTCCGACGACTTCGCCAGCGGCTGGGCGCGGACCCTGCAACCCGGCGCGGGCCGGGACCGGGGTTCGCTGGTGCTGCCCGAGGTCGGCGACGAGGTGCTGGTGGGCTTCGAGCACGGCGACTTCGACGCGCCGTACGTGCTCGGCGGCCTCCACAACAGCAAGGACACCGCGCCGAAGTACACCAGGGAGCCCGTCGACGGCGGCACCGGCGCGGTGACCGTGCGGGGCTTCACCTCCCGCGAGGGGCACAAGGTCGAGTTCGTCGAGGACGAGGGTATCCTGATCTCCAGCGGTGACGGGGGGTTCTCCGTCAAGCTCGACCAGAAGGCCCAGGTGGTCGAGGTGACCAGCGGCAAGGCCGTGGCGGTCAGGGCGCGCAACGGGATCACCATCGACGCGGGCACCGGGCCGTTGGAGCTCAAGGGCCAGAAGATCACCGCGCGGGCCCAGGCGGACGTCGAGGTCGCGGCCGGCGCGGTGCTGGAGCTGAAGGGCGCGGCCGGCGCGAAGGTCGAGGGCGCGACGGTGTCGGTGGCCGGGCAGGGGCAGACCGAGGTCACGTCGAGCGGCGTGCTGACCGTGCGCGGCAGCCTCGTGAAGATCAACTGAGCGGAGGCGGACATGCCACCAGCGGCCCGCGCGGGCGACCCGACCGCCCACCCCGGCGTGGTCGGGCCGCCGGGTGTGCCGACCGTGCTGGTCGGCGGGCTGCCCGCCGCGGTCGTGGGCAACCCGCACCTGTGCTCGTTCCCCGGCCTGCCACCGCACCCGCCGACCGCGATCGTGCCGCCGGGCTGCCCGACGGTGCTGATCGGCGGCCGGCCGGCAGCGCGGGTGGGCGACCTGTCCGCGTGCGGTGCGCCCGTCGTGGCGGGCTGCCCGACCGTGCTGATCGGGGGGTGACGTGGACTTCGTCGGGCGGGGCCTGGCGTTCCCGGTCCGCACCGACGCCACCGGGTCGGTGGCGCTGGTCGGCGGCGAGCGCGAGGTGGTGGAGAGCATCCGGCTGATCCTGGCCACCGCGCCCGGTGAGCGGCCGATGCGCCCGGAGTTCGGCTGCGCCATCCACGACCTGGTGTTCGCGCCCGCCGACGCGGCCACGGCGGGCCGGATCGCCTACGAGGTGCGGCTGTCCCTGGAGCGCTGGGAACCCCGCATCGCGCTGGCCGACGTGTCGGTCGGCTTCGACGAGGTCGACCGGGGCACCCTGCTCATCGACATCCGGTACGCGCTGCGCGGCACCAACGACCCGCGCAACCTGGTCTTCCCCTTCTACGTCATCCCGCCGCACGAAGCCGACGAGGAGGGGGCCTGATGTCCCTGCCCACGCCGAACCTGGACGACCGCCGGTTCCAGGACCTGGTGGACGAGGCCAAGCGCCGCGTCCAGCAGCACTGTCCCGAGTGGACGGACCACAACGTGTCCGACCCGGGCGTCACGCTGATCGAGGCGTTCGCGCACATGGTGGACGAGCTGCTCTACCGGCTCAACCGGGTGCCGGACCTGCACTACCTGCGGTTCCTGGACCTCATCGGGGTCACGCTGTTCCCGCCGACGGCCGCCCGCGCCGAGGTCACGTTCTGGCTGGCCGCGCCCCGGGACGTGCCGGTGGTGGTGCCCAGCGGTGCGCAGGTCGCCACCGAGCGCAGCGAGGTCGAGGACCCGGTCGTGTTCACCGTCGACCGGGAGCTGTCGATCACGCCGTGCCGGCTGGCGCACCTGGTGACCGCGCCCGCCGACGCCTCGGTGCCGCCCGCCGACCGCACCGACGAGCTGCTGGACGGCAAGTCGCCCGGGTGCTTCGGCGACCCACCGGTCGCGGGCGACTCCGTCCTGTTCGGACTGTCGGGCGCGGTCCCCGGCTGCGCCGTGCTGTTCCGGGTCGAGGCGCACGCCGAGGGCCGGGGCGTCGACCCGCGCGACCCGCCGTGGGTGTGGGAGGCGTGGAACGGCGGCGGGTGGTCCCGGTGCGAGGTCGAGCGCGACTCGACCGGCGGGTTCAACACGGCCGGTGACGTCGTCGTGCACGTCCCCCGCGCGCACGCCGTCTCCGTGGTCGCCCGGCAGCGCGCCGGCTGGGTGCGCTGCCGGGCCGTGGAACCCGCGCCGGACCGGCCGTTCTACCAGCGCCCGCCGAAGCTGTTGTCCGCCACGGCCGCCACGGTCGGCGGCACCACCGACGCCACGCACGCCGACATCGTGCGCGGCGAGGTGGTCGGCGTGTCCGAGGGGGTGCCGGGGCAGCGCTTCGCGCTCGCCCGCACGCCGGTCGTGGTCGCCGACGGCGCGCTGGTCGTCGAGGTCGCCTCGCCGGACGGCTGGGAGCGGTGGACCGAGGTCCGCACGTTCGCCGAGTCCGGGCCGGGCGACCGGCACGTCGTGCTCGACCGGGTCGGCGGCGAGCTGATCTTCGGGCCGGCGATCCGCCAGCCGGACGGCAGCGTGCGCCACTTCGGCGCGGTGCCGGGGAAGTCGGCCGCGATCCGGGTGCCCGAGTACCGGACCGGCGGCGGTCTGCGCGGCAACGTCGCGCGCGGCCTGCTCCAGGTGCAGCGCGACCCGGTGCCGTTCGTCAGCTCGGTCACCAACCGGGAGCCCGCGAGCGGCGGCGTGGCCGGCGAGTCGGTGCGGGACGCGGCGCTGCGCGGGCCGCTCGTGCTGCGCACCCGCGACCGCGCGGTCACCGCCGAGGACTACGAGCTGCTCACCCGCGAGGCCGCGCCGGAGATCGCCCGGGTGCGGTGCGTGCCGGCGGGCCAGGGCTCGGCGGCGGTGCGGGTGCTGGTGGTGCCCGCCGTCGGCCCGGACGAGGAGTCCGACTTCGGGGCGCTGCAACCGGGTGCGGAGGTGCGGCAGCGGATCGAGCGGTTCCTCGACGACCGGCGGTGCGTCGGGGCGCGGGTGTCCGTGGAGCCGCCGTTCTACCAGGGCGTGACGGTCGTCGGGCAGCTCAAGGCCCGTGCCGGCACCCCGGAGGACGTGCTGCGCTCGCGGGCCGTGCAGGCGCTCTACGCCTACTTCAACCCGGTCAGCGGCGGCCCGGACGACGACGGCTGGCCGTTCGGCCGGCCCGTGCAGTCCGGGGAGGTGTTCGCCGTGCTCCAACGGGTCGCCGGGGTGGAGCTGGTCGAGGACGTCAAGCTGTTCGGCGCGAACCCGGTGACCGGTGAGCGCGGCAACGCGGTGCCGAGGCTGGACCTGCCGCCCAACGGGCTGGCGTTCTCCTACGGCCACCAGGTGCGGGTGACGCGATGAGGACCGGCGGACCCACCCTGCCCACGCCGCACCCGCTGGCCGACCGGCTGCCGGCGGTGTACCTGGAGGACGGGTTCACCCAGCGGTTCCTGCTGGCGCTGGACGAGGTGCTCGCGCCGGTGTTCACCGCGCTGGACGGCTTCGCGGGCTACCTGGACCCGCGCGTCGCGCCGGAGGACTTCCTGGACTGGCTGGCGCACTGGGTGGCGCTGGACGTCGGCGAGGGCTGGTCGGTGCGGCACCGCCGGCTGCTGGTGGCCACCGCCGTCCGGCTGCACCGCAGGCGCGGCACCCGGCCGGGCCTGGCGGAGCACGTGGGCCTGCTGACCGGCGGGCGGGTCGAGGTGGTCGACAGCGGGGGCTGCACGTCGACCGACCGGCCGGGCGTGCCGCTGCCGGACGGGAACCCCGCGCGGGTCACCGTCCGGGTCCTGGTCGCGGACCCGGACGCGGTCGACCGGGTGCGGCTGGCCTCGGCGATCGCCGACGCGGTGCCCGCCCACGTGGTCGTGGAACTGGAGGTCGGGGGAACGTGATGGTCTGCGCGCAGTGCGGCGAGCGCAACGCCGGGGGTGCGGAGTTCTGCGGCTCGTGCGGCACCTACCTGGAGTGGGAGCCGAAACCGGCCCCGCAGCCCGCTCCCGGCCGGCACCCGGATCCCGGCCACGGGGCACCCGCCCCGCCTCCCCCCGGGTGGCCGGGCGGGCCGAACCCGCCGGGCACGCCCGCCCGACCGCCGGGTGCACCGGGGGCCGGCGGGAGCGGGTCGCCGGGATGGCCGCCCCCGCCGGGGCACGGAGGAAGCGGGCCGCCGGGCGCCGGGCCGAACCCGCCGGGGTGGCCGGACCTGCCGGGTGCACCGGGGAGCGGCGGGAGCGGGCCGGCGGGTCCGCAGCCCGTCGCACCCCACCCGGACCAGCCGCAGCCTGCACCCCGGCAGCCGGGCGCGATGCAGCCCACCGACCGGCGGTCGGCCCCGGCGGGCCACCGGCCCCGGCTCACCGAGCGGCGGGCACCGCAGGCCGGCGACCTGATCTGCGGCCAGTGCGGCGAGGCCAACCCACCGACCCGGCGGTTCTGCGCGCGCTGCGGGTCGGGCCTGGTGGAGGCGCAGGTCGTCGAGGAGAAGTGGTGGCGCAGGATCTTCCCGGAGCGGGAGGCCGCGCGAGCGGGCACCCGGCACCGCCGCGGGGCGTCGGCGGGCCGCGCGGTCGGGCGGGTGGTCCGGTGGGCGCTGGTCGTGCTGCTGCTCGGCGGCGTGGCCGCCTACGGGGTGGTCGGCCCGTTCCGGCAGGCGATCAACACGCAGGCGGTGTCCGCAGCGAACACGGTGCGGGACTGGTTCTCCAAGGCGGCCGAGCCGGTGCGGCCCAGCGAGGTCACGGCGAGCGCGTCGACCGCCGGCCACGGACCGGACCTGGTCGCGGACAACGCCAAGAACACCCACTGGGCCGCACCCGCCACGCCGCCGCCCGCGCTGGTGTTCACGTTCGAGTCCCCGGTCACCCTGGACGAGGCCATCTTCCAGATCGGCATCGGCGACGACTTCCAGGCCGCCAAGCGCCCCGACAAGGTGCACCTCGTCTACTCGACCGGCAAGACCTTCGACCTCTCGCTCGCCGACCAGCCCGACCCGCAGACCGTCAGGATCGGCAACGCCGAGGGCGTGCGGACCGTCGAGCTGTACGTCGAGACGATGCACCCGTCGTTGCAGGGCAGCGACGTCGCCATCTCCGAGATCGAGTTCTTCACGGTGGAATGAGGCAGCGGTGGTGATCGGACGGACGAACCGGCCGACGGCGGTCGCGGTGGTCTGCGCGCTGTCAGGGGGTCTCCTGCTCGGGGACCGGCCCACGGTGGCGTCCGCGCAGCCGGAACCGCTCGCACCGTACCGGATCGGCGCGAGCCGGGGCGGCCCGCCGGACATCTGGAGCGCCGACTCGCGCGGCGGCGACCAGCGCGCGGTCACCCTCGGCGGCGACCCCGCCGACCGCCACCCCGCCTACTCGCCGGACGGCACGCGCATCGCGTGGACCGAATCCGGCGGCGCGGAGGAGCCCTCCCGGGTGCGGGTGGCGGACGCCGACGGCACGAACGCCCGCTACCTCGACGACCGCCGGGGCGAGTCCCGGCCGACCTGGTCACCTGACGGGACCCGGCTCGCGGTGGAGGACGGGGACTCCATCAGCGTCGTCCGGGTCTCCGACGGCGCGCTCCTGACGACCGTGCCCCGGCCGGACCACCTGCGCAGCCGGGACAGCACGCCCGCGTGGTCGCCGGACGGCCGCACGATCGCGTTCAGCCGCACCAGCCAGGGCTTGGACGTGCCGCTGGTCGCGCCGCGCTCGGTGGGCGGGTCGACACCGGTCGGCGGCGCGTTCACCACCTCGGCCACGCTGCGCACTCCCGCCGTGCCCCGGCTGCCGGAGATCATGTTCCTGGTGGACACCACGGGGTCGATGGGCGAGGCGCTCGCCGCGTTCAAGCTCCAGATCCCGAAGGTGATGGCGGAGATCACCGCGAAGGACCCGGGCGCGCGCTTCGGCGTGGCCTCCTACAAGGACACGCCCGACCGGGGGCGGCGCTACGAGCTGCTGCTCAACCTGACGACGGCCGACGAGGTCGTGGCACTGCTGGGGGACCGGGACAAGCTGAAGGCCGAGGGAGGCGGGGACAGCGCGCCGGAGGACTGGTTCAACGGGCTGCACCGGATCGCCCGCGACCTGGACGCCGGGAACGAGGGCAGGCACCTGGTGTTCGACCGGCCCGGCACCAGCCGGATCGTCGTGCTGGCGGGCGACGCGAGCAGCAAGGAGACCGGCGACCCGTGCGAGTCCGGCGTCCACCCGCCGGTGTGCGAGTGGTACTGGTCCCTCGACCAGGTCGGGCTGGACCTGACCGGGACCTACCCGCCCACCGGAGAACCCCGCGCCATCAAGCTCGTCGCGGTGCCCGTCCTCGGCGGCGGCGACGGCCTGGACCGCCGGCGGCAGGCGAGCGAGCTGGTGGGGCGCACCGGCGGCTCCCTGGTCGACCAGGGAGCGGAACCGCCCGCGATCGCCACCGCCATCGACCAGGGCATCAGGAACATCCCGGTCACCGTCACGCCCGTCGCGCACTGCCCGTCCGGCGTGTCCGTCACGTTCACGCCGCCCACCGCCTCGGTCAACGGCGACACCGAGGTCACGTTCCTGGAGACCGTCCGGCTGGACCCGCCGGACGGGCCCGGCCTGCGCGCGGTCGGCGACCGGTCGGCGTGCACGGTCCGCTTCCTGTTCGACGGCGAGGAACCGACCCGCCCCCACGAGCAGACCATCCGGGTCACCGAGGCCGCCGCCGGCTCGCCGACCGTGGTGGTGGACGGGGCCGCCGTGCCCAGCGCGCAGGGCGTCCCGGTTCGGGTCGCGTTCGGCGCCACCGCCACGTCGGCGGCCGGCGCGCGGCTCACGCCCACCTGCGACGCCACCCCCGGCGCGCTGTTCCCGCTCGGCATCACCAGCGTCACCTGCACCGCGACCGACGCCGGCCGGACCACCCGGGCCGCGTCGGTGGTGGCCGTGTTCGTGCCGGAGGACCGGCCGTACCGGGACATCTGGCTGGCCGACGTCGGCGGGTCCGTGGTGCAGACCGACCTGTCGGTGCGGTTCGCGGCCGGGTGCGGGCGTGCCGACGACCAGCCGGACTGGTCGCCGGACGGCCGGAAGCTGGTGTTCCGGCACGAGGACGGGCTCTGCACGGCCGACGCCGACGGCCGCAACGCACTCCCGCTGGTGCCGCCGGGCCTCCGCGCCGGAGAACCCGCGTGGTCCCCGGACGGCGCGCTGGTCGCGTTCGCCCGGCCGGTCGGGGCGGAGGGGCCGGAGCGGGTCTTCGCGGTGCCGCCGGGCGGCGGCACCGCGCGCGAGCTGCTGTCCTTCGGCGAGCAGGACGCGGGCGACCCGACCTTCCGGCGGCTGCCCGACCTGGCGCTCACCGGGGCGGTGGTGCCCGCCCGAATCCCGTTCCAGGGCACCACGACCGCCGTGTTCCGGGCGGGTGCCACCGGGCTCGTGCCGTCCGAGGCGACCGTGGTGCTCACCGTGCCGGACGGCCTGCGGGTCGACGGGCTGACCACGTCGGCCGGCACCTGCGACGTGGCCGCGAGGACCTGCTCGCCGGGCCGGGTCGCGCGCGGGTCGGCGGTGGAGATCCGGCTCACCGCCACCGGGCTCGCCCCCGGCGCGCACGTGGTGCGCGCCGACGCGGGTACCGACGTGAACCCGGCCGACAACCGGGCCGAGGTCACCGTCACCGTGGCCGAGGAGGTCAAGCCGCCGCCCACGCCGGGGTCGCTGTCGATGGCGGTGGCCGTGCTGCCCGCCGAGGGCTACGTGGGCGGCGAGGACGTCGTGCTGGTGTTCAAGGTGCGCAACGGCGCGGGCACGCCGATGACGGCGGTCCGGGTGGCGACCTCGCTGCCGCCGCAACTGGTGCCGCCGACGGCCGTGTCACCGGGCTGCACGGCCGACGGCGCGTCGTGTGACATCGGTGTGCTGCAACCACTCCAGGAGGCCGAGGTCCGGATCTCGTTGCCCGCCAGGGCCGCCGTCGACACCAGTGCGGGCGGTTCCGTCCTGGCCACCGGGCCCGACAGCGACGCGGCCGACAACACGGCGGTCGGCAAGGTCGTGGTGCGCCGACCGAAGGTCGCCGTCGAGCCGCTGGTCGGGCCGACCGGGTTCGTGCCGAGGGTGACCGCCGGCGGCCTGCCGCCCGGTGCCGAGGTCCGGCTGACCTGGTCGCAGGGCATCTCCGCCACGCCCGGCACGGTGACCGTCCGGGACGACGGCACGGTCGACACCGGCTTCCTGGTCTTCGAGAACGACCTCGTCGGCCCCCGGGAGCTGGTGGCGACGCCGGCCGGGGGACCGGGATTCGCCCCGGTGCGGTCGACCCCGTTCCTCGTCGTCCAGCGCACGCTGCAACCACCCGACTTCGCGTCCCGGGGCTGAACGGTTGCCCGTTGGGGCAGTGCGGAGCGCACCGCACCCCACCCCCGGGCCCGGTGCCCGCGCGACCCGTCCACCGGAGGATTCACGACATGGGCGCTACCGCGACGTTGTCCGCCACAGGTCTGGCCGTGGAGCCGGGCTCCGAGACCACCTGCACGGTCGTCGTGCGCAACACCGGGGAGCTGGTCGACCAGTTCGCGGTCGACGTGGTGGGCGACGCGGCCGGCTGGGCGGTCGCCGAACCCGGGTCGGTCAACCTCGTCCCGCAGGCGTCCGCCGAGGTGGTGGTCCGGTTCGCGCCGCCGCGCCGGGCGGACGTGCCGGCCGGGCCGGTGCCGTTCGGCGTGCGGGTGACCTCCCGCGAGGACCCGTACGGCTCGGTGGTCGAGGAGGGCGAGGTCGAGGTCGGCCCGTTCACCGACCTGAGCGCGGAGCTGGTGCCCACCAGGGTGGAGGCGGGCAGGCGGGCCCGGTTCGAGCTGGCCGTCGACAACGTCGGCAACCACCCCGTGGGCGTGCGGTTCACGCCCGGCGACCCGGACGGCGAGCTGGACTTCGCGCTGGACCGGCCGGAGGTCGTGCTCGCGCCCGGGACCGCCGCGTTCGTGCGGCTGGTGGTCAAGCCGCGTGACACGTTCCTGCGCGGTCAGCCGCAGTCCCGGCCGTTCCGGGTGGAGGTCGTGCCGGACGCGGGCACCCCGCTCGTCGCCGACGGGATGTTCGTCCAGCGCCAGCTGCTGCCCAAGTGGCTGCTGCCGGTGCTGCTCGCCCTGGTCGCGCTGGCGGCCTTGCTCGGCGCCTTGTGGTTCACCGTCCTGCAACCGGCCGTGAAGTCCGCCGCCCGGGACGCGGCGACCGAGCAGGCGGGCGACGTGAAGGCCGCCGTGCAGCGCGCGGAGGACAGCGCGGGCCAGGCGAAGACGGACTCCCAGCAGGCGAAGGGGAACTCGGAGGCCGCCATGCAGGCGGTCGGCCTCGACCCCGGTGCCGCGCCGGGCACCCCGCCGACGGTCGTGCGCCCGGTCGCCGGGCCCGCCGGGGACCCCACCGACTTCCGGGTGGCCGCCGACGCTGCCGCCACCACCAACCCCGACCTGTTCACCGACTTCGTGTTCACCCCGGCCGACGACAAGAAGTCGGTGAACGTCAGCGACATCGTGCTGCAGAACCCGCGCGGCGACTCGGGCACCGCCCGGGTCCTGCGCGACAGCAACGGGACCCGCAGCATCATCCTGGAGGTCAACCTGGCCAACTTCCGCGACCTGGACCGCCACTACGTGCAGCCGCTGCGGTTCAAGCCGGGCGAGAAGGTCGTCTTCGCGGTCAGCTGCCAGAACCCGGCGGAGAAGGGGAACTGCAAGCCGGCCGTGTCGTTCTCCGGACGGGTCGAGTGAGGCGGTCGACGGGCGCGTGCCGGACGGGGGATGACCGGGCGGGTGGTCCCGGCGGTCAGATCAGGCCCTCGCGCAGCGCGAACGCCACGGCGTGGGCGCGGTTGCGCAGCTGGAACCGGTTGGTGATGTCGTGCAGGATGCTCTTCACGGTCCGCTGCGAGTAGCAGAGCTGATCGGCGATCTCCTTGGTCTCGAAGCCGTCCGCGATCAGCCGCAGCACCTCGGTCTCCCGGTCGGACATGCCGGCCATGGTCCAGCCGTTGGGGTTGAGCACGTTGCGCTGCAACCGGGACACCCGGTCCAGCAACCGGCCCAGCAGGTCCGGCGGCAGCGCGCCCTGGCCGGCGGCGGTCGCCTTCACCAGGCGCACCAACGTGTCCGGGGTGGCGTCGCAGCGCCGGATCACCGCCGACACGCCGCTGCTGACGATGTCGAGCAGCTCCGGGTCGGTGATGTCGCCCGCCACCAGCACGATGTTCGGGCTGCCGTGCACCTGGAGCCTGCGCAGGAGCTGCTGGGCCCCGCCGTCCAGCTTCTCCAGCACCACCAGGGCGACCGGCGCGGGCTCCTCCGGCCCGACCAGGCGGATCTCCGGCCGGGACCGCAGGGCCGAGGTGACCCCGGCCCGGGTGATCGAGTCCGCCGCGTGCAGCGCCACCGCGATCTGCTCACCGTTCATGACCTCTCCCCGCCTCCGTGACCGACGCCCCGCCCGGGTCGATCGTCCCGAGCGGAGGTGTCCCGGCACTACGGCCCCGGTGTCCCGACCTGTCCCGGCTCGTCGCCCAAACCGGCCCGCTTGGCCCGGGACACGGCCTGCGCGCGGTCGGCCACGTGCAGCTTGCGCAGGATGTTCGACACGTGGTTGCGGACGGTCTTGGGGCTGAGCACCAGCAGCCGGGCGATCGTCGCGTTGCCCCGGCCGTCCGCCATCAGCCGCAGCACCTCGCGCTCGCGCGTGGTCAACTCCGGGAACGCCTCCGGCTCGGACCGGGGCGACGTGCCGAAGTAGGCCAGCAGCCGCACCGCGATGCCGGGGCTGAAGATCGCCTCGCCCTCGGCGACCGCCCGCACCGCGCGCACGATCTGCTGCGGCCGGGCCGCCTTGAGCAGGTAGCCCAGCGCGCCCGCGCGCATCGCCGCGAACACCGAGTCGTCGTCGTCGAACATGGTCAGCACCAGCACCCGCACGGTCGGGTCGTGCGCCACGATCCGCCGGGTCGCCTCGACCCCGCCCAGGTCGGGCATGTTCAGGTCCATCACGACCACGTCGGGGCGCAGCCGCGCGGCCAGCTCGACCGCCATCGCGCCGCCGGACGCCTCGCCCACCAGCTCCAGGTCGCTCGCCGCCGCCAGGGCCGTGGCCAGGCCGTAGCGGAACAGCGGGTGGTCGTCCACCACCAGCGCCCGGAGCGCGGGCGGCACTGCGCTCACACTCCGCCCGCGACCGGAAGGTCGACGGCTATCCGGGTGCCGCCGGTGGCGGCGTCCTCCATGGCCCACGTCCCGCCGACCTCGCGCGCCCGTTCCCGCATCGAGTCCAGTCCCACGCCGTTCCCCTCGGGTTCGCCCGCGCCGCAGCCGTCGTCGACGACTTCGACGTGCAGGCCGTCCGCGCACCACAGCCGCACCGCGCAGGTGCGCGCGCCGGCGTGCCGGACCACGTTGGTCAGCGCCTCGCAGATGATCCGGTAGGCCGCCACCTGGACGGCGACCGGCAGTTCCGGGAGGTCCCGCTCGGCCTCCACGACCACGCGCACGGGGTGCCGGTCGGCCAGCGTGGCGACGTGCGCCCGCACCGCGCCCGCCAGCCCCAGCCGGGCCAGCCCGGTCGGGTACGCGCCGGCCGCCAGCCGGCGGATCTCGCCGACCGCGCCGTGCACCTCCTCCTCCAGCCGGGCCAGCAGGGTGCCCGCCGAGGCCGGGTCGCGCGCCACCAGGTGCCGCGCGGCGCGCAGCCCGAGGGCGATCGCGGCGAGGGAGGGGCCCACGCCGTCGTGCAGGTCGCGCAGCACCCGGCGGCGGGCTTCGTCGGCCACGTCGGTGGACACTGCGAACTTGCGGCGCACGTCCCCTCCCCGTCAGGCGGCACTCGGGCCTCGCCGCCTCGTGTAGAACGTCGCAGATCCGACAGCCGTTGTTTCAACCAAACGCGCAGGTTCCCACGTTGGGGGGAATGCCCTGTGGTGTTGGTGACGCAATGACGTATCACCAGTCCGTCTGCCTGCTCCATACGGATATCAGGGATCACGGGAGGGCGGAATGGGGCACATGGGCGGCAGGGCGGTCCTCCAGGTTCACCCGACCAGGCTGTGCAACCTGCGGTGCCTGCACTGCTACTCCAGCTCAGGGCCCGACGTGGCCGAGTCGGTGCCGGTGGGCGTGCTGTCCCAAGTGGTCGGCGACGCGGCAGGGCTCGGGTACGACGTCATGAGCGTCTCGGGCGGGGAACCGTTCCTCTACCCGGAACTGCCCGCATTGTTGCGGGCCGCGCGCGAAGTCGGGATGCGAACGACCGTCACGACCAACGCGGTCGCGCTCACCCAACGCCGGATCGGCCTGGTGCGCGGGCTGGTCGACCTGGTCGCCGTGTCGCTGGACGGCGACCAGCCCACCCACGACCGCATCCGGGACCAGGAGGGCGCGTTCGGCAGGGCGCTGGCGGGCATCCGGCGGCTCACCGAGGCGGGCATCCCGGTCGGCGTCGTCACCACCCTCACCCAGGGCAACGCCACCCAGCTCGGCGACGTGGCGCTGGCCGCGTCCCGGTCCGGCGCGCTCCTGCTCCAGGTGCACCCGCTGGAACCCGAGGGCGCGGCGAACCGGCGGATGGCGGGGGAGCGGCCGGACGCGGTCGAGCTGGCCTACGCGGCCGTCGAGTTGGGACGGATCGCCGAGGAGCACGGAATGGCCGTGCAGCTCGACGCGGTGCCGAGGACCGTGCTGGCCCGCGACCCGGGCGCGTTCATGGCCGGCCCGGTGGCCGAGGAGCTGCCGCTGGGCCGCTGGTTGACCCCGCTGGTGATCGAGGCGAACGGCGCGGCCGTGCCGGTCGCCTACAACTTCGACCGCCGCTACTGGCTGGGCAACGTGCACGACCGCCCGCTGGCCGACCTCGCCGTCGGCTGGGACGCCGGCCCGTTCCGCGACCTGTGCCGCGCCACCTGGCGGCGCCTGGTCGACGGCCGCACCGGCCCGCTGGTCCCGTGGTACGGGCACCTGGTGCGGGCCTCCCGCACCACCCGCACCGCCGCCGCCGGGAGGTGAGCGCCGCCGGCGCGGCGGTGACCGCTAGGTCAGGGAGGCGAGCAGGTCCGCCGCCGAGCGGGTGTTGATCACCTGCTCGGGCTCGACGCCGCACTCCTCGGCCCGCTCGCAGCCGTAGGACAGCCAGTCGAGCTGGCCCGGCGCGTGCGCGTCGCTGTCGATGGCGAACTCGCACCCCAGCTCCACCGCGAGCCGCAGCAGCCTGCCCGGCGGGTCCCGGCGCTCCGGGCGGGAATTGATCTCCACGGCGGTCCCGTGCTCCCGGCACGCGGTGAAGACCGCCTCGGCGTCGAACCGGGACTCCGGGCGGCCCCGGCCCTCCACCAGCCGGCCGGTGCAGTGGCCCAGGACGTCCACGTCCGGGTTCGCCACGGCGGTGAGCAGCCGCTCGGTCATCTCCGCCTCGGGCATCCGCAGCTTGGAGTGCACGCTGGCCACCACGACGTCGAGCCGCGCCAACAGGTCCGGGTCCTGGTCGAGCGAGCCGTCGTCGAGGATGTCCACCTCGATCCCGGTCAGCAGCAGGAACGGCGCCAGCTCGGTGTTCAGCCCGGCGACCACGTCGAGCTGCGCGCGCAACCGGTCTGCGGACAGGCCGTTGGCCACGGTCAACCTCGGCGAGTGGTCGGTCAGCACCACCCACTCGTGCCCGAGGTCGCGCGCGGTCTCGGCCATCTCCCGGATCGGGCTGCCGCCGTCGGACCAGTCGGAATGCGTGTGGCAGTCGCCTTTCAGCAGCGCGCGCAGCGCCTGGCCGCCGACGACGGGTGCGGGGATCCGGCTCAGGTACGCCGGTTCGCGGCCCGCCGCCGCGTCCGCGATCACGCCCGCCGTCGACTTGCCGATGCCGTCGAGGGCGGTGAGCGTGCCGTTCCGGACCCGCGCGGCCAGCTCGCCCGGCGGCAGCGCGGCCACCACCTCCGCCGCCCGGCGGAACGCCCTGACCCGGTACGTCGGCTCGCCCGCGCGTTCGAGCCGGAAGGCCACCTGCCGCAATGCCCGGACGGGATCCACCCGTCCTGTCTACCCCTCCGGCGGGCCGGACGCGCGCCGACCGGGGTCGTGGCGCGGGGTGGCCGTGGGCTTTGCGCCGGGTCCACTCCGGACCCCGCCTTGCGAGACGGCACCGGTTCGTCGCGAAGGGTTGCGGTCCCGGGTGCGGTGCAGCCAGCATGTCCGCCATGTCCCCACGGTCACCGGTCGGGTCCCTCGGGTCACGACGTCGGCCCAGCAAAGGCGATCTCACCTCGCAGGCCATCCTGGACACCGCCGAACGGCTGCTCCAGACCCGTTCCCTGGACGACATCGCGGTGGACGAGCTGGCCGCCGGCGCGGGCATCTCGCGGTCCACGTTCTACTTCCACTTCTCGTCCCGGGAAGCCGTCCTGCACGCCCTGTCCGCCCGCGTGCTGGACGCGCTCTACGAGTCGGCGTCGTCCTGGCTGCGCCGGGGGAGCGAACCGCCCGAAGCCGCCATAAGGCGGGCGCTGGGCGCGACCCTGGCGGTGTGGCGGGCGCACGGCCCGGTGCTGCGCGCCGCCGTCCGCGCCCGCGACACCGACCCGCTGATGCGCGACTTCTGGACCGGCGTGGCGCGGCGGTTCGTCGACGCCACGGCGGAGCAGATCACGTGGGAGCGGGACGCCGGCGTGGCGGTCGACGGCCCGGACGCGCGGTCGCTGGCGGCGGTCCTGGTGTCGATGAACGAGCAGGCGTTCCTGGGCCGGTCGGTCGCCCGCCGTTCGGCGAAGAAGGACCGCGAACTGGTCGACGCGCTGACGTTCGTCTGGCTCCGATCGGTCTACGGCGACTCGTCCTGACGGCGTGCGACCCGGCGGTCGCTGTCCACAGAGGACGGTCGACGGGCGGGTCAGGAGACCTGGGCGACCCAGGCCGGCTCCCGCACCTCCTTCTCGGCCACCTCGACCCGGTTGAACGCCGCCGGGTCGACCCGGCGGTAGCCGTGCCGGACCACGCCCCGGTAGAGCACGTCCGAGACGACCAGCACCGCGTCGCCCAGGAGCCCGGCGCGCACCGGGTCGGCGTCGGCCAGCCGGCAGGCGGTGTTCAGGTCGCTGCCCACCCAGCCGTGGGCGTCGCGGTGCACCTCGCCCGCGTGCAGGCCGATCCGCAGCCGGATGTGCGGCGCGGCGGTCGCGTTGTGCCGGCGCAGCCGGGCGATCACGTGCGGGATCACCGGGTCCAGGATGTCCACTTTGGACACCCGGGCCGGGACGAGCACCATCATCCCGTCGCCCCGGTCCTGCCACCCCAGGTCGGCCGGGCGCACGCCCGCCGCGCGGAAGCCGTCCCGCACGGCGGTGGTCAGCACGTCGCGCGCCACGATCTGGTGCGGGTTGGGCCAGCGCCCGAAGCCCGCGATGTCCACCACCAGGATGGACCGGTACTCGGGGCCGGGCGGGTGGCGGAACCGCCGCCAGGCGCGGGGCAGCTCGACGGTCACCGGGGCTCCCCCTGCAACGCGCGGCGCAGCATCCAGGACCGGCTCAGCAGGCGCACGGCGTGCGGCACCCGGCGGGCCGGCGGGAGGTCGTCCAGCTCGGCGCGGAACTCCTCGTGGTAGCGGGCCTGGTGGTGCGGCGGCAGCACGGCCACCGCCAGGCCCAGCAGCCGGCCGCACGGCCGGGGCTCCAACTCCACGCGGATGATCCGGGCGGCGGCGACCATGGGTTCGAAGCTCGCCGTGGCCAGGTAGTTCCGCTCCACCGCGAACTCCAGCCACAGCACCCGCCGGTAGACCTCGCGCAGCCGCGCGTCGCCGTCGCGCTCCAGCGCCCGGCGCAGCTCCAGCGCGAGGTGGTGCGCGAGGTGGCGGTCCAGGATGCGGTCGAGCCTGCCGTCCAGCACGGCCTCCAGGTCGTGCGCGAGCAGCCGGATCCTGGCCAGTCGGTCCCGCCTGGTCATGTCCCACCTGCCGCGTGCGGTCGCAGCAGGCCGAGCCTGGGCACCGAGCCCCGGGCCCGCGCGACGGCGGCGCGGGCGACCGCGACGCTGTCCGCGTCGAGCCGGTAGTACCGCCGGCGGGGCCGGCCGCGCTCGCGCGGGTCGGCGTCCTCCCACCGGCTCTCCAGCCACCCGCACTGCTCCAGCCGCGCGAGGATCGGGTGCACGGTCCCGCTGGGCAGCTCGGCCACCTGGCAGATCTCCAGCCCGTACCGCTCCCGGGCGGGGTCCTCCAGCAGCACACCCAGCACGAGCTGGGTGGGCAGGGTCATCTTCGGTCCCTTCCGTGCCGCAACCATGGTCTAACTCTACCTAGGGTGGTGGCGGTGCGCAACCGGTCGGACACGCGGAGTCGCGCCCGGGTGGAATCGCGCAGCGCACGCCCTCGGCGGGGTCCGCGACGCCTGCTCACCGCCGACGAGCGGGCGACCTGCGCCCCGTCCCGCGTCCGTTCGGCTGCTGTCCTGTTGCCCGTTCGGTCGACGTCGACGGGAACCACCCTCGCCGCCGTCGCGCTCGTCGGCGGGCTGCACCTCGGCCGGCCCGGGGAACGCGTCCTGGAAGCCACCGCCGGCCCGACCCGGATCACCACCACCGTCACGCCGGTCGACGGCCGGCTGCGGCTGCGCGCCCGGGTCGCCGGCGTCGACGCCGGCGAGCGGTGCACCCTGGTCGCCACCGACTCGCGGGGCCGCCGCGCCGTCGCCGGGGGCTGGGTCGCGGCCCGGCGGGGGGACACGGACCTCGCCGGGGCGGCGGTCGACCCGGACGAGCCGGCGGCGGTCGGCGTCGTCACGGCCGAAGGCCGCACCCTCGTCACCGCAACGGCCTAGGCACCGGCCGGACGAGGGCACGACCCCGCCGGCCGCCGGGGTGGCAAGCTTGGGCGGGTGCGGCGGATGCTCCCCCTGTGCCTCGTGCTCCTGCTCGGCTCCTGCGGGGCCGGCGACCGGTTCGTCGACATCGAGGACGTGCCCCCGCCGCCCCGGCCGGCGGCCCCCGGCGCCGGCGCGTCCGCCGGGACGTTCACCGTCGAGTGCGGGCACAACGAGCAGCGGCACCTCAACGCCGACAACGTGGTCATCGCGCCCGGCACGCCGTTCGGCGCGCACCACACCCACGAGTACGTCGGCAACCTGAGCACCGACCACACCAGCACCGACCGGTCGCTGGCCGCCGCGACCACGTCGTGCGCCGGCGGTGACCTGTCCAGCTACTACTGGCCCGTGCTGCGGCTGACCGACCGCGTCGGCCACGACGCGCACGCCCCGGGCGGCGGCGCGCACGGCAACACCGGCGAGGTGCTGCCGCCGGCCCGGGTGTCCGTCACGTTCACCGGCAGCCCGGTCGGCAAGGTGGTGCCGGTGCCGAGGTTCCTGCGGATGATCACCGGCGACCCGGCCGCGCTCACCTCCGGCGGCGGCACCGCCCGCTGGAGCTGCTCCGGCTACGAGGACCGGCACACCGACCGCTACCCGGTGTGCGGCCCCGACCGCGAGGTGCTGCGCACCTACGAGTTCCCGAGCTGCTGGGACGGCCGCAACACCGACAGCGCCTCGCACCGGGCGCACGTCGTGCCCGCCGCGTCGAACGGCGCGTGCCGGCCGGGGACGTTCCCGATCCCGAAGCTGAGCGTGCGGGTGGCCTACCGGGTGCCCGCCGGCCGGCCGTTCGCGCTCGACAGCTTCCCCGAGCAGCTCCGCGACCCGCGCACCGACCACGCCATGGCGGTCAACGCCATGCCGGACGCCCTCGCCGCCGAGGTCGCGGCCTGCGTCAACGAGAACCGCTCCTGCCCGTGACGCCCCGCTCTGAACCGGACCGGCTCCGCAGCCGTGTCCCTCGGCGGGGAGTTGACGAGAGGAGTGGGTGGATGGCGGCTCTGTGGTCCCGGAGACGGGAGACCGCGGCCGACGAGGCCCTGATCCGGTCCCTCTACGAGGAGCACGGCCGGGCGCTGCTGGCCTACGCGACCAGGCTCACCGGCGACCGGGCGGCGGCCGAGGACGTCGTCCAGGAGACCCTGGTGCGGGCCTGGCGGCACCCGGACGCCCTCGTCAACGGCAAGGGCTCGGTGCGCGGCTGGCTGCTCACGGTGGCCCGCAACCTCGTCACCGACCGGATCAGGGCGCGCGCGGCCCGGCCCAGGGAGGTGCCGGAGACGCCGGCCACCCCGCCGGTCGAGCGCGACCACGCGGAATCCGTGGTGGACTCGGTCGTGGTGCTGGAAGCGCTCGACCGGCTGTCGTCGGACCACCGCGACGTGCTGGTGGAGATCTACTTCCGGGGCCGGAGCGTGTCCGAGGCGGCGCAGGCGCTGGGCGTGCCGCCCGGCACGGTCAAGTCGCGGTCGCACTACGCGCTGCGGGCACTGCGGGAGACGTTCACCGGACAACGGGTCGCGTTGAAGGGGGTGGCCGGATGACCACGAACCACGATCCACAGCTGCTGGGCGCCTACGTACTGGGCGTCTTGGACGAGCCGGAGGTGCGGGCGGTGGAGGAGCACGTGGCGGCCTGCCCGGCGTGCCGCACCGAGGTCGGTGAGCTGCGGGCGGTCGAGGGGGCAATGGGCGGTGTGCCGCCCGAGGCGCTGCTCGACGGGCCGCCGGAGGGCGACCTGGTGCTGCAACGGGCGCTGCGGCAGGTGCGCCGGGAGCGGGCGGGGCGGGTGCGGCGGCGGCAGGTCGGGCTCGGCCTGGTCGCGGCGGTGGTGGCGGCGGTCGTGCTGGGCGGCGGGTTCGCGGTCGGCCGGAGCACCGCGCCGACCCCGCCGGTCGCCGAGTCGACGCCGCCGGTCGTGCCGGACGCCCGGGTCGGCACCGCCGTCGACCCGGTCACCGGCGCGCGGATGACCGTGCAGGTGAAGCCGGCCGCCGGCTGGGTGCGGCTCAACGTGTCGGCGGCGGGCATCGCCAAGGACCGCAAGTGCCGGGTGGTGGTCGTCGCCAAGGACGGCAGCAGCCACGAGGCGGGCAGTTGGCTGGTCTCCGCGCTCGGCGAGCGGGAGGGCACCAACCTGGACGGGTCGGCGCTGGTCGCGCCGGACGACGTGGCGGCGGTGGAGATCCGGGACTTCGACGGTGAGCGGATCGTCTCGGTCGGGCTGTGAGCTGGTCGGGCTGTGAGCCGGTCGGGCTGTGAGCTGGTCGGGCTGTGAGCCGGTCGGGCTGTGAGCCGCAGGGCCGGGCCGACCGGGCTGCGGGCCGACCGGGCTGCGGGATGACCGGGGAAGGCCGTGCGCCCCGCTTTCGGGCGGGCGCACGGCCGGCGTTGCCCGGTGAGCCCTGCTCGGTGGGCACTCACACGGTGGGCACTCACACGGTGAGCACGACCTTGCCCGTCGTCTCCCGGTTCTCCAGCGCGTCGTGCGCCTTGCCCACGTCGGCGAGCGGGAACGCGGTGGTGCGCGGCGTCAGCCGGCCCTCCGCGAGCGCCCGCAGCGCCTCCGTCTCCAGCTCGCGCAGGTTCATCCCCTTGAGGATGCGCGGCCCCACGGCGACCGTCGCGGTCAGGCCGCCCTTGTACAGGTCGAGGGTCTCGATCCTGGTCGGCTCGCCGGAGGACCAGCCGAACATGACGATCCGCCCGGCGAGCCCGAGCAGCTCGAACGCCTGCCTGCCCACCGCGCCGCCGACGCCGTCGAGCACCAGGCTCACCTCGCCGACCTCGGCGCGCACGTCGTCGGCCCAGTCCGGGCGGGTGTAGTCGACCACGAGGTCGGCACCCAGCTCGCGCACGAGGTCCAGCTTCGCCGTGCTCGCCGCCCCGACCACCCGCGCGCCGACCGCCTTGGCCTCCTGCACGAACAGCGCGCCGAGCCCGCCGGCGGCGGCGGGCACCAGCACCACGTCGTCGGCGGTCGGCTGCGCCACCCGCAGGACCCCGAACGCCGTCCGCCCGGTGCCGATCATGGCCACCGCCGCGTCGTCCGCGACGTGCGCGGGCACCTCGTGCAGCGACGCGGCGTTCACGGCGGCCAGCTCGGCGTACCCGCCACTGGCCATGCCGAGGTGCGCCACGACCCGCTTGCCCAGCCAGGACCCGTCGACGCCGTCACCGACCCCGGTCACCACGCCCGCGACCTCGCGGCCCGGCGTCATGGGCAGCGGGGGCGGCGGGAACGGCCCGGCCTGCTCGCCCCGGCGGATCGCCGCGTCCAGCAGGTGCACGCCCGCCACGTTCACCGCCACCAGCACCTGCCCGGCCTGCGGGACCGGGTCGGGCACGTCCTCCAGGAGCAGGTTCTCCGCCGGTCCGAACTCGTGCTGTCGGATGGCACGCATCGGTCGATCCCCCATTCGTAGGTTGCCGAACCACCGTAGGAGTTCGACCAAGGTCGAGGTCAACCCCTCACCACCCCCGGGATGGGATGGGCGGCCGAACAGAGCCGGCGGGGCGAGTGGGATCGGACGGCGGACGGGGCCGGTGGTCGGCGGGAGCGGCGGCGGTCGGGTGCGGGGCGGTGGCCGGGGCGGGAGTCGGCGGCGGTTGGGCGTGGGGCGGCGGTGGTCGGGCGGGGCCAACCCGGTGGTCGGGTCGTGCGTCCTCGGTGCGTGAAGCGCTTCGACCACAACGCGCACTACCACCCGTTCCTGCTCGCGCACGTTCCCCCGGGCGCCCGGACCGCGTTGGACGTCGGGTGCGGGCACGGGGCGTTCGCGCGCCGGCTCGCCGCACGCGGGCTGGCCGTCACGGCGGTGGACCGGGCCGTCGACGGGTCCGCGCCCGGCGTGCGGTTCCGGCGGGCCGACGTGCTCACCGACCCGCTCGGCGGGCCGTACGACTTCGTGTCGTGCCTGGCCGTCCTGCACCACCTGCCGTTCGACGCCGGCCTGACCCGCCTGCGGGACGCCGTCGCGCCCGGCGGCGTGCTCGCCGTCCTCGGGCTCGCCAAGGAGAAGACGGCGTGGGACTGGGCGCTGAGCCTGGTCTCCTCGCCGCTCAACGTAGCGATGAACCTGGTGCGCGACGACCCGGTCGGTTCCGCCCCGGTCCGCGACTGGTCGATGGGCGTGGACGAGATCAAGGCCGGCGCGGCCCGGCTGGTGCCCGGCGCGCGCATCCGCCGGCACCTGTACTGGCGGTACTCGCTGGTGTGGACCAAACCGCGCGAAGAAGGATATTCCTTTGACGACAACGCGTCTCCGGGGAGATAGTCGTAGCCGACACAGGAAAGGGGAGAGCCAGTGGAAAGCGGTCGAACCGACTGGACCGGTGCGGCGACGCGCCGGGTCCGGTGATGCGCCCGGCTCACCTCCCGACCTGCGCGTAGGGCGGTCCGGCCGCGCTCGTGGAAACGAGTGCGCGGCCATTGTCCGAAGCTCGCGCGAATTGTCGCCTTGATCTGCGCGTGATATCGCGCACCGCGACGCCCCGGCCTTCATGGGGTGGGTCGGGACGACCTCGGCACGGCGGGGTTGGTGGCTCCTGTCGAAATCGGGGAACGGGTCCGCGCGCCCGTTCCCCACCCCGGGTTTGCCCTCTGTGACGGTCGGGTAGCCGGGGGTGGTCCGGAGCCCGGCAGGCGGGCTCTCGTGTCCTCATGGGAGGGCGTGATGACCCACTCGACCGTCGGTCGCGTCAAGGTCGCTGGCCTCCAGCCCGCCCAGGTGCTGGCAGGTCTGCTCGGCCTCGCATTCCTCGTCGCCGGCATCGCCGGCTTCGTCCGCACCGGGTTCGGCGACTTCGCGGGCGAGCAGCACTCGATGCTGCTCGGTTTCGCCGTCAACCCGCTGCACAACGTCGTCCACCTGGCGTTCGGCGTGCTCGGTCTGCTGATGGCGACCGGTTCGGGACTGTCCCGGCTCTACGGCTGGATCGTGTTCCTCGCCTACGGCGTGGTGCTGGTGTGGGGTCTGATGCTGGTCGGCGTGGTCGCGGTGAACCCCGTCGAGCGGCTCGGGAACCCGTTGGCGCTCAACGTGAACGACAACTGGCTGCACCTCGGCCTCGCGGCCGTCGGGCTGCTGATCGCGGTGCTGCCGGCGCGGCGCAAGGTCGTCGTGCCGGAGGAGGACGTCGAGCCGGTCGTGGAGCACCCGACCCCGGAGCACCAGGTCGTGGACCGGCCCGTCGGGGAGCGCCCCGTCGCCCAGCGCGACGAGAGCATCCGCGACCCGGAGATGCCGGTCCAGCGCGACCGGGAGGAGCTGCGCCCGCACGACCAGCGCGTGGAATCGGCCGACCCGACCGTGTCGCCCCACCAGACGCGGCCCATCGACCCGGCCGTCGCCGAGCAGCACAAGGCCCGGCACTACCGCTGACCCACCACCCGAGCGGGGCACCGTCCACTGTGGACGGTGCCCCGTCGGCGTCCGGGGGCAGCGCCCGGGACCGCACCTCGCGGACCTGGCATCCTGGAGCGCGATGTCGACACTCGCGCAGTGGGCACCCGCCGTGCTCGCGCTGGTCCTGGTGGCCAGCCCGGGCATCTGGCGGTGGAGCCGCACCACGATCACCATCGCGCACGAGGGCGGGCACGCCCTGGTCGCGCTGCTCACCGGCCGCCGGCTGGAGGGCATCAAGCTGAACGCGGACACCTCCGGCGTGACCGTGTCGCGCGGCAAGCCCACCGGGGTCGCCGTGGTGCTGATGTACCTGGCCGGGTACGTCACGCCGTCGCTGCTCGGCCTCGGCGCGGCGGCACTGGTCACCTCGGACCAGGTCCGCCCGCTGCTGTGGGCGACCGTGGGGCTGCTCGCCGCCATGCTGGTCATGATCCGCAACCTGTTCGGCGTGCTGTCCGTGGTGGTGACCGGCGGGGTGATGTTCGCCGTCTCCTGGTACGCCACCGCCGAGTGGCAGGCCGCCTTCGCGCTGTTCGTCGCCTGGTTCCTGCTGCTGGGCGGCGTGCGCCCGGTGGGCGAGCTGCAGAGCCGCCGGGTCCGGGGGCGCGCGCCCCAGTCGGACGCCGACCAGCTCGCCCGGATCACCCGCGTGCCGGGCGTGCTGTGGGTGCTGGTGTTCGCCGCCGTCACCCTCGGCGCGCTGGTGCTCGGCGGGCGGATGTTGTTACCGCTCTGACTCCCCGGGTACCCGGTCGGCACCAGCACCGACCGGGAGGAGCAAGCCGTGCTCGTCGCCGACTACGTGCTCGAACGCCTGCGGGACTGGGGCGTGGAGCACGTGTTCGCCTACCCCGGTGACGGGGTGAACGGCCTGGTGGCAGCCTTCGGGCGGGCCGACAACCGGCCCAAGTTCGTGCAGTCGCGGCACGAGGAGATGTCCGCGCTGGCGGCCGTGGGCTACGCCAAGTTCAGCGGGCGGGTCGGGGTGTGCCTGGCCACCTCCGGACCGGGCGCGATCCACCTGCTCAACGGCCTCTACGACGCCAAGCTGGACCACGTCCCGGTGGTGGCGATCGTCGGGCAGACGGCGCGCACCGCGATGGGCGGCTCCTACCAGCAGGAGATCGACCTGCACGCGCTGTTCAAGGACGTCGCCTCGGAGTACCTGGTCGACGTGACCGTGCCCGAGCAGCTCCCCAACGCCCTCGACCGGGCCATCCGCACGGCCGAGGCGCAGCGCGCGCCCACCGCCCTGATCATCCCGGCGGACGTGCAGGAGCTGCCCTACGAGCCGCCGCAGCACGCGTTCAAGCACGTGCCGTCCAGCAGGCCCAACCGGTCCTGGACCACCTCCGTGCCGCCGCGCTCCGAGCTGGACCGCGCCGCCGCCGTGCTCAACGAGGGCGAGCGGGTGGCCATCCTGGTCGGCCAGGGCGCGCGCGGTGCCGCCGCCGAGGTCCGCGAGATCGCCGAGCTGACCGGGGCCGGCGTCGCCAAGGCGCTGCTCGGCAAGGACGTCCTGCCCGACGACCTGCCCTACGGCACCGGGTCGATCGGGCTGCTCGGCACGCGACCGAGCTACGAGCTGATGCGCGACTGCGACACGCTGCTGATCGTCGGCTCCAGCTTCCCCTACTCGCAGTTCCTGCCCGAGTACGGCAAGGCGCGCGGGGTGCAGGTCGACGTGGACGGCCGGTTCATCGGCATGAGGTACCCCACGGAGGTCAACCTCGTCGGCGACGCCGCCTCGACGCTGCGGGCGCTGCTGCCGTCGCTGCGGCGCAAGGAGGACCGCTCCTGGCAGGACACCGTCGTGGGCAACGTGGCGCAGTCCTGGGAAGCCCTCCGCGCCCAGGCGCACGTCGACGCCGACCCGGTCAACCCGATGCGGATCGCGTGGGAGCTGTCCGAGCGCCTCCCGGCCGACGCGATCGTCACCGCCGACTCCGGTTCGGCCGCCAACTGGTACGCCCGGCTGGTCCGGTTCGGCCCCGGCAACCGGGGCTCGCTGTCCGGCACGCTGGCCACGATGGGAGCGGGCGTGCCGTACGCGATCGGCGCCAAGTTCGCCCACCCCGACCGCCCGGTGGTCGCGCTGGTCGGCGACGGCGCGATGCAGATGAACGGCCTGGCCGAACTGCTCACCATGGCCCGCTACCAGCACGAGTGGGCGGACCGGCGGTGCGTGGTGTGCGTGCTGCACAACAACGACCTCAACCAGGTCACGTGGGAGCTGCGCGCCATGGGCGGCGCACCGAAGTTCACCGAGTCCCAGTCGCTGCCCGAGGTCGGCTACGCCGAGTTCGCCCGCTCCATCGGGCTGGTCGGCATCGACGTGACCGACCCGGGCGCGCTCGGCGCGGCCTGGGACTCCGCGCTGGCCGCCGACCGGCCCGCCGTGCTGGACGTGCGGTGCGACCCGGACATCCCGCCGATCCCGCCGCACGCCTCGTTCGACCAGGTCAAATCGGTGGCCGAGGCCATGATCAAGGGCGACCCGGACGCCTGGGGCGTGATGGCCAAGGGCGTGCGCACCAAGGCCAGGGAGTTCCTGCACCGGCGACCGTCCGACCAGGACTCACCGTGATCGCGCCGGAGCCCGGCGGAGTGGGGTAACCCGATGGGGGAGGACACGTTTGTCCCCCCGACCGGCCGGGGTACGTCTTGATCGCACCTGAAACGACTCCAGCAGGGGGTATGTCCGCCATGACCAGCACCGCGCGCCTGCCGAAGCCAGTCACCGACGTGTGGGACTGGCAGAAGGAGGGACTCTGCCGAGGCCGTGACAGCGCGGTCTTCTTCCACCCGGACAACGAGCGCGGCTCCGCCCGCGCCGCCCGGGAGGACCGGGCCAAGCAGCTCTGCGGGCGCTGCCCCGTGCTGCTGGAGTGCCGGCGGCACGCGCTGTCCGCCCAGGAGCCCTACGGCGTGTGGGGCGGCATGGGCGAGGACGAGCGCCGCCGCCTGATCGCCGCCGCCCGGCGCGGCACCGACGAGCGCAGGCACACCGCGGCGTGACCCCGCGCCCGCTCGGCGACCCCTGCCCGAGCGGGCCACCAGGCTCGCGGCCGGCGGCGTCCCCTGACCGCCGGCCGCGACGAAGGCCCGGGGCCGGGGGGGCCGGCCCCCCGCCCCCGGCCGCGGTGACCCCCCCCGGCCACACCGCGGGCCGCGGGCCCCCCGCCGAACCGTTGGTCGGCCGCGGTGAGGACGG
>NZ_JBFAJV010000010.1:0-259490 GCF_040655415.1 Actinosynnema sp. NPDC050436 | reverse complement strand
CGCCCCGCGCCGGCGCGGCGGCGGGTCGTCCCCCCGCCCGCCCGCCCGCTCCGCCGCCGGGGGGCCGGCCGCGCGCCCCCGCGCCCCCGGGCCTCTGTCACGCGCACGGGCCACTCGGCGTGCCTCGGCACCCCGGACGACCGGTGGGACTCACTCGGTCAGGCCGTCGCGCAGTTGCCGCAGCGTCTTGGCGAGCAGCCGCGACACGTGCATCTGCGAGATCCCGACCTTCTGCGCGATCTGGGTCTGCGTCATGTTGCCGAAGAACCGCATCACGACGATCTTGCGCTCCCGCTCCGGCAGCTTCTCCAGCAGCGGGTGCAGCGCCTCGCGCTGCTCGATCGCCTCGATCTCGGGGTCCTCCTCGCCCAGCGTGCTGCCCAGCGAGATGGAGCTCTCGTCGGCCGTCAGCAGGTCGTCCAGCGACGCGCTGTGGTAGGCGTTGCCCGCCGCCAGGCCCTCGTGGATCTCCTCGCGGGACAGGCCCAGGTGCTCGGCCAGCTCCGACGGGGTCGGCGCGCGCCCGAGCTGCTGGGACAGCCGCGACGACCCGGCGTTGATCGCCAGGTGCAGCTCCTTGAGCCGCCGGGGCATCCGGACCGACCAGCTGGAGTCGCGGAAGTACTTCCGCACCTCGCCCATGATCGTCGGCACCGCGAAGGACAGGAAGTCGCTGCCGCGCTCCGGGTCGAACCGGTCCACGGCGTTGATCAGGCCGACCGTCGCGACCTGCACCAGGTCGTCGTAGGGCTCGCCCCGGTGGCCGAAGCGCCGGGCGATGTGCTTGGCCACCGGCAGGTGCTCGGTGACCAGCTCGTCGCGCAGCCGCTCCCGCTCCGGCAGCCCCTTCTCCGTCGCGGCGAGCCGGACGAACAGGGGTGCCAGGTGGTCGTAGTCCCCCTGCGAACGTGTCGTGCCCCCGTTTTCAGCCGCCGTCACGCCGTCCCCTGCGACCGCTTGACCAGGTCGATGTGCACCTCGTAGGCGTCCGACCGGGGCGCCACCCAGGTCGTCACGGAGTCCACCAGCGCGCTGAGCACCCGCCAGCCGAAGCTGTCCCGGTCCGGCGGCGCGGACCGCTTCGACCCGACCGTGGCGAAGACCTGCACCGCCCCGCCCGACACCAGGAACCTGGCGCTGAGCACCGCGCTGGGGGCGGCCAGCGAGATCAGCGTGGAGCACGCCTCGTCCACCGCCAGCTTCAGGTCCTCGATCGAATCCAGGTCGAAGTCCTGGCGCATGGCGATGTCGGCCGCCACCGCACGGACGACCGACAGCTGCGTGGGATCGGCCGCCATCCGCAACTCGACCCCGGCCAAGGGGTCATCCGACTCGCCGCTCTGCGGCTCCGTGTGCGACACGCTCACCTCATCGTCCGTTCTGTCTCGATGGTGCTGAAGCTATCGATACCCGATTGGATCGGTCCTCACACGTGTAAGGGCCGTTCGTACTGGGAAGACTCGTTGGTGCGTCGCCAGGGGTGTTCACTGGGGCGTGTCACTGGGAGGCCACTTGAGCGAAAGACTCGCGGACCGCCACTGGGGGGTGGAGATCCCCGCCGTGGCGACGCTGCTCGCACAGGCCCGAGGGCAACTGGACGCCTGGCTGCTCCACCTCGGCGTGTCCGACGACGACCGGTACGACCTGGTCATCGCCGTCAACGAGGCGATGAGCAACGCCGTCGAGCACGCCTACCCGCCGGGGCGACCCGGTCGGGTCCGGATCACCGCCGACGCCCGGCCCGACGGCCGGGTGTGCGTGGTGGTCGCCGACGACGGGACCTGGCGGGTGCCGCCCGCGACGCTGTCCGACCGGGGCCGGGGCCTGCTGCTGATGCGCGAGAACGTGGACGAGGTGCACGTGGAGCGGGCCGCCGGCGGCACGCGCGTGACGCTCGTCATGGCCGCCCTGCACACCACCCGGGGCACCTACCGGCCCTCGCCGCTGGACCAGGTCCGCGTGGTGGAGCGGTCCGGGTGGGTCGAGGTGGTCGTGCTGGGGGACGTGCCCGCGCGCGACGGCCCCGCCGTGCGGCGGCGCATCCTGACCGCCGCACGCGGGGGTTCCGTGCCCGTCGTGGTCGACCTGAGGGGCCTCGGCAGCCGGGCCGAGGGCCTCGTGCGCAGCCTGCGGGGCATCGCCGAGGCCGCTGCGGCGGCCGGCAACCGCCTGGTCGTGCGCGCGCCCGAGCACGGCCCGGCGCACACCGCGCTCCTCGCGGCCGGCGTGGACCAGGTCGTCGACCTGGTGGCGCACGCTAGCCCGCCGACGATTCGCCGTCCGCCGCCCGCACCGCCGCCAGCGCCTCGGCCACCGAGCCGTGCACGCTGAAGACCTCGCCCAGACCCGTCGCGGCCAGCGGCCTGATCACCGCCCGCTCCACCGCGACCACCCGGAACGCCGTACCGCGCCGCTGGGCGTGCTGGGACGCCTCCACCAGCACCGCCAGCCCGGCTGAGCCGAGGAAGCTCACCGAGGACATGTCGAGCACGAGGGTGTCGCCGCCGTCCAACCGGCCGAGCACGTCCGCGCGCAGTTCGGGGGCGGTCAACATGTCGATCTCTCCGCCGACTGCCACGACCGTGACACCGTCCGCCGGGTGGTCCACCGAGCGGACCACCCGCGCGGTACGCGTGCCGTCCGCGGCGGACCCGGTTCCGCTCGTCGCCACGACGTTCGGATCCTGCACCGTCACGAGGACTCCTCTTCACCTGTAACCGCTGGGGAGGGAAGCCCAGGTGTGCGGCAAACGCCGACGACGAACATGCAGCGTGGCGACACTTGTGGCCCGTAAACCGGAGCTTCCCCGGCGCGGCTGTTTGCTCAACCGCTGCGCCAACCACCGTACGGAGGCCCTTCGGGCATCACAAGCGGGCAGATGGCGTCTTGATCAGTTCCAGTGTAGTCGGCCGGTCGTCCGGCGGCGGATGACGCGCGGTGAACGGTTCGACCTGCGCCCGGCGGGCTACACCCCGGGGGAAGCGCGCCGCGCAATTCGGCGACCGGATCGCCCGATGGGCGAGACTCGCGCAATTCGGAGGTGGCGGACGCCACAGTTCGCGCACAATCTGGACGTGGGGACAGCGCCGCGACCGTCGCGGGCGACACCCGTACGGAGGGATCGACGATGAGCACCACTACGGAAACCGAGTCCGAGCCCGCGAAGCGCAAGGCGGCGCGCGCCCGCACCGCGGGCGCGGCACCGCTGCCCACCGCCCCGTGCAGCGTGGTCTGGAGCAAGGGCCACGCCTACGTGCTCGAAGGTTTCCGAGCCCGCTGGGTCGGCGTGGACGACCGCGGTCGCCCGCAGGCGCTCAGCGGCGAGCAGTTGCAACGCCGGGGCTGGAGCCGCACCCGGTCGCACTGACCGGACCGCGACCCAACCCCTCCCGCCGAACCCTCGGGCTCCCCGTGCTGACCGCGCGCCGGGTCCCCCAGAGCCCGAGGCCCCGGGTGCCCGCACGCCCCTCTCCGCCCACCCTCCCCACCCACCCGGGCTGCCCGCTGCCCGGAGAACACCCCGTGCCGCACCCGCCGCCCACCGGCGGCTCTACAGTTCGGGTGTGCCGCACGACCCCGCAGACCGGTGGCTGACCATCCCGAACGCGCTCAGCGTGCTCCGGCTGCTCGGCGTCCCGCTGTTCCTGTACCTGCTGCTCGGGCCGCAGGCCGACGGGTGGGCGGTGGTCGTGCTGGTCCTCGCGGGCCTGTCGGACTGGCTGGACGGCAAGCTCGCCCGCTGGCTGGACCAGATGAGCCGGCTCGGCGCGCTGCTCGACCCGGCCGCCGACCGGCTCTACATCCTGTCCACGCTGGTCGCCTTCGTGGTCCGCGACATCGTGCCGTGGTGGGTGGCGGCGGTCCTGGTCGGCCGGGAGCTGGTGGTCGGCGCGTGCCTGCCGGTGCTGCGGCGGCGCGGCTACGGGCCGTTCGAGGTCACCTACCTGGGCAAGGCCGCGACCTTCAACCTGCTCTACGCGTTCCCCATGCTCCTGCTCGCCCAGGGGACGTCCACCGCCGCCCAGGTCGCCCGACCGGTGGCCTACGCGTTCATGGTGTGGGGCGGTGCGCTCTACTTGTGGTCGGGGGCGTTGTACGTGTACCAGTTCTCCCTCGCCCTGCGTCGACCGCCGGGGGTCGTACCCGCCTGAACGGGGCGTGGGAAGATCCGGCAGCGAAGATCCACCGTCATGAAGGAGCACACCGCGGTGATTCCCGAGGAGCTCAAGTACACCGAGGAGCACGAGTGGGTGTTGCGCACCGGTGACGACACCGTGCGCATCGGCATCACCGACTACGCCCAAGAGCAGCTCGGCGACGTCGTGTTCGTCCAGCTCCCGGAACTCGGGGAGCAGGTGGGGGCGGGCCAGACCCTCGGCGAGGTCGAGTCCACCAAGAGCGTGTCGGACATCTACGCCCCGCTCGCGGGCGAGGTCGTGGCCCGCAACGACTCCCTCGACCAGCAGCCCGACCTGGTCAACTCCGACCCGTACGGCGAGGGCTGGATGGTGGAGCTGCGCCTGGAGGACCCCACCGCGGTCGACGACCTGCTCGACGCCGCCGCGTACCAGGAGCTGGCGGCACAGGGGTGACGTCGATCTTCCGTCGGATCTTCGGTCGGTGGGGGAGCCGCTCCTCGGACCGGGGTTCGGGCACGATAGGTTCTAGCGGTCTCGACGGTTCCAGCAGCAGGAGGAGAGCTCAGGTGAGCACGAACGACGGGCCAGGCGTTCCGCCGGAGCAGTCCCCGGAGCGGACCTCCGTTTTCCGGGCCGACTTCCTCGCCGAGGTGGAGGGCGCCGAGGCACCCGCACAGGAGCCGGCCGTCGCCGGTGTCGACGCGCTGCCCGCGGGGTCCGCCCTGCTCGTGGTCAAGCGCGGCCCGAACGCGGGTTCGCGGTTCCTGCTGGACCGGGACACCACCAGCGCGGGCAGGCACCCCGACAGCGACATCTTCCTCGACGACGTGACGGTGTCCCGCCGGCACGCCGAGTTCCGCCGCGAGGGCGGCGAGTTCGTGGTCATCGACGTGGGCAGCCTCAACGGCACCTACGTCAACCGCGAGCCCGTCGACCAGGCGGTCCTCGCCAACGGCGACGAGGTGCAGATCGGCAAGTTCCGCCTCGTGTTCCTGACCGGTCCGGGCGCCGGGGGTCAGGGGGCGCAGTGACGGCGGCCGGGCGGCCACAGCGCGGGGGGCTGAGCATCGGCGCGGTGCTGGCGCAGCTCCGACCGGAGTTCCCCGACGTGACGATCTCCAAGATCCGCTTCCTGGAGTCGGAGGGGCTGGTCCGCCCGGCACGCACCGCCTCGGGGTACCGCCAGTTCACCTCGGTCGACGTCGAGCGGCTGAGGTACGTGCTGGCGGCCCAGCGCGACCGGTACCTGCCCCTGAAGGTCATCAGGGAGCACTTGGACGCGGCCGACGCGGCGGCCCCGGGCCGCGTGCTGCGCGCCGTGGACAGCTTGCCCGCCGCCGACCAGGCCGCCGGCGGGTCCGCGCCCCGGCTGTCCCGGGAGGAGCTGCTGGCCCGCTCCGGGCTGGACGGGGCGCTGCTGGCGGACCTGGAGCAGCACGGCCTGCTCAGGGCGGGCGCGGGCGGGTCCTACGACCAGGACGCCCTCCAGGTCGCCACCACCGTGCGCGCGCTGACCGGCCTCGGCCTGGACCCGCGCCACCTGCGAACCTTCCGCGCGGCGGCCGACCGCGAGGTCGGCCTCGTCGAGCAGGTCGTCGCACCCCTCTACCGGCAGCGGGACCCGCGAGCGCGCGGCCGTGCCGATGAAGTCGTCCGCGAACTCGCGGCGCTTTCCGTAACGCTGCACACACTCCTGGTGAAGACCGGGCTCCGCGACGTCGCAGGTGGTCGCGTTTCCCCCAGGTGAACCGGTGTCCGAATGGTGATCCGGATACCAGGTGGTTGCGCACAAGGCCCGCTTGGCGGGTAGCGTCGAAAGGGTACGTGGGGGATCCTCGTGGGATAGCGGGGACGCCAGAATTTCAGCGCGCTGAGGGAGGCGATACCCGATGAGCGAGATGCGCGTCGTCGGCGTGCGGGTGGAACTGCCCGCCAACCAGCCGATCCTGCTGCTGCGCGAGACCGAGGGCGAGCGCTACCTGCCGATCTGGATCGGGTCGGTCGAGGCCACCGCCATCGCCCTGGAACAACAGGGCGTGCGCCCCGCGCGGCCACTGACCCACGACCTGCTCAAGGACGTCATCGGGGCCCTGGGCCGCAACCTCGAACAGGTCCGCATCACCGACCTGCAGGAGGGCACCTACTTCGCCGAGCTGGTGTTCGACGGCGACGTCCGGGTGTCGGCGCGCCCGAGCGACTCGGTGGCCCTGGCGCTGCGGATCGGCGTGCCGATCCACGCGGAGGAGTCGGTGCTGGCCGAGGCCGGCCTGATCATCCCGGACGAGCAGGAGGACGAGGTCGAGAAGTTCCGCGAGTTCCTCGACTCGGTGTCGCCGGAGGACTTCCGGGGCGCGGACACGTAGCCCGGTCCCGGGCCGGGCGTGCCGCCGCGGCGCGCAGGTGGACGAGGTGGAGGCGGTCCGGCCCGGTGGGGTCGGACGGGCAGCCCGGAGCGGTCGCTCCGGGCTTTCGCGCGTTCGGGGCGCAGCGGGGCGGCAGCGGCCGGGTCCCGGCCGGCTGGGGAGTGCCCCGGGCGGTCCGGGACCCCGTGCCGGGAGCTGTTCGGGGGGCGCCGGGGGCCGTCCGGGCGGTCGGCCGGTGTGCACGACGGACGCTCGGTGGCGGGCTGTGAGTGGGCGTTTCGTCGGTTCGGGTGCCGGCTGCGCCACGAGGGGCCGGTGGTCCGGCCGCGAGTCGGGTCGGCCCCCCGTGGTGTGTGCGGTGAGTTGTGGATCAACCCGGTGTGCCACCCCCCGGTGTCACACTTCCGAATTACACAACGTCAGCGGTGATCGGCTAAACGATCACTAAACGTCACCCGAATGGCTTACGTCGGGCGTCTCTCTCAACCTCAACCTGAGGTTGAGGTGCGACACGCTCAGCGCGTCGCGTTGACCTGCCCCCTAGGCGGTCTTACCGTCGAACTCGGGTGAATTGCCACGGTGTGATTCCAACGCCGGGGCGGTTGCACGGTGGTCGCCGGCTGTCGTGGCCGGACCGAGGGGAGGCAGGCGTGGTCGAGGAAGCCATCCGGGCCGGATCCGGCGAACAGGGTGAGCTGTTCCCGGACTCCTCGCTGCCGGACGAGCTCGTGGGCTACCGAGGCCCTGCCGCGTGCCAGATCGCGGGCATCACCTACCGCCAGCTCGACTACTGGGCCCGCACCGGACTGGTCAACCCGACCATAAGGAGTGCCCAGGGCTCGGGCAGCCAGCGGCTGTACTCGTTCAAGGACATCCTGGTGCTCAAGGTGGTCAAGCGGCTGCTGGACACCGGGGTCTCGTTGCAGAACATCCGGGTCGCGGTCGACCACCTGCGCCGCCGGGGCGTGCAGGACCTGGCCCGGATCACGCTGTTCAGCGACGGCACGACGGTCTACGAGTGCACCTCGCCGGAGGAGGTCGTGGACCTGCTCCAGGGCGGTCAGGGGGTGTTCGGGATCGCGGTCAGCGGCGCGATGCGGGAGATCAGCGGCACCATCCACGAGTTCCCCGCCGAGCGCGCGGACGGCGGGGAGGTCGAGCACGCCCCGAACGACGAGCTGTCCCGCCGCCGGCGCACCCGCGCCACCGGCTGAGGCCCGCGCGCGTCGGTACCGCCAGGCCCGTCGGAGCGGTCCGGGGCGTCGGTCCGGCCGGGCCCCGCAGCCGCGACCCCGAAGTCCCGTGCCACCGGCTGAGATCCGCGTCGCGTCCGTGCGGGCCTGCGGGCCTGGTCCGGGTACCATTCGCGGGTAGTCGCTTTATCCCGCGCGGGAGAGTCCGAGCACGTCTCGGCGCCGAAGGAGCAAATCCTCCCCGGAACCTCTCAGGCGCAAGGACCGCGCGGGTGAGACGCCTCTGGAAAGCGGGTCGGTCCGCCGACCCCGCCGACGGTGCAAGCCCGGTCCGTTCCGACGGCCGGGTGAAGCTCTCAGGCGCCCCGACGGGCAGAAGACAGAGGGGGAGGGCAACGGCAGAAGTGTGCCCGTAGCCCCGGAGGCGTATCTATGACGCACGACCGCATCCCCCTCGCCGCTCTCGAGCACGGCACCCCCTTCGCCGACCGGCACGTGGGCCCCCGGCCGGCCGAGCTGGCCCGCATCCTCGACGTGATCGGCGTCGGCTCGCTGGAGGAGCTGGCGCAGCGCGCGGTGCCCGAGTCGATCCGGGAGCGCGACCTGGTGCTGGACCTGCCCGCGCCCGCCACGGAGACCGAGGCGCTGGCCGAGCTGCGCGCCCTGGCCGCTCGCAACAAGCCGCTCAAGCAGATGATCGGCCTGGGCTACTACGGCACCACCACCCCGCCGGTGATCCGCCGCAACGTGCTGGAGAGCCCGGCCTGGTACACCGCCTACACCCCCTACCAGCCGGAGATCTCGCAGGGCCGGCTGGAGGCGCTGCTGAACTTCCAGACCGTGGTGGCCGACCTGACCGGCCTGGCCCTGGCCAACGCGTCCATGCTGGACGAGTCCACGGCCGCCGCCGAGGCGATGACCCTGGTCCGCCGCGCCGGCCGGAGCAAGTCCGCCAAGTTCGTGGTCGACCAGGACACGCTGCCGCAGACGCTGGCCGTGATCGAGACCCGCGCCGAGCCGCTGGGCATCGAGGTCGTCACCGCCGACCTGTCGCAGGGCCTGGAGGGCCTCGGCCTGGGCGGCGACTTCTTCGGCGTGCTGCTGTCCTTCCCCGGCGCCTCCGGCGTGGTCCGCGACCAGGAGTCGCTGATCGCGGAGATCCACGCGGCCGGCGCGCAGGCCGTGGTGGCCGCCGACCTGCTGTCGCTGACCCTGCTGCGCCCGCCCGGCGAGATCGGCGCGGACGTCGTCGTCGGCACCACCCAGCGCTTCGGCGTGCCGATGGGCTTCGGCGGCCCGCACGCCGGGTACATGGCCGTCCGCGCGGGCCTGGAGCGCCAGCTCCCCGGCCGGCTGGTCGGCGTGTCGGTCGACGCCGACGGCAACCGCGCCTACCGGCTGGCGCTGCAGACCCGCGAACAGCACATCCGCCGCGAGAAGGCGACCAGCAACATCTGCACCGCGCAGGTCCTGCTGGCCGTGATCGCCTCCATGTACGCCGTGTACCACGGCCCGGAGGGGCTGCGCGGCATCGCCACCCGCGCCCACCGGATGGCGACCGTGCTGGCCGCCGGCCTGTGCGAGGGCGGCGTCGAGGTCGTGCACGGCGAGTTCTTCGACACCGTCCGGGCGCGCGTCGAGGGCCGGGCCGCCGCGATCGTGGCCGCCGCCCGCGAGCTGGGCGTCAACCTGTGGCAGGTGGACGCCGACACGGTGTCGATCGCCTGCGACGAGACGACGACCCGCGACGACCTCGTCGCGGTGTGGCGGGCGTTCGACGTGGCGGTGGCCGACATCGACGGCCTGGACGCCGACACCGCCGACGGCATCCCCGCCGACCTGCGCCGCACCAGCGACTACCTCACGCACCCGGTGTTCCACGCGCACCGCTCGGAGACCGCGCTGCTGCGCTACCTGCGGTCGCTGTCGGACAAGGACGTCGCGCTCGACCGCAGCATGATCCCGCTCGGCTCGTGCACGATGAAGCTCAACGCCACGGCCGAGATGGAGGCCATCACCTGGCCCGAGTTCGCCGAGCTGCACCCGTTCGCGCCCGCCTCCGACGCCGCCGGCCTGCTCTCGCTGGTCCGGGACCTGGAGTCGTGGCTGGCCGAGGTGACCGGCTACGACGCGGTGTCGCTCCAGCCCAACGCGGGCAGCCAGGGCGAGTTCGCGGGCCTGCTGGCGATCCGCGCCTACCACCGCGCCAACGGCGACGAGCACCGCGACGTGTGCCTGATCCCGTCCTCCGCGCACGGCACCAACGCCGCGTCGGCCGTCATGGCCGGGATGCGCGTGGTCGTGGTGAAGTGCGACGACAAGGGCAACGTCGACCTGGGCCACCTGCGCGCGACGGTCGACGCCCACCGCGACGACCTGGCCGCGATCATGATCACCTACCCGTCCACGCACGGCGTGTACGAGGACACCGTGCGCGAGGTGTGCGGCCTGGTGCACGAGGCCGGCGGCCAGGTGTACGTGGACGGCGCGAACCTCAACGCGCTGATCGGCCTGGCCCAGTACGGCAAGTTCGGCTCGGACGTGTCGCACCTGAACCTGCACAAGACGTTCTGCATCCCGCACGGCGGCGGCGGCCCCGGCGTCGGCCCGATCGGCGTGCGCTCGCACCTCGCGCCGTTCCTGCCCAACCACCCGTTGCAGCCGACCGCCGGCCCGGCGACCGGCGTCGGCCCGATCAGCGCCGCGCCGTGGGGTTCGGCGTCGATCCTGCCGATCTCGTGGGCGTACGTGCGGATGATGGGCGGCGACGGCCTGCGCCGTGCGACGCTGACCGCCGTCGCGGCGGCGAACTACGTGGCCCGGCGGCTGGACGAGCACTTCCCGGTGCTCTACACCGGCGAGGGCGGCTTCGTGGCCCACGAGTGCATCCTCGACCTGCGGCCGATCACCAAGGCGACCGGCGTGACCGTGGACGACGTGGCCAAGCGGCTGGCCGACTACGGCCTGCACGCGCCCACCATGTCGTTCCCGGTGGCGGGCACGCTGATGGTGGAGCCGACCGAGTCCGAGGACCTGGCCGAGATCGACCGGTTCATCGACGCGATGATCGCCATCAAGGGCGAGATCGACCGGGTCGGCTCGGGCGAGTGGCCGGCCGACGACAACCCGCTGCGCAACGCGCCGCACACGGCGGCGTCGGTGACCGGCGAGTGGGACCACCCGTACAGCCGCGAGGAGGCGGTGTTCCCGGCGGGCACGGCCGCCCCGAAGACCTGGCCCCCGGTGCGGCGCATCGACGGCGCGAAGGGCGACCGCAACCTGGTCTGCTCCTGCCCCCCGGTGTCCGCCTACGGCGGCTGACCGCCGCTCGTCCGCTCGACCGCCGCACGCCGGCAGGCACCCGATGCCTGCCGGCGTTCGCCGTGCCTGCCGGCGGTCGGGTGGCCGCCCCCCGGGGTCACGCCAGGTCGTAGTCGAGGGTGTAGCGGCTCGGCTCGGTCTGGTGCCAGCGGACGGTGCCGGTGCCGGTGAGGCCCGCCAGGTCGCCGCCGGCGGAGACGATCGTGAACGTGCCCTCGGCGACGCCGTCGCGGAACCCGCCGACGTGCTCCAGCACGAACGTGCCCGTGCGGCCGGCCAGCGTGCCGGTCACCACCTCGTAGCCGGTGGACCGGCACGACGCGTCGTCCGGGTAGGACATCAGGAACCGCATCTCGCCGGTCGCCTCCAGGTCGCCCCGGTAGGTCGTGGTCATGCCGCCGGTGGTCTGCTTCGGGCCGGTGACCTCGTCGTAGCGCTTGCCGTCCCAGGTGTGCTCGACCCAGTCGGCCATCCCGACCGTGCCGCTCGCTTCGGTGCTCATGCCGACGAGTCTGCACGGCGTACCTGACAACCCGCGTCAGGTATCGGGGACAATCGGGTCATGCGCGCCAGGCGGTTGCTCTCCCTGCTCCTGCTGCTCCAGTCGCGCGGCCGGCTGACCGCCCAGGAGCTGGCCGACGAGCTGGAGGTCTCGGTCCGCACGGTCTACCGGGACGTGGAGGCGCTCGGCTCGGCCGGCGTGCCGGTCTACGCCGACCGGGGCCCGACGGGCGGGTACCGGCTGCTCGACGGCTACCGGACCCGGTTGACCGGGCTGACCGGGGAGGAGGCGGACTCGCTGTTCCTGGCCGGCCTGCCGGGACCGGCCGCCGAACTGGGGCTGGGCGCGGTGGTGGCCGCCGCGCAGCTCAAGATCCTCGCCGCGCTCCCGCCGGAGCTGCGGTCCCGGGCGGGGCGCGTGCGCGAGCGGTTCCACCTCGACACGTCGGGGTGGTTCCGCCACGCCGAGGACATGCCGTTCCTCGCCGAGGTCGCGGACGCGGTGTGGAACCCGAGGCGCGTCCGCGTCCGGTACCGGAGGTGGGGCTCGGCCGGCGGCGAGGTGGAACGGGTCGTCGGCCCGCTCGGCCTCGTGCTCAAGGCCGGGGTCTGGTACCTGGTCGCCGAGGCGTCCGGCGACCTGCGCACCTACCGGGTGGCCCGGGTGCTGGAGCTGACGGCGACCGACGAGCCGTTCGAGCGGCCCGCCGGCTTCGACCTGGCGGAGTTCTGGGCGGGGTGGTCGGCGCGCTTCGAGGAGCGGATGTTCCCGCTGGAGGCCACCGTCCGGCTGACCGAGGCGGGCCTGCGCCGCGCGCCCTACCTGCTGGGCCTGGTGCCGGGCCGGGCCCTGGCGGGCGTCGAACCCCGGGGCGAGTGGACGACGGTCCGCGTGCCGATCGAGTCCGTGGAGCACGCCGCCGCCGACCTGCTCCGGCTGGGCGCGGACGCGGAGGTCGTGGAGCCGGTCGAGCTGCGGGAGCGGATCAAGGGCGCGGTGACCACCATGGCCACCTTCTACGCCTGACCCACGCCACGCGCGGCGCGTCCCGCGCGGGAGCGGTGCCCCCGGCTAAGCCGACAGGAGCTGGGCCAGGGCCGCGTCGACGCCGCGACCGTCGTCCACCACCGACAGCGTGCCGCCCGTGGTGCGGGTGAGTTCGCCGAGGGGTTGGCGCTCCGGGTCCGGGCCGATCGCCAGCACGCTGATCTCGATGTCCTTGCCGTCCTGCTTCAGCCTGGTCAGCTCGCCCTTGAGCTGGGCGAAGGTCAGCCCGCCGTCGTTCGCCCCGTCGGTCAGCACGATGATGCGGTTGCGCTTGCCGGGCTGGTGGTCGGCCAGCGTCCGGGCGTAGAGCGCGGCCACGCTGGTGTAGAGCTGGGTCGCGCTCTGCGGGCGCAGCCCGGCGACGCCGTCGAGCAGTTGCTGCTTCTGCCCGGCCACCGGCCCGGTGCCGACGAGCTGCCGGTACGGCTTCTCGCCGTCCAGCGAGCGGGAGAACTCCCACAGGCCCAGCGAACCCGACACCGAGCGGTTGACCTGGCCGGACAGCGCGTCCTTCACCCACGCCATCCGCGACTTGCCGTCGCCGCCGGGCTCCTCCATCGACTTGGACACGTCCACCAGCACGGTGACCGACTGGCCGTTGTCGGCGGTGGCCCACGCGGCGGAGATCTGCTGCGCGGTGGTGGCGTCGGCGGGCACCAGCTTGTCGGTCATGGTCGCCCACCGGATGCCCGGCGACGGCTTGGGCCGCTCGGTGGTGGCGTCCACCCGCAGGCCCGCGCCGGCCAGGGTCCGCTGCTGGTCGTCCTCCAGCAGGAACTTCTGGAACTCCTGGGACGCGCGCACCTGCGCCTCGCCGACCCAGTCGCCCGCGAGCGGCACGTAGGGGAAGTCCGCGACCGGGGACGGGCCGCCCGCCGCCACCCCGTACAGGGGCTGCAACGGCGCGGTGCCGCCGTCCTTGCCGGTGTTGTGCCGGTAGAGGTCGACCTCGGACACCGGGACCGCGCTGAACCCCGCCGCGTTCACCCCGGACTTGGCCGCCAGTTGCGACAGGGCGTCCCACGTGGTCGTGGGCGCTTGTTCGGGCTTGGACGCCGTCAGACGCCCGAGCGCGGCCTTCACCGGGTCGAGCGCGAGCATCTCGGTGGTCACCGGGCCCTTGCCGTCCGGGCTCGCGCCCGCCAGGGCCGACTGGATCACCATCGCGGTGGCCGCGTTGGTCGTCGGGTCGGGCATGGCGACCTTGAAGTCGCCCCACTCGGGTTTGCCGAACCGGGCCCAGCCGCCCGCCGCCGACGTCACCTCGGGCAGGTCCGTCCAGCGGAACCCGACACCGGCCTGGAGCGCCTGCGCCCCCTCCTGGGGCAGCGCCAGCAGCACCGGGCTGGCCGCGATGGACACCGGCTGCGCGCCGAGCAGCGCCCGGTTCTGCGCGCCGAGGCGGTTGGCCCACAGCATCGAGTCGGTGACCCACGCGTGCGGCCGGGTGCCGAGCTTGGCCTCGTCCCAGCCCTGGGTGAGGCTCTGCAGGACCACGTCGGAGTGGATGGCCTGCACCTCGACCTGGATGCAGTGGTCGTAGACGACCGGGCGGCCCCTGCTCCACGACTCGGCGGCCTGCCGCACGGCGTCGGCCACGCTGGGCGTCGCGGCCACCCGCAGCGAGGTCTGGCCCGCCCGGCAGTCACCCGCCTGGGCGGCGGCGCGGCGCTCCAGGATTCCGCCCACCCACGTCCAGGCGAGGTACCCGAGCACCAGCAGGACGACCACGCCGACGATGGCGACCGGCCACTTGGCGATCCCGCGCCGCACCTTGGTCCGCAACGCGCGGTGTCGAGACATCGTCTTACCTCTCAGCGTCCGACTACGGCTGGCGAATCCCGACCGGCGTCACGCTAACAGGTGAAGTCTGCGGAACGGGTGAAGTGACCGAGCGTTACTCCGAGGTGACGGGGCCAGCCAGCAGCGTCCGGGTGAGCCCGATCAGCGCCGTCCGCAGCGGCGCGGCTGCCGAGGTGAACGCGCTCTGCTGCCGCACGTACTCGGCACGCCCCTCCGGGGTCTCGATCGGCACCGGCGGGTAGCCGAGCCCCGACAGGTCGTAGGGGCTGGCCCGCATGTCCAGCTCGCGGACCCGCAGCGCCAGTTCGAAGCAGTCCGCCACCAGTTCGGACGGCGTGGCCGGGTCGAGCTTGTACGCCCACTTGAACAGGTCCATGGACGCGTGCAGGCAGCCCGGCTGCTCCAGCTCGACCTGCGTCTCCCGGGTGGGTTGCAGCGCGTTGCGCGGTCGCGCCGGCAGCGTGAAGAACCGGAACGCGTCGAAGTGGCTGCACTGCACCTTCTGCCCCTCCACCACGGCGTCCGTGCCGTCGTGCCCGAGCCGCAGCGGCCACGCCTCGTGCCGCACCCGGTCCGACCGGTACACCATCGCCCACTCGTGCAGGCCGAAGCAGCCCAGGCGCGGCGCGCGGGACGCGGTGGCGGTCAGCAGGCGGTGGGTGAACGCGACCGTCGCGGCGCGCTCGGCCGCGAACGCCGCCACGTCCAGCGCCACACCCCCGTCGACGCGCTGGTAGACGGGCCACCGCAGGTACTCGTCGCCCCCGGCCAGCACGACGCCGGGACCGGGGTGCCAGCGCTCCAGCCGGGCCGGGCGGTGGCTGTAGTAGCTGAACAGGAAGTCGAGCACGGGGTGCTTCTCGCCGCGCGCCTTGCGCTCGTGGTGCGGCTGCGTCCACGCGCGGACGCGGGACGCGTGCCGGTCCCGGCGCGCGGTCCACTCGGGTACGGACAGGACCTCCACGTCGGACTACCGTACTTCCCCCTGCGCCAGCGCCTGACCGAGGCCGGTGCGCAGCGAGACGACCTCGCGCCCCTCCCGGCGGCTCACCACCAGCCCGGCCGCCCGCAGCACGCCCAGGTGCTGCGACACCGCGCCGACCGTCACACCCAGCCGGCCCGCCAGCTCGGTGACCGTGCTGGGGCGCTCCAGCTCGTGCAGCAGGCGCGCGCGGGTCGCGCCGAGCAGCCGGGCCAGGGCGTTGCCGGCGGGCGGGGCGGACCGCTCCCACAGCGAGCCGAAGCCGTGCGCCGGGTAGCACAGCGCCAGCCGGACCGGGCTGTCGCGCAGGTAGACGCCCGGCCAGGTGAACGCGGACGGGACGAGCACCAGGTCCCGGTCGCCGATGGCGGTCGGCGCGCGGCGCACCACGACGTGCCCGTCGTCGTAGCCGACGTCCGGGTGCAGCTCGGCCAGCACCGCCTGCCCGCCCGCCTCGACCACCCGCCGGCCGCGCCGCTCGACGTCGCCCTGGAGCACGCCCTCCAGCCGTGGCCAGACCGGGGCGATGACCACCTCGTGCACCCGGCCGATCCGCTCGCAGATCGTGGTCAAAGCGGCCTGCGGGTCCTCCAGCAGGGCGCGGAAGCGGGGGTGGTCGGGCAGCGCGGCGGCCACCCGGGCCGGGTCGGCCACCTTCGGCAGCCAGGTCAGCTCGTCCTCGATGCCGATCGTCCGCACGCCCGGCGTCGGGATCAGGAACTCCGGGATCACCGGCCGGGTGGCCAGGGCGGTCAGCAGCGTCGGATCCGGTCCGAGACCGGCCAGCCCCGGTTCCACCTCGGCGATCCAGCGCTGGTGCACCGGGTAGCAGCCGGGGTCGGCGAGCACGCGCAGCGCGGCGATGGTCTCCCACAGCGGGGAGACGGTGAAGCGCAGGGCCATGCGTCGTTCCCGCAGGGGAGGGGGCCGGGTTCGCCGCCAGCCTAGCGCCCGTTTGAGCCGTGGCTAAAACGTTCGTGTCCGGTGTCGGCCTTGACAGGCTGTGACCCATGTCCAGGGGGTGGGTGCGGCTGCAGGCAGCCGCGGTGTCGGGTTCGGTGGCCGAGGGCGTGATGCTGACGACGTTGCCGCTGGTGGCGGTGTCGATCACGACCGATCCTCGGGAGGTGTCGCTGGTCAACATCGTGGGCCAGTCGCCGTGGCTGTTGTTCTCGCTGTTCGCGGGGGTGCTGATCGACCGGGTGCGGCGCACGACCGTGCTCGGGTTCGCCTACGGGGTGCAGGCGTGCGCGGCGCTGGTGTTCGCCGTCGCGGGCCTGGCGGGCGCGGTGGACCTGCCGCTGCTGCTGGTGCTGGCGTTCGTCGTGACGTCCGCGCAGGTGCTCGGCGACGGTGCCTCCGGCGCCCTGGTGCCGGAGGTGGTGGAACCCGCCGAGTTCGCGTCGGCCAACACCCGGCTGATGCTCATCGACCGGGGCGTGGTGCAGTTCGTCGTGCCGCCCGCGGCCGGGTTCCTGGTCGGGTTCGGCTTCGGGATGCCGCCGTGGCTCGCGCTGGTGGCGGCGCTGGTCGCCCTGCTGGTCAGCCGGGGCATCCCGGCGCGGTCGGTGACGCGGTCGCGCCGGCACCCGTTGCGGGACATCGGCGAGGGGCTCAGGTTCCTGGTCGGCACGCCGCTGCTGCTGTCGATCACGGTCGCGGTCGCGCTCGGGTCGTTCGGGGCGAGCGCGCAGATGTCGATGTTCGTGCTGTACGTGCACGAGGTGCTCGGCCTGGGCGCGGTCGGCTACGGCGTGATGATGACCTGCATGGCGGTCGGCTGGGTCGCGTCGTCGTTCGTCGTGCGGCGGGTCGTGGCGCGGCTGGGCTACGCGTGGTCGATGCGGCTCGCGCAGGTCGGGATGGTGGTCTGCCACCTGCTGGTCGCCGTGCTGCCGCCGTGGGCGGGCGGCATCGCGCTGGTGGTGTTCGCCGAGTCGGCCATCGTCATGGTGTGGAACGTGTGCTCGCAGTCCAGCCGGCAGCGGTTCACCCCGGCGGAGCTGCTCGGCCGGGTGCTGACCGGCCACCGGGCGCTGGCCTGGGGTCTGACGCCGCTGGGCGCGCTGGCGGGCGGCCTGGTCGCCGCGTGGCTGGGGCTGCGGGAGGTCTACCTGATGGTCACCCTCGTCCAGGTCGCGGCCCTGGTCGTGGCGTGGCGCGGCCTGTCGCCCCGCTCGTTCGCCCGGCAGGAGGCCGAGACCGACCGGCTGATCGCCGCCCGGGCGGCGGCCGACGAGGACGCCGGGTGCCGGACCTCGGGGCGGACCCCCTAGAACTCGTCGGAGCCCGGTCCGTCGGGGGTCGGGCTCCGACGTTCGCACCGTGCGCTCAGACGGGCGGGACGAGTCCGGGGAACTTGCGCGCGCCGTGGCAGTGGGGGCACTCGCGGCCGTTGTCCACGGTCCGGGGCGTGCCGCCGATGACGGCGGCGCTCGGGTGCGCCACGAAACCGGCCCCGCCGCACAGGTGGCAGATGGTGCGCGGTTCGGAGGTCACGCCGAACAGG
The DNA here is from genome assembly GCF_040655415.1 of Actinosynnema sp. NPDC050436. NCBI lineage: Bacteria > Bacillati > Actinomycetota > Actinomycetes > Pseudonocardiales > Pseudonocardiaceae > Actinosynnema > Actinosynnema sp. NPDC050436. The sequence continues at coordinate 241,631 of NZ_JBFAJV010000010.1, read as the reverse complement.
TCGTCCTCGTCCTCTTCCTCGTCTTCCTCGAAGTCGTCCTCCTCGGGGTCGAAGTCGTCCTCTTCGTCCTCGCGCGGGTCCACGGGGGACACCGTAGACCGGAGGCACCCGTGACGGCCCTTCAGGGGCGCTCGACCAGGGGCGCTGACCAGCTTCGTCCACAACGGACCACCGGGGCGCCGGCACCCCGGTCGGCGAGCGCCTGCGCCGGACCGCGCCACGAGCGGGCGCGGTCCGGCGGCGGAGCGGGTCGTCCCCGCCGGCCGCTGCGCACCCCTCAGAACGCAGCGGCCGGCGGCGGGACCACGTCGGCCCGTCCGGTCAGCGGGACGGGTCGCGGTTGTAGAGCGCCCGCGCCCGGCCGTAGCCGATCGCCGTGCCCAGCGCGCACCACCCGATCGCCCACCACGCGCTGTCCCCGACCGGTGTCCCGGCGAGCACGCCGCGCAGCGTCTCGATGATCGGCGTGAACGGCTGGTGCTCGGCGAACCAGGCCAGCCCCGGCGCCATCGAGTCGGTCGGGATGAACGCGCTGCTGATGAACGGCAGGAACTGGAACGGCAGCGAGAAGCCGTTCGCGCCCTCGGGCTTCTTCGCGGCCAGGCCGCCCGCGACGGCGAGCCAGGTCAGCGCCAGGGTCAGCAGGAGCAGCACGCCGGCCGCGAGCAGCCACTCGGCGGCCGACGCGCGCGGCCGGAACCCGATCAGCACCGCCACGCCGACCACCAGCGCCAGGCTCACCACCGTGCGGATCACGCTGCCCAGCACGTGCCCGGTCAGCACGGACACCCGGGAGATCGCCATGGTCCGGAACCGGGCGATCACGCCCTCGGTCATGTCGACGTTGATGTTCACGGCGGTGGCCGCCGAACCCGCGCCGACCGCCATCACCAGGATGCCGGGCACCAGGTAGTCGACGTAGGCCCCGCCGCCGACCGAGCCCACCATCGCGCTGCCGAACACGTAGACGAACAGCAGCATCATGAACACCGGCATGACCAGGCCGCTGATGGCCATCACCGGGTAGCGCTGGAGGTGCTTGAAGTCCCGGCGCAGCATGGTCGCCGAGTCGGCCAGGGTGTGGGTGCTCATCGGGCGCTCGCCTCCGGGGTCGGCCGCCCGGTGAGGGCGAAGAACACGTCGTCCAGGTCGGGGGTGTGCACGGTGAGCCCGTCCGGTTCGACGGCGGCCCGGTCGAGCCGGTCGAGCAGGGAGCGCAGCGACCGCACGCCGCCGTCGCCGGGGACCTGGAGCGTCAGGGCGTCGTCGTCGCGGCCCATCACCTCCAGCGCGCGCGACGCGGCGTCGAGCGACCGCACGTCGGTGAACCGCAGGCTCACGTGGCCGCCCGGCACCAGCTTCTTGAGCTCGTCGGAGGTGCCCTCGGCGACCAGCCGCCCCTGGTCCAGCACGGCGATCCGGTCGGCGAGCTGGTCGGCCTCCTCCAGGTACTGGGTGGTCAGGAAGATCGTCACGCCGTCGCCGGCGACCAGCTCGCGGATGATCTGCCACAGGCCGTGCCGGCTGCGCGGGTCCAGGCCCGTGGTCGGCTCGTCCAGGAAGATCACCCTCGGGTCGCCGACCAGCGTCATCGCCAGGTCGAGCCGGCGGCGCATCCCGCCGCTGTAGGTGGACGCGGGCCTGGCCGCCGCGTCCTCCAGGTCGAACCTGGTCAGCAGCCGGCGCGCGACCTGGCGGCCCTCGCGGCGCGGCAGGTGCCGCAGGTCGGCCATCAGCCGCAGGTTCTCCTCGCCGGTCAGCAGGCCGTCGACGGCGGAGAACTGGCCGGTCACGCCGATCACCGAGCGCACCCCGTCGGGGTCGCGGCGCAGGTCGTGGCCGCAGACGGTGACCTCGCCGGCGTCGGCGGTGATCAGCGTGGACAGGATCTGCACCGCAGTGGTCTTGCCGGCCCCGTTCGGGCCCAGCAGCGAGAAGACCGCGCCCTCCGGCACGTGCAGGTCGATGCCGTCCAGCACGACCTGCTCACCGAAGCTCTTGCGCAGCCCGGAGGCCGAAATGGTCATGGGTGTCCCTTGGAAGGAGGGCAGGAGGAGTCGGCCCACGACGCGACGGGCGGCGCGCGGGTCCGGGAAGTGCGGGGAAAAGGGGGCGCAGGGCGGCGAAAGCGGCCCGCGCGGTGCTAGGCGGTGCGCAGGTTGAGCGTGCGCACGCCGGTCATCATCGGCGACGGCATGAACGTCGGCCGGTGCTCCGGGTCCACGCGCAGCGCGGGGAACCGGTCGAGCAGGATGTCGACGGCGACGCGGCCTTCGAGGCGGGCCAGCGGTGCGCCGACGCAGAAGTGGATGCCCCGGCCGAAGCCGAGGTGCGGGTTGGGGTCGCGGCGGGCGTCGAACACGTCGGGGTCGGCGAACCTGCGCGGGTCCCGGTTGGCCGCGCCCAGCGACACCTGGACCATCCGGTCGGCCGGGATCTCCACGCCGCCCAGCGCCACCGCGCGCGTGGTGGCGCGGGCCATCGTCGAGAACGGGGTGAGGAACCGCAGCGACTCCTCGATCGCGGTCGGGATGCCCGCGCGGTCCGCGCGCAGCCGCTCCCGCTGGTCGGGGTGGGCGTCGAGGCACAGCACGGTGTTGCCCAGCAGCATGGTGGTGGTGATGTGCCCGGCGATCAGCAGCACGCCGCAGAAGTTGACCAGCTCGGCGTCGGTGAGGCGCTGCCCGTCCACCTCGGCCTGGACCAGCGCGCTGATCAGGTCCTCGCGCGGGTCGCGCCGGCGGGCCACCGCGTGCTCCCGCAGGTACTCGAACAGCGGGCCGACCGCCTCGGCGCGGGCCGCCAGCTCGGCCTCCAGGTCCGCCCGGTCGACGGTGGTGGAGAACGGGTTGTTCTGCTGCGAGAACAGCACGTCCACCCAGCCCCGGAACAGCTCCCGGTCGGCCGGCGGCAGGCCGAGCAGCTCCGCGATCACGATCACCGGCAGCGGGTGGGCCAGGGTCTCGACCAGCTCCAGCCGGTCGCCCTCGACCGCGTCCAGCAGCTCGTGGGTGAGCCGGGCGATCCTCGGCTCCAGGTCGGCGACCACCTTGGCGGAGAAGCCCTTGGTGACCAGGTTGCGCAGCTTGCGGTGGTCGGGTGGGTCCAGGTCGAGCAGGTTGCCCGCGTTCGCGTCGGCGGGCACGTCGATCGGGAACAGGTCGTTGACGTGGGCCGAGGAGAACGTCTTCGGGTCGGCGAGCGCGGTGGCCGCCTCCTCGTGCCCGTAGATCGTCCACACCCCGTCGGCCTCGTCGAACGCGACCGGCGCGTCGGGGCGCTCCCCGCGCACCCAGGACTGCTGGGGTGGGACGTCCCACCCCGTGGTGTCGGTCATCGTGCTTCCCCCTTCTCCGGCGTGGCCCGGCGGACCACGATGTCGCCGAACCCGCTGCGGGCCCGGATCTCGACCGTCTCGGTGCCCGCCTCGGGCCCGGTCGTGCCCTCCAGGCTGTTGTGCACCGCCCCGAGCACGGTGCGGACGTCCAGCCAGGCGGCGGTGCCCTCGCGGATGCCGACCTCCACCCGGCCGGCGGCGGTCTCCAGCACGGCGCTGCCGCGCACCACCTCGTCCACCCGCACGCTGCCGTTCGCGGTCTTCGCGGTGACGTCGGCGAGCGCCCGGTGCACGAGGATGTCGCCGTTGGCGTTCTGCGCGCGGACCTCGCCGGTGACCTCGCCGATCCGGACGTCGCCGTTGGAGTTGCGCGCCACGGCGTTCCCGTCGACGCGGCCCACCCGCAGGTCGCCCGACCCGGTGAGCACGTCGGCCTCGCCGGTCACGTGGCCGGCCACCAGGTTGCCCATGGCGGTGCGCAGGTGCGCGGGCCCGGACCGCTCGACCTCGACGTCGCCCGCCGCGCTGCGGAACCGGAACTCGCCGAAGCCGCCGTGGGCGTACAGGCTGCCCATCGCCGTGCCGCCCTGCACGGAGGAGCCCTCCGGCAGGTGGATGGTCACGTCCACCGAACCGCCCTTGTTGAACAGGGCCCTCGGCTTGGGCGTCTTGACCAGCAGCCGGCCGTCCTCGAACTCGACGCGGGTCTGCTCGACGGCCCGCAGGTCGCCCTCGCGCCCGGGGTCGCCGGGGCGCAGCTCGACGACGGTGTCGGCGCGGTCCCCGGCGGTGATCCGGGTCGTGCCCATCACCAGTTCGAGGGTGACGGCGATCGGTCCGGGTGTGGCGAAAGTGGGCATGGCTGTCCCCTGGTAGTGGGTCGGTGCGAAGAACGTGCTGGTGAGGGGCTCGGCCGCGTCAGCGGACCCAGCCCGTGTAGCGCTGGCCGACGGTGCGCGTGGGCTGCCGGGAGACCGGGTCGAGGGCGGCCGACGCGGCGCGCACCAGCCAGGCGTTGACCGAGGTGCCCGCGCGGGCCGCCGCCTCCTCCACCCGGAGCTTCAGGTGCTCGGGCAGGCGCAGGTTGATCCGCGTCATCGCGCCGTCCTCGTCGGCGGCGGGCGGCGGGGGAGGGGTAGCGTCGGCCGGCTCGTGGGGCGCCTGGTCGGTGGGCGGCGCGGCGACCACGAACTCCGGGTCGAGGCCGCGCAGGCGCACGTCCACCGAGCCGGGTGCGAGGTCACGGGTGATCTCCGAGGCCGCGGCGGACAGCGCTTCGAGCAGGGTCAGGCGGGCGGCCGACTCGACCTGCGCGGTCATCCGCCCGGCGAGCGCGGCGGCGTCCTCGCCGACGGCCTCGGCGGCCGTCGTGAGTTCCCGGCGGAGGTTGTCGACGAAGGGCGTCAGGTCCATGGCACCACTATGGCACTGGAATGGTGCCATGGCAAGTCTTCGTTGGTGCCAAGTGGTGCCACCTTGGCTCAGCGTGGCACCACTGCTGGCGTTAGTCGGTCGTCACGCCTCCCGGCGCACGTGGGTGCCGTCGCGGACCGTGCCCACGTACTCCTCCACCAGGTCCTCCAGCGCCACCACGCCGATCAGCTCACCGTCCGCCGTCACGGCCTTCGCCAGGTGGCTCTGCGCGCGCCGCAGCGCCGCCAGCGCCTCGTCCAGCCGGGCGCTCACCCGCACCTCCGGCAGGCCCCGGACCCGACCGCCCGGCACCTGCGTCCCGGGGTCCGCGTCCGCCAGGTCCAGCACGTCCTTCACGTGCAGGTACCCGGTCAGCCGGCCGCCGTCGCGCACCGGGAACCGGGAGAACCCGGTCGTGGACACCGCCGCCTCGACCTCGCCCATGGTCGGCCGCGCGGACACCGACGTGATCCGCTCCAGCGGCACCAGCACGTCGGCCACGGTCCGCTCGGCCGACGACAGCGCCTGCGCCAGCCGCCGGTGCTCGGAGTCCTCCAGCAGGCCCTCCTGCCGGGACTGGGCGATCAGCAGCGCCAGCTCGTCGGGCGTGTACGCCGACTCCAGCTCCTCCTTCGGCGTCACGCCGACCAGCCGCAGCACCGCCGTCGCCACCACGGTGAAGCCGTTGAGCAGCGGCGCGACCAGCCGGCAGAACCAGTAGTGCACCGGCACCAGCCACAGCGCGGTGCGCTCCGGCCCGGCGATGGCCAGGTTCTTCGGCACCATCTCGCCCAGGACGGTGTGCAGCGCCACCACGATCACCAGCGCCAGCGCGAACGCCACGCCGTGCAGCACCGCATCCGGCAGCCCGATCGCCCCGAACGGGCCCTCCAGCAGCGCCGCCACGGCCGGTTCGCCCAGCGCGCCCAGGCCCAGCGAGCACAGCGTGATGCCCAGCTGCGCGCCCGCGATCAGCAGCGGCAGCTCGCGGCCCGCCCGGATGACCACCCGGGCCCGGGAGCTGCCCCGCTCGGCGAGGCCCTCCAGCCGGTCCCGGCGCGCGGTGATGATGGCGAACTCCGAGCCGACGAAGAACGCGTTTCCCGCCAGCAGCAGGAAGATCACCAGGACGCTCACCTCGGCACCTCCGCCTGCTCGACCCGGCTCACCTTGAGCTCGGCCACCCGGTGCCGGTCCATCAGCAGCACGGTGATCCGCCAGCCGTCGACCCGGATCTCGTCGCCGACGTCCGGTATCCGGCCCAGCCGGGCCAGCACCAGGCCGGCCAGCGTCTCGAAGTCGCCCGACGGCATCCGGAACCCGCTGGCCTCGAACACCTCGTCGTCGCGCAGCAGGCCGGACATGATCCAGCTGTCCCGGCCCAGCGCCCGGACCGGCGCACCCTCCCGGCGGTCGTGCTCGTCGCGGACGTCGCCGACGATCTCCTCCACCAGGTCCTCCAGGGTGACCAGCCCGGCCGTGCCGCCGTACTCGTCCACCACCAGCGCGGTCTGCAACCCCGACGCCCGCAGCCGGTCCAGCAGCGCGTCGCCGGCCAGCGTCTCCGGCACGGTCTGCACCGGCCGGGTCACCGCCGACACCGGGGTCGTCGCCCGCTGCGCGCGCGGCACGTTGAACGCCTGCTTGACGTGCACGATCCCGCGCACCTCGTCCAGGTCGCCGGTGTAGACCGGGAACCGGGAGAACCCGGTCTCCCGGGCCCGGTCCAGCAGGTCGAGCACGGTGGCGTCGGCGCGCAGCGACTCGACCCGCACGCGCGGCGTCATCAGCTCGCCGGCGGTGCGGTCGCCGAACCGCAGCGAGCGGTCCAGCAGGGTCGCCGTCCCGGCGTCGATCGTGCCGTGCTCCGCGCTGGAGCGGACCAGCGCGCCCAGCTCCTGCGGCGACCGGGCGGAGGCCAGCTCCTCGGCCGGCTCCACGCCCAGCCGGCGCACCAGCCAGTTCGCCGCTCCGTTCAAGCCGGTGATCAGCCAGCGGAACACCGAGGAGAAGCCCGCCTGGATGCCCGCCACGGCCCGCGCGGTCTCCAGCGGCTTGGCGATGGCCAGGTTCTTCGGCACCAGCTCGCCGAACACCATGGACAGCGCCGTCGCCAGCGCGAGCGCGATGACCAGCGAGATCGGCCCGGCCACCGACTCCGGCACGCCCACCAGGGCCAGCGCGGGCGCCACCAGCCGGGCGATGGCGGGTTCGGCGATGTAGCCGGTGATCAGCGTGGTGAAGGTGATCGCGAGCTGGGAGCCGGAGAGCTGGAACGACAGCGACCGGTGCGCCTTCTCCACCGTCCTGGCCTTCGCGTCGCCGACGGCGGCGACGTGCGACTCGACGGTGCTGCGCTCCAGCGCGGTGAGGGAGAACTCGGCGGCGACCGCGATGAACGTCCCGATGGTCAGCGCGACCACGGCCACCAGGCCGAGCAGGCTGAGCAGGATCTCGGTCACCGGGCACCCCGCGAGGGGGCCGGGTCGTGCGGGCAGCCGGGTATCGGACCCGGCTCGGTACTGTGACCTGGGGTTTGCGCGGCGCGCACGGAAGGGCTCACTCCTCGACGGGGTGGTCGGACTGCGTCGTCCAGTTTAGAGAGTCGTCGCCGGTCGGCGCAGGCCGGCTCCGGAGGGTGACGCCGTGCTCGCCCGAAGCACCACCTCGCCGGCCACCCGGACCGCGCGCGGCTCGCCGACGACCTCGTCCAGGACCAGCCGCGCGGCCCGCTCGCCCATCTCCTCCAGCGGCAGCCGGACCGTGCTCAGGCCGGGCGCCAGGTCGCGCAGCGTCGGGATGTCGTCGAACCCGGCCAGCGACACGTCCTCGGGCACCCGGACGCCGTGCTCGCGCAGCGCGGCCACCGCGCCCATCGCCATCACGTCGTTGACGGCGAACACGCAGGTGGCCCCGGTGCCGGCGGCGAGCAGCCGGAGCGCCGCGCCGTGGCCGCCGTCCCGGGTGAACCCGCCGTGCACCACGTGCGCGTCGGGCAGCTCGACGCCCGCGTCGGCCAGCCCGGCGCGGAACCCGGTGAGCCGGTCGCGCGCCACCAGCAGGTCCGGCGGCCCGGCCAGCACGGCGAAGCGCCGGTGGCCCAGCGCCGCCAGCCGCCGGGCCAGCGCCCGCGCGCCCGCCCGGTTGGCGGGCACCACGGTGTCCACGCCGAGCCTGGCCTGCGAGACGCACGCCACCCGCCCGCCCTGGCCGGTGAACGCGGCCAGCTCCTCGGCCAGCCGGGCGACCGCGTGCCGGTCGGTGCTGCGGCTGCCCGCGATCACCAGCGCCCGCGCCCGGTGCGCGCGCAGCGTGTTGACCAGCTGGACCTCCCGGTCCGGGTCGCGGCCGGTGGTGCCGAGCACGACGACCAGCCCCGCCTCCTCGGCGACGCGGGTCACGCCGGCGGCGATGCCGGAGAAGTAGGGGTCGGCGATGTCGTGCACCACGAGCCCCACCAGCACGCTGCTGTTGCGGGCCAGCGCCTGCGCCGAGGCGTTGGGCAGGTAGCCCAGCTCGCGCGCCGCGCCCCCAACCCGTTCCCGCAGCTCGTCGCTGACCTGGCGGGTGCTGCCGTTGAGCACGCGGGACGCGGTGGCCAGCGAGACACCCGCGTGCCGCGCCACCTCCGCCAGCGTTACCTGCCGCGCCGTCACCGCTGTCTCCTTCCGGGGTGCGTGCTGCCGGAGCGCCGGCCCGCCCTCGGGGCTCCGCCCGGGGCCTGCTCGCCGGGCGTCCTCCGCCACGGCTCCGCCGGGCACGTGCCGCGTCCCGGGATTGCCGAGGGTAGCCGTCTGCGCGGCGGATGGTCGGGACACACCGGTCGTGACGCATTCTCCACGCGGTGGGCGCGCAGGTGTGCCGCGAGAGGTTCGGACTCGGCGGTGCGGACGGTGGGACCGTGCTCACCGAGGTGACCGGCCGGATGGGCTACCGGCAGCACTTCGTCCGGCCGATCCTCGCCACCGGTGAGCGCGGCGGCGCTCGGGCTGGAGTCCTCCCGCACCAGCCGCCGGGTCGAGGTGCAGGGGAGCGGCGGCCAGGATGTCCGCCTGTCCCGCCTCGGGGTCACGCAGTGACGTGGATCAAAGGCACGGCAAGGTACACCGGTTCGCGGTCAATCCAGGTTGATCACGTGGGCACGGGCGAACCAGGTACCGATCCGGGCATGGTGCAGGTGCCCCGCCACACCGATGAGGCTGACAATCGCGGCATTTATGATTCCGCGCTCCTTCGCCTGCCTCGTGAGCGATTCCATCAATTCATCGTTCGCAACTTCGAGAACGAACACCTTCTACCTTCCGACGATCGGGCTCAAACTCCTGCAACATCTTCGCGGAACACCACCGGGCGCCGACATCTGCCGGATTGACGACTTCGCGTGCGAAGCGCTCGACCGCGATCGTGGCGAACGGAAAACCGGTGGGAATTTCGATGAACTTCGCAGCGTCTGCCCACTTGATGGCACACACACGCGTGGTCACTGCGGTCAAGCAGAGCCGTTGCACCTCGTCATCGTTCCGCAGGATCGAGACGACACGGCTCGACTCACTCTGGTCGGGCATCCTGGCAGGAATTTCCGTGGTGTTGACCCTCGCCCAGGATTTCCCAGGTCTTCTGCCCACCGCAGCAGTGTGCTCCTGGTGGCGTGGTCGAGCATCGCCGCGATGGCCTTGTCCACGGCGTACGTGGTCTGCACTGTCGTGAGCGGCCCTGCGTCACCGCCGGCGATGCTCGCCGTGAGATCCTGGGCAACGCCAACATTCATTGCCGCAACGGTGATCTTCGACGCTTTCGCGATCTTGGGGCGCATCCAAGGTTGTGGCGCTTGCGCGCCACGTTCCCAGCGTCCCACTGTGGTCACATCCACCCCGACCGCTTCGGCGCAGCTCTCTTGAGAGGAGCCCAGTCGCTTCCGCACTACGGCCAGGGCACTCGAGGAACCGGCCTTGTGCGGTTGCTCGCCGACCGTGCCCACTTCGACGGGCAGACTTCGGGCGGATTTGTCGGCCGGAGAAATGAGTTCTTCGGCGGAACATCCCAGAGGGCTGTCCGTATCTCGCCCTGCTTGAGAACGACCTCACCGCGCTGGGGCTCCCCGGTGGTACCCGCATCGCGCACTGGTCCGGGCGGCTCGAGCAGAAGCACCGCGCCGGGGCCGGTCGCATAAAGCGGGGAGGCCGGTCGTGGACGGCGGCCACGGCCGGCCTCCCCCGTGCCCCTAGCGGGGCAACTCCCGGCCCGCCGCCAGCAGGCGGAGCGTGCTGATCGACGGGACGAGGGCGTACAGCGCGCCCGTCGTGCGGACGAACCGCGCGAACGTCAGGGTCGCGGACACGTCGGCGGTCTCGATGCGGGCCTCGCCCGCGCCGCCGATCACCGGGTCCGTGCCGGTGGGGGAGCCGTCCTCGCCCCCGGCGAAGTCGGGGTTGCCCGCCCACACCCGCTGCTGGAACTCGAACTGCTCGCGGATCGACGTGCAGTGCGCCACGAACACCAGGCCCCGCTCGGCGTGCGGCTCCTCCTCGTGCGGCGGGCCGAACGGGATGCCCCGGCGCAGGATGCGGCGCTGCCGGGGGTCGCGGAACGTGAACGACCTCGGGTTGGTCTTGCGGATGTGCGCCGGGCACGGGGTCAGCGCGCCGCGCGGGTCGTTCGCGTAGTCGAAGTCGTTGCGGTCCGGGCCCAGGCCGAACCGGTCGTCGGCCGGCTCGGCCAGCGGGCGGCCGTCCCGGTGCCGGCCGACCAGCAGCGCGCCCACCTCCTCCGGGATGCTGCCGACCTGCGCCGCGTGCTCGTCGAGCGCGCGGTTCCAGCCCGCCACGTCCTGGGTCAGCCGCCGGACGACCTGGATCGACCCGTCGCGCAGCCACCGCGCCGTCCGGCGCCCTCCGCCACCCCGCTCGGTGGCGTAGCCGAACACGAACTCACCCGGGTTGACCAGCAGCGCGCCCGCGTGCCCCAGGCGGTGGCCGGGGCGGTTGCGGTCCTCCTCGTGGAAGTCCCGCACGCCGGGCTGCGAGATGCCGTCCTTGAAGCCGAAGTGCTCGTGCCCGCGCCGCGCGCCCGGCAGCGTCGCGCCGTCGTCCTGGTGGACCTTGACCACGCCGAGCAGGTCGTCGAGCAGGTCCAGCAGGGTGTCCACGGCCCGCAGCCGCTCCTCGGTGTCGGACGCGAGCGTGACCACGGCGTGCACGCGCTGCTCCTCGCGCCCGAACCGCCACTCCTCCGGGTCGTCGCCGGTCACGTCCGCGCGGGCCTCCGCCCCCTGCCACAGCTCGGGGTCGCGGTCGCGGAGGTCCTCCTCGACCGCCTGGGGGTTGATCGCGAGCCTGAGCAGGCCGGCGGGGGTCAGCGACAGGTTCGTCCAGGTCGCGGTGAGCGTGCGCGGGTCCGCGCCGAACATCGCCCGCCCGAGCGAGAACGCCTCGTTGAAGTCCTCGACGTCGGCGGTCACCGAGATGTGCCCCAGCATGGCGGCCAGCCACGTCCGGCCCAGCTTCGCGTCGGTGAAGCGCACGAACCGGAACTGCTGGTGGTCCTTGTTGAACGCCGCCAGGACGTTGCCCTGGATCTCCCGCGAGCCGCGCAGCGGCGGTCGCAGACCACGCCGCTCGGCGTGCAGGTGCAGCAGCTCGGACATATCCGAGACCCCGTTCCCCCGAATGTTCCCGTACTGACAAGACGACGCGGAGTCCCCGGGGATACACGGCACGTGGTGACCGTTCGGGGGCTTGGACCGTCCGGCGCATCGGCCCACCACGGCCCCGCTCCGCCCGGCCGGGCGGTCGGTGCTGGTAGCGGGCCCTGTCGAGGCTAGGGGACGGGGCGTCGGGTCGACGGGGGAGTGATTCGGGTTTCACCCGGTCGGACCCCACGGGGGCACGCCGTTCGGCGGCTCGTGGGGTCCGACCGACTCGTGCCCGGGTCAGTCGCCCTTGTACGGGCGGTACGGCCGCGCTTCGTAGGCGCGGGGCCGGGCGGTGGTGATGCGCAGGACCGAGTCGTACAGGGTGCGGCCCAAAGCGGCTCGCGCCCGCAGTGCCGGGTGGGTGGCGCTGTAGTTGTCGGCGTTCGCGGCCTGGTCGCCCGCGAACCGGCCGGACGCGAACAGCGCGTACGTGATCACCGGCTTGCCGGTCGGGTCGAACACGATCCCGGCTTCGTTGCGCCAGTCCTCGAACCAGCCGGCCTTGGTCGCCACGTTGAGCCGCTCGGCCGACGACAGGTCGAGCCGGACGCCGTCGGTGAACGACGTCAGCGACCGCAGGACGGTCAGCAGGTGCGTGGTCGACGCCTCCGACAGCAGTTCGCCCTTCACCAGCTTCTGCAGCAGGGTGACCGTCTCGCGCGGGGTGGTGGTGCCGAGGTAGAAGCGGTTCGGGTTGGCCACCGGCACGACCTGGGTGTGCGTGAAGCCCTTGTCGCGCAGGATCTGGTTCAGCTCCAGCGCCGGGCAGACCAGGCCCGAGAGCCGGACCGCCGTGTTGTCCGAGACGGTGAGCAGCGCGGCCAGCGCGTGCCCCACGGTGACCGACGACGGGTACGCGCCGTCGAGCCCGAAGATCCCGTCGGTGTCCCGGATGACGATCGCCTCGGTGACCTCGACGCGCTGGTCGAGCGTGATCAGGCCCCGGTCGACCTTGTCGAGCACGGCGACCGCCACCGCGACCTTGTTGACGCTCTGCGCCTCGACCACCCGGTCGGCCTGCTCCTCGACGGCCGCCTGCACCGCCCCGTCCGGGTTCGCCACGCCGATGAAGGACGACCACGTGCCGCCCGCCCGCCGGGTCTCCCGCTGGTACTTGCGCGCGACCTTGCGCCGCGCCAGGTCCGCCGTCGTCGGGATCAGGGCCTCCCACTCCGCGTCGCCCTCCTGCGCCTGGGCGGTGCCCGAGCCGCCGAGCACGGCACCCGCCGCTGCGGCGGAGCCCAGCCCCAGTGCGAACCTCCGGTTGACGTTCATGCGCCCCCAATCAGATGGATGTCCGTCCGCCTGTACGCCGCAGCCGGTCATCCGGTTGCACCTGACCGGTGTAGCGCGGTGCGCTGATCCAACCAGCAGTAGCCTGCCGACATGGGCGAAGGGGTATTCCTCATCACGGGCGCGTCGCGCGGCATCGGCCTGGCCACCGCGCGGCTCGCCGCCGAGGCCGGGTACCGGCTGGTGCTGACCGCGCGGGACGTCGACAAGCTCACCGGGGTGGCCGCCGAGCTGGGCGGGCCGGACCGGGTGTGGGCGGCGTCCTGCGACGTGCGGGCGTGGGAGCAGCTCGCCGCGCTGGTCGGCCGGGTCGAGGAGGAGTGGGGCCGGCTGGACGTGGCGTTCGCCAACGCGGGCTCCAGCGTGGTGACCTCCTTCACGTCGTCGCGCGGTGCGCCGCCGGCGGAGTGGAGCGACATGGTGCTGACCAACGTGTGCGGTCCGGCGTTCACCGCGCGCGCCGCGCTGCCCGCGCTGATCCGCTCCGGCGGCCACCTGGTGCTGACCGGTTCGGCGGCCGGGCGCGGGGTGCGGCCGGGCAACCTGTACGCGGCCACCAAGTGGGCGGTCACCGGGTTGTCGCAGGCGATCCGCGCGGAGTGCGTCGGCACGGGCGTGCGGGTCACCCTGGTGCAGCCGGGCCTCACCGACACCGGCGGCATCCCGGCGTCGCGGCGGGCGGACCCGAAGCTCGCGCCCGAGGACGTCGCGCGGGCCGTGCTGTACGCCGTCTCGCAACCGTCCACTGTGGACGTCAACGAGATCCTGGTGCGCCCGGTCGGCCAGGACGCCTACCGCTGAGCGGGCGCACTTGACCTCGACCAAGGTCGAGGTACCAGGCTGGTCGCAGGACGTTCGGCGAGCAGCGGAGGACGACGTGCGCGTGGTGCTGTTGGCGGTTTCCGACGGGGGACGTGGTGCGACCGGCGCCCCGGCCGGGTGCGGGGCGGGCACGCCGTCGGGGGTGCGGTGATGGACGTCGGCATCACGCTGCCGGGGTTCGGGCAGGACCACCTCGCCCACGCCCGGCACGCCGAGGACCTCGGGCTGGAGTCGCTGTGGCACGGCGACCACCTGATCCCGATGAACCCCTTCCTGGACAGCACCCTCGTGCTGGCCTCGGTCGCCGCCGCCACCAGCCGGATCAAGCTCGGCTTCGGCGTGATGGTGGTGGCGCTGCGCCCGCCGGCGTGGACCGCCAAGCAGGTCGCCACCCTGCAACACCTCTCCGGGGACCGGGTGCTGCTGGGCGTCGGCAGCGGCGGCGACGCGCACGGCGAGGCCGCGTGGCGGGCGGTGGACGTCCCGTTCGCGCAGCGCGGCAAGCGCACCGACGCCGCGCTCGACGTGCTGCCCGGCCTGGTCCGGGGCACTCCCGTCGCGCTGCACGGCGCGCAGGTCGTGCTCTCGCCCGGTGCGACCATGCCGCCGCTGCTGGTCGGTGGCGGCGGCACGGCCGCGCTGCGCCGGGCGGCCAGGTACGGAGACCACTGGTACCCGGCGTTCGTGCCGGGTGCCGCCATCGCGGCCGGCGTCGCGCGGCTGACCGCGCTGGCCGAGGAGTTCGGCCGGCCCCGGCCGGGCGTGACCGTCGGGGTGGGGGTGGCGCTGGGCGACGTGCCCGCGTCCGCGGTCGACCGGCGGGTCAAGGGCATGACGGACTACGGCGTGCCGGAGGAGGCCGCCCGCGAGGTGATCGTCACCGGCACGCCCGCGCAGGCCGCCGAGAGGTTCGCCGCGCTGGCCGAGGCGGGCGCGGACCGGATCGTGGCCATGCCGTTCACCGAGGACCGGTTCCGCCAGGCCGAGTTGGTCGCGGCGGCGGCTGCGGCCGGATGATCGGAAGACCGGTGCGGGCCGGCGGGCGCGCACGGCGTGACCACTGAGCGTGGTGCGCCGGCTGCGCGCCGCTGATTCACCCGGACGGCCCGATCAGCCGGTGCCCGATCGGGACGACGGTGTGTGAGTGCCGCGAACCCGCACCACGCGAACACGCCGGAACAGCATCGCCGCCGCGCTCGTGGTCACCGGGGCGCTCGGGACGTTCTGCGCGCTGACCGCTCTGCTCGCACCCGGGACGCCGACCGCCGACGCCGAGGCGGTGGCGGACCGGGTGCTGGGCACCGCCCGCCGGTCGGACGACCCGGCGGCCATCGCCCAGCGAGTGGCCGACGCCCTGCCCGCCGGGTCGCGGGCGGTGGTCGTCCGGCCCGCGCGCGCCAACGAGCCGTCCTCGCGCACCGGCACGCCCGAGGTGGCCGTGCTGGTGGGGGAGGCGGACCTGGCGGCGGCGTCGCTGCTGGTGTCCAACGGCGGCGTGGTCGGCGCGCACGCCACGCCGGACGGCTGGTGGGCGGCGGTCGCCGTGCCCGCGACGGTCCGCCCGCCGGTCGGCGCGGCGCTCGGGCTGGTGGTGGGCGCGGCGCTGCTGGGCGCGGCGGCGGCCGAGCTGCCCCGGCCGCGACCGGGCGCGCGGGACCGGGACGTGCTGGCGCGCGGCCTGTCCGCGCTGGCCGCCGACGTGCCGGGGCTGGCGCGCGAGGCGGACCACCTGCTGGTGGCGGCGGGCCTGCGCCGGCTGGTGCCGGACGGGAGGTCCGTCGACCGGCTCCGGCACCACGTCGTGGGCACGGAGCGGACGCGCGACGGCGACCTGGTGGACACCGTGGCCCGCACCGTCCGGCCGGGGTACGCGGACGGCACGCGGACCGTGGTGCGCCCGCGCGTGGTGGCGTACGTGCGGGACTGAGCCTGCCCGCCGGACCGCCTCCCAGAAGGCCCTGGCCCCCGCAGCGCACCCGCCGCCCGCGATCGGCGCGAGCCGCCGACCCGGCGCGAGCCGCCCCTGCCCCCGCCCGGCCGCTGGCACGCCCCGCCCGGCCCTTGCCCGCCCGGCCGCTGCCCCGCTCGGCCGCTGGCCCACGCGGCCCGGCTGGCCCCAGCCCGCCCGTTCCGGCGCGGCCGGCCCGGCGCGGCCCGCCTGCGCGCCCGGCCCCGCCCGCGCGGCCCCGGCCCGCTCCGGTTCGCTCCGCCCGGTCCGGTCCGGTGAGCGACCGCTTGGTCGCCGGCCGGGTCCGTGCTCGCGCCGCAGCTCACGCGGCTGTTCGCCGCCTTCTCCCCGGGAAGTCGGGCGCGTGCCAGGGGCAGTTCACCCTTGACTGGTATAGACCAATCTGGTTGCGTGTGCCAGGTCACGTCCGAGGGCGCTCGAACGGGAGAAGAACACGTGTCGAAAATCCGCGTAGTGGCGGCCATCGCCACCATCGTGGTCGGGGCGGCACTGACCGTCGCGGTGGCCACGACCACGGCCACCGCCGCCGCCTGTGCGACCGCGTGGAGCGCGTCCACCGTCTACACCGGCGGCCAGACCGCTTCGCACAACGGCCGGAACTGGTCGGCCAAGTGGTGGACCCAGAACGAGTCGCCGGGCTCGGCGTCGGTCTGGGCCGACCAGGGGAGCTGCGGCGGGACGACCACTCCGCCTTCGACGTCCACGACGTCCACGACGCCGCCCGCCTCCTGCAACCACCCGGCGTGGGTGCAGGGCCAGTTCTACGCCGCCGGCAGCGTCGTGCGGTACACCGACGGCAAGTACTACGTCGCGGAGCACGACAACCCGGGCTACGACCCGGTCGTCTCCACCTGGTACTGGGACCCGTACACCAAGTGCGGCACGACCACGCCGCCGACCTCGACCACGACGTCCACCCCGCCCCTCCCGGGCAGTTTCGTGGTGACCGAGGCGCAGTTCAACCAGATGTTCCCGAGCCGGAACCCCTTCTACACCTACAACGGCCTCACCGCAGCCCTGAAGGCGTACCCCGGGTTCGCCAACACCGGCAGCGACACGGTGAAGCGGCAGGAGGCGGCGGCGTTCCTCGCCAACGTCAACCACGAGACCGGCGGCCTGGTGCACATCGTGGAGCAGAACCAGGCCAACTACCCGCACTACTGCGACACCAGCCAGCCGTACGGCTGCCCGGCGGGTCAGGCGGCGTACTACGGTCGCGGCCCCATCCAGCTCAGTTGGAACTTCAACTACAAGGCGGCGGGTGACGCGCTGGGGCTGCCGCTGCTGACCAACCCGTCGCTGGTGCAGACCGACGCGTCGGTCGCCTGGCAGACCGGCCTCTGGTACTGGAACACCCAGAACGGGCCGGGCACGATGACCCCGCACAACGCGATGGTCAACGGCCACGGGTTCGGCCAGACGATCCGCAGCATCAACGGTTCCCTGGAGTGCGACGGCCGCAACCCGGCGCAGGTCCAGAGCCGCGTCAACGCCTACCAGCGGTTCACCGGCATCCTGGGCGTCCAGCCGGGCAACAACCTGTCCTGCTGAGCGCGGTCCGGGACGGGGCCGCCGCACCGCGCGGCCCCGCTCCCGGCCCCGGGTCCCGGAGCCCGGTCCCGGGTGTCCGGTCCCGGTTCGCGTGGGGCGGACCGTCGGCGGCGTCCGGTGCGTCCTCCATGGTGAACGCCGGTCCGCGTCCGGCGCACCGATTTTGGTCTGTTCGGCCGAGCGCAGGACGGCCGAAAGGTTGTCTAATGCTTCCTCGTGGTCCGCAGAGCCGTTCCCGGTCCGCCCCGGCGCACAGTACAACTCGTGCGAAATCGAGGGTTGGACGTGCGCGGCAGCGGGTACCACCGCGTGCGCGGTGGCCACGTGCCGGGTCGTGATGTCGTTGGCACACCAGGGCTTACGGGCCACTGGACCAGTCGGTTCAGGTCCTTGACCCGGTTGACGTTCACGATTATGGTCTAGACCACATCGCCGAGTAGTGGCTCACCTGCGGGCCGTTACCCGGTGTTCTTCCGGCCGCCGCGGATGTGTGAACCCTGCCCTGGAAGCCCCTCGGGGTTTCCTCCGAAGGAGCTGGACTTAAATGAGCCTGAAACGGAAGCTCGCGGCGGTGCTCGCCGGCGTGGGCATCGCCCCGTTCATCGTCGTGGTGTCAGCGGGCACCGCCAGCGCGCACGGCTACATCTCCTCGCCGCCCAGCCGCCAGGCGATGTGCGCGCAGGGCCGTGTGTCGAACTGCGGCAACGTGGTTTACGAGCCCCAGAGCGTGGAAGGCCCCAAGGGCCAGCAGAACTGCCACGCCGGTGACAGCCGGTGGGCGCCCCTGAGCGACGACAGCAAGGCGTGGCCCGCCACGACGGTCGGCAACAACGCGACCTTCACGTGGACGATCACGGCCCGGCACGCCACCACCACGTGGCAGTACTTCATCGGCGGCAGCAAGGTCGCCGAGGTCAACGACGGCGGGCGCCAGCCGGGGTCGACCGTCACGCACAACGTGAACCTGGGCGGCCGGACCGGCCGCATCAAGATGCTGGCGGTGTGGAACATCGCGGACACCCCGATGGCGTTCTACTCCTGCGTCGACCTCCAGGTCGGCCCCGGTGGGCCCGGCACGACCAACCCCACCACCACGACGACCACCACCCGCCCGTCCACGCCGACCACGACCACGACCCCGCCCGCAGGCGGCACGTGGGCGACCGGCGTCTCCTACGCGGTGGGCGCGCAGGTGACCTACGGCGGTTCGTCCTACCGCTGCATCCAGTCGCACACCTCGCTGACCGGGTGGGAGCCGCCGAACACCGCCTCCCTCTGGCAGCGGCTCTAGCGCTCTGGGAAGCCCGTCCGCGCCACCCTGTCCGGGCGCGGGCGGGCCTCCTGGTACCGCCGCCCCGGCACCGGGCGCCCGGGTCCCGGAGTCCGGTGCCGAAGATCCAGTGCTGACAAGGAGGACGACCTTGCGACGCCTCACAACCGCGCTGGCCGGCCTGCTGCTGGTGGCCGGGTGCGGCCTCGGCGGCACCGACCAGGTGTCCGCGCCCACCGGGCCGGTCCCCACCGTGGTGGAGACCAACGAGTTCAACCCGGTCGACGTGATGTTCCTGCAGATGGCCGTACCGCACCACCGCACCGGCCTGGAGCTGGTGAAGACCGTGCACGACAAGCCCGTGCGCGCGGACGTGAAGACCCTCGCCTCGGCGATCGAGGTCACCCAGCTGTCCGAAGTGGACTCGATGCTGAAGTGGCTGCACGACTGGAACCAGCCGGAGTCCGCCGGTGACAACCCGCAGCTGCACGAGGGCCACGGTGGCGACCACTCGACCAGCCCGGAGTCGATCGCGGCGCTGGACACGACGCCGTCGGGCGAGTACGAGAAGGCGTTCCTGAACCTGCTGATCGCCCACCAGCACAACGCGGTCGAGATGGCCAAGATGGAGCGGGAAGGCGGGGTGAACCCGCAGGCGAAGGCCCTGGCGGAGCGCATCTTCCAGTCCCGCACCGGCCAGATCTCGCAGATGCTCGGCTACCTGGAGTAGGACGCGCCGGGTGGACCGCCTCCGGCCGTGGCAGGTGCTGCGGCCGGGTATCGGCCTGCCCGGCCCGCTCTTCGAGCTGCCCGCCCGCGTTCCCGGGGGTGCCTGCGACCGGCGTCGGGACTACAGCTCCAGCCGCAGCCGGCTGGTGAACCGCCGCTCGGCACCGGTCACCGGGTCGGTGAACGACAGCTCCTTCGCCAGCAACTGCAACGGGTTCGTGAAGTCGTCCAGCGGTTTGTCGCGCAGCACCGGGTAGAAGTCGTCGTGGCGGATCGGCACGCCCAGGCCCGCCAGGTGCAGCCGCAACTGGTGCGTGCGCCCGGTCGCGGGCGTGAGCCGGTAGCGGCCCCACCCGTCGCGGTGCTCCAGCAGTTCCACGAGGGTTTCCGCGTTCGGCGGGCCGTCGACCTCCTGCGCGGTGATGACGCCCTTCACCTTCACGATCCGGCTGCGCACCACGCGCGGCAGCTCCAGTTCCGGGTCGTGCCGGGCGATGGCCTCGTACTCCTTG
Source organism: Actinosynnema sp. NPDC050436 (assembly GCF_040655415.1). Taxonomy (NCBI): domain Bacteria; kingdom Bacillati; phylum Actinomycetota; class Actinomycetes; order Pseudonocardiales; family Pseudonocardiaceae; genus Actinosynnema; species Actinosynnema sp. NPDC050436. The sequence continues at coordinate 222,044 of NZ_JBFAJV010000010.1, read as the reverse complement.
TGCACCAGGCGATCGCGGAACAGCGTCTGGTAGCGGCCCCGCAGCCTCGGGTCCACCACGAACATCACCAGGCCGGCGGTCACCCGGTCCAGCCGGTGCGCCGGGACCAGGTCCGGCAGGCCCAGCTCCTGGCGCAGCCGGACCAGCGCCGTCTGCACGACGTGGCTGCCGCGCGGGATCGTGGCCAGGAAGTGCGGCTTGTCCACGACCAGCAGCGCGTCGTCGCGGTGCACGACGCCGATGTCGAACGGGACCGGGACCTCGTCGGGCAGGTCCCGGTGGAACCACACCGAGGTGCCCGGCGCGAACGGCGCGTCCGGCGCGACCGGCCCGGCCAGGTCGTGGACGTGCCCCCCGGCCAGCAGCGCGTCGATCCGCTCGGGCGCGACCCGGGGCAGCCGGGCCACCAGGTGGTCGCGGATGGTCGTCCACGGCCCCTCGTCGGGCAGCCGCAGGCGCGCGGGGTCGAGGCCGTGGCGCTGCGGCAGCGCCGACCGGAGCTTGCGTCTCATCAGGCGGTGAGCCTACGCCGACGCCCGGTGGGGCGGCTCGTGCCGCTGAACGGCCGCATCGGTGGTACCGCGTCGGCGGTCAGTCGGAGTCGGCGTACCGGACCTGGTAGCCGAGACCGCCGAGCATCCCGGTGAGCATCCGGCGGGTGCTCTCCCGGGCGCGGTCGGCCAGGCCGGAGTCCCGGGCCGCGTCGGAGATCTTCTGCTCGGCTGCCACGTAGAACGGCTGCTGGTCGGGGGTGTCGACGAGCGAGGCCAGCCGGTCGATCAGGCCGCGCTCCTGGGCGAACACGTAGCACCGGTCCTGGTGCAGGTTCGGCTTGTCGAGCACCGGCTGGGGCAGGTCGACCTCGACCGACTTGCCGTCGGCCGAGACCTTGAGCGCGCCCTCGGCGAGGTCCTTGAACTCGACGTAGGCGTTCACCGACCCGGCCGCCACGAACAGCGTGCGCTGCCCGGCGAGCGCGCTGGGCACGAACTGGACGTCCCGTTCGATGTCCAGCACCACCTGGTACTCCCCGACTGCGGCGTGGAACTGGCTGAGGTCCCGCAGCGACTGGAGGACCGCAGGCCGGCTGCGGTCGATGGTCTCCGTGCCGAACCGGGGAACCACGAGGAACGCCGCGACCAGAGCCGCGACCGCCAGCACGCCCGCCACCGCCACCGCGATCCGCCACCTCATGCCCGTGGAGTACCCATCCCGACCGCCGGGGGAACTGGTACGGGTGGCGTACTGCCTTGCTCCGCCCACCCCGGGCGTGCTTTTTGACAATGAAGTCAAGAACTGGTTAGGGTACCGCCATGGGCAGGCCACGGGCGTTCGACGAGACGGCGGTGCTCGACGCGGTGGCGGCGGAGTTCCGGGTGCACGGGTTCGCCGACACCTCGACCGAGCAGCTGTGCGAGGCGGCCGGCGTGCTGCGCGGCAGCCTGTACAACGCCTTCACCTCCAAGAACGAGTTGTTCGTCCGGGCGCTGGAGCACTACGCCGCGAAGTTCCGCGACCTCCAGGCCGCCGTCCTGACCGACGTCGGGCGCACCGGCGGTGAGCGGCTGCGGGCGGTGATGGACGTGATCCTCCAAGAGGAGCACGACGCCCGGGAGCGGGGCCACGGGGCCGGGTGCATGGTGGTGCACTCCATGATGACCACGGACCTGCGCGACCGCGACGACCGCATCGCCCGCATCCTGGACAGGGACCTGCGGGACCGCCTGGGCCTGCTCGAAACGGCGATCCGCGCCGGCCAGGTCGACGGCAGCGTCCCCTCCGGCGTCGACCCCGGCGAGGGCGCGCTGCTGTTCGTGACCGTCGTGAATGGCCTGCGCGTGATGGGCCAGGCCGGCGTGACCCCGGACGCGTTGCGCCGGACTGCCCTGGCCGGCCTCGCCGCCTTGCTCGTCTGACCGGCACCGGCCCGTGCCGGGTCTTCTGCTGCGCCAGTTTTTGATTCTCATGTCAAGAAAGGTTGCCGATGCCGCCCCGCGAGTCCGTCCCCCGACCCGTGTACCTGCTGATGCTCGGCATCTTCGCGATGGTCTGCGGCGAACTGGTCGTCAGCGGTCTCATGCCGCAGATGGCCCGGGACCTCGACGCCACCATCCCGCAGGTCGGGTACCTCGTCACCGCCTTCGCCCTGGCGATGGCGCTCGGCGGCCCGCCCCTGACCCTCGGCGTGCGGCGCCTGCGGACAGATCACGCCCTGCTCGTCCTGTTCGCCGTCTTCTTCACCGGCAACGCCCTTGCGGCGCTGTCGACCTCCTACGGCACCATGCTCGTCGGACGGGTCGTCACCGGCGCGGCCTCCGGCGCGTTCTTCGGCGTCGCGCTGTCCGCCGTCGCCCGGATCACCCCACCCGCGCTGCGCGGCCGGGCCACCGGCCTCGCCCTGCAGGGCCTCATGCTCGGCACCGCGCTCGGCCTGCCGCTGTCCACGCTGGTCGGCGGGCAGTTCGGCTGGCGGGCGCCCTTCATCGGGATCGCCGTCCTGGTCGTGCTCATCGCCGCCGCCACCCCGGTCCTGCTGCCCCGCCTCGACCCCGACGGCACCGGCAGTCCGCGCGCCGAGGCAGCGGCGTTCCGCAACCCCCGGCTGTGGACGACCATGGCGACCTCGACCCTGGTCATCGGCACCACCTTCGCCGCGTTCTCCTACTTCGCGCCGATCCTGACCGAGGTCACCGGCCTGCCCGAGCAGGCCGTCCCGCTGCTGCTGCTCGGGTACGGGGCGGCGACGGTCGTCGGCACCACCGCCGTCGGCCGCCTCGCCCAGTCCCGCACGATCACCGTCATCGTCACCGGCCTGCTGCTGAACACGGCCTTCCTCGTCGGCTTCGCCCTGTTCGCCGACGTGCCCGCCGTGGCGGTCGCCGCGATGGCCGGCACCGGCCTGGTGGGGATCACGCTCAACCCGGCCATGATCACCCGCGTCCAGCGGGCCGGCGGCACCGGCTCCCTCGTCCAGACCGCGCACTCCTCCTTCATCACCCTCGGCGTGGTGATCGGCTCCTGGGCGGGCGGCCTCGGCATCAACGCCCACGGGCTGCGCGCCCCGCTCTGGGTGGGTGCCGGCCTGGCCGTGCTCGCGCTGGCCGCGATGGTCCCCGCCACCCGGGCCGCCCGAAAGCCGTCCGGGGTCCGGGAACCGCCGGGGGAGGGGGCGCTCAGTCCTCTTCCCGCTCCTCCTCCTTGCCCTCACCGCGCTTGCGCAGGAACGTGAACCCCGGGATGCCCAGGATCGCCTGCCGCACGTCGTTGGTGACTTCCAGCAACTGGTGGATGTCCGGCCCCACCTTGTCCAGAGTGGACATGATCGGCAGGACGTCCTCGATCAGGTGCCTGGTGAGCACCGGGAGCTGGTCGACCAGCTCGATCGCGGCGTCGACCTCGTGCGGCGACAGCTCCTCGACGAACCGCTGCGCCAGCGGGTGCGCGCGGGTGGCGAGCGGCGCGTAGGAGTCCACCAGCTCGCGGGACGTGCGGGCGGTGCGGGCGGCGTCGTCCGTCACCGCCTCCGCGACGGCGGTCACCGCAGCCGCGCGGTCGACCAGGTGCTCCGTCTTGTCCAGCACCCGCTCGGTGCGGGCGACCAGGGTGTCGGCGCGGCGCACCACGTCCTCCGCGGCGGCCAGCAGGCCGAGCACCCGGCCGGGGACGGAGAGGGCGGTTTCGGCGGTCGTCCGGGCCAGGCCGAAGATCCCGCGCGGTGTCAGGTCCATGCCCTCCACTCTGCCGCACGGCGGGGCCCCGGGCCGCCCGAGCGGCCCGACCCCGCGCCGCCACCGGGTCGCGGGCCCGGCGGTCAGGCGAGCGCGAGCTCCACGGCCTCCTCCACGTGGCTGCGCGTCGAGTCGACCAGCGGCACGGCGCAGTCGGTCTGGTCGACCAGGAGCGTGATCTCCGTGCAGCCCAGGACGACCGCCTCCGCGCCGCGCGCCACCAGCCGCGCCATCACGTCCCGGTACGCCGCCCGGGACGGCTCGGAAACGGTGTTGCGGGTCAGCTCGTCGTAGATCACGTCGTGCACCAGGGTGCGGTCGGGCTCGTCGGGCACCACGAGTTCGACGCCGTGGGCGGCCATCCGGTCGCGGTAGAAGTCCTGCTCCATGGTGAAGCGGGTGCCGAGCAGCCCGACCTTCCGGCCGGGCAGCCGGGTCGCGGTCGCGTCCACGATGTGCACGAACGGCACCCCGACCGCGCCGGCCACGGCGTCGGCCACCTTGTGCATGGTGTTGGTGCACAACAAGACCAGCTCCGCGCCCGCGCCCTCCAGCGTCCGCGCCGCGCCGGCCAGTTGCGCGCCGGCCTCCTCCCACCGGCCGTGCCGCTGCGCCTGCTCGATCTCCGCGAAGTCGACGGTGACCAGCACGCTGGGCGCGCAGTGGTGCCCGCCCAGCCGGCGGCGGGTCTCCTCGTTGAGCAGCCGGTAGTACTCGGCCGACGACTCCCAGCTCATGCCGCCGATCAGCCCGATGGTGCGCATCCCGCCACTCTGACCGGCACGCCCCGTCCCGGGCAACCCGCTTCCGACCACCGGGCACCGCCTCCCGCGTGGAGAGGTCGCAGGGCCGCCACCTGCGGTACGTTGCCGTGATGGCGGAGTTGAGCTACTCCTCGGGCACCTCGGAGGTGCCGCTGCTCGGCGACACCATCGCGGCGAACCTCGACCGCGCCGTCGAGGCGCACGGCGCGCGGGAGGCGCTCGTCGAGTGCGCCACCGGCCGCCGTTGGACCTACCGCGAGCTGGTCGCCGAGGTGGACTCGGTCGCAGCCGGGCTGTGGGCGTCGGGGATCCGGCCCGGCGACCGGGTCGGCATCTGGGCGCCCAACCGGGCCGAGTGGGTGATCACCCAGTACGCCACCGCGCGGATCGGCGCGATCCTGGTGACCGTCAACCCCTCCTACCGCGTGCACGAGCTGGAGTACGTGCTCGTCCAGGCCGGCGTGCGCACCCTGGTGGCCGCCACCTCCTTCAAGACCTCCGACTACGCCGGGATGGTCGAACAGGTCCGGCCGCGCTGCCCCGGCCTGCGCCAGGTCGTGCTGCTGGACGGCCCCCAGTGGGACGAACTGCACTGGGACGAGCGGCACTCGGGCGACCTGCCGGAGTGGCCGGAGCTGTCCGCCGACGACCCGATCAACATCCAGTACACGTCCGGCACCACCGGGTTCCCCAAGGGCGCGACCCTGTCGCACCACAACATCCTCAACAACGGATTCTTCGTCGGCGAGCTGTGCGGTTACACCGCAGAAGACCGGATCTGCCTCCCGGTCCCGTTCTACCACTGCTTCGGCATGGTGATGGGCAACCTGGCGGCCATCTCGCACGGTGCGTGCGTGGTGATCCCCGCGCCCGCGTTCGACCCCTCCGCGACCCTGGAAGCCGTCGCAGCCGAGAAGTGCACCTCGCTCTACGGCGTGCCGACGATGTTCATCGCCGAACTCGCCGACCCCGCGTTCGACACCTGCGACCTGTCGTCGCTGCGCACCGGGATCATGGCAGGCTCGCCGTGCCCGGTTGAGGTGATGCGGCAGGTGGTGGAGCGCATGGGGATGCGCGAGGTCTCCATCTGCTACGGCATGACCGAGACGTCCCCGGTCTCCACGCAGACCCGCCGCGACGACCCGCTGGAGCGCCGGGTGTCCACGGTCGGCCGCGTCGGGCCGCACCTGGAGGTCAAGGTGGTCGACCCGGAGCACGGCCGGACCGTGCCGCGCGGCACGCCGGGCGAGCTGTGCACGCGCGGGTACTCGGTGATGCTGGGCTACTGGGAGCAGCCGGACAAGACCGCCGAGGCGGTCGACCCGGCGCGCTGGATGCACACCGGCGACCTGGCCGTCATGGACGACGACGGGTACCTGAACATCACCGGGCGGATCAAGGACGTGGTGATCCGGGGCGGCGAGAACCTGTACCCGCGCGAGGTCGAGGAGTTCCTGTTCACCCACCCGGACGTGCTAGACGCGCAGGTGATCGGCGTGCCGGACGCCCGCTACGGCGAGGAGCTCATGGCGTGGGTGCGGCTGCGGCCCGGCGCGGCCGGGCTCACCGCCGACGCGGTCCGGGAGTTCTGCGAGGGCAGGCTGGCCCGCCAGAAGATCCCCCGGTACGTGCACGTCGTCGACGACTTCCCGATGACGGTGACCGGCAAGGTCCGCAAGGTCGAGATGCGCCGGCAGGCCGTGGAGATCCTCGGCCTGGCCGACGCGGACGCGGTGGAGCACGCCTGACGGACCTCCGGGCCGCCCGCGCGCAATGGGGTGGAAGCGGTGCGGCGCGCACTGGAGGAGCGGCTGCGGCAGGGGCGCTGCGGCACGATGGGGCGGTGGACCTGGACGAGTTCCTGACCCTGGCGGACGGCCTGCTGCGCATCCCCTCGACCGCCGACCGGCCGGCCGAGCTGGCAAAGGCCCTCGAGCACGTGCTGGCCGTCGTCGGGCCGGGGGTGACCACCGAGCGGTTCGAGTCGGGTGGGAAGCCCAGCGCCCTGGTGTACCGGGGTGCGCGCCGCCCGGAGTTCCGGGTGCTGCTCAACGCGCACCTCGACGTCGTGCCGGGCACGCCGGAGCAGTTCGAGCCGCGGCGGGAGGGGTCGCGGCTGTACGCGCGCGGCGCGCAGGACATGAAGCTGTCCGCGCTGGTGCTGGCGCTGGTCTTCCGGGACGTGCCGACGTCGTTCCCGCTGGGGCTGCAACTGGTCACCGACGAGGAGGTCGGCGGGCGCGACGGCACGGGGCACCAGCTCGACCAGGGCGTCGCGGCCCGGTTCGCGGTGATCGGCGAGCACAGCGCGCTGCGCCTGGTCACCGAGTCCAAGGGCCTGGTCGACGCCCGGGTGGACGCGACGGGGCTGGCCGCGCACAGCGCGTACCCGTGGCTGGGGGACAACGCGCTGGTGCGGCTGCTCCGGGCGGTGGACGCGCTGCTCGACGCCTACCCCGTGCCCACGTCCGAGCAGTGGCGGACCACGGTCAACGTGGCCCGCGTCGAGACGTCGAACGCGGCGCTGAACCAGGTGCCGGCGGACGCGTCGGCGTGGCTGGACATCCGGTTCCCGGCCGAGGACGCCGACTTCGCGGGGCGGGACGCGGACGAGGTCGCGCGGCACCTGTCGGCGCTGTGCGGGCTGCCGGTGGAGGTGGGTGCCTGCGAACCGCCGCACCGGGCGGACCCGGACGGCCCGGACGTGCTGGCGCTGCGGGCGGCGGCCCGCGCGCAGGGGTACTCGGGGGACCTGCTGCGCAAGCACGGCGCGGCCGACTCGCGGTACTTCCACCAGCGCGGGGTCGACGCGGTGATCTTCGGCGTGGGCGGGGACGGGCAGCACGGGCCGGACGAGCACGCGGACCTGGACACCGTGCTGCCGTACTACCGGGCGTTGAGGGACTACCTCCGGTCGTTGCCAGACGCGTAACGCATCGGTTACGCTTCTGCTCGTGGACGAGGTGGCGGGCGCGATCGCGGACCCGGTGCGGCGCGAGATCCTGGTGCTGCTGCGGGATTCCCGGCTGTCGGCCGGCGAGATCGCCGGCCGGTTCGAGATCAGCCGCCCCGCCGTGAGCCGGCACCTGCGGGTGCTGCGGGAGTGCGGCCTGGTGCGGGACGAGGTGGTCGGCAGGCAGCGGTTCTACCTGCTCGACCCGGCCCCGCTGGCGGACCTGGCCGGCTGGCTGGGCGCGCTGCTGCGGCCCTCGGGCTGGGAGCACCACCTCGACGCCCTGGAAACCGAGGTCCACCGGACGCGCCGCGAGCGCCGCGCGGACCGGCGAGAGGAGAACACCGCATGACCAGTCCCCCCACCGGCCGGTTGTTCCGCGTCGGCGACAAGCACGACCTGGTCCTCACCCGCACGTTCCGCGCGCACGCCGAGGACGTCTGGGCCAGCGTCACCGAGCCCGAGCGCACCGCCCGCTGGTTCGGCCCGTGGGAGGGCGAAGGCGCTCCCGGCCGCACCATCAAGGTCCAGATGGCCTTCGAGGAGCAGCAGCCGTGGATGGAGGCGCGCATCGACGCGTGCGAGCCGCCGATGCGGCTGGCCGTCTCCACCTCCGACGTCAACGGCGTCTGGCGGCTGGAGTTCCTGCTGTCCGAAGTGGACGGTGTGACCGAGCTGAAGCTCGTGCACCACCTGGACGGCACCGACGGCATCGGCGAGATCGGACCGGGGTGGGAGTTCTACCTCGACATGCTGGTCGCCGCCCGCGCGGGCACCCCGCTGCCGGAGTTCGACTCCTACTACCCGTCGATGAAGGCCCACTTCGACGGACTGGCCGGGTAGTGCACGAGCCCCTTCCTCACTGGACGACCGCCTCCTGGGCGCCGTTCACGCCCACCGCGTGGGCGGGTGACGCCTCCTCGGCGAACTGCGTCCGGTACAGCTCCTCGTAACGGCCGCCGGCCGCCAGCAGGTCGGTGTGCGTGCCCCGCTCCACGACTCGGCCGTCCTCCACCACCAGGATCAGGTCCGCCGCCCGGATCGTCGACAGCCGGTGCGCGATCACCACGGCCGTGCGGCCGTCCAGCGCCTCCGCCAGGGCCGCCTGGACGGCCGCCTCCGACGTCGAGTCCAGGTGGGCGGTGGCCTCGTCCAGGATCACCACGCGCGGCCGGGCCAGCAGCAGCCGCGCGATGGTCAACCGCTGCCGCTCCCCGCCGGAGAGCCGGTAGCCGCGCTCGCCGACCACCGTGTCCAGCCCGTCCGGCAGCGACTCGACCAGGTCGGCGAGCCGGGCGCGGCGCAGGACGTCCCACAGCTCGTCGTCGGAGGACTCCGGGCGGGCGAGCAGCAGGTTGGAGCGGATCGACTCGTGGAACAGGTGGCCGTCCTGGGTCACCATGCCGAGCGTGTCGCGGACCTCCTGCGCGGACAGGTCGCGCACGTCCACGCCGGACAGCTTCACCGAGCCGCCGTCCACGTCGTAGAGGCGGGGCAGCAGGGAGGCGATGGTGGACTTGCCCGCACCCGACGACCCCACCAGCGCGACCACCTGGCCGGGCTCCGCGCGGAACGAGACGTCGTGCAGCACCTGCACCCCGCCCCGCGAGTCGAGCACCGCGACCTCCTCCAGCGAGGCGAGCGACACCTTGTCCGCCGACGGGTAGGCGAACGACACGTTCTCGAACTCCACCGACACCGCGCCGTCCGGGACCGGCGTCGGGTCGGGCTTCTCGGTGATCAGCGGCTTGAGGTCGAGCACCTCGAACACCCGCTCGAAGCTGACCAGCGCGCTCATCACCTCGACCCGGGCGCTGGCGAGCGCGGTCAGCGGGGCGTAGAGCCGGGTGAGCAGCAGCGCCAGCGCCACGACCGAGCCCGCGTCGAGCTGGTCGCGCAGCGCGTAGAAGCCGCCCAGGCCGTAGACCAGGGCGAGCGCCAGCGCCGACACCAGGGTCAGCGCGGTGAGGAACACCGCCTGCACCATCGCCGACCGCACCCCGATGTCGCGCACGCGGCGGGCGCGGGCGGCGAACTCGGCGGACTCCCGCGCGGGCCGGCCGAACAGCTTGACCAGCGTCGCGCCCGGCGCGGAGAACCGCTCGGTCATCTGGGTGCTCATGGTCGCGTTGTGGTTGGCCGCCTCCCGCTCCAGGCGGGCCAGGCGCGAGCCCATGCGCCGCGCGGGCAGCACGAACACCGGCAGCAGGACCAGCGCCAGCAGCGTGATCTGCCAGGACAGGCCGATCATCACCACCAGGGTCAGGACCAGGGTGACGACGTTGCCCGCCACGCTGGACAGCGTGTCGCTGAACGCGCGCTGCGCGCCGATCACGTCGTTGTTGAGGCGGCTCACCAGCGCGCCGGTGCGGGTGCGGGTGAAGAACGCGATCGGCATCCGCTGGACGTGGTCGAAGACGGTGGTGCGCAGGTCGAGGATCAGGTCCTCGCCGATGCTCGCCGACAGCCACCGGGCGAGCAGCCCGAGCGCCGCCTCCAGCAGGGCGATCCCGGCGATCAGCCCGCTGAGCCCGAGCACCACCTCGAACGGCGACCCGTGCACGATCGCGTCCACGATCCGGCCGGCCAGGACGGGGGTGACCACGGCCAGGACCGCGATGACCACGCTGAGGGCCAGGTACTGCGCGAGCCGGGCGCGGCGCGGGCGGGCGAACTGCCAGATGCGCTTGAGCGTGGCCTTGGAGAACGGCCGCCGGTCGTCGTGCGCGTTGGTCACGTGGTAGAGCGACATCCACGCCGTGACTTCCATGTCCATGGGCCGAAAGTAGGACCTCCAGCGGAGTCGAGGTCAAGTGGGTTGTCACGGCCGGTCACCGGACCTGCACGCACGGAACCACGGCGTTTCGCAAGGCGGGCACTACGGCGGGCCGGCGCAGGCCGCAGCGGCGGCGGGATTGCGGCCAGGTGGAAGGCCGGTGAGGGGGAGGGCGGCCAGGTGGCGGAGGCGCGGCGGCCGGATGGCGGCGAAGGGCGGGTGCGGACCGGAACGGGAATCAACAGGGGTGGGTCGGGCGTTGTCAGGGTGGAGGACTAGCTGAGGAGGCACGTGGTGGCGCTGGACCCGGAGGATCTGTTCGAGGTCGACTCCGACGTCCCGGACCTGACCGGAGCGGTGCTGCTGCACCACTTCGACGGCTTCATGGACGCGGGCGCGGCGGGTTCCGCGGTGGTCGACCACCTGCTGGCCACCCACGAGCACCGGGTGGTGGCCCGGTTCGACGTCGACGACCTGGTCGACTACCGGGCGCGGCGGCCCACGATGACCTACGCCACCGACCGCTGGGAGGGCTACGACGCCCCCGAGCTGGTGGTGCGCCTGCTGCACGACTCGGTCGGCACGCCGTTCCTGCTGATGACCGGTCCCGAGCCGGACCGGCGCTGGGAGGCGGTCGTCGCCGCCGTGCGCACCCTGGTCGAGCGCTGGGGCGTGCGGCTCGCGGTGAGCTTCCACGGCATCCCCATGGGCGTCCCGCACACCCGCAAGCTGTCGGTGATCTCGCACGCCACGCGGCCCGACCTGGTCACCGAGAAGTCGCCGTTCAGCCGCGTGCAGGTGCCCGGCAACCTCGCCGCGCTGATCGAGCTGCGGCTGGGCGAGGCCGGTCACGACGCGATGGGCTTCGCCGCCTACGTGCCGCACTACCTGGCGCAGGGCTCCTACCCGGCCGCCGCGCTGGGCCTGCTGGAGGCGCTGACCCGGACCACCGGGCTGGTGGTGCCCTCCTCCGCGCTGCACGAGTCCGCGCGCCGCACGGACGCCGAGATCACCCGGCAGGTCGCCGAGTCCGACGAGGTGGCACAGGTCGTGGAGGCGCTGGAGCGCCAGTACGACGCGTTCACCGAGGCGTCGGACAACCTGCTGGTGGGCGCCGACGAGCCGCTGCCGAGCGCGGACGAGCTGGGCGCGGAGTTCGAGCGCTTCCTGGCCGACCAGCAGCGCGACCGCTGACCACGCCGGCCGCTGACCACGCCGGCCGCTCGCCGACTTCACGCTGACCGCGCCGGACCGGCCCGGTCCCACGGGCCGGGCTCCGGTCAGCGGCGGGCCGGCCGGGTCTCGGCCAGCAGGCGGTAGGACGTGAGCAGGGCCGCCCGGTCGTAGGTGCTGGTGGTGAGCAGCACCTCGTCGGCCCCGGTCCGCCCGGCCAGGGCGTCGAGCTGCCGCCACGCCTCGGCGGGGGTGCCGGAGATCGTGCCGCGCAGCGCCTCCTCGACGTACTTCCGCTCGCGGTCGGTCATCGCCACCGCGAGGACGTCCTCCGGCGCGCGCAGCGCCGGGAACTCGCCCCGGGTCCGCGACCAGGCCATCGACCACGCCTCGGGCAGCAGCAGCCGCCGGGCCTCCTCGGTGGTGTCGGCCACCGCGACGGCCGCCGACACCACCACGTAGGGCTCCCCGGCCCACGTCGACGGCCGGAACCGGGCGCGGTAGCCGTCGATCGCCTCGACCATCGCGCGTTCGCCCCGGACGGCGGCGATCACCAGCGGCAGCCCGTGCGACGCCGCCACCTCCGCGCCCGCCCCGGTCGCCAGCACGAACGGCGGCACGCGCAGCCCGGTCGCGGGGTAGCCGGACACGGCGGCGTCGCCGGTGAAGTACGCCAGCAGCTCGTCCACCTGCACGCCGAACTCCGCCGCGTCGCGCCGGTCGTGCCCCAGCGCCCGCCGCACCGGTCCGGTGAAGCCCACCGACCGGCCCAGGCCCATGTCGATCCGCCCGGGGAACAGCGACTCCAGGACGCCGAACTGCTCGGCGACCACCAGCGGGCGGTGGTTGGGCAGCATCACGCCGCCGGTGCCGATCCGGATGCGCGAGGTGCGCGCGGCGGCAGCGGCGGCCAGCACGGTCGGCGCGGACCCGGCCACGCCCGGCACGCCGTGGTGCTCGGACACCCAGAACCGGTGGTACCCCAGGGCTTCCGCCTGCTGCGCGAACTCGACGGTGTCCCGCAGCGCCTGCGCGTGCGTGCCACCCTCGCGGGTGCGGGACCGGTCCAGGACGGAGAGCTTCACCCCCGGTGCAACGCCCGCCCGGAGGCCGCGATTCCGATCACAGGCGGCTGGTGTCGGTGGCCACGCCCAGCCGCACCTGCGCGTAGGTCTCGAACAGCCGCCGGGACACCAGGCCGTGCTGCGCGGCCACGTGCGCGTCGCGCAGGCACCGCTGCAACGCCGAGCTCTCGAACACCGAGCTGCCGCCGCCCACGTCGAACGCGAGCCGGGTGACCGACGCCGCCTCGGCCGCCGCGTGCGAGCACGCCAGGCGCAGCCGCGCGCGGTCGGCGACCGCCGCCGGCACGTCCGCCACCGCGTCCGCCCACCGGGCCGCGACCTCGGCGTGCAGGAACGCCCGCGCGGCCGAGAGCCGGGCCTCGGCGGTGGCCAGGTCGAGCTGCGCGCCGGTCTGCTCGGCCAGCGGGGCGGTCGCGTGCTGCGGGGTCTTGACCACCGCCAGCGCCTCCACCTCCTCCACCGCGCGGGCCGCGATGCCCAGCGCCACCGCCGCCACGCCCAGCGCCAGGAACGCGGTGAACGGGAACCTCGGCAGCGGACCGGTGGCCTCGGCGGCGGCCGGCCACACCGCGCGCCGCGCGGGCACGAACACGTCCGCCGCCTCCCACTCGTGCGACGCGGTGGCGCGCAGCCCGGCGGCGTGCCAGGTGTCGAGGACGGTCACCTCGTCCCGCCGGAAGATCGCGAACGTGGCCCCGGTGGCGGTGCGCGCGCCGCCGACCACCCAGTCGCACAGCGGCACGGCGCTGCCCCAGCCCCACCGGCCGGTGACCCGGTACCCGCCGTCGGCGGCGGTCGCGGAGCCCGCCGGCGCGGCCGTCCCGGCGATCACCGACGCGGGATCGCCGAACACCTCGCGGGCACCGTCCTCGGTGAGGTACCAGGCCAGCGCCGAGGTGGCGCTCGTGGTCATCGCGGTCCACCCGGTCGAACCGTCCGCCCTGGCCAGCGCCTCGACCTCGACCAGCCACGACGGCAGGTCCAGCTCCCGGCCGCCCAGCCGGGCCGGTGCCAGCAGCCGGGTCGTGCCCGACGACACCAGGGCCGCCACGACGGGGTCGGTGAGGGCGCGGCCCGCCTCGGCGGTGGCCGCCTCGGACCTGATCAGCTCGTGCACGGGTGGATCATCCCGCACCGGGCCGCCCGACGGGTCGTGGTTGCCGCACCGGCGGCGGCCGGGCCACGATGGCCCGGCAGGCTCTACTGTCCGGTGAGCCGGGACACCGACCGGCACCGACGAGGAGGTCGACCACCGATGGCCATGCTGCGCAGCTACGTCTCCGGTCGCTGGCACACGTCGTCCGCCGAGGGCGTGCCGCTGCACGACGCGGTGACCGGCGAGGAGATCACCCGCATCTCGTCCGCCGGCGTCGACATGGCGGCGGCGCTGGACCACGGCCGCCGCACCGGCGGGCCCGCGCTGCGCGAGCTGACGTTCCACCAGCGCGGCGCCCTGCTCAAGGCGCTCGCCTCCTACCTGCGGGAACACCGCGAGGAGCTGTACGCGCTGTCGGCCCGCTCGGGCGCGACCAGGACGGATTCGCTGATCGACGTCGACGGCGGGATCGGCGTGCTGTTCACCTACGCGAGCAAGGCCAAGCGCGAGCTGCCCAACGACACCGTGTACGTGGACGGGGCGCTGGAGCCGCTCGGTCGCGGCGGCACGTTCGTCGGGCGGCACATCGGCACCCCGCTGCTGGGCGTCGCGGTGCAGATCAACGCCTTCAACTTCCCGATGTGGGGCCCGCTGGAGAAGTTCGCGCCCGCGTTCGTCGCCGGCGTCCCGTCGCTGATCAAGCCCGCCTCGCAGACCGCGTACGTGACGGAGCGGCTGGTCGAGCTGATGCTCGCCTCCGGGCTGCTGCCCGAGGGCTCGCTGCAACTGGTCTCGGGCAGCGCCGGCGACCTGCTCGACCACCTCACCCCGCAGGACCTGGTCGGCTTCACCGGCTCCGCGTCCACCGCGCAGAAGCTGCGCACCCACCCGGCCGTCGTGCGCTCGTCGGTCCGGTTCAACGCCGAGGCCGACTCGCTCAACTGCTCGATCCTCGGCCCCGACGCCACCCCGGGCACGCCGGAGTTCGACCTGTTCGTCAAGCAGTTGGTCAGCGAGATGACCACCAAGGCCGGCCAGAAGTGCACCGCCATCCGACGCGCGCTGGTGCCCTCCGACCTGCTCGACGACGTCGCCGAGGCGGCCCGCGCGAGGCTGGCCCGGGTCGTCATCGGCAACCCCGCCAACGAGTCGGTGCGGATGGGCGCGCTGGCCGGGCTGGAGCAGCGCGAGGAGGTGCGGCGCTCGCTCAAGGCGCTGCTGGAGGCCGGTGAGGTCCTCTACGGCTCGCCGGACACCGTCGAGGTGGTGGACGCCGACGCCGAGCGCGGCGCGTTCCTGTCCCCGGTGCTGCTCAAGGCCGACCCGGACCGCGCCCAGCCGCACGAGGTCGAGGCGTTCGGCCCGGTCGCCACGCTGCTGCCGTACTCCGGGGCCGCCCACGCCGTGGAACTGGCCGCCCGGGGAGCGGGAAGCCTGGTCGGATCCGTGGTGAGCTACGACACGTCCTTCGTCCGCGAGGTGGTGCTCGGCGTCGCCCCGTGGCACGGCCGGCTGCTCGTGCTCGACCGCGACGACGCCCGGGAGTCCACCGGCCACGGCTCGCCGCTGCCGGCCCTGGTGCACGGCGGGCCCGGCCGCGCGGGCGGCGGCGAGGAGATGGGCGGCATCCGGGGCGTGCTGCACCACCTCCAGCGCACCGCCGTGCAGGGCAGCCCCCGGGTGCTCACCTCGGTGACCGGGCAGTGGGTGGCCGGTGCGGAGCGCTCCGAGTCCGCCGAGCACCCGTTCCGCAAGTCGTTGGCGGAGCTGCGGATCGGCGACTCGGTGGTCGCGGGACCGCGCGTGGTGACGTTGGAGGACGTCGAGCACTTCGCGTCGTTCACCGGGGACACCTTCTACGCGCACACGGACGAGGAGGCCGCCGCCGCGAACCCGTTCTTCGGCGGCCGGGTCGCGCACGGCTACCTGGTGGTCTCGTTCGCCGCCGGCCTGTTCGTCTCGCCCGAGCCGGGCCCGGTGCTGGCCAACTACGGGCTGGACAACCTGCGGTTCCTCACGCCGACCTTCCCCGGCGACGAGCTGACCGTGACGCTGACCGCCAAGCAGATCACCCCGCGCGAGGACCAGGACTACGGCGAGGTGCGCTGGGACGCGGACCTGGTCAACCAGAAGGGCGAGTCGGTCGCCAAGTACGACGTGCTGACCCTGGTCGCCAAGACCCGCTGACCGGCGGGGGAGCGACGCCGACCCGGCCGGGTGCCCCGCGCACCCGGCCGGGTGGGTCCGGCGGTCCGGACGGGAACAACCCGGGCACCGCGCGTGGTTGCCCGGGAGGGGAACGTTCGTCTACCTGACAGAGGAGCACCTGAGGTGTCCGAGACCTTTGCACTGGGCGGGGACCTGACCGTCAACCGGCTCGGCTACGGCGCGATGCGGTTGACCGGCGAGGGCATCTGGGGCTACCCGGCCGACCGGGACACCGCGCGCGCCGTGCTGCGGCGGGCGGTCGAGCTCGGGATCGACTTCATCGACACGGCCGACTCCTACGGCCCGCACGTCAACGAGGAGCTGATCCGCGAGGCGCTGCACCCCTACGCCGACGGCCTGGTCGTGGCGACCAAGGCGGGCCTGGTGCGCACCGGCCCCGACCAGTGGCACACCCTCGGCAAGCCGGTCTACCTGCGGCACGCCCTGGAGGCGAGCCTGCGCCGGCTGGGCGTCGAGCGGATCGACCTGTACCAGCTGCACCGGATCGACCCCGAGGTGCCGCTGGAGGACCAGGTCGGCGAGCTGAAGAAGCTCCAGGACGAGGGCAAGATCCGGCACATCGGACTGTCCGAGGTGGACGTCGAGCAGTTGGAGGCGGCCCGCGCCATCGCGCCGATCGCCTCCGTGCAGAACCTGTACAACCTGGCGGACCGGCGGCACGAGGCGGTCCTCGACCACGCCACCGAGCACGGCATCGCGTTCATCCCGTGGTTCCCGGTCGCCACCGGCGAGCTGGCCCGCCCCGGCGGCGTGCTGGACACCGCCGCCAAGGACCACGGGGCCACGCCCGCGCAGCTCGCGCTGGCCTGGCTGCTGCGCCGCTCGCCGGTCGTGCTGCCGATCCCGGGCACGTCGTCGATCGCGCACCTGGAGGAGAACACGGCGGCCCGCTCCATCGAGCTGACCGACGAGGAGTTCGAGAAGCTCTCCGCGCTGAGCTGACCCCGCCGGCCCCCGGGCACCCCCGCGCGGGAGTGCCCGGGGGCCGCGCGTCAGGCGGAGGTCGTCGCCAGCCGGCGGCGCACCTTCTCCTGCGTCTTGCCGGTCAGGTGCGGGCCCGCGTCGAGCAGCCGGGGCAGCAGGTCCGGCTCCAGGGTCAGCGCCCGGAACACCAGGCGGACCGTCACGTCGTGGTCCGGCAGGTCCACCAGCTCGATGCCGTCGCCGGCCGCCACCGCACCCGGTTCCAGCACCCGGAAGTACGCGCCGCACAGCGCGCGCTCGGTGAACGTCCGCACCCAGCTCCGGTCGTCCATCACGCTGGCGAACGTGCGGCACGGGATGCGCGGGTCGGTCACCTGGAGGAGCAGCGCGCCGCCGACCCGCCAGCGCGAGCCCACGACGGCGTTGGTCGCGTCCAGGCCCACCGTGGTCAGGTTCTCGCCGAACAGGCCGGGCACGAGGTCGCGGCCCAGCTCCGCCGACCAGGCGTCCAGGTCCTCGCGGGCGTAGGCGTACACCGCCTGGTCCGGGCCGCCGTGGCTGCGACCGTCCGAGATGTGGTCGCCGGCCAGGCCGCTGCCGGGGCCCACCGGGGCGCTGACCTGGACCGCGCCCGGAACGGGGCGCTTGTCATGACCGGTGTGGCCGATCACGGCGGGTTCGAAGTCGGCGCGCGCGCCGATGTTCACCGAGAGCACGTGGGGCATACGCCGCACGGTAGCCCAGGTAGTTTGCGGGTTCGCACCCCTTATCCCGCGCGGGTGCGGGAAGATGGCCGCTGATCACCGTTTCGTGGGGGAAATCATGCGCAGGTCCCTGGTCCCATCGCTGCTGTGCGTCGTTCTGGCGGCGGGGTGCGCGACCAGGACAGCCCTGCCCGAACCGACCTTGGAACCCGTGGCGCGCGACGCCGCGTCGCTGGTGTCGTCGCTGGTGTCGAGGGTCGACGGGCAGTACTCGGTGCGCTTCGACTCGGAGACCGCCCTGTCCGGCCGCCGGGTCCGCGCCGAGGGCGGCCTCGTCCGGTCCCGCGACGCCCGCCTGGTCACCCTCCGCGAGGGCGACGTCGAGGTCGTCGTGCTGGCGGAGGCCGGGTACCTGCGGTCCGGCGGCGGCGCGTGGACGCGGCTGGGGCGCACCGACCGGGCCGGCGTGAAGTCCGGGGTGGCCATGGACGGCGTCGCGGACGAGGTGGACCCGCGCTCGGTGGTGGCCGCGCTGCGCGGCTCGCTGGTCGTGGAAACCGGGACGGAGCCGGTGGACGGCGTCCCGACCCACCGCTACACCATGCTGGTCGACCTGCGCCTGCAGGCCGAGCAGACCTCCGACGTGACCCACCGGTCCCAGTTGCTGGCCGCCTACGAGTCCGGCTTCACCGCCACGGCGGTGCTCTGGGTCGGACCGGGCGGGTTGCCGGTGCGGGTGGAGCAGGTGATGAAGACGTTGGAGGACACCGTCTTCCAGCGCACCCAGCACCGGTTCACCGACTGGAACTCGGACCTGAGGATCGTCGCTCCCACGCCCTGAGCCGCCCGGCGGCCCCGTACTGCGACCCACGACCGCCGCCCGCCCGGCCGGGGAGGCCGCGCGCGGAGCGGGGTGGGCGTCGCGCGGACCGCGCGACGCCCACCGCCGTCAGCAGACCTTCTTGGCGCGCTTGATGTCCACGGGGTTGGTCGGGCTGCCGTCGACCGGGGCCGGGTCGTCCGGGGTGGGCTTGATGCCCGCCGCCGCGACCTTGTCGAGCGTGCGCAGGCCCTCCGGCTTGATCTTGCCGAAGACCGTGTAGTTCGGCCGCAGGGTGCTGTCCGAGGTCACCAGGAAGAACTGGCTGCCGTTCGTGGCCGGGCCCGCGTTCGCCATCGCCAGCGTGCCGCGCGGGTAGATGCGGCGCTCACCGGTCGGGTCGTTCGGCGCGGGCGGCAGGTTCGTCGGCAGCTCGTCCTTGTACTTGTAGCCCGGCCCGCGCTCGCCGGTCCCGGACGGGTCGCCGCACTGCAACACCTTCAGCGTCGGGTACGCGGTCAGCCGGTGGCACGTGGTGGCGTCGTAGAACTTCTTGTCCACCAGGTGCAGGAAGCTCTGGACGGTGCACGGGGCCTGCGCGCGCTCCAGCACCAGGGGGATGTCGCCGAAGTTGGTCTTGAGCACCACCTCGGCCCGGCCCCGGTCGGGCGTGCGCCGGGGGTCCGGCGGGAGCTTCACCGGCCGGGCGGCCGGGTCGTCCGGCGTCTTCGTGTACGCGCACGGACCCCGCGTCACGTCGGGGTCGCCGCCGCGGTTCGGCTCTTCGGACGCCTGCGCCACGCCGCCGAGGCCGACGACACCGCCCACGACCACCATCAGCACCAGTGCCAAGAGGTTCCTCACGGGGAGTTCCTAGCGCCCCGCCCGGCTCCCCGGCTAGGGCCGGTCGGAGGGTCCCAGGTCGGCGGCGAACGTGCTGAGCGCCTCGCGGTCCGGCTGCGCGGTCTTGGTGATCAGGCTGGCCACGTGCTTCTCCACGGTGCGCGGGGAGATGTGCAGCCGGGTGGCGATCGCCTTGTTGCCCAGCCGGCCCGCGAGCAGCCGGAACACTTCGAACTCCCGCACCGTCACGCCCAGCGCCCGCAGCTCCCCCGGCACCTGGTCGGAGCCGGTCCGCCGCTGCGGCACGGACGCGCCCACCTGGCGCAGCAGCCCCCGGCACGCGCTGGCCACGGCCGTCCCGCCGTGCTGGTGGAAGTACTCCTCCGCGCCGCGCAGCCACGCCACCGGCTCGCCCCAGCCGTCCGCGACCGCCGCCTCCGCCACCAGGCGCAGCCCGAGGTGCCGGGCCAGCGGGTAGATCGACGCCGCGTCGCGGGCCGCGCGCACCGCCGAGGACGCCTCCACCTCGCGCCCGTCGCGGCCCAGCAGCACCGCGCGCGCGAACTGACCGAACACCCGGTTCCAGCGCATCCCGGCCGCCGCCGAGCGGGTGATCTCCTGGTACGCCGCGTGGTCCACGTCGCCGGACAGCACGCCCAGCAGCAGCCGCAGGCCGTGCGTGCCGGACAGGTGGAACGTGGTCGGCGTCTCCGCCTCGTAGGCCATGGCCCGCTTCAGGTCCTGCGCGGCCAGCTCGCGGTCCTCCTCGACCAGCGCGCAGAACGCCCGCGCCAGGCCGAAGCACAGCGGGCGCTCCTGGGTGCCGGTGCCGCCCAGCTCGTGGAACTCCGCGAGGGCGCTGTCCACTTCGGACCGGCGGCCCTGGTGCGCGGCGGCGGTGGCCTGCGCCATCAGCACGTACAGCGTCATCGACTTGAGCTGGAGGCGGCGGGTGCCCTCGCCGCACCGGGCCAGCTGCTCGCGCGCCGCCTGGTACTGGCCGCGCAGCACCAGGTCCAGCCCGAGGATCGCCTCCACGTTGTAGGCCACCGTGATCGCGCCGACCCGCAGCGCCTCCTCGCGGACCTCCGCCAGGGGCTCGGACGACCCGTCGGCCAGCCAGTCCAACCCGGCCAGCCGCACCACGGCGTAGATGCGCTGGATCGGCAGCCGGTGCTCCTCGGCGAGCCGGCGGGCCCGGGTGAAGTGGTCGGTGGCCTCGCCCAGGTCCCGCTCCCGGGCCAGGATGCCGAGCAGCTGCCACGCCTCGCAGCCCACCTCGGGCAGCGCCGCCCGGCGGGCCGCCTCGGCGGCGCGGCGGGCCAGCACCTCGGCGGACGCGATCCGGTCCGGGCTCTGCGCGTTGAGGGTGAGGAACGCGGCCACCGAGTCGATCCGGGCCGAGTGCGCGTCGTCGGCGTCGGGCCCGAGCAGGGCGCGCGCGGCGTCCACCTGCACCATGCCGTCCGCCTCCCGGCCCGCCAGCCAGGCCACCTTCGCCAGGCCGGTGTGCAGCTCGGCGCGGCGCACCCGGTCCAGCCCGGCGGCGCTGAGCTCGGCCACCGCGTCGCGCAGCGCGAACGCCCGCTCGAACTGGCCCGCCTCGCCCAGCGCGGGCAGCAGCGAGGCCAGCACGTCCGCCCGCAGCCCGACGTCGACCCGGCCCAGCGGCAGCCGGTGCGCGTGGTCGAGCAGCCGCACGGCGGAGCCCGCCGCGCCGTCGGCCAGCGCCCGCCGGCCGGCCTCGGCGAGCAGCGCGCCCGCCTCCGCGTCCTGGCCCGCGTCCAGCCGCAGCGACGCCACCAGCGGGCACCACTCGCCGGGCAGGTCCGGGTGCAGGAGCACGATCGCGTCGGCGGTGCGCCGGGCCACGTCCGCGCGGTGCGTCGGGGTGAGCTGGGCGAGCAGCGCCTCGGCGGTCAGCGGGTGGCGGAACGCGTACCAGTCGGGCACCGGCTCGTCCGGTGTCACGAGCTGCGCCGCGACGCCCGCGTGCAGGTGGGTGAGCAGGCTGTGGTCGTCCATGCCGGTCACCGCGCGCAGCACGGACAGCGGGAACCGGTGGCCCAGCACCGCCGCCACGGACAGCAGTTCGCGGCCCTGCGGCCCGAGCCGGTCGGTGCGGTGCGCGATCGCGCGGACCAGCGCGGTCGGCACGTTGATCCGCAGCTCGCCCAGCACCTGCCAGCCGCCCGGACCGCGCACCAGCAGCCCGCCGCTGACCAGGCCGTGCAGCATCTCCTCGACCACGAACGGGTTGCCGGCGCTGTCCGACCACAGCCGCTGCGCCACCGCCTCGGGCACCTCGGCGTCGTCCACCTCCAGGCAGGACGCGACCATCCGGCGCACCTGGCCCTCGTCCAACCGGCGCAGCTCCAGCAGCGAACCCGCGTCGCGCTGCGCGGCCAGCCGCACCACGTCCAGCGCGGGACCGGGGTCGGCGCGGGTGGTCACCAGCAGCGCCGCCGGCACCTGGTCGAGGTTGTCCACCAGGTAGTCGATCACGGCGAGCGTCTCGGCGTCCGAGTCGTGCAGGTCCTCCAGCACCAGCAGGCACGGCCGGCCCCGGCCGACCACGGCCAGCAGCCGCAGCACCGCCTCCGCGAGCACCACGATCGAGTGGCCGGCCTGCGGCTCGCCGCCCCACTCGGGCACCAGCCTGCCCAGGACGGGCCGGTAGGGGCCCAGCTCGCGCAGGTCCGGCCCGTCGCCGCCGCGCAGCAACGACATCAGGGCCTCGGCCAGCGGGCGGAACGGCACCATCGGCCCGATCGTCGAGCCGCGCCCGCGCAGCACCCGCATCCCCCGGTCGAACGCGGCACCCGCCGCCACGCGCGCCAGCCTGGTCTTGCCGATCCCGGGCTCGCCGACCAGGAAGACGGCACGCCCGCGACAGGCGGACGCGTCGGTCAGCGCCCGGGTCAACACCCGGAGTTCGTCGTCGCGGCCGACCACGACCGGCGCGCGGGTCTGCATGGGCCGAACCTTAGTCAAGCCCGCGCCGGACTGCCCGCACCCCCAGTGCGGGCGGGCAGTCCGGTCGTCGGGGGTCCGGGCCGTGCCGGGCCGGGAAGGGCCCCGGGTCAGTCGCCGACGGGCGTCAGACGCTGACGGGCGCGCTCACCGACGTGCTGTCGGCCAGCCCCGCCGCGACCACCACGTAGGCGCCGACGGCGAGGGTGAGGCCGGCGAGCGCGCGGGCGCGGGCACCGGTCCTGGACTTGCGGGTCAGCGCCATCTCCCCGGCGGGGTGGTCGCCGTCCTGGTCGTCGTCCCAGGTGGTGACCTCGTCGTGGTTGGCGTTGCTCATCGGGGGTTCTCCTCGCGGGGTTGGGTATCGGCAGGGGTTTCGAGCAGGAGCACGGACGGCGCGCGCTCGGGGAAGCCGAGGCGGAGCAGCCCGTACCCGATCCCGGACAGGCCGGTGAGCAGACCGGCCGACGGCACTCCGCCCGGCGTGCCGCAGTATGCCCCGTACTGGTCCAGCGCGCCCAGGACCAGCCCGGCGCGGCGGGTCAGCATCGCCGTGGCCAGGTCGTGCCCCCGCTCGGCGAGCACCGCCAGGGACTCCAGGACGCCCAGCTCGCCGTGGCACAGGCTCAGGTCGCGCAGCGGTTCGTGCACCGCCAGGGCGTTGAGGCACCGGTCGAGGTGCAGGGTGTAGGTGTCGACCGGCTGGTCGGGGTGCGCGGCGTGCGCGAGGACCGCGCCGGACAGGCCGGAGCACCAGCTGTGGTCCGCCTCGCCCACGTCCAGCAGGCGCTGCCGCAGCGCGTGGTCCGCGCGCAGGTTGGCCCGGCCCGCCACGCCGTGGCGCTGGTCGCGGGAGTGGCGGGCGTAGCGCAGCATGGCCCAGCCGGTGCCGGCCCGGCCGCGCGCGAACCCGTCGCCGCCGGGGTTGGCCGCGAGGAGCCGGGCGGCGTAGCGGCGGGCCAGCCGTTCGGCCGGGGGCAGGCCGGTCTCGGCGTGCACGGCCAGCATCGCGGCCAGGCCGCCCGCCCAGCCCTCCACGATGTTCGCCGGGTCCTCGCCGACCGCTTCCACCGCCTCCGCGACCGCCACGGCCTCGGCCAGCCAGCCGGAGATCTCGTCGTCGCGCAGCAGCGTCGCCAGGCGGGCCAGCGCGTAGCAGATGCCGCCCAGCCCGTGGAACGCCCCGCTGCCCACCGCCGTCGCCAGCTCGGTGTTCGCCGCGAACGAGCGCAGCAGCCCCGGCACCGGCGCGATCGCGTCCCGGGCGAACGCCGTGTAGCGCTCGGCCCCGGTCAGCGCGCCGAGCTGCGCCAGGAACAGCGCCACCCCGGTGTAGCCGTTGGACAGCCCCGCGCCCATCCCGGCGACCGCCCAGTGCCGGTCGTCCACCAGCTCCAGGCCGACCCAGTTGACCCGCCCGCCCTCGGCGGCGGCCCGCGCCAGCACCTCGTCGGCGATCCCGCACGCCGCCACCAGCAGCCGCTGCGGGTCCGGGATGCCCGCCTCCAGCGGGGCGGGCACGCCCGCGCCCGAGCGGTGCTCGACGGGCCGGGGCCGGCTCGCCAGCGCGGCGCTGATCAGCCACTGCTGGTCGTGCCGGTCCACCTCGTCCAGACCGGCGACCTTGCGCGCCACGGCCTCCAGGCCGGACAGCGGCAGCAGGTCGGGCAGCCGCTCGCCGCCCGCCGACCACACGTCCCGGCTGCCCGGCCGGGTGGTGAACAGCGGCACGTCGCCGGCCCACAGGTCGGTCAGCTCGTGCGGCACGAGCGCGCGCAGCGCGTCCTCCGCCGACTCCTCCCACAGCACGTCCAGCGCGAGGTCGCGGTCCACCGCGCCGCGCAGCGCGTCCGGGTGCGTCGACTCGTCCAGCAGGGTCGCGTAGAGCTGGGTCATCCTCGGCACGAACCGCACCGGCAGGTCGGCGAACCCGGCCAGCAGCCCGTCCGGGCCCAGCAGCTCGTCGCGGTGGTCGAACAGCGCGTCGTAGCCGGTGCGGAACCCGGCCAGCAGCGCGCCCTCGTAGTCGGCGGGCTCGGCCTCCACGCCCACCACCGACGGCCGGTTGCGCGCCGGCGGCACCGGGGCCGGCCTGCGGACCAGCCGCATCCGGTCGGTGCCGGGGTGCAGCCAGGCCACCGAGTCCGCCGGGAACACCTCGCCGTGGTCGCCGCCCACGCCGCCGATGTCCAGCGCGCCGTGCTCGCCGAGCAGCACCCTGGGCAGCACCGCCGTCCGGTGCACCGAGCGGGCCAGCGCCCGCACCGCCGGGTCGGCCGGAATGCCGACCGTCGGGTGGAACAGCGTCTCCACGTCCACCAGCACCGGCTGGTCGCCCGCCGCGATCAGGTTCTCGTAGTGCATGTCGGTGCCGTCCACCGCGTACAGCAGGGCGATCAGCGCGCCCAGCCGGTGGTAGAACCGGCCGACCTCGGTGACGTCCGCGCACGGCGCGTGCTGCACGAACTCCAGCCAGCCGTGCGTCTCCCGGGCCACCGCGCGCGGCACCCGCAGCCCGAGGCCGACGTGCCCGTCGAACCAGGCGAGGAGTTCGCCGAACCGGGCGTGCAGCGCCACCGGGCGCGGCTTGTAGACGACCTGCCGGCCGTCCTCGAAGGTCAGCACGGCCACCGACCGGCCGCGCTGGTGCGCGTCGCCCCGGCCGGTCTCGACCCGCGCCACCCGGCCCGGGTCGCGGCCCTCCAGCAGCGTCCGCACGACCGCGCCCCGGTCCTCGGCGAACCGGTCCAGCAGCTCGCGGTGCGCGGCGACCGCGTGCAGGCACGCCTGGCCGAGCAGCCGCGCCAGCACCGGGTACTTGGCGACCAGGTCGGCCACGTCCAGGTGCTCCACGAAGTGGGTGAACCGCTCCTGCGGGGTGTCGCCCGCCAGCCGCCCGGCGAGCCGCTCCAGGTTCAGCTCCAGCACCAGCGCGCGGGCCGCCAGGCGGGCCAGCCGCAGGCCGAGCCGGTGCGCGAAGTCCTCGCCCAGCCGGTCGTCCTGGGCGCACGCGGCGTGCACCAGGGGGCGCAGCGCGAACGCGAACGCCTCGTCCCAGTCGCCGCCGGGGAAGTGTGCATGGGCCGCGGTCGTGGTGGCGCGTTCCACGAACGCGGCCCATGCCGGCCGCCCCTGCGGGGCGACCAGTTCGTGGGACCCGCCGCGCACGCCGCTGTGCCACCAGGAGGCGGGGAGCCGGTCTACGGCGGACGGGATCACGGTGCCACCGTGTCACGGGCGGGACCGGCGCACATGGGGGGTCCGCCCCCACATTTGCCCGCACCACCCCGCGTTGCGGAAACCGCAGGTGACGAGGGGTGGGCGCGGAGGTGCCCGACCCCCGGCGCGCGGGGACTGGACGCCGGGGGCACGGGGGTGCCGGCGCGTGGGTCCGGGCGTGCGGGGACTGGACGGGCTCAAGCGGGCAGGGCTCAAGCGGGCAGGGCTCAAGCGGGCAGGGCTCAAGCGGGCAGGGTTCGGGCGGGCAGGGTTCGGGCGGGCGGGGTTCGGGCGGGGAGATTCGGGCCGGACAGCGACGCGACGCGGCCGGTGCCCGGGGCGCGGTGGGTGCCCGCTACCGCCGCTTGCAGTTCTCGGCCTGCTCGCCCGCCTCGGTGAACTCGTCGGGCAGCTTCACCACGGACATCTTCTCCACGGCCTCGTTCATCACCGACACCGCCTCGGTCATGCTCTGCATCACGGCGGAGAAGACGTCGGTGGTCAGCTCGGTCGCCCCGTCCACGGTGGACTTGGCGGACACGAACTTGTCGCGCGCCCGGCCCAGCGGCTCGACGATCACCTCGATGGCGGCGTCGGCGGCCGTCACCGGGGCGGGGGTCAGCTCGCCGAGGTCGTGCACGGCGACGTTGAGCACGTCGACCACGCGCCCGAGGGCGTCGCTGATCGCCTTCTTCGCCGCTGCCGGGTCGTTGGGCGGCTGGTCGAGCTGCACGCCGCCGGAGGCGATCATGTAGTTGGCGACGCCGCAGAAGTTGTTCATCCAGCGCACGACCTCGGGCGAGGACGCCCTGGTCTGGACGGGACCGGCGACCGGCCTGCCCGCGACCGGCGTCGCACACCCCGTCGTGACCAGCGCCAGCGCGAGAACCGCGACCACCCACCGTTGCACCGCCAAGTTGTACCCCATGGTCACCCGGTCGTGGGCAGGAGCGTGCCGATCGGGCGAGTTGCCGACCACCACGGGCCACCACAGGCCACCGCCGCCCGGCCCGCCCGTCCTGCGTCCGCCCGGCCCGCGCCGCACGTGCCCGGTCGGCCGCGTGCCGGGCGGCGGTCAGCAGTCCTGGGGTTGGGCGGTGCGGCCGGTGCGGGTGATGAGGTTGCACTCCAGCGTCTCCAGCACCCGCAGCAGTTCGCCGCGCTCCACCTCGGGGCAGCCCGCCGTCGTCGCCTCCTCCAGCTCCTGCCAGATCCGGCACACCTGCTGCCGCAGGGCCTGGCTCGCCGCCGTCGGCTCCACGAGGGTGGCCCGCCCGTCGGTCGGGTCGGGGGTGCGGCGCACGAACCCGGCCCGCTCCAGCCGCTGCACGGTGCGGGTCATGGTGGCCGAGTCGGAGTCCAGCACGTCGACCAGCTCGGCCTGCCGCTGCGGCCCGCTGTCCCACAGGTGCATCATCACCAGCTCCTGGCCGGGGTGCAGGCCGGCCTCGGCCAGCAGCCGGCCCGCGAGCATCCGGTGCAGCCGGGCGATGCGGAACACGGCGTGGCTGATCGGCCCGTAGGCCGCCGTCGTCGGCACGGGAACGCTCGTCCGCTTCGCTGCCCGGTCGGCCATGACCCGAATTGTACGGCCGTACCAGCAGTGATCGTGATCACCCGGGGAACATCGACCGGGTGGTACCTGTTCGGACAGGTAGATTCCTGTTCGGACAGGTAATACGTGCTGGAGGACCGAGATGACCACCGCCTTCGACCCGCTGGACCTCGCGGGCACCCGCCTGCCCAACCGCGTGGTGATGGCCCCGATGACCAGAAGCCGGGCCACCGGCACCACGCCGACCCCGGCCATGGCCGAGTACTACGCCCAGCGCGCGTCCGCCGGGCTGATCATCACCGAGGGCATCCAGCCGTCACCGGTGGGCCAGGGCTACCCGGACACCCCGGGCCTGCACTCCGACCGGCAGGTGGAGGCGTGGCGGGCGGTCACCGACGCCGTGCACGCCCGGGGCGGCCGGATCTTCGCCCAGCTCATGCACACCGGGCGGATCGGCCACCCCAGCCTCCTGCCGGGCGACCTGCACCCGGTGGGCGCGTCCCCGGTGCGCGCGGCGGGCCAGGTGTTCACCGGGTCCTCGCTGCTCGACCACGTCACGCCGGTCGAGCTGGGCGCGGCCGACATCCGGGCCACCGTCGCCGACTACGCCGCCGCCGCGCGCAACGCCGTGGCGGCGGGCTTCGACGGCGTCGAGCTGCACGGCGCGAACGGCTACCTCATCCACCAGTTCCTGGCACCCAACACCAACCTGCGCACCGACGAGTGGGGCGGCTCCGTCGCCGGCCGCACCAGGTTCGCGGTCGCCGTCGTGGAGGCGGTCGCGGACGCCGTGGGCGCGCACCGGGTGGGCCTGCGCATCTCCCCGGCCAACACCTACAACGACATCGCCGAGCACGACCACCGCGAGCTGTACCCGGCGCTGGTCGACGCGATCGACCCGGTCGGCCTGGCCTACCTGCACGTGCTGGAGAGCGACCGGCAGTCGACGCTGGACCTGCGCGGGCGCTCCCGCTCGGCGCTGATCCTCAACCCGCTCACCCCCGGCGGCGTGACCGGACCGGCCGACCTGGACCTGGTCGCCGACGGCACCGCCGACGCGATCGCGTTCGGCGCGCTGTTCCTGGCCAACCCGGACCTGCCCGCGCGCCTGGCCGCCGGCGGCCCGTTCAACGAGCCGGACCGCGCCACGTTCTACGGCGGCGACGAGCGCGGCTACACCGACTACCCGGCACTCGTGGCCGGCTGACCGCGCCGGAGCTGCCGGGCACCCCGGCGCGGGATCGGCGCCTGCGGCCCTCGCACTCCCGGGCGAGGGCCGCAGGTCGGTGCGTTCCCGGCTACGCCCTGGCGCGGCGGCGCAGCACGACCAGGAGGGTGACGCCGCCACCGAGCAGAACCAGGCCGATCACCAGCGGGATCGCGATGCTCGCGCCGGTGTTGGCCAGCCCGCCCTCGGCGACCGCGACGGCCGTGGTGGTGGTCGGGGCCGCCACGGGGACGGGCGTCGTGGTGGTGGCCGGGGGAGCGGGGAGGGTGGTGGTCGCCACGACCGTCTCGACGACCGGCGCGACCGCCGTGGTCGTCTCGATCCTCTCCTCCGCGCACGCCGGCACGTCCAGCTCGTGGTCGTCGCCGAGGGTGAACGAGTACTTCTGGTTGTCCGAGGCGCTCACCACGACCTTGAACGCGTGCGGGGCCGTGGGATCGCCGCCGTCGAAGTCCTTCGTGTACTGCTGGGCGAACGCGACCGACTCCAACTCCTCGCCGTCGAGGCTGACGGTGACGTGGTTGGCGCCCTTCTTCGTGTTGTACGCCTTGAGGTCGACGTGCAGCACGGCCTTCTCGTCCACGCACTTGGCCCACACCGCGTGGGTGTGCGCCGACGCGGGGAGGGCGGAGATCAGGCCGGTGGTCGCGATGGCCGCCGCGATGCCGACAACCGCGCCGACAGTCCGTGCGAGCTGCATTCTGGTACTCCTGGGATGCGGTGTGTGGGGGATCGTCACTTCGTGCGGAGGGGCTGGCGCGTGCCCGGCCGAACGCCGGGCCGTCCACTGCGGCGACACCGGGCCGTATCCATCCGTAACCGGTCGAGCACTCTCCGGCGTGAGTGTGCCGGCAGTGCGGCCAAGTGGAGTCGGCAGGGGGGCCGAACGGCCTCGGGTCGGTAGCGCCGATCGGACGTATGCCTTTTCTGTGTCGCTTGTGCCGCCATTCCGACGCGATCGGCGGTCCGAGTCGAATTCACCTCGGAGTGCGACTCGTTCCGCACGCGAATGGGTCGATCGGACGCGTCGCAATGCGAGTATTTATTGTCGCAGTCAGACATTTCCGCAGAGTCGACGCGTCGACACGTGGAAGTGGAAGCGCTCGCCGCTGGCCGACAGTGTCGCTCAACACGGCTTGACCTGCGAAGACATTGTCATTGTGCCGGTGGGGAAGCCTGGATCGGGCGGGATCGGAAAGCGCGCCGAAGTCATCTCCCGTTCACTCCGGGCGCTGCTCGATTCGGGTGACATTCGGCCTTGTCAATCGGCGACGCATAGTGGTTTCAGCAGGTGGGCACTCTTGTTCGGGCGCCAGCGAAGTGGCTACTTTGCCGCCAGTCGTGTGAAACCGCTGCACGCAACCCACCGTCAACACCACTCGCACCCGCCCGCCCCCGCACCCGCCGCGCGGTCCCCGCCCCAGGTCGTGGACCGTCGTGCTCGGCGGGCTCCCCGAAGGACCCCACCATGAGCGTGTCCGCACAACCACGCCTGCGCGCCCCCGACGACGACTTCTCGAAGCTGGAGGTGGTGCCCGCCCGGCACCCCTGGCGGTGGGTCGGCGTCGTGGTCGTCTTCGTCCTGCTGGCGCAGTTCGTCAACGGCCTGGTCACCAACCCCGGCTGGGACTGGCCGACGTTCGCCCGGTACTTCACCGCGCAGTCGATCCTGCGCGCGGTCGGCGTCACCCTCGAACTGACCGTCTACGGCACCGCGATCGGGTTCGCGCTGGGCATCGTGCTCGCCCTGATGCGGCTGTCCCACAGCAGGTTCCTGTCCGGCGTGTCCTGGACCTACATCTGGGCGTTCCGGTCGATCCCGCTGATCGTGCAGATCCTGTTCTGGTTCAACATCTCCTACCTGTACCAGGAGCTGGAGTTCGGCATCCCGTTCGGCCCCGCGCTGTTCGGCGTCGACACCAAGGACCTGATCAGCCCGATGGGCGCGGCCGTGCTCGGCCTCGGCCTGCACCAGGCCGCCTACGCCGCCGAGATCGTCCGCTCCGGCATCATCTCGGTCGACCACGGCCAGTTGGAGGCGGCGGCGGCGCTGGGCATCCCGAAGTCCCGCCAGCTGCGCAGGATCGTGCTGCCGCAGGCGATGCGGTCGATCCTGCCGAACGCCGCCAACGAGGTGATCAGCCTGTTCAAGGGCACCTCGATCGTGTCCGTGGTGGCCATCGGCGAGCTGTTCTACCAGGTGCAGGTGGTGTACGGGCGCAACGCGCGGGTCGTCGCGCTGCTCATGGTCGCCACCGTCTGGTACATCGTGCTCACCACCCTCCTGTCGGTCGTGCAGCACTACGTGGAGAAGCGCTACGCCAAGGGCGCGACGCGCGACAAGGGGGGTTGGAAGTGGGCGAGGTGATGGTGGACCTGCGCGGCATCCACAAGAGCTTCGGGTCCACCGAGGTGCTGCGCGGTGTCGACCTGCGGGTCCGGACCGGTGAGGTCGTGGTCGTCCTCGGGCCGTCCGGGTCGGGCAAGTCGACGTTGCTGCGCACGATCAACCACCTGGAGAAGGTGGACCGGGGCTACGTGAGCATCGACGGCGAGCTGGTCGGCTACCGCCGGGTCGGCGACAAGCTGCACGAGCTGCGCGAGCGGGAGATCCTCAAGCAGCGCTCGCACATCGGTTTCGTGTTCCAGAACTTCAACCTGTTCCCGCACCTCACCGTGCTGCAGAACGTGGTGGAGGCCCCGGTGTCCGCCCGGCGCAGGCCCGTCGCCGAGGTCCGCGCCGAGGCGCGCGCCCTGCTGGCCCGGGTCGGTCTGGCGGACAAGGAGGACGCCTACCCCCGGCACCTGTCCGGCGGCCAGCAGCAGCGGGTGGCGATCGCCCGCGCGCTGGCGCTGGAGCCGAAGGTGCTGCTGTTCGACGAACCGACCTCCGCCCTGGACCCCGAGCTGGTCGGCGAGGTGCTGGACGTGATCAAGGACCTGGCCCGCAGCGGGACCACGATGGTCGTGGTCACCCACGAGATCGGTTTCGCCCGCGAGGTCGCCGACACCGTCGTCTTCGTGGACGGCGGCCTGGTGGTCGAGCAGGGGCCGCCGGGCCAGGTGCTCGACGACCCGCAACACCCGCGCACCCGCGCGTTCCTGTCCAAAGTGCTCTGAGAGGAAGTCCCTTGTCCGCAAGGAAGATCACCGGCATCGTCGCGGCGGCGGCCCTGGCGCTGGCGGCGTGCGGGGGTGCCGACGGCGCGGTCACCGAAGACGAGGTCGTGGCCGGCGGCCGGACCGTCAACCTCAGCCCGCAGCAGAACCGGCTGACCGCCGGGAAGGTCGACGCGATCGCGGCCAAGGTCCCGGAGGAGATCCGCAGGACCGGCAAGCTGGTCGTGGGCGGCTCGTCCAACAACGCGCCGCCGCTGCGCTTCTACGCCAACGACGACAAGACGATCATCGGCGTGGAGACCGACATCGCGGTGCTAGTCGCCGGCGTGCTCGGGCTGGAACCGCAGCTGGAGGTCACGTCCTGGGAGAACCTGTTCGTCAGCCTGGACAGCGGGGTGTACCCGCTGGGCCTGTCGAACATCACGGTGACCGAGGCGCGCAAGGAGAAGTACGACTTCGCCACCTACCGGCAGGACACGCTGGCGTTCGAGGCGCGCAAGGGCGAGGCGTGGCGGGTGACCGGGCCCGAGGACGTCGCCGGCCGCACGATCGCCGTCGGCACGGGCACCAACCAGGAGAAGATCCTGGTGGAGTGGAGCCGGAAGAACGAGGCGGCGGGCCTCAAGCCCACGGACATCAAGTACTTCCAGAACGCCTCGGACTACTACCTGGCGCTGGAGTCCGGCCGGATCGACGCCTTCTTCGGCCCCAACCCGACTTCGGCGTACCACGCGGTGACGTCGGGCAAGACCGAGGTGATCGGCACGTTCTCCGGCGGCGGCGACCTGCAGGGCAAGATCGCGGCCACCACGAAGAAGGGCAGCGGACTGGCCGAACCGGTCGCGGAAGCCCTGAACCACCTGATCAAGAGCGGCGAGTACGGCGAGGTCCTGGACCGCTGGGGACTGGCGGACGAGGCCGTGACCACCTCGGAGATCAACCCGCCGGGCCTGCCGAAGACCTGACCGGTGCCGCGCCCGGCCGCCCGGGTCGACCGGGTGACGGGCGCGGCGCTGCCGGTCAGGCGGGAGACCTGACCGGCAGCGCCGTCCCACAGCCCCGTCCCCGTCGCGCGCCCGACGACCCCGGCCGCCGAGCTTCGGCCGTCGGACGTGCGACGATCAGGGCGGGTGTGGTGGTGGGGAGTGCGTTCCGCCACCACACCCCGGAAGTGCTCAGCCCCTCGCGTAGACCTCGGGGGTGCCCACGGCCGCGACCGCGCGACCCGCGAAGAGCTGGTTCACCCGGTTCGCCTCCTGGGCGTTCGGGTACACGTTGCGGCAGGACGTCCCCGCGCTGCCGCCCGACATCAGGTACGAGCAGATGCCGTTGTACGTGTCGGGCAGCCCCAGGCCGTGCCCGATCTCGTGCGCCACGATCCGCAGCGCGTAGTTGCCCGCCGAGACGTCGCGGTTGTCGATGTAGATCGTGGCGCACCCGAGCCCGCAGGGATAGGCCCGGGAGCCGCCACCGTTGGTCGCGGCGATCCGGATGGTGGCGCTGCCGCCGCGGACGAGCCGCAGGTTGGGCACCCTGGAGTTCCAGATCTGCGCGGCCTGGTCGGCTTCCGCCGAGTAGCCGGAGGCGCTGTAGTAGACGGTCCTGGCCAGTGCCGACGGCGCGGCGGGCGCCGCCGTAGCCGCAGTGGTCAGGCTGGTTCCCACGAGAGCGAGGGAGGTTAGCAGCGCCCCGAGGGCGAGGCGCAGGTGCTTGCCGGTCACACGATCTCCTTCGGTGCAGGGTGGAAGGTTCTCGCGTTTTTCACAGTAAGAGCACCCGGGCGGATGGAGTCATAGCTCTTGGGCATAGATGCCGTCGATGGGCCACGGCCGCGCCTCGCCGGTCAGGCCGATCATCCCGGACACCAGCCGGAGCTGGTCGACGCCCCGGATGTCCGCCTCCACCAGTCGCGGTGAGCACACCACCACCGCCACGCCCTGCGCGCGCGACAGCGCCACGTTCAGCCGGTTGCGCGACAGCAGGAAGTCCAGCCCGCGCGGCAGGTCGACGGCGGCCGACGACGTCATCGTGGTGACCACGACCGGGGCTTCCTGGCCCTGGAACCGGTCCACCGTGCCGACCCGCACGTGCTCGTAGCCGGCGCGTTCGAGCTCCCGGCGCACCAGGCGGACCTGGAGGTTGTACGGCGCGACCACGAGCACGTCGGAGTCGTCCAACGGCCGCGCGTTCACCCCGTCCGTCCACATGCGACCCATCAGCGACCTGACGACCTCCACGACCGCCGCCGCCTCCTCGGCCGAGCTGGTGGTGTTGTGCCGGTGCTCCACCTCGCGCACGTACACACCGGACGCCAGCCCGTCCACGCCGCGCGTCGCAGTCGACGGGTGCGCGTGCAGCAGCCCCGCGTACGACAACCGGGACACCGGCTCGCACACGTCCGGGTGCATCCGCCGCGTCTGGTCCAGGAAGTAGCCCAGCTCGGCCGGGATCACGTCGGCGTCGCCGATCAGGTGTCCCAGCGCGGACGCGTCCGCGCCCGCCGGGTGCGTGCCCTGCACGACCTGCGGCAGCTGCTGGGGGTCGCCCAGCAGCACCAGGTTGCGCGCGCACGTCGACACGGCCAGCGCGTCGGCCAGCGCGAACTGCCCGGCCTCGTCCACGATCAGCACGTCGAAGGGCTGCTCGCGGACCGCCGCGTTGGCGAACGTCCACGCCGTTCCGCCGACCAGGTGACCTGCGCCCTGGTCGGTGCGCCACCGGACCAGCGCCGGGTTGTCCCTCGGCTGCTCCCAGGCGCAGTCCTTCGCCGCAGCGCCCTTGGGCCGCTTGGCGGTCGGGATCGGCACGCCCAGCTCCCGCCCGGCCGCCTGCGCCGCGGCCAGCACGTTCTCCACGGCCTTGTGGCTGTTCGAGGTCACCCCGACGCTGCGCCCGCCGCGCACGAGGTGCGCGATGAGCCGCCCGGCGAGGTAGGTCTTGCCGGCGCCCGGCGGCCCCTGCACGGCCAGCGCCGACCCGTCGAGCCGGTCCACCGCCCCGATCACGTCCGCGATCACGTCGCCGCCGGACGGCAGCCCACCCGCTCCGCGCAGCCGGGGCGCGGCCCGGCGCACCAGGTCGACGCCGGGGTGGGCGGGCAGCACGGGCAGCGACTCGGCGACCGCCCGCGCCAGCTCGTAGACGGCCTCGTCCTTCGGCGCGGGCCGCACCGGGCTTCCCGGCAGCACCGCCGCCGGGCGGTCGCCGTCCACGTCGTCCGGCGCGACGCTCTCCACCAGCACGATGTCCTCGGCCGACTCGTCGACGACCTCCGCGTCCCGGGTCCGGTTCGGCGTGCCGGCGTAGAGCAGCCGCACCTTGTCGCCCTTGGCGAACGGGTGCGGCCGGTCCGGGTCGCACCGCACGCGCACCTCGCGCTTGGCCTTGCGCACCCGCCCGGACGGCATCGTCCAGCCATCCGCGCGCACCGACACCGGCACGGCGCACGCGCTGTCGGACTCCAGCTCCGACAGCGGTGCGGCGACCTGGCGGAAGAAGTCCCACCACGCCGGGTTGGTCTCCCGCCGGTGGTACCCGACGGCCGCCGCGAGCAGCGCCCGCGCCCGCTCGTCGGCGGTGAAGTCGGCCGGGTTGTCCGGCAGCCCCTCCAGCAGCGGGTCGACCACCGCCGCGATCCGCTCCGCGCGCTCGGCCCGCCGCTGCGCGGCGATCTCGTCCTCGACCTCGTCCGCGAAGGACTGCTCGGGCACGTGCGGCTCGATCCCGGCCTCCGCCCGGACCTCCAGCAGGAACCGGTGCAGCCGGCGGGTCGAGACGCAGTCGTACTCGTTGTAGTCGGCGATCCCGGCGAGGACCTCGGCGGCCCGCGCCCCGTCGTCCACCTCGGTGAGCGTCAGGTACTCCTCGTACGCCTCGATGCTGGACACGGCGTTGGTGACGTCCCCGTCGCGCGGCGCGGGCATGTACAGCGGTTCCAGGTACTTGATGGAGTACGACCGCTGCGAGACCCGCAAAGCCTTGCGCACCACCGCGTACAGGTCCACCAGCGCCCCCGACCGCAACAGGTGGTCGACGGCCTCCTCCCGCGTCCCGTGCAGCGCGGCCAGCCGCTTGAGCGCGCTGACCTCGTAGGGCGCGTAGTGGTAGACGTGCGCGTCGGGGTGCTCCTCCAGCCGTGCCGTGGCGAAGTCGACGAACCGTTCGAACGCGGCCTTCTCCTGCGGTCGGGTGTGCGCCCAGAACGGCGTGAACTCCTCCTCCGGCGTCACCACCCCGAACAGGTACTCCAGGCCCTCGCCGTTGAGCGCGAACGGGTCGCCCTCCATGTCGAAGAACAGGTCGCCGGCGCTCGGTCCAGGCAACTCGGCCAGCGCCCCGGGCGTGATCACCTCGTAGGCCACCTTGCCGATCGGGTCGTCGGAGGTGCGCGAGTCGTCCTGGATGACCTGGAGCGCGGCCTGCGCGCGCAGGCCGGTGAAGGTGGCTGCGGACATCGCCTGCGGCCGGTCCTCGCGGGACGCGTTGGCCAGCGCGTCGATCGTGCCCAGCCCGGCCGCGACCAGCTTGCGCCGCTGGTCGGTGCGGATGCCGGCGACCAGCGACAGGTCGCGGTCCCGTTCCCGCCCGGAGGCACAACTGCGGCTGAACCGGCAGGTCGCGCACGCGGGCCGCTCGTCGTCCCACGTCCGCACGAGCGGTTCGGCGGTGCCGGGCAGGCGCTCGCGCAGGCTGCGCACCACCGGCAGGAAGTCCGCGACCCGGTAGGTCCGCACGCTGTCGTCGCCCAGCAGCAGGTGCATCTCCGGCCCGGCGAGCGCGCCCAGCGCGTGCGCGTAGGCCGTCAGCTGCACCACGGCGGCCGGTGTCGCGTGCCGGGAGAGCTTGGCGTCGTGCGGCTCGTAGCCCCGGTCGGCGCGGACCAGGAAGTCGGCCCGCCCGTGGAACCCGTCGGCGTAGAACACGCCCTGGTAGACGACCTCCGCGCCGGCTTCGAGGGCTCGGCGCGTCTCGGCGGCGGCCCGGGTCAGCGCGTCGTGCGTCGGCGCGGGCTGCGCGATCTCCACGACCTCGCAGCGCGCCCGGAAGCGTTCCAGCACAGCCTGCTCGTGCGCGATGCCGTGCTTGGCGGCGAGCACGTCCTGCCGCTGGTCCGGCTGGGGCGTGCCCGGCACGCCCAGCGCCAGGGCGAGCGAGAGGCGGCTGCGGTGCTCGCACTCCAGCAGGTCCACCAGGTCGGCCGGGGAGTGCACGAGACGGCCGTCGGCGGTGAGCATGGCGGGCAGTATCGCCGCCCGGGGGCCCGACCCGGTGGACCACCCCCGGCGAGTCGCGGCGGTGTCGCCCCGGGACGGTCCACGCGGGACCGGCGGGCGCTCACCCGCCGACCCGGGCCACCCACCGCTCGCGGTGCTCGGCGGCCTCGGCGGTCGCCCGCGCCAACGCCTGCGGGTGCACGGGTTCCGCGCACCAGCGGCGCAGGACGTCCGCCATCCCGGTGACCAGCGCGTGCCCGGTCGCGGTGAGCTTCCCGCTGGACAGCAGCGTCTCGGCGGTGGTCAGCGAGGCGGCCCGCCACCGGGCGTACTCGGTCTGCGCGGCCAGGCCGGGCCGGGTCCGCCAGAACGCCGCCACGCCCAGGTGCGCGTAGGTCCCGTGCAGCAGGCCGGCCAACGGGCGCGGGTCCTCCCGCCACGGCGCGTAGTAGATCTCCCGGCGGTCCGGCAGCAGCAGCGGGAACAGGTCCATCAGCGCGACCAGCTTGGTGTGCTGGGCCTCGTGCGCCAGGGTCACCGCGAGCGTCTCCGGGTCCGGCGCGAGCGACAGGAACACGCAGCCGAACGCGTCGGCGGCGGTGGCGCTGCTGGTCCCGGTCGGCGACGGCGGCATCGGCGTCAGCACGCTCACCAGCTCGGTGAACTCCGCCGCCATCGCCGGGTGGTCGGTGGCGAGCAGGTCCCACGCCGAGGCCAGCGCGAGCCGCCACCGCGCCACGTCCACGTCCGCCGCGACGGCCAGCCCCGGTGGCACCCCGCCGCCCGCCCAGTCGTCGAGCTGCACCACGTGCCCGCCCAGCGCCACCTCCGGCAACGGGTCGTACTCCAGCGTCGCCGGGTCCGCCACGCCCAGCGACGGCAGCACGAACACCGGCACGTCCGGGAAGTCCACGTCCGCCGGCACGCCCGCCAGGACCGCCGCCGAGGCAGCCGCGAACGCCAGCTCCTCCGGCTGCGCCGGGTCGCCCCGGCGCAGCGCGAGCGCGGTCCGGGTGGCCCACGCGCCCACCGACGGGTGGTCCAGCACGCGGGCGACCGCGTCCGGCGAGGCCCGCTCGGCGGCCACCAGCAGCCGGTACGCCGCGCGGGCCGCCGGCGCGGCGGCG
Organism: Actinosynnema sp. NPDC050436; assembly: GCF_040655415.1. Classification (NCBI taxonomy): domain Bacteria; kingdom Bacillati; phylum Actinomycetota; class Actinomycetes; order Pseudonocardiales; family Pseudonocardiaceae; genus Actinosynnema; species Actinosynnema sp. NPDC050436. Next base: position 184,514 of record NZ_JBFAJV010000010.1, on the reverse strand, counting down.
ATCATCCGGACCAGCAGGGACGTCCGGCTGCGCCGGGCCAGCCGCAGCGCGCGCACCGCCCGGGGACCGCCCCGGCCCCGGGCCAGCGCGGCGAAGTCGGCCGCCGACAGCCGCCACGGGCGCACCCTCACGCCGGGGCCGCCAGGTCCGCCGCGACCCGGTCGCGGACGTGGGAGACCAGCCGGTGCAGGTCGGGGCAGTACACCGACGGGCGGTCGAAACCGGTGCCGTCGAACCGGTGCGCGCGCAGGCCGCCGCCGCACGCCGCCACCACGTCGCACGACCGGCACGTCGCCGACAGCGCCGCCCGCCCGGCCCGGTGCGCCACCACCTCCGGCACCGCGAGCGCGCGGTCGAAATCGTCGCGCAGCACGTGCAGACCGGTGGACGCGGCAGCGGGCGACGACGACGCCAGGATGTCCGACACCGAAATGGCGCCGTCCGTTTCCACCACGATCTGCGCACTGGGCGTCGAACCGATGCCCTCGACCCCGGATTGGCCCCCCAGCACGACGTTCAACAACTCCTCGAACAGCCGGACGCGCGTTTCCGGCGCGCGGTACCAGTGCTCGAACAACGCGATGAGCCAATCCGCGTAAGGCGTCGCCGGGTCGCCGGCGACCCGGTCGGGCGGCGGCGCGGACCAGTTCCCGTGCGGCAGCAGGAAATCCACCAGCGGGGGCGTGAATTCGCGCAACGACCGGTAGGTGCGCACCGGGTCGGTGCGCACGTCCACCACGCACAGCAGACCGCCGAAAACCGGGCGGAACTCGCCGGTCAGCAGGCGCAGACCCGCCGCCACGGCCGCCCAGCTCCCGGTGCCGTCGGGCCGGACGCGCCGCCGGTCGTGCGATTCCGGGTCGCCGTCCACGCTCACCCCGACCCGCACGTCCAGGGCGTGCAGCAGCGACAGCAGGGACCGGTCGAGCAGGGTCGCGTTGGTCTGCACCGAGAACCGCACCCGCGCGGGCACCGCCTCCCGGAACGCGTGCACCAGCGATTCGATCCGCGCCGCGCCGAACAACAGGGGTTCTCCGCCGTGCAGCACCACTTCCACGTCCGACAACGTGTGCGAGCGCACGTGCCGCGCCACCCGTTCGGCGGTGTGCGCGACCACGACCGGCGACATCGCGCGCGGTCGGGAACGCCAACCGGTGTCGCCGAGTTTGTAGACGTAGCAGTAGTCGCAGGCGAGGTTGCATCGGCTGTGCACCTTCACCACGAACTGCCGGAACGGTCGTGCCGCCATGCACCCCCCGATCCATCGGCCCCCGAACAACCAAACACATCGGGCCGGCCGCATCTGCCGCCAATCGGAGGATTCGCCGCATTCCCCGTTGCCGCGCACTACGATGGGATCAGCGCACTGCGGACAAAACCGCAGCTTTGCGGTGAGGGGGTTGTGCGAGATGGCTGACGAACCCGTCCTGGAGTCCGAACTCCTCGACGTCACCGGGATCGACCTGGCCCGCCTGGCCGCGCTGCCCGACACCGCCCTGCGCGCCGCGCTGCACCGGATCCTCGCGGAGAACGCCGAGATGCCCAACCGGTTCGCCGCGTTCGAGAGCTCCCTCTAGCCGCCCGGCAGCGCCGGGGGGCGCGCGTGAATTCCCTGCCACACCGCCGATCTGGAGAGCCGATGAGCAGCAGCGCGGGCCAGGGCCACACCGGGGTGACGGCGTTCCTGTCGGCCACCGGCGGCACCGGCCGCACCAGCGCGGTCGCCAACCTCGCCTGGGTGCTGGCCTCGGCGGGCCGGCGGGTGCTGGTCGTCGACTGGGGTTCCGAGGTGCCGAGGGTGCGCGAGTACCTGGAGCCGTTCCTGGTGTCCCGCCAGGCTCTGCCGGACGCCGTGGGCCGCGCGCTGGTCGCCGCCTACCACGCCGACCCGTCCCGCGAGGACTACCTGCCGCCCGCCGTCGAGCGGTTCGCGCAGCCCGTACCCGACCCGACCGGCCACATCGACGTGGTCGCCGCGCTGCCCGCCGACGCCGGCGGCCGGCCGCGCGCCGGGTCGCGGCACGGCGACGCCGGCGCGATCGCCGAGCTGCGCGCCCGGCTCGCCGAGTCCGACTACGACCAGGTGCTGATCGACGCGCCCACCGGCGCGGCCGAGGAGTCGCTCACCCTCGTCGCCACGCTGTGCGAACTGGTCGTGGTGTGCTTCCGGCCGCGCCCGCGCGCCATAGCGGACGCCGCCGAGCTGGCCGCGCAGGTCCGCAAGCGCGCCCCGCTGCGGATCGACGTGGTGCCCGTCGCCACCCTGTTCGACGACGCCGAGCAGTCCCGCGCCCAGCGCATCCGCTCGCAGATCCACGCCGCGTTCGCGGAGCTGCTGGCCGGGCAGGCCAAGCGGGTGCCGGACGGCGGCACGGTGGAGATCCCGTACCGGCCGTTCGACGCGTTCGACCCGCTGCTGGCGATCATCGCCGAGGAGCCCAGCGGCGGCGGGGCCCTGGAGGCCCAGTACGGGCGGCTCGCGGCGGCGGTCAGCGGCGGCGCGGTCACCGGGTGCGCGCCGGTGCCGGCCGTGCTGCGGGCCCGCTACCGCCGGGTGTTCGGCCTGGCCTCCGAGGCCGACGCGGACCGGGTGGCGATCGCCTATGCGCCGCGCGACCGGGCGTGGGCGGACTGGGTGCGCGGCCAGTTGGAGCGCGCGGGCGCCCAGGTCGTGCCCTTCGCCGACGCCCGCCCCGCCGACGGGGTGGTGGTGCTGGTCTCGCCGGACCGCGACGACGCGGACGTGCCCGCCGGGTCGTTGCGGCTGCTGCTCGCCGAGCAGGACCGCGACCTGCCCGGCCTGTCGGTGCACGCGAACCTGCCGGACGCGGTGAGCGCCAAGCTGCTGGGGCACTTCGGCCTGATCGACCGCCCCGGCACCGCCCACGACGCGCCGATGCGGATGCCCGGCTCGCACCCGGTGGTGTTCCGGCTGCCGCCCCGCCACCGGGGTTTCGTCGGCCGGGACGAGGACGTGGAGGCGCTGCGCGACGAGTTCACCGACGCGGGCGAGGAGCGCGCGGTCGTCACGCTCAACGGCGAACCCGGCGTCGGCAAGAGCGAACTCGCCCTGGAGTACGCCTACCGGTTCTCCGCCGACTACGACGCGGTGTGGTGGCTGTCCGCCCAGGACCGGCAGTCCGTGCAGCTCGGCCTGGCCGAGCTGGCGGTCCGGCTGCGGCTGCCCGGCTCCACCGACTTCGGCTCGCTGACCGCGCTGGACCGGCTGGCCAACGACCCGGCCTACGCCCGGTTCCTGCTGGTCTACGACAACGCCGACGACCTGGACGCGATCGCCGACCTGTTGCCGCCCGGCGCGACCGGGCACGTGCTGATCACCTCCAACGCGGCCGGTGCGCCGTCGGTGGAGCTGGTGCCGATGACGGCGGCGGACAGCGCGGCCCTGCTGCTCGACCGGGTGCCCCGGCTGGGCCTGGCGGACGCCCGCCGGGTCGCCGAGGAGGTGCGCCACCTGCCGCTGGCGCTCGACCTGGCCGGGGCGTGGCTGGCCGAGACCGCGCGCGCCGAGACGGGCGCGGGCTCGTCGGCCGCCGACGCCGCCGGGTGGGCCGTGCGGACCTTCTTCGACCGGCTCTCCCGCTGCGGGGCGGACGGCGTCGCGCGGGTGGTCGAGGTGGTCACCGGGTCGTTGCGGGAGAACGGGATCGGCCGGGTCGCGGTGCTCGTCGCCCGGCTGTGCTCGTACCTCTCGCCGCAGGGCGTCGACCTCGGCCTGGTCCGCTCGCCCGCGTTCCTGGACCGGGTGGTCGCGGTCGGCGGCGTGGACGCCGCGCCGATCGCGCTGGACGCCGGCGAGGTGGACCGGGTGCTGTGGGCCGGTGCCCGGCACGGGCTGTTCCGGGTGGACTGGGGCGACCAGTACTCGCTGCGGCTGCACCGGGTCGTGCAGCGGGCGCTGCGCGCCGGGGTGCCCGCCGCCGAGCGCGAGGCCCGCCAGGCCGACGCGCTGGCCGCGCTCGCCGCCTTCGCGCCGACCGAGGTGGAGGACAAGTCGCCCACCCGGCGCTCCCGGTTCCAGGAGCTCCAGCAGCACGTGTTCCCGTCCGGCGCGCTGCGCAGCGACGCGCCCGAGGTGCGCCGCTGGCTGGTGAACCAGGCGCGGTTCCTGTTCACCGACGGCGGCGCGGGCGTGCGGCGGGCCGCGCTGGAACCCGGGCACGAGCTGCTCGACTCGTGGACCGCCCGGTTCGGCCCGGACGACCCGCTGCGCAACCGCCTGGCCGCCCAGCTCGCCAACGTGCACCGGGTGCTCGGGGAGCCCGCCGAGGCGCTGCGGCTGGACGACCTCGCGCTGAGCAGGCAGCGCCGCGCCCTCGACCTGTCCCACCCGCAGCCGCTGATCACCGCCCGGGGGCGCGGCGGCGACCTGCGCGGCCTGGGCCTGTTCACCGAGGCCCTGGTCGAGGACCAGGCCACCTGGACCGGCCTGCGCGAGGTGCTGGGCGAGGACCACCCGGACACCCGGCGCGCGGCCAACAACCTGGCCGCCTCGACGTTCCTGTCCGGCGACCCGGCGGGCGCGCTGGCGCTGGAGGAGGACAACTTCGCCCGCCGCAGGCGGCTGTTCGGCGAGCGCGACGAGTTCACCTGGGCCACGCTCGCCCAGATCGGGCTCTACCAGCGCGAGCTGGGGCGCTACCCGGAGGCGCTGGAGGCGCTGCTGGAGGCGTCGCAGAAGTTGCAGAGCCTGCGCCCGGAGCTCAACCAGACCCAGATCGGCGTGCACTGGAACTACTCCATCGCGCTGCGGCTGGCCGGGCGCACCAGGGCGGCGAAGGAGCGCAGCGGCAAGGCGCTGCGGAACTACCGCGAGGTGATCGGCCCCGACCACCCGTACACGCTGGGGTGCGCGCTGAGCTTCGCCGCCGACCACCGGCGGGTCGGCGGGGAACCGGAACTGGCCGTGGAGCTGGCCCGGACCGCGCTGGAGGGCTTCCAGGGCCTGGAGGGCGTGCGCGACCACCACCCGTTCCTGGCGCTGTGCCGGCTGGGCCTGGGGCTGGCGCTGCGCGCCGCCGACGACCACGCCGGCGCGGTGGCGAACGTCGCGGCGGCGGCCGTGACCCTGCGCGACCGCCTCGGCGACACGCACCCGTGGACGCTCGCGGCGGCGGTGGACGAGGCGCGGGTCCGGTCGGCGGCGGGTGAGGTCGACGAGGCGGCCCGGCTGATCGCCGAGGCGCACGCGGACTGCGTGGAGTTCCTCGGCCCCGACCACCCGCACACCGCCGTGGCGGCGCACAACCTGCGCCTCGCCGCGCACCCCGCCCACCCGGACTGGCGGGAGTGCGATGTCGACATCCCGCACACCTGATCGCGCAGGAGGGACCAGCGTGGAGCTGCACGAGGAGGCGGCCGAGCACCTCGGCCCCGAGTTCGACACCACCCGGCTGGCGTGCCGCGCGGCGGTGGCGAAGAGCCCGGCCCTGCACTACCTCGCGCACTACAGCAGCGGTGTGTTCGACTTCGGCGTGGACGCGCTGGCCGACCCGCCGCCCGTGCCCGGCGCGCTGCCCGGCGGCACCCGGCGCGAGGAGCTCAAGCGGCTCGGCAGGCACCTCGCGTTCCAGGTCACCGCGCTGGACCGGGTGTTGCAGGAGGTGCGCACCGGGCGGCTGATCAGGACCGTGCTGCACACCGGGGAGGGTGCGCTGTTCTGCGACTCCGTGGTGCCCGCCGAGCACGTCGTCGGCCTGGTCCTCGACCACGCCGGCGCCGGACCGATGTTCGGGCACCCCGCCGTGGACGAGGCCGACCGGGCGGTGGCCGAACTCGCCACCGCGCTGCGCTCGGAGCTGAGCCTCGGCTCGCTCAACCCCGGCGGGTGGGAGACCTTCGGCGACGCCGTGCCGGTGTCCGGGGCGGGCGCGCGGGAGCCGCACGTGTCGGCGGGGGAGGGCCGGCTCGCCGAGTGCGCCGCCGCCGCGCGGGCGGAGGACCTGCACGTGGTGGCGCACGTGGCGGGCGGCGAGGTGCTGGCCATGGTCGACCACCTGGCGGACCCGTCGCTCGGGCCGTACTTCAAGGAGATCTCGGTCGACGCGCGGCGGCGGTTCTACCTCGGGTTCCTGCGTGAGCTGGGCGGCTTGACGACCCGGCTGAACCGGGCGGTGCGGCCGGTGGTGGGTGGCCTGCTGGCGCGGGCCGTGCTGGACGTGGAGATGGGCGCGATCTACTGCTACCGGCTCGGGCCGGGGGAGTACGTGGCGGGCGTGACGATCGACCAGTCCCGCGTCGGCGAGGCGGACGGCCGGATGTCCGCGCTGGCCGAACGCCTCGCCTCGCACGCACCGTGATTATCTCGTGACCGAGGGTGTCCACGGCTCGTGATCGGTCCTTGATCGGGTGTCCGCGCGGGCCGTGATCGGTTCTTGATCGCACCCGGCGGGGAATTCGGGGCGGCTGGTGATCGGGTCTCGATTGGGGGTGCGGAACGGCCTAGCGGCCCTCTCCGGATGGACCTTGAAGCCCGTCGGCCGATTACCTACCTTGGAATGGTGACGCCCGCTGTCCGTTCGGTCGCCCTCCTGGCCGCAGTCGGCGTGGGCTGGTTCGCTGCGTGGTCGCTGGGGCTGCGGCAGGTCGAGGATTCCTCGGCGTACGGATTCTTCATCACCGCCCTGCTCGGATTCGGGCTGTACGCGAGCACCAGCGGCATCGACATTTCCGAATTCCGCCGCGAATTGCGGACCGTGGTCGTCGCGGTGACGCTCGGTGTGCTGGCGAAGGTCGTGCTGATCTTCGGCGTGGTGTACCTGGTGTACCGGGAGCCGTGGCACCTGATCCTGGCCGTGGCGGTCGCCCAGATCGACCCGCTGTCGGTGGCGGCGGTGCGCGCCAAGTCGCGGATGTCGGCGTCGGCGAAGGCGCTGCTGTCGGCGTGGGCGTCGTTCGACGACCCGATCACCGTGCTGCTGACCGTCTACCTCACGGCGTTCGCGGTGCAGAGCACCGCCGCCGGCGGGGCGCAGGGCGGCGCGGTCGACGGGGTGGAGGGCGCGGCGGCGAGCGGGCTCGGGGCGTTCACCGTCAACTTCGCGCTGAACCTCGCGCTGGCCGGCGGGGCGTGGCTGGTGTGGCGCCTCGCGCGCGGGCGCGTCGGCGGCGGGGGCGGCGGGCAGGTCGGCCGCCTGGTCGTGCGCGCGCTGCTGGTGCTCGTGGTGCTGGCCGTGGGGTTCGTGGCGGTGCAGTTCTCGCTGCTGCTCGCCCTGGCGCTGATCGGCCTGTTCTTCCGGCCGGACTTCGGGCGCTGGGTGGACGGGCTGGCCGAGGTCGGCATGTTCGCCGCCACCGTGGCGGTCGGGTTGGTGCTGGCCACGGCGTTCAGCTGGGCGTCGGCGGCGGTCGGGGCGGTGCTGGGCGTGGCGGCGTACCTGGCCCAGGCGGTCGTGGCCTGGGTGCTGACCCTGCCCCGGCGGTGGCGCGACGACCGGGTGCGGCTGTGCCTGGGCCAGCAGAACGGGCTGACCGCGATCATCCTGGCGCTGCTGCTGGAACCGCACTTCCCGGGCGCGATCGCGGTGGTGGCCCCGGCCGTGGTCGTGGTGAACCTGGTGCACGCGCTGGCCAACGGCGTGTACGACCGCGTCCAGCCGCCTCGGGCGGACGACCCCGACGCGGGTGCCGATGTCGTTGCCGATGCGGATGCCGGTGAGGTGCGTGCCGGCGTCGGCGGTGGTGGCGTCGGGTCGTTGCGGCCGGCGGCGTTCCGGCGGCTGGGGCCGGCCCGCTAGGCGGGCGGGGCGTCGGCGGTGGGTGCCGGGTGCCGGGTCAGCCGGTGTGGGAGGCCCGCAGCACGGCCCGTCGCACGCGGGGGCTGAGGTTGCGCAGCGCCTCGTGCACCTGGTTGCGCCGCGCGACCTGGTTCACGTCCGCGACCAGCCCGCCCGCGCGCGCGCTCCACGGCGGCAGGCCGAACAGCGGGTCGAGGTCGAACAGCGGCAGGAACTCCACGATGTCGTCGTAGATCCCGCAGAGCTGCTCCAAGCGGTCCTCCGCGTCGGCCGACACCTCGCCGCCGGCCTCCCCCTGCGACCGGTACCACTCGGCCACCGAGCCCCGGAACGCCAGCACCGCCTTCTGGATGAAGACGGCCTTCGCCGCCGCGTCGGTGAACTCCGGCGTCCGCAGCCGCCGGTGCACGGCCTCCTGCGTCGTGGCCGGCGCGAAGTCGAACGCCTCGTTCAGCATCAGGTCGATCTGCACCAGGCCCTCCAGCGCGTCCGCCGCGCCCCGGAACAGCCGCTCGACCTCGCCCGGCAGCCGGTGGTCCGCCGCGTCGCGCGCGGGGGCCGAGCCGACCAGCAGCGCCAGTTGCCGCCCGATCGCCGAGAACTGCCGCTCCGACGACGTCCGGACACCGTCCACGTGCTCCGCGAGCTGCTCGATGAAGCCGTAGATGCTCGACTGCTGCCGGGACAGCTGGTCCATCCGCTGCCGCACCGCGCTCAGCGGGTCCTGCGCGGACTCGCCGGCCAGCAGGGCACCGGTCGCGCCGACCAGCGCCTTGAAGTCCTCCGCGAACGTCCGTTCCGAGTAGACCAGCGGCTCGCGGCCGAGCGGTTCGCGCAACTGGATCGCCACGCCGTCCGCGAGCACCCCGTTGACCAGCAGCACGACCTCGGCGTCCGACTCGGCCTCGCGCACCGCCGACACCCGCCGCATCACCGTCGTCACGTCGGTGTTGTCCAGCAGGGACCCGGTCACCAGCACGGCGCACCCGCCGTCGCGGTCGGGGAAGGTCACCCAGAAGTCCGCCAGGGACTCCTCACCGGTCCCGAGCAGGTGGTTGCGCCGGTACTCCCAGCCGTTCGCGTCCAGCAGCCGCCGCACCGAACCGTCCAGGTCGTCAGCGCTCAACGAGCCGAACAGCTCGCGCGCGGCCTGCCGCACCATCTCGTCGGTCGCCGCCACGTCCGGGTCGCCGGTCGCGTTCGCCCGGTCGTCCACGAGCCGGAACACCCGGTGGCACAGGCGGACCACGTTGCGGGTGTTGCCGCCGGCCACGTCCCGCAGGTAGCGCACGGTCTCCGGGGTGAACGGGGCCAGCGCCGGCACGCCGGTCACCGCCTCCTGCGCGCGCACGACGAACTCGCGCACCTGCGCGTTGCCGAGCCCGGACATCGTGACGGTGCAGGGGATGCGCTGCCGCACGGCCGGCGACAGCACGGCCTTGAACTCCGGCAGCCCGCACAGCACCAGGCACGCGCCCGCCTTGGCGAACACCTCCAGCATGGTCTGGAACGCCGCCATGGTCCGCGCCTGCGGCCGGCTGTCGGCGGAGAAGATCTTGTCCAGCTCGTCCACGGCCAGCACGAACCGCCGCTGCCGCCCGCCGAACAGCAGGGCGAACACGCCCATCGCCTCCAGCGCCGCGACCTCGGTGTCGATCGGCTCGGTGATGCCGCGCTCGACCAGCACCTGGTCCGGTGCGCCGCCCAGCAGCCACGACCACACCGCGTGCTCGAAACCGGGCCGCAGCAACAGGGTCAGCGCGGTGCCGAAGTCCTTGTTGTTCGTCACCTGGCGCAACTTGTCCTGCACGGTCCGCAGCAGCGCGCTCTCCATGAGCCCCAGCCGCTCCACGACCTCCTGCGGCTCCAAGCTCCGGCTGCCCAGCCACTCCAGCGTGTCCTCGGTCAACCCGGTGCTCTGCAACGAGTCCGCGACGATGTCCGCGTAGTAGTCGCTGACCTGCCCCCGCACGCCGTCGCGCCCGAGCCGCTGCATGAACCGCCGGTACAGCTCGACGAAGCTCTCGGCGGTCGCCTCCAGGTAGAGCGCGCGCGACGGGTCGTCCAGGACCTTCCGGGCGTAGCGCACCAGCCGCACCGCCAGGTGGGTCTTGCCGGTGCCGTAGTCGCCGAGCACGGCCAGCACCGTGCCCGTCCCCGGCTCGGCCTGGAGGTAGCCGTCCAGGTGGGCGACCGCCTGCCGGGCGGCGTCGGTGGGGATGGTGACGTCCACCGCGTCGAAGTCGTCGTGGAAGTCGTCGATGATCAGCGCGACCGCCATCGGCGAGAAGGGGTTCTTCCGCAGGTGCGGGAGTTCTTCGCTGCCGCTCATGGCTGCATCCCCAGTCCGTTGAGGTACGCCCGGATGTCGTCCACCGTCACCTGGTCGGCTTCGGTGTAGCTTAGGCCCGCTTCGAGCTTCCGCTCGTACGTGCCGTGCAGGATTCTCTGCAACATGGCGACCGACTGGCAGATCCGGCTCAGCAGCTCGGCCGCCTCGTCGCTCAACCGGGGGTAGACCCCCGACCCGCTGTGCCGGACCAGCCGGTCGTCGGCGAACCGCTCCGGGTCGCCGTCCTCCAGCTTGCCGACCAGCAGGGTGATCGGCGGTACCCAGGTCTCCAGCCGGCGGACCAGCTCGGCGATGTCGTCCGCGTCGAAGAACGCCGACTCGGCGAAGAACAGCACGCGCGGGCTGCTCAGCTGCCGGGCGTACCGGATCACCTCGTCCAGCAGCTCGTTCGGCGAGGGCAGCAGCACCAGCAGCACCACGTCCTCGTCGAGCGCCCGGCCCAGCCGGGGGAAGATCCGCTGCGGGTTGTCCCGGTCGCCGCGCAGCAGCTCCGCCGCCGCCTGCCCCAGCGCCCCGTGGTCCACGAGCTTGTCGAAGAGCTGGTCGCACACCTGGGCGGTGCGCTCCTGGATCGACAGCTCCTCGTCCTCCGGCAGGCAGCCGGTCAGGTCGACCACCACCCCGCGCAGGCAGCGCCCGGCCAGCTCCCGCACGGCCCAGTCGGCGCACCGGTTGACCAGCGCCGTCTTGCCGCAGCCGGAGTCACCGGTGACCAGCACGAGCCGGCCGTCCTCCAGCACGCCGGTCAGGTCGCCGACCTCCTGCTGGAACTCCTGGAACGCGCTCTCCGCGCCGTCGACGTCGACGTAGTAGTCGCGGTGGGCCTTGCGCTCCCACGGGCGCAGCGGGCGCATGGGCGTGCTCTCCCAGCCGGGCAGGGGGAACGGGTTGAGGGGGCGGCGCGGGGCGTTCATCCGGCGTCCGGCGGTGGTGCCGGCACCGATGGCCCTGGAGCCGGTGCCGGTGGTGCCGGTGGCTCTGGGGCCGGTGGCTCTGGGGCCGGTGCCGGTGGCGCCGAGTTACTGCTGCGGCGTTCGGAGGTCACCCGGTCGTGCGGTAACCGGGTGGTGCGGTGGCAGGGTGGGGTGGCGGCGCGAACCGCCCGCCCGCGTTTCATGCGCACCCCCCGCTCGAACGACCGCTCCAGCCTACCGACGGAGAGTCGCACACGACGGCGGGTTCGGTGACCGCCGTACCCGGATGGCCGACTCCCGTTGCTCCTTTCCGCAACGCGCGGAATCACCGCGTCGTGCGGGGCAGAGGCCGGTCGCGTGGTGTTCGGGTGGGGTGGGCGAGTGGTTCACCAGGCCGCGGGTGCGTAGTCCTTGAGGAAGCAGCCGCGCAGGTCCTCGCCCAGCTCACCGCGCACGATCGGGTCGTAGACCCGGGCCGCGCCGTCGACCAGGTCCAGCGGGGCGTGGAAGCCCTCGGCGGCCAGTCGCATCTTGGTGGGGTGCGGGCGCTCGTCGGTGATCCAGCCGGTGTCGACGGCGGTCATCAGGATGCCGTCGGTCTCCAGCATCTCCTCCGCGCTGGTCCTGGTCAGCATGTTCAGCGCGGCCTTGGCCATGTTGGTGTGCGGGTGGCCGGGCCCCTTGTAGGCGCGGCTGAACTGGCCCTCCATCGCGGAGACGTTCACCACGTACTTGCGGCGCGCGGCGGAGGCGGCCATGGCCGGGCGCAGCCGGGAGATCAGGATGAACGGCGCGGTGCTGTTGCACAGCTGCACTTCCAGCAGCTCGACCGGGTCGACCTCGTCCACCCGCTGCACCCAGCTGTTCACGGCGGCCACGTCCGGCACCAGCCCGCCCGCGTCGATCAGCTCGGAGCCCGCGGTCAGCGCCAGCGCGGTGACCTCGGGCATCGCGCCGCCGAGCCCGCTGGTCAGCGCGATCGGGTGGGCCGCGATGTCGTGCCCGAACGTGACCAGCTCGGGCAGCGGCCCGGACGGCAGCGGCGCGCTCTCGGCGGCGACCAGCGGCGCGTAGGCGTCGGACGAGCGGCGCACGGTCTGCGCGGCGTTGTTGATCAGGATGTCCAGCGGGCCGGCGGCGGCGACCGAGTCGGCCAGCCGCACCACCTGGCCGGGGTCGCGCAGGTCGATGCCGACCACGCGCAGCCGGTGCAGCCAGTCCCCGCTGTCGGGCATCGACGCGAACCGGCGCACGGCGTCGTGCGGGAAGCGGGTGGTGATGGTGGTGTGCGCGCCGTCGCGGAGCAGCCGCAGCGCGATGTACATGCCGATCTTGGCCCGGCCACCGGTCAGCAGCGCCCGCTTGCCGGACAGGTCGGCGCTCGCGTCGCGCTTGCCCCGGTTCAGCCCCGCGCACGCCGGGCAGAGCTGGTGGTAGAAGGCGTCCACCTCGGTGTAGCGCCTCTTGCAGGTGTAGCAGGACCGGGCGCGCAGCAGCGTGCCCGCGATCGAGCCGGGCTCGGGCTCCTGGAGCAGGACGCCCCGCGTCTCGTCGTCGATGCGGGTCGGCGAGCCGGTCGCGGTCGCCTCGGTGACCGCCCGGTCCGCGTCGGTGACGGCCTGGCGGCGGTCGGCCTTGCGGCGCTTGCGGACGGTCTTGTAGATGCTGGAGGTGGCCCGGCGGATGGCCACCACGTCCGGGTGCTCGGTGGGCAGTTCCTCCACCTGGGCGAGCACCTTCAGGGCGACTTCCATCTCGGCGGGGTCGATTTGCACGGTCAAAATCCTACCTGGGCGAAAATCCGTCGCCCGGACGGGTGAAATCCGCGTGAAGCAGCGCTAGGGTGCCCCGCATGTCTACCCCGGGTCCGAGGGTGCGCCGGCTGGCCCACCCCGACGCCGACATCCGGGCACGGGCCCTCGGCCTGCCCCGCGCCCGTCCGGTCCTCACCGTCCTCGGCCCGGTCGACGCACCGGGCGCGGACCTGTCCGCCGCCGTGCTGCCGGTGCTCAGAGCCGTGCTGGCGGCTGCCGCGCAGCGCGACGCGGTCGTGCTCACGGCGGGTGCCGACACCGGCATCACCCACCTGGTCGGCCTGGCCGCCGACGCCCTGGACGGGAAGTGGCCCCGCCTGGTCGGGGTCGCGCCGTCCGGGAAGGTCGCGGTGGACGCCGAACCCACCGGCGGCGAGGTGCGCCTCAACCCCAACCACGACACGGCCGTGCTGGTGCCGGGCTCGCGGTGGGGTGAGGAGGTGCCCGCGCTGGCCCGGGTCGTGGAGGCGGTCGCGGGTGGTCGGCGGCCTGCGCTCGCGTTCCTGGTGGGCGGTGGGGTCGTGGCTGGTGGAGATGCCGGTGGCGGGGTTGTCGGTGACGGGGTTGTCGGTGACGGGGTGGAGGAGGCGTTGGTCGGGCACCTCGGGCGGGATCGGCCGGTGCTGGTGCTGGCCGGGACCGGCGGGCTGGCCGACGAGATCGCCGGCGGCCGGGTCGACGGGGACCTGGAGGTCCTGGTGCGCAGCGGCCGGGTGGCCGTGGTGCACCTGGACGAGGGGCCGGAGCGGGTGGTCGCGGTGCTGCACCGGGTGTTCGCCGGGAAGCCGGGCGACGTGCTGCACGCCGCCGTGCCGCCGCCGGCCGTGTGGCCGCGCCTGCGGTTCCGCGAACCCCCGCCGCAGCCGGTGGTCGACCCCGGGTACGTGCTGGACTACCCGCTGCTGGCGGACGCGATCCACGAGGCCAACCAGGTCGTCGCCCCGGTGCTGCGCGAGCAGGAGGTAGCGGCGCTGCGGGAGCGCGAGCGGGCCCGGCTGCTGGTGGTGCTGGCGATCGGCGCAGGGTTCGCGGCGACGGTGTTCGGCGCGTTGCAGAGCTGGCTGCGCGACGAGCCGTGGCCGGGCGTGCTGCTCGCCGTGGCCGGTGCCGGGGCGGCGGTGCTCGCGGTGCTCGGGCGCGGCGGGGAGGACCCGGACGCGCGCGCCCGCGCCGAGCGGTTGCGCGCGCTGTACTTCGACCACCTGGCCGCTCCACCGGCCGCCGACGACGCGGAGCGCGAGGAGCGCTCGCGCGAGTTGGCGGCCGGGGTGGCGCGTCACCGGCACGAGGTGGTGGGCAGGGCATGACGGAGGCGGGTGCGGGTGTGGGTGCGGACGTGGCTGCGGCGGGCGTGGGTGCGGACGTGGCTGTCGCGGGTGCGGGTTCAGGTGTGGACGTGGCGGGAGCGGGTGCTGGTGAGGTGGCGGCGGATCGGCGGGAGCAGTTCCTGCGGGCTTACCTGAGGCACCGGGTCGGGGAGCGGCTGGCCGGGTTCGAGCAGGCCCGGACCACCTACGCGAAGGCCCGCCGGTGGACGACCGGGTCGACCGCGCTGCTGTTCACGGCGTCGGCCGCGCTGGGCGCGGTCGCGGTGGCGGACCCCGGCCGGCGTGCGCTGTGGGGGTTCCTTGCCACGGTGGCGGCGGCGCTGGCGACGTCGGTCGCGGTGTACGAGGCGGTGTTCGCGTTCCGCGCGCGGGCGCGGCGCTCGGCCGACAGCGTCGCGCTGTTGCACCTGCTCCAGGCCCACGGCGCACCGCAGGGCGAGGACGGCGTGCACGCTTTCCGCGCCGAAGTCGAAAGCGTGCTGCGGCATTCGGACTAGCTCGACCCGATAGGTGCTATTGCCCGGACTTATGGACTGCGGAGTGCGACCTGCCGTTTTCGGTATTCCCCCACTAAAGTCGGGCACTCCGCGCCGTTTTCCGTGGAGGTTCCCGTGCCACCGAAGATGAAGAAGATCCGGATCCGTCTGCCCGGACCTGTGCCGCTGGCCGCCGCCGCGTGCCTGGTCCCGGCCCTGGCGAGCTGACGGATGGCCGACCACCTCTGGCTCCGGGGACGGCGCGCGGTCGACCGCGCGCGGCTGCGCGCCGGGCTGGAACTGCCGCCCGCGCTGGCCGACGTGAACGCCCACCGGGGCCTGCGCGGCCCGTACACGGCCGGCGGCACCCTGCTGCGGGCGGTGGCGGACGACGCGTTCGCGCGGTGCCCCGAGCTCGCCGCCCGGCACAACACCGAACTGGCCACCGCCGCGCCGGAGCTGGCGGTGTCGGTGCCGACCGCGTGGGCCACCCTGGAGTGGACGGTCGGCGACGAGCAGCGCACCCGGTACTACTCGCGGCTGCACACGCGCAACATCGCCAACGGCATCGCGGACTTCCTGCGGGCGTACCTGGCGTCCCTGGGCGACGCGCCGAGGACGTTGTTCGTGGACAACCTGCACCACGCCGACCCGACCGACCGCGAGCTGCTCGCGGTGTTGTTGCGGCGGCAGGACATCCCGCAGCTCACGGTGGTGGTTGGCACCGGGATGGACCCGGTCGTGGACCCGCCCGGCGAGGTCGCGGTGTCGCTGGCGGACGTGCTGCCCGCGTTCGCGCGGCGGGTGGACTGCGTGGTGGAGTCGGACGAGGTCGAGGACTTCGTGCTCAGCGACGGGACCACGGACGACCCCGGCGCGTTCGAGTCCTATTCGGCCCTGCCGCCCGACGAGCGCGCCCGGCGGCACGACGAGCGGTGCGCGCGGCTGTACGCGTTGGGCGAGCAGTCGCTGGCGTTGGGCGCGATCCCGTTCCACGCGGTGCGCGGCAGCCGGCCGGAGGCCGGTGTCCAGGCGGTCAAGCACGCGCTGGGGCACTGCCGGAAGGTCGGGCTGTACCACGCCGCCGCGTCGCTGGCCCTGCGCGGGCGGGAGCTGGTGGTGCGGGGCTCGGGCGACTGGTGGCACTTCACCGAGGCCGCCGGGGCGTCGCTCGCGGTCGCCGGGCGCGCGGAGGAGGCCCAGGTGGTCTACGCGTCCGCCGCGCAGGTGGCGGACGGCGTGCCACAGCGGTTCCGGCTGGCCCACGGGACGGCGATGCTGCACGTCCGGCACCTGCCGGAACCCCGGCGCGACCTGGTCCGGGCCCGCGACCTGATGAACCGGGCGGTGGCGCTGGCCGCCGAGCTGGACGACCCGGAGGAGCGCGTCTTCCACTCGGTGTTCGCGCGCAACGGCCTGGCGCTGGTGGAGATGCGCGAAGGCCGGGTGGACGAGGCGCTGCGGCTGATCGAGGAGGGCCGGACCGCGCTCGACCGGGCGTTCGGGGCCGCCGAGCACCCGCTGCTGCGGTCCGTGCTGCGGCTCAACCGGGGGCTGCTGCTGGGCATGGCCGGCCGGGACGAGGAGGCCCTCGCCGAGCACTCCGCGAACGCCGTGGTCGACCCCGGGTTCTTCGAGCACCACTTCCACCGGGGGGTGCTGCTGCGCGAGCTGGGGCGCGACGAGGAGGCGGTCTCGGCGTTCGAGCGGGTGCTGCCGCTGTGCCCGCCGTTCCCCGAGGTGCACTACAACCTGGCGGACGCGTGGCTGGAGCTGGGCGACGTCCGGCGGGCGCTGGCCGCGTTCGACTACGTGCTGGAGCTGGACCCCGGGCACGTGCCAGCGCTGGTGAACAGGGCCTCGCTGCGGTGCGAGGTCGGGGATTCGCACGGGGCGTGGGACGACGTGCGGGCCGGGTTGGCGCTGTCGGCGGACAACGTGCACCTGCTGTGCGTGCAGGGGCGGCTGCTGGCGGAGGGCGGTGACGGGCGGCAGGCGTGCGACGTGGTGTCGGCGGCGCTGCGGACCGACCCGGACTTCGCGGCGGGGTGGGCGTTGCGGGGCCAGATCCGCTTCGAGACCGGCGACCTCGACGGGGCGGTGGCGGACTTCGACCGGGCCGTGGCACTGGCCGACTCGCCGGAGGTGCGGTTCAACCGGGCGGTGGTGTTCGAGAAGGTGGGCCGGTTCGGCGACGCGGCGGCGGACTACCGGTCGGTGCTGGCGGTGTCGGAGGACGTGGACGCGCGGTCGCGGTTGGACTTCTGCTTGAGGGCGGAAGGGGTTTGTTGAGGCGAGCCCGGTCGAAGGGGTTCGTCGGGGCGGAGCCAGAGGCGTTCCCTATGGCGGCCGTTTGCCGTGGAGGGGGTGGCCGGGGATCATCTGCGGCACATTTCGGGCGCGGTTCTGCTGGGGAGAGCGCATGGGATCGTCCGTTCGGGGCGGGTAGTCGCCGTGGAGATCCGCAGGTTGGATCCGGGTGAGTTGGTGCGCGACCGGGGGTTGGTGGCGCGGCGGCTGATGCCGTGGCCGGTGGTGAACGCGCCGTTCGACGGGTCGTGGTGCGTGGTGGGGCCGGGTGCTTCGTCGTCCACGCACGGGCACCGGGAGCACGAGGTCTGGGTTGCCGTGTCGGGAGTGGCGGAGATCGTGACGGCGGACGGGGCGGTGCCGTTCTCGGCCGGGGATCTGGTGCACTTCCGGCCCTACGAGGAGCACCGGCTGGTGAACCGGTCCGAGGAGGACTTCCAGTTCTTCGCCGCGTGGTGGGACATGGAGATGGCTGAGCGGTTCGTGGCTCGGGATGAGGACGGGGTGTAGGGGTTCAAGGGGGTTCAAGGGGTTTTAGGGAGTCCTCGCCGGACGGGCGAGCCGCCAAGGATGACGGGTGGTGAGGGTCGTCGTGTCATCCCCGTATGGCCCGGTCAAAGACAACCACCCTTGAGTGGGGTGTGCAAGCGAAGGGCGTGCTTGCACACCCCACTCAAGCGCGGTTCGCTGCGCGCGGGCCATACGGGGATGACACGACGCGCTTGGGTGGGGAGTGCGGGAGTGCGCGAAGGGGTGTGTTAGCTGGCGGCTGCTGCTAGGCCGGTGGGGGTGGCTCGTTGGTGCGGGTTTCCCCAGACCTGTTCCTGGTACGCCTCCAGCAGGGCGGCGTGGATGTCGTCCACGTGTTGGGCCGCCACGTGTTCTCGTTGCCAGGTCAGGGTTACCCGGCGGTGGATCGGATTGCCCGCGATCGGTTTGAGGACGACTCCGGGGAGGTTCTGGGGCGTGGGGAAGAAGCACGCCACGGTCTGCGCCGAACGTACCAGCTCCGCCGCTGCGGCCGGGTCTGCGCCGAAGTGCACGCAGCGGGGGGTGAAGCCGGCGGCTTCGCAGGCCAGGTGGAGGTTGAGCTTGCCGCCGCCGTAGTTCTCCTCGGGGACGGCCCAGTCCTCGTCCGCCAGCTCCGACAGGCGGATCTCGGTGCGGGTGGACAACCGGTGGCCTGCCGGGATTCCCACCAGCATCGGTTCGGTCACCACCGGGCGGTGGGCGACCTCTTCGGGAATCCGCAGTGGACTCTGCGGGAACTCCACGACCAGTGCCACGTCGAGCTTTCCGGTGCGCACCAGTTCCAGCACCGCGTCGCAGCTGCGCTCGATGTGGGTGGTCTGCGGCTGGTCGGGCAGCAGGTCGCGGACGACGCCCACCAGCAACGGCGTCAGCGAGCCGGCCACCCCGCCCAGCCTGATGCCCAGGCTGCCGCTCTCGGCGGCGATCTTGCGCGCGGTGGCCAGCAGGTCGTCGAACCGTTCCACCAGGTCACGCGACCGCTGGACGACGTGCCTGCCCAGCTCGGTCGGTTCCACGCCGTCGCTGCGGCGCACGAACAGCGGACCGCCGAAGCCGCGCTCTATCCGGCGGAGCTGCGCGGTCAACCCGGCCTGCGCGATCTTGAGCGACGAAGCGGCCCGGCTGATGCTGCCCGCTTCGGCCACGGTCAGCACAACGTGGAGGTGTCTCAGCTCCATGTGCACTTCCGCAGCCTAGGGCAAACGGATCAGGTCAAACACCGACCGTGCGAGTGTGAGGGGTTGACGCTCCGTCGCGGAGTTGTCGTACCGCGTTGCTCCAAGAGGTGCATAACTGCCGAGTTATCGCCACCTGCCACCTCCCCGCAAGAGTCGGGTTCCACCACTCTGCTCCATGGCCTGAGCCGGAACCCCGGCGGCGGAACCACGGGAGGTGTGAGCGCATGAGGAAAGCGTTGCGGCTGCGACGGCTTTCCCGGCCGCGTGACGACAGGTACCTGTTCGTCCCGCTGGACCACAGCGTCTCCGACGGGCCCGTCGTGCCGCGCGACCGGTGGCACGAGCTGATCAGGGCGGTCGTCGTCGGCGGTGCCGATGCCGTCATCGTCCACAAAGGACGGGTGCGCACGATCGATCCCGGCCTGCTCGGCAGTTGCGCGCTGGTCGTGCACCTGAGCGCGGGCACCGCGCACGCGGTCGACGCCAACGCCAAGGTGCTGGTCGGCGAGGTGGAGGAGGCGCTGCGGCTGGGCGCGGACGCGGTCAGCGTGCACGTCAACATCGGCTCCGACACCGAGGAGCGCCAACTGGTCGACCTCGGCGTCGTCGCCAACGCGTGCGACTCGTGGAACGTGCCGCTGATCGCCATGGTCTACCCGCGCGGGCCGCGCATCGGCGACCCCCGGGACCCGGCCCTGCTCGCGCACGTGGTCAACATCGCCGTCGACCTCGGCGCGGACCTGGTGAAGACCAACCTGGCGCTGCCCGTCGAGCGGATGGCCGAGGTGGTGGCGAGCTGCCCCATCCCGGTGCTGGTGGCGGGCGGGCCCGCGTCCGGCGGCAACCCCGTCGACCACGCCCGCGCCGCCATGGCGATGGGGTGCGCGGGGCTGGCCGTGGGCCGCCGCGTGTTCACCTCGCCCGCCCCGCTGGCGCTGGTCGCCGAGCTCGCGTCGGTGATCCACGCCGACCACCACGCCGGCCTGGTGCCCGCCATGACCGGTGCCGCGTCCTGACCACGCATTGGAGTCTGGCGTGAAATTCGCCTGGATCGACCTGCGAACCGTTCCCGAGGCGCACCGCGAAGCCGTGGTCGACGCCGCCGTGCACGCCCGGCTGGCCGGGGTCGTGTCCGACGACCCGGCCCTGCTGGACGCCCTGCCGCCGACCGTGACCCGCGTGCTGGTCGCGCCGGAGGCGGTGGACAGCCCGCACCTGGTCGCCGTGACCGTGGACGACCGGGACCGGCTGGACCGGCTCACCGCGAGCGCGGCGTTCGTCCGGGTGCGCGACGACCGGACGCTGAAGCTGGCGTGCGCGGCGGCGGTGCGGCTGGAGCACACCGTCGTCGAGTTCGCCGACCCGACCAAGATCCCGCTGGAGATCGTCATCGCGGCGGCGGACGGGGCGGCGGGCAGGCTCGTCACGGTGGTCGCCGACCTGGAGGAGGCGGCGATCGTGCTGGACGTGCTGGAGCACGGCTCGGACGGGGTGCTGCTCGCGCCGCGCGACGCGGCCGACGTGTTCGCCCTGGCCCGGCTGCTGGAGGTCACCACGCCGCCGCTGGCGCTGACCACGCTCACCGTCGAGGGCATCGAGCACAACGGCCTGGGCGACCGGGTGTGCGTGGACACCTGCTCGCACTTCCGGGAGGACGAGGGCATCCTCGTCGGCTCGTACGCGTCGGGGTTCATCCTGTGCTGCAGCGAGACGCACCCGCTGCCGTACATGCCGACCCGGCCGTTCCGGGTCAACGCGGGCGCGCTGCACTCCTACGTCCTGGGCCCGGACAACCGCACCAACTACCTGTCCGAGCTGCGCTCCGGCAGCGCGGTGCTGGCGGTGGACTCCGAGGGCCGCACCCGCAGGCTCACCGTGGGCCGCGCCAAGCTGGAGTCCCGACCGCTCCTCACGATCACCGCGCACTCGCCGGAGGGCGTGGTGGTCAGCCTGACCGTGCAGGACGACTGGCACGTCCGGGTGCTGGGGCCCGGCGGCAAGGTGCGCAACGTCACCGAGCTGTGCCGGGGTGACGAGCTGCTGGGGCACCTCGCCACCGAGCAGCGGCACGTCGGCATCCCCATCGGCGAGTTCTGCCGGGAGACCTGACCGGTGCGCGAGTTCGTCTCCGACCTGCTGCACCGCTACGGCGACGACGTGCCGGTGCTCACCCACCAGCACACCGTGACGCACGGCCGGTTGCGGGAGTCGGTGGCCGCCGAGGCGGGGCTGTTCGCGGCGGCGGGCGTCGGCGAGGGCAGCAGCGTGGCCGTGCAGGTGCCGCCGAGCTTCACCCGCCTCGAAGTGGTGCTGGCGCTGTGGGTGCTGGGCGCGCGGGTCATCCCGCTGAGCCCCCGGCGCACGCCCGCCGAGCGCGAGGCGGAGCACGCGCTGGTCCGGCCGCAGTTCGTGGTGCGGTCGGCCGGGCGGTTCGGCGGCGCGTTCCGGGAGCGCCACGAGCTGGTCACCGAGCGCCGCGCGGACGGCGTGCCCGCGCTGACCCGGCACCGCCTGGTGCGGCTGCGCCCGGCTGCCGGCGGGCCGTCGGCGGTGGTCGGCCGCTCCACCGAGTCGGTCATCCGCGAGGTGGTGCGGTTCACGTCGGCCGAGGGCGTGGCCCGGCGCGGCGAACGGCTGCTGCTGCCCACCGGCACGTCGACCGGTTTCGGGCTGCTGCACGCGCTGGCCGAGGGCGTGCACCTGGTGTTCCCGGCCACCGGCTCGGCCGGGGACGTCCAGCGCGCCGCCGCCGCGCACGAGGTCGACTTCGTCGCCGGGCTGCCGGTGCACTTCGCGCGGCTGGTGGCCAGTCCGGACCGGGCCGCGCTGCGCACCGCGCGGGCCGCGCTGTCCGGCGGCGAGCCGATGCCGCCCGAGGTGGCCGACGGCTTCGCGCGCGCCTACGGGTTCACCGTCGGCGAGTGCTTCGGCACCACCGAGACCGGCGCGCTGACCGTGGACGTCGCCGGCACGTCCCGCCCGTCCGTGGGCCGGCCGCTGGGCGACACCGCGCTGCGGGTGCGCGACGGGCTGGTGGAGGTGGCGCTGGACGAGTCGCCCTACCTGCACGACGACGGCGGGCGGTACGCGGACGGCTGGCTCCGCACCGGGGACCGGGGCCGGTTCGACGCGCGCGGCAACCTGGTGCTGCTGGGGCGCGGCGACTCCCTGGTGGTGGTGCGGGGCCGCAGCGTCGACCTGACCGAGGTCGAGGCGGTCCTGCGGGCGCACCCGCTGGTCACCGAGTCCATCGCGGTGTTCGACGGGGCCGTGCGAGCCTACGTGGGCGCCGGGGGCGGTGGTCCGGACGAGGCCGAGGTGCTGCGCTGGTGCCGGGAACGCCTGGCGGCGCCCGCCGTGCCGGACCGCGTCCACGTGCTGCCGGCGCTGCCCCGGACGTCGGGCGGGAGGTTGGTGCGCGACGCCGGGGTGCTCGCCGCTTCGCGATGACGCCGGCCGGTGTGGCAGGGTGGCCCGCGTGGAACAAGTCGTGTTGCTGGACGAGTCGGGGACGGGCATCGGCGTTGCCGACAAGGCGCACGTGCACCACGAGGACACCCCGCTGCACCTGGCGTTCTCCAGCTACCTGTTCTCGCCGGACGGTCGGCTGCTGCTGACCAGGCGCGCGCTGCACAAGAAGACCTGGCCGGGCGTGTGGACCAACACCTGCTGCGGCCACCCCGCGCCCGGCGAGGACGTGGCGTCGGCGGTGGCCCGCCGGCTGGTCGACGAGCTGGGCCTGGCGGACGTGCGGCTGGACCTGGTGCTGCCCCGGTTCCGCTACCGGGCGGTGATGGACAACGGCGTGGTGGAGAACGAGATGTGCCCGGTGTTCCGGGGCCTGCTCGACCGCGACCCGACGCCGAACCCGGACGAGGTGGACGACGTGGAGTGGGTGCCGTGGGCGGAGTTCGCGCCCGCCGTGCTGGCCGGGGTGCGGCCGATCTCGCCGTGGTGCGTGCGGCAGGTGGAGGAGCTGGCCGCGCTGGGCGACGACCCGTGGGCATGGCCGGTCGGGTCGGCCGCCGAGCTGCCGCCGGCCGCGCGGGGCTGACCGGCGGCGGTCCGGCCGGTCAGTAGTTGTCGCCGCCGAAGAAGATCTCCTCCAGCCGGTCGGCGGTGCCCGCGAGCAGCGCCAGCGGGTCGGTGAACTCGTGGATGTCCAGGTCGACCAGCGGCAGCGAGTGGCGCAGCACGACGTGCTCGCCCATGATGGCCGCGCCGCACGAGATGGTGGAGTTGCCGACCTCGACCAGCAGCGCGTGCAGGTCCACGTTGGCGGCCAGCCCGATCGGCGAGGCGATCTGGACCCACTCGTGCATGTTGTCGAGCACCTCCCGCACCAGGATGATCACCTGCGTGCGCTCGTCGTCCTCGTCGAACTGCTCGAAGTTGAACAGGATCCGCAGCTCGTCCTCCTGCGCGGCGATGACGTCGTAGGTGTCGTGGACGTACGCGGCGAGGTCGCCCCAAGAAGCCATGTGCTCACCCTAGAGGCGCTACCGCGCCCCACACCGCATCCGCCACCACATCGCGCGACGCGGCCAGGTCGAAGCCGCCCAGCAGGAACCGCCGGGCGCACTCGTGGGCCGGGCCCAGCACCACCGGGTCCAGGGCCCACAGCGGGAACGCGCGCACCTCGCCCCCGGCCATCCGGTCCGCGAACCACCCCGCGACCGGGGCGAGCGCCGCCGCCTTCGCCGCCGGGTCGGCGGTCGGCGGTGCGGCGTAGAGGAACCCGGCCCGCCCGGGGTGCGCGGCGACCCAGTCGAGGTAGCGCCCGGCCAGGCCGCGCACCGCCTCCCGCGCGCCTTCCGCCGCCAGCGCCGGGGTCATCGCCGCGACGCACCGCGCGAAGCTGTCCTGGTACAGCACCGAGAACACCCCGGCACGGCTGCCGAAGTGGTGGTAGATGCTGCCGTTGGACACGCCGGACCGCGCCGTCAGCGCGCTGATCGTCACCGGCTGCCCGGACTCCACCAGCGCCAGCGCCGCGTCGAGCACCGCCTGCCGCCGTTCCGCCCGCACACCCACTAGAGTAACGCTCCAGAGCACCGCTCCGCCGCCTGGAGGACGCCATGGCCCGGTCCATACCCGACCTGCTGCGCGACCGCGTGCGCGCGACCCCGGACGCCGAGGCGCTGCGGCACCGCGCCGACGGCGGGTGGCGGTCGCTGACCTGGCGCGAGGTCGGCGAGCAGGTCCGCGCGCGGGCGCTGGGCTTCCGGCAGCTCGGCGTCCGGGACGGCGTGCGGGTGGCGATCATGGCGCAGACCAGCGCGGAGTGGGTGCTCGCGGACCTCGCCGTGCTCGCGGCCGGTGGCGTGACCACCACGATCTACCCGAGCAGCACCCCGGAGGAGGCCGCGCACATCGTCCGCGACTCGGGCTGCGCGCTGGTGGTGGCCGACCCCGACCTGGTGGACCGGCTGGGCGACGTGCGGGTGGTCACCACCGACGACCTGCCCCGGTCCGACGAGGGCGACTACGACGCGCTGGTCGACGCGCTCGCGCCCGAGGACCTGGCGACCCTGATCTACACCTCCGGCACGACCGGCGTGCCCAAGGGCGTCGAGCTGACCCACGACAACTGGCTCTACACCGCCGAGGCGGTCGTGGAACTGGGCGTGCTGCGGCCCGACGACCTGCACTTCCTGTGGCTGCCGATGTCCCACGCGTTCGGCAAGGTGCTCCAGATCGCCATGATCGCCACCGGCGTGGCCACCGCCGTGGACGGCGCGGCCGACCGCATCGCCGACAACCTCCGGGAGCTGCGGCCGACGATCGTGGCCGGGGCCCCGAGGGTGTTCGAGAAGATCCACAGCCGGGTGGTGGCGGCGGTGCGCGCCGAGGGCGGCGTGAAGGGCAGGCTGTTCGCCTGGGCGCAGGAGGTCGCGCGCAACCCGGGGTGGAAGGTGCGCAACAAGATCGCCGACGTGCTGGTGTTCGGCCGGTTCCGGGCCCGGGTGGGCGGGCGCATCCGGTACTTCGTGTCCGGTTCCGCGCCGCTCTCGCCCGACGTCGGCCGGTTCTTCGCCAGTGCGGGCATGGTGATCCTGGAGGGCTACGGCCTCACCGAGACCTCCGCCGCGTCGTTCCTCAACCGGCCCGGCGAGCAGGCGTTCGGCACGGTCGGCAGACCGCTGCCCGGCACCCGGCTCCGGATCGCCGAGGACGGCGAGGTGCTGGTCGGCGGCCGGGGCGTGATGCGCGGCTACCACAACCTGCCCGAGGAGACCGCGCTGGCGCTGGACGGCGGCTGGCTGCGCACCGGCGACATCGGCGAGCTGGACGACGAGGGCAGGCTCAGGATCACCGACCGCAAGAAGGAGCTGATCAAGACCTCTTCGGGCAAGTACGTCGCCCCGCAGTCGGTGGAGAGCAGGATCAAGGCGGCCAGCCCCTACATCGGGCACGTGCTGGTGCACGGCGACCTGCGCAACTACTGCGTCGCGCTGGTCACCCTCGACCCGGACACCGCCCCGTCCGGCCTGGACGCCGACGCGGAGGTCGGCGCGGCGGTGGAGCAGGCGAACGCGGGCCTCGCCCGGCACGAGACCGTCAAGAAGTTCGCCGTGCTGGAGCAGGACTTCAGCGTCGCCGACGGCACGCTGACGCCCAGCATGAAGATGCGCCGCAAGGAGATCGAGAGCCGCTACCGGGACGTGCTGGACGGCCTGTACGCGGGCTGAGCCGCCGCGATCGCCCACCACCCGAGCGCCAGCACGGCGATGACCTCGACCACGACGAGCAGCCGCTCGACGTACCCGAGCGGCAGCACCCGCCACCACGCCGTGCCGACGACCACGTCCACCAGCACCGCGTACAGGATCGGGGTGAACGCCAGCGCGGACAGCAGCCCCAGCCGGAACGCGCGGGTGGCGTGCCGGCCCCACGCCGCGTCCCGCCGCCACGGCCGGGCGAGCAGCGCCACCGCCACCGGCAGGCTGAGGAACGCGACCAGGCTCGCCACCCGGTGCACCGTGCCGCTCGCGCTCGGCCCGACCGACCAGTCGTGCTTGGGGAACGCCACGACCAGCGCCAGCCCGGCCGACCACGCCAGGAACGCCAGCGAGCCCGGCGAGGTCCAGCGGGCGACGCCCCGGCGCACCAGGACGGCCAGGATCGCCACCGAACCGGCCGCGAGCAGCAGCACGGCGGTGTCGAACACCCAGCGCGTCGGCCCCAGCGCGTACTCGGAGATCGTGCGCCGCAGGCCGACCGCCGAGGTGACCAGGCGGTGCGCGTCCAGCGCGCCCACCATGACGACGGTCAGCGCCACGGCGAGCGCACCGCCCACGGCGAGCGCGCGGGCGGGGGAGCGGGGCGGGGCGTCGGTTCGGGCGGTAGTCGGCACATCGGTCGAAACGGACGGGGGCCGGGCGGAGTTCCGGCGTTCAGCCAACCGACAGCTCCGGGCGGCCGAGCGGCCACGATAGGGCGGCCCGGCGTGATCCATTGGGAAGGCGAATCGCGTCCGCCCGGCGTCCGGCCCCGTCGCGCATAGTCTGTCCGCCGTGTACGAGTCGATGACGGTGCAGGTCCGGGCGGGCCTGGGGGAGTTGCGGCTGGCCGAGGCCGTCGGCGAGCTGGCGCGCGGCCACGGCGTGCTGCGCGACGCCACCGCCGCCGTCCGCCGGGTGGCCGTCGCCGACCTGGCCCGGGTGACCGCCGAGGTGGTGGCGGACGCCCCGGCGCGGGCCGCCGGCTTCCAGGCCGTGTGGCTGGACGCGGGCGAGGAGGGCCGGCTGGTGCTGCTCGCCCGGCACGAGGTGCTCGACGCCCTGCCGTGGCACGTCCTGCTCCCCGAGCTGGTCGCCGCGTGGAAGACCTTCGCCGAGCCGAGGATCCCGGTCCAGGCGCGGTGACCCGGTGCCGGTCAGCCGACCGGCCAGGTGTGCACGGGTTCGTTGCTGTGCATCAGGTCCCGGTAGGTCCGCAGCATCCGCCGCAGCGCCTCCGGCCGGTCCAGCGACGAGTGGTCGTAGTGCCGGTGGAACGCGCGGGCCTGCCAGGTCGCCCCGTTCACGCCGGTGAGGCAGCGCTGCTCGATCACGCCCAGCAGCCGGTCCCGCTCCTGCTGCTCCACCCGCAGCTTCACCAGGCCCTCGTGCGCCAGCGGGAGCAGCCGGCGCAGCACCAGCTCGGCCACCGGCACCGTGCCCAGCCCCGGCCAGTAGACCTTGGCGTCGATGCCGTCGCGCGCGCCGGCGGTGAAGTTCTCCTCGGCCGCGCTGAACGACATCTGCGACCACAGCGGGCGCTCCTCCTCGGCCAGCATCCGCACCAGGCCGTAGTAGAACGCCCCGTTGGCCAGGGTGTCCAGCACGGTCGGCCCGGCGGGCAGCACCCGGTTCTCCACCCGCAGGTGCGGCTGGTCGCGCACCACGTCGTACACCGGCCGGTTCCAGCGGTAGATGGTCCCGTTGTGCAGGCGCAGCTCGCCGAGCGCGGGCGTGTCGCCGCGCTCCAGCACCTGGACCGGGTCCTCCTCCTCGCAGATCGGCAGCAGCGCCGGGAAGTACCGGACGTTCTCCTCGAACAGGTCGAAGATGGAGGTGATCCACCGCTCGCCGAACCACACCCGGGGCCGGACGCCCTGCTCCTTCAGCTCGTCGCTGCGGGTGTCGGTGGCCTGCTGGAACAGCGCGATCCTGGTCTCGCGCCACAGCTCCTTGCCCATCAGGAACGGCGAGTTCGCGCCCACCGCCACCTGCACCCCGGCGATGGCCTGCGCCGCGTTCCAGTAGGACGCGAACGTGTCCGGCGACACCTGGAGGTGGAACTGCGTGGACGTGCACGCGCCCTCGGGGACGATCGAGTCGGCGGTCATCTGGAGCTTCTCCACCCCGCCGATGGAGATCTGGAGGTCCTCGCCGCGCGCGGCCAGCACCTGCTCGTTGAGCAGCGCGTAGCGGGGGTTGCCGGACAGCGCGTCCAGCCCCAGGTGCCGGGCCTGGAGCGTCGGCAGGATGCCGATCGTCACCATGTGCGAGCCGGTCTCGCGGGCCTTGCGCTCGGCCTCGTTGAGCGAGTCGCGCACCACCGCCTCGAACTCGCCGATCCCGCCCCCGCCCAGCTGCCGGGGTGCGACGTTGATCTCCAGGTTCCACTGGCCCAGCTCGGTGACGAAGTCCTCGTCGGCGATCGCCGCCAGCGCCTCGGCGTTGCGCATCGCCGGGTCGCCCGCGTCGTCCACGAGGTTCAGCTCGATCTCCAGCCCGGCGGTCGGGCGCTCGAACTCGAACCGGGACTCGCTCAGCATCCGGGCGAACACGTCCAGGCACCGGCGCACCTTCGTGCGGTACCGGGTGCGGTCATCGCGGGTGAACTCGTGCCGCGCCACCTCGTCGCCCATGCAGCTCCTCCTAGGTCGTCAAGGCAGGTACCGCGATAGCGGTCACCACAAACCCCTCCCGCGCCAGCCAGCGGCCGGTGAACCCGTCCAGCGGCACCCCGTCCACCACCGGCGGGTCGATCAGGACCCGCGCGGTGAACGTCCCGTCGTCCGGGTGCACGGTCACCTCCGCATCCTCGAACCCCAGCCACGCCCGCGCCAGCGGGAACCACGCCTTGTACACGGTCTCCTTGGCGCTGAACAGCAGCCGGTCCCAGGACACGCCGTCGTGCCGGGCGCGCAGCTCCTCGACCATGGCCAGCTCCGCCGGCAGCGCGACGGCGTCCAGCACGCCCGGCGGCGTCGGCGCGTCCGGCTCGGCGTCGATGCCGATCGAGCGGACCGCCGACGTGCGCCCCACGGCCGCCGCACGGTAGCCCTTGCAGTGCGTGATGCTGCCCACCACGCCCGCCGGCCACGTCGGCTCGCGGCTCGGACCGGGCAGCACGGGCGCGGGCGGGTAGCCCAGCAGGCCCAGCGCCGTGCGCGCGCAGTGCCGGCCGGTGGTGAACTCGCGGCGGCGCTTGTCGACGGCCTTGGCGACCAGCGCCTCCTCCTCGGGGAACAGCTGCGCCTCGTGGTCGGCGAACGTGTCGAACGCCGCGACCCCGTCGGGCAGGATGTCGCCGATCACCGGGCGTCGTCCTCCCTGAGCACGTCGAGCAGCGGCGCCTGCGTCCAGCCCCGGGGCTGCCACTCGCGCGGGTAGCCCAGTGACACCTCGTCGAACCGGACGCCGTCCTTGCGGATGGTGCGCGGGATGTGCAGGTGGCCGTAGACCATCACCGCCGCCCGGTACTTCAGGTGCCAGTCGGCGGTGCGCTCCGTGCCGCACCACAGCGCGAACTCGGGGTACCGCAGCACGAACGTGGGGTCGCGGACCAGCGGCCAGTGGTTGATGAGCACGGTGCGCAACGACTCGTCCACGGAGCGCAACCGGCGCTCGGACTCCTCCAACCGGGCCGCGCACCACGCCTCGCGGCTCGGGTACGGGTCGAAGTGCAGGAAGTACTCGTCGGTGCACATCACGCCGGCGTCCTGGGCGGCGTCGAGCGCGGACGCCTTGTCGGTCGTCCCCTCGGGCCGGAACGTGTAGTCGTAGAGGGTGAACAGCGGGGCCACCGCCACCGGGCCGCCCGCGCCCTCGAAGACGGCGAACTCGTCCTCCGGGGTGAGCACGTCGAGGCTGCGGCACAGCTCCACGAGCTGCTTGTAGCGCACCTCGCCCCGCGACTGGGCCGGGTCGTCCTTCACCGTCCACAGCTCGTGGTTGCCCGGCGACCACACCACCTTGCGGAAGCGCTTGCGCAGCACGCCCAGCGCCCACTCCACGTCGGCGAACTTCTCCGCCACGTCACCGGCCACGATCAGCCAGTCGTCGGGGGAGTGCGGGTGGATGGCCGACACGAAGTCGCGGTTCTGCCGGTAGGTCACGTGCAGGTCGCTGGTGGCTAGCAGGCGCGGCGTCACCGTTCGAGGGTATCCGGCCCCGCCCCTGGCGAGGGGGCCTGCCGAAAACCGACCGCTCGCCCGTTCGTCGCTCCAGGAGTGCCGTTGAGCGGCTTCGAGGGGTCCGTGTGACGCTTGCAGACCCCGTTCGGCGGGAACGTGGTTACCCGTGAGCGGCCGGCTTCCTAGCGTGATGGGCATCACGACAGTCCCCTGGCGGAGGACCCGATGAGCAACTACGCACGACCCGCGCAGCCGTTCGGCCGCACGGTGGGCGCCGAGATAGCCCGACAGGCCCAGCAGCACACCTACCCGGCGGTGGCACCCCGGCGGGACGAGGCGGCGCTGGCGACCCTGCTGCGCGCCCGCCAGCGCGGCGACGCCCAGCGCCAGGAGCCGTGGGTGCGCCGCGCCCCCGACTCGCCACCCAAGCCACCGCACGCGGACGTGATCGAGCACCTGGCCAACCGCCTGGTGCCGCCCGCCCTGTGGGCGATGGTGGAACCGCTCATCCCACCCGCGAAGGTCCGCCGCCAGGGCGGCGGCCGGGGCCGGGTGTCCGACCGGGCCATCTTCACGGCCATCGTGTTCGTGCTGACCAGCGGCTGCGCGTGGCGCCACCTGCCCGCGACCTTCGGCGTCACCGTCCCGACCGTCCACCGCCGCTTCCAGGAGTGGACCGACGCCGGCCTGTGGCTGCGGCTGCGCCGGGTGGCGCTGGAGAGCTCGGCGGCCGACGCGGAGTGGCTGAGGCTGGTCCTGGACGCGGCCGAGCGCCGGGGCACCCGCGCGGCGGGCTGAGCCCGGACGGCGGCAGGTCCCGGGACACCCGCGCGAGGGTGCTCCGGGACGCCGTGGGCCGGTGCCGCGACCCGTCACGCGACGGTCGCGGGCGGCTCAGGCGTGCACGCCCGCCTGGTACTTCGGCACCCGGACGCTGATCTTCGTGCCGAGGCCCTGTGCCGTCTCCACGACCAGCCCGTAGTCGTCGCCGTAGCAGCGGCGCAGGCGCTCGTCGATGTTGCCCAGCCCTATCCCGGCCGTTTCGCCGACCTGGCCCGCCAGGGTGCGGCGCAGGGCCTCCGGGTCCATGCCGATGCCGTCGTCCTCGATGGTGATGTGGGCTTCTTCGCCCGCGTCCGCCGCCAGGATCGTGATGCGGCCGGGGCCCACCTTGCCCTCCATCCCGTGCCGCACGGCGTTCTCCACCAGCGGTTGCAGGCACAGGAACGGGACGGTCACCGGCAGCACCTCGGGCGCTATCTGCAACGTCACCTGCAACCGCTCGCCGAACCGGGCGCGTTCCAGTGCCAGGTACTGGTCGATCGAGCGCAGCTCCTCCGACAGCGTGGTGAAGTCGCCGGCCCGCCGGAACGAGTAGCGGGTGAAGTCCGCGAAGTCCAGCAGCAGCGTCCGCGCCCGCTCCGGGTTCGTCCGCACGTAGGAGGCGATGGCGGACAGCGAGTTGTAGATGAAGTGCGGCGAGATCTGCGCCCGCAGCGCGCGCACCTCGGCCTCCACCAGCCGGGTCCGCGACCGGTCCAGCTCCGCCAGCTCCAACTGCCCCGACGCCCACCGGGCCACCTCGTTGGTCGCCCGCACCAGGCCCGCCGACGGTTCCCGGCTGTAGGCGGCCAGCACGCCGACCACCCGGCCCTCCACGGTCAGCGGCGCGAGCACGGCCGTGTGCACCGGGCAGTCCGGTTCGGCGCACGCGATGTCGAACGCCCGCGTCCGCCCGGTGGCGAACACCTCGGCGGCCAGGCCCATCGCGTCGGCCGCGTGGTGGTCGCCGCTGCCCTCCCACGCCACGACCTCGGTCTCGTCGGTCAGCGCGAGCGCCGGGGTGCCGAGCAGGGTCCGCAGGTGCTTCGCGGACTTCTTCGCCGCCTCCGGCACCAGGCCCGCGCGCAGCGGCGGCGCGGCCGACCACGCGGTGTGCAGCGTCTCGAACGTGATGCGCTGCTCCTGGGTGAGGAAGTCGTCGCGGCTGCGGGAGGTCCGCCACAGCGTGATCACCACGGCCAGCCCGGCCAGCAGCACCGCGCCGGCCGTCCACACCCCCGTCACAACCGGTCCTGGCTGCGCAGACCCAGGTTCTCCGGCGCGTGCAAGCGCACCATGACGTGGTTCACCCCCGGCGGCACCTTGCGCGGCGTCATGAGCGACACCACGTACATCACCACGAAGCCCAGCGGCACGGTCCACGCGGCCGGCCGGGCCAGGAACACGTTCCCACCGCCGGCGCTGATCGTCACCAGGCCCGCCACCAGCGCCGGCACGCCGCCCGCGAGCATCCCGGCGACCGCGCCGACCGTGCTGACCCGCGTGCTCCATATTCCCAGCACCAGCAGTGGGCACAGCGACGACGCCGCCACCGCGAACGCCAGCCCGACCATGTCCGCCACCGGCACCTTGCCCACCAGCCAGGTCATCCCCAGCGGCACCAGCACGGCCAGCACGGTCGACACGCGGAACCCCCGGACGTCGCGCTGCCGCAGCACGTCCCGGCTCAGCACCCCCGCCAGCGACACCATCAGGCCCGACGACGTGGACAGGAACGCGGCGAACGCCCCGCCCGCCACCAGCGCGCCCAGCAGCTGGCCGCCCAGCCCGTCGACCACCCGGCCGGGCAGCACCAGCACCACCGCGTCGGTGTCGCCGGTCATCAGCAGCTCCGGCACGTACAGCCGGCCGAGCGCGCCGTAGATCGGCGGCATCAGGTAGAAGACCCCCAGCATCGCCAGCACGATCAACGTCGTGCGGCGGGCCGCGCGGCCGTTCGGGTTGGTGTAGAAGCGGACGATCACGTGCGGCAGCCCCATGGTGCCCAGGAAAGTGGCGATGATGAGCGAGTACACCGCGTAGAGCGGGAAGCCCTCGCCGTCGCGCGTCGGCAGCGCCCACGTCTCGTTGGTGTTGAACGGGATGGACGACATCCGGGGCACTGCGGCCCCTTCGGGGAACACCAGCCGGGACCCGGCGGCGATCGCGTGGTCGCCCTCCTCCAGCACGCGCGCGCCGTTCACCCGCAGCCCGTCGACCGCGCCCGCCCCGTGGAACACCACCGGCCGGTCGACGTGCACGGACGTGTCGGTGTCGAAGGACACCGTGGTGTCGCGCGGGAAGACGGGCAGCTCCGGCCCGGTCAGGTCACGCGCGCCGTGCGCCTGCCACGCCATCACCAGGAACACCACGGGCACGGCGATCGCGGTCAGCTTGAGCCAGTACTGGAACGCCTGCACGAACGTGATGCTGCGCATCCCGCCGGAGATCACGTTCGCGGTCACCACCACGGCCACGAGCAGCGCGCCCACCCAGTCCGGCGCACCGGTCAGCGTGTGCAGGGTCAGGCCCGCGCCCTGCAACTGCGGCAGCAGGTACAGCCACCCGATGCCCAGCGCCAGCACGCTCGCCACCGCGCGCACCGCCGCCGACCCGAACCGCGCCTCGGCGAAGTCCGGCAGCGTGTACGCGCCGCTGCGCCGCAACGGCGCCGCGACCAGGGCCAGCAGCACCAGGTAGCCCGCCGTGTAGCCGACCGGGAACCACAGCATGTCCGGGCCGTGCGCGAAGATCAGCCCGGCGATGCCGACGAACGACGCCGCCGACAGGTACTCGCCGCCGATCGCGGAGGCGTTCCACCACGGCGACACGGTCCGCGACGCGACGAAGAAGTCCGACGTGGTCCGCGACACCCGCAGCCCGTACGCGCCGACCAGCATCGTCCCGACCGCGACCGCCAGCACCGCGATGATCCCGTAGGTACTGCTCACGAACGTTCCACCAGTTCGGCGAACTCCCGCTCGCCCCGCTCGGCCTGCCGCACGTAGAACCAGCCCGCGCCGACGAACACCGGGAACACCAGGCCGCCCAGCAGCAGCCACGGCAGCGGCAGCCCGAACAGCCGCTGCGCGGCGACCGCCGGCGCGAGCGCGAACACCAGCGGCAGCCCCGCCACGCTCCCGCACACCACCGCGCACAGCAGCAGCCCCAGCCGCCGCTGCGTGCGGATCAGCGAGCGCATGTAGACCGCGCCCAGGTCGCTCTGCTCGTCGATCTCCCGCGACGCCGGGTAGGGGCGGGGCGCGCGCGGGGCCCGGGTCCGGGGACTGGTCACCACCACGCGCTGGGTCGGCGGCGGCTGCGCGCCCGGCGGGCGTTCCGGCGTGGTCACGGCGACTGCCGGTTGCGGCGCACCAGCAGTTGGCGCAGGTGCCGGGCGTGCCGCCGGCTGACCGGCAGCACCGCGCCGCCGATGTTGACGCTCAGGTGCCCGTCCTCCAGGCGCAGTTCGTCGATGTGGCCCAGCGACACCAGGTGGCTGCGGTGGATGCGCACGAACCCGGCCGACCGCCAGCGCTCCTCCAGCCCGTTGAGCGCGGCCCGCACCAGCCCGCTGCCGGTCGCCGTGTGCAGGCGGGCGTAGTCGCCGTGCGCCTCCACGTACCGGATGTCCGCGAGCCGGATGAACCGGGTGATCCCGCCCAGCTCCACCGGGATGACCTCGTCGCCGACGTCGGGCGCCTTCCCGGCGGGCGCGGGCGCGACCGGTTCGGCGGCCTTGGAGTCCAGCACCTCGTGCACGATCCGGTGCACCGACTCGGCGAGCCGCTCCGGCCGGACCGGCTTGAGCAGGTAGTCCAGCGCCTTGAGCTCGAACGCCTCGACCGCCGGTTCCTGGTGCGCGGTGACGAACACGATCGGCGGCGGCTGCGCGAACCGCGACAGCACCCGCGCCAGGTCCAGCCCGTCCAGGCCGGGCATCCGGATGTCCAGGAACACCGCGTCCACCGACTGGCCCGCGTCCATCGCCCGGTGCAGGGTCCGCAGCGCCATCGTGGCGTCCGTGACGCCCTCGACGTGCGCGACCCGGGGGTCGGACCTGAGCAGGTAGACCAGGTCGTCCAGGGCGGGCGCCTCGTCGTCCACCGCGAGGACCCGGAGCGTGCGCTCCAGCGCGCCCCGGCGTTCCGGCCCCTCGCAGGTCGGGCACGGCAGTCCAGACGTCATGGAAATCCAATGCGGGTCGACGGCGTCGGCGATTGAACCACCGGACGGTCATCCTCGCCCGTCGGCCCGCCCGTCGCAATGCCCCGGCCCCGCGCTGCCATTCCCCTCGCACCGTTCGGGCGTCAGCCGCAGCCCGGCAGGGGTCAGCCCAGCTCGGCCAGCAGACCTGCCGCCATCGCCGCCAGCCCGCCGAAACCGCAGCGCGCCGACAGCTCGTGGCCGATCCGGGCGTGCCGCGCGGCCTCCGCGCGCCGGCCGTCGAACGCCATGGCCCGCACCAGGTGCAGGTGCGCCACCGCCACGCCGTAGCGGTAGTCGCACGCCGTGGCCAGCTCCAGCGCCCGCAGGTGCGCGGCCACCGCCCGGCCCGGCTTGCCCAGGTGCCGCAGCACCAGGCCCAGCGCGTTGTGCACCTCGCACTCGATCCTCGGGCTGCCGCCCAGCTCCTGCACCAGCGCCAGCGACCGCTGCGCCGTGCGCAACGCCTCCGCGTGCTCGCCGCCCAGGCACAGCGCCGTCGCCAGGTGCGCCATGCCGTCCGCGCGGGCGTGCCGCGCGCCGGTCCGGTACCAGTCCGCCAGCGCCTGCCGCAGCAGCGCCACCGCCCTGGGGTGGTCGCCCTCGGCGGTGCGGCAGCGGCCCAGCAGCGCCGCGCACGTCGCCACGATGTTCACGCCCTCCGCCGCGCGCCCCAGCTCCAGCCCCGCCACCAGGTGCTCCTCCGCCCGGCGGTAGTCGCCGGACATCAGCGCCAGCGCACCCAGCCCGGCCAGGCCGCCCACCCGGATGTGCGGGATGTCCGGCAACTCCTCGCTCAGCTCCAGCATCGAGGCGAACGCCTCGCCCGCCGCCGGGAACTCGCCCAGCTCCAGGTGGACCACGCCCGCCAGGCCCGCGTGCAGCCACCGCGTCCGGCCCGACGGCGACGCCTCCCGCAGGTACCGCCGCGCCGTGCGCAGGTTCCCGAGGTTGCGGTGCTCGGCCGCCAGCCACACCAGCATCGACGTCTCGGCGTCCGGGTCGCCCGCCCGCCGCGCCGCGCCCAGCGCCGCCGTGATCGCCCGCACGAACTCCACGTGGTGCCCGTGCGTGCCGAAGTACCCGCTCACCGCGTCGATCAACTGCCACGACAGCGGCAGCGGCCCCGCCGACGCGCAGTGCTCGGTCGCCGCCAGCAGGCTCGGCCGCTCCGCCGTCAGCCACGCCCGCGCCGCGTCCGAGGTCAGCCCGGTGGCCACCGGGGGAGCGGACGGCGGGCGCAGCTCCGGGTACAGCACGCCGCCCACGTCGGTCGCCGTGCGCAGGTACCACTCGAACAGCCGCCGCCGCGCCGAACCCCCGTCCTCGCCGGCCGCCGCCGCGCGGTCCGCCGCGTAGTCGTGCAGCAGGTCGTGCACCGCGAACCGGTCCGCGCCCACCCGCTGCACCAGGTGCGCCGAGGCCAAGTCCTCCAGCAGCCGCCGGGCCTCCGCCTCCGGCGCGTCCAGCAGCGCCGCCGCGCCGAACGCGCTGAAGTCCGGCCCCGGCGACAAGCCGACCAGCCGGAACAGCCGCGCCGCGTCCGGCCGCAGCGCCGCGTACGACAGGTCGAACGCCCGCCGCACCGCCGCCGTGTCGTCGTTGTCCACCGCCAGCGCCGCCAACCGGTCACCACCGCGCAACTCGTCCACGTAGGACTCGATGTCCGCGTGCGGCAGCCCCACCAGGTTGCCCAGCGCGATCCGCAGCGCCAGCGGCAGGTACCCGCACAGCCGCGCCAGCTCCGCGATCGCGTCGAACTGCGCCAGCGCCGCCTCCGGCCCCAACGACCGGGCCAGCAGCTTCCACGCCTCGTCACCGCGCAGCACGTCCAACCGCACCGCGGTGGCCCGCAACGGTTCCCGCAACTCGTTGCGGCTGGTGATCAGCACCGAGCACCCCGGCTCGCCGGGCAGCAGCGGCAGCACCTGCTCCGCCGACTTGGCGTTGTCCAACGTGATCAGCACCCGCCGGCCGCGCAACCGCGCCCGGTACCCGCGCACGAGGTCGTCCTCGTCCACCGGGATGTGGTCCGCGCGCACGCCCATCGCCCGCAGGAACCGCGCCAGCACCGCCGGCGTGGACAGCGGCGGCGACGTCGAGTGGCCGCGCAGGTTCACGTACAGCTGGCCGTCCGGGTAGCGGTCGCGCACCGCGTGCCCCACCGTCGTGGCGAACGCCGTCTTGCCCACCCCCGGCGGCCCGCACACCACCACCGCCGACGCCGCCCGCGTCAACAACCCCGTCACCCGCGCCAACTCCGCGCCGCGCCCCACGAAGTTGCCCACCGGGGCGGGCAGCTGAGACACCGGGGCCCACGCGTTCGCGGCCGGCTGGTGCAGCGCCGGGTCCCCCGTCAGGATCGCGTGGTGCACCGAGCGCAGCCCGTCGCTGGGGTCCACGCCCAGCTCCCGCGCCAGCGCCGTGCTCGCCTGCCGGTAGGCGTCCAGCGCGTCCGCCTGCCGGTCCGCCCGGAACAGCGCCACCATCAGCTGCGACCAGAACTGCTCGCGCAACGGGTGCTGCGCGGTCAACCGGCGCAGGTCCGCGATCACCTCGTCGCAGCGGCCCAGCCGCAGCTTCACGTCGATCAGCTCCGACGTCACCCGCAGCCTGCGCTCCGCCAGGTTCGACGCCTCGGTCTCGTGCAGCGACTCCGACGGCACGTCCGCCAGCGGCGAGCCCCGCCAGTGGCCCAGGGCCCGCTCGTAGACCTCGCACGCCCCGGCGAAGTCCTCCTCCGCCGCGCGCGCCGCGCCGTCCTCGGCCAGCGCGGCGAAGCGGTGCAGGTCGAGCGCGTCGTGCGGCAGGTCGATCCGGTAGCCGGTCGGGGTCGTGTGGATGAGCTGCGGGTCGCCCAGCGCCCTGCGCAGCCGCATCACGTACACCGGCAGCGTCTGCGCGGCGCGGTCCGGCGGGGCCTCGCCCCACACCCGGCGGATCAGGTCACCCGCCGGCACCGAGCGGTTCGCGCCCAGCAGCAGCGTCGCCAGGACGATCCGGTGCTTGGCGGCGGTGATCGGGACGACCCTGCCCTCCCGGCGGACCACCAGCGGCCCGAGCAAGCCGAACTCGTCCTGCGACAGGGTCAACAGCCTCCGCTCCCTCCCGACGTTGACATGCTGGTACCCCGTTCCGGGCCGGAGTACCACCGGATGGCCCGAAGATTCACAGCGCGCCCGCTTCGGTGACCCGCAGCGCCGCCGTGCCGTGCTCGTCCGACTCCGCCAGGTCGACCTCCGCGACGAAACCCCAGTCGTGGTCCTTCGCCGGGTCGTCGAAGATCTGCCGCACCACCCAGCGGTCCGCCTCCTCGGAGATCACCAGCAGCGCCGGGCCCCGCGCGTCCGGCCCGATCCCGATCTCGTCGTGCTCCTCGAAGTACGGCTCCAGCGCGTCCTGCCAGACCTCGGCGGTGAACCCCGAGTCCCCGTCGAGCCGGCCCAGCTCGTAGTAGTTGCGGCGGGCGGCCAGCTCCACGCGGCGGAACAGCGCGTTGCGCACCAGCACCCGGAACGCGCGCGGGTTGCGGGTCACCGCCGGCGGCGCGTCGTCGACGATCGCCTCCTCGCCGGGGTTGCGCAGCTTCTCCCACTCGTCGAGCAGGCTGGAGTCGACCTGGCGGACCAGCTCGCCCAGCCACTCCTGGAGGTCGTTGAGCTCCTCGGTCTTCGCGTCCTCCGGAACGGTCTGCCGCAGCGCCTTGTAAGCGTCCGCGAGGTAGCGCAGCACCAGGCCCTCGGACCGGGCGAGCTGGTAGAAGGAGACGTACTCGCTGAACGTCATCGCTCGCTCGAACATGTCCCGCACCACCGACTTCGGCGACAGGTGGTGGTCGGCCACCCACGGGTGCCCGCGCCGGTAGGTGGCGAACGCCGCGTCGAGCAGCTCGGCCAGCGGCTTCGGGTGCGTGACCTCCTCCAGCAGCTCCATCCGCTGGTCGTACTCGATGCCCTCGGACTTCATCGCGCCGATCGCCTCGCCGCGCGCCTTGTGCTCCTGCGCCGACAGCACCTGGCGCGGATCGTCCAAAGTGGACTCGACTACGGACAGGACGTCCAGCGCGTAACCCGGCGCGTCCCGGTCGAGCAGCTCGATCGCCGCCAGCGCGAACGGCGACAGCGGCTGGTTGAGCGCGAAGTTCACCTGGAGGTCCACGGTCAACCGGATGTGCGGCCCGTCCCGCTCCACGATCCCGGCCGCCAGCAGCGCCCGGTACATGGAGATCGCGCGCAGGATGTGCCTGCGCTGCGCGGGTCGGTCCTCGTGGTTGTCCTCCAGGAGGTGGCGCATCGCCGCGAACGTGTCACCCGGCCGGCCGACCACGTTGAGCAGCATGGCGTGGCTGACCGAGAAGCTCGACGTGAGCGGCTCCGGCTCGGCGTTCTTGAGCCGCTCGAACGTCTGGTCGCTCCACGACACGAACCCGTCCGGGGCCTTCTTGCGCACCACCTTGCGGCGCTTCTTCGGGTCGTCACCGGCCTTGGCGAGCGCCTTCTCGTTCTCCACCACGTGATCGGGGGCCTGCACCACGACCGTGCCCATGGTGTCGTACCCGGCGCGGCCCGCGCGGCCCGCGATCTGGTGGAACTCCCGGGCCTTGAGGTGGCGGGTGCGGGTGCCGTCGTACTTGGACAGCGCGGTGAACACGACCGTGCGGATCGGCACGTTGATGCCGACCCCCAGCGTGTCCGTGCCGCAGATGACCTTCAGCAGACCGGCCTGGGCGAGCTGCTCCACCAGCCGGCGGTACTTCGGCAGCATCCCCGCGTGGTGCACGCCGATGCCGTGCCGCACCAGCCGCGACAGCGTCTTGCCGAACCCGGAGGTGAACCGGAACCGGCCGATCATCGCCGCGATGGCGTCCTTCTCGGCGCGGGTGGCGACGTTCACGCTCATCAGCGACTGCGCGCGTTCGAGCGCCGACGCCTGGGTGAAGTGCACGACGTAGATCGGCGCTTCCCGGCCGTGCAACAGCTCCTCGATGGTCTCGTGCAGCGGCGTGGTGACGTACTGGAAGTTCAACGGCACCGGCCGCTCGGCCGACCGCACGGTTGTCGTCGGCCGGCCCGTGCGGCGGGTGAGGTCCTTCTCGAAGAACGAGACGTCGCCGAGGGTGGCCGACATCAGCAGGAACTGGACCTTCGGCAGCTCGATCAGCGGCACCTGCCACGCCCAGCCCCGGTCGGGCTCGGAGTAGAAGTGGAACTCGTCCATGACGACCTGCCCGACATCGGCGTCCGCACCGTCGCGCAGGGCGATGTTGGCCAGGATCTCGGCCGTGCAGCAGATGATCGGCGCGGTCTCGTTGACACTGGCGTCACCGGTCATCATGCCGACGTTCTCGGCGCCGAAGGTGTCGATGAGCGCGAAGAACTTCTCGGAGACGAGGGCCTTGATGGGAGCGGTGTAGTAGGTCCGCTTGCCCTCGGCGAGAGCCCAGAAGTGGGCCCCGATGGCGACCAGGCTCTTGCCCGAGCCGGTGGGCGTGCTGAGGATGACGTTGGAGCCCGAGACGAGCTCGATCAACGCCTCCTGCTGCGCGGGGTAGAGCTCGAGCCCCCGCCCGTGCGCCCACTCGGCGAAGGTCTCGTAGACGACGTCGGCATCGGCAGAGGGCGGCAGCAGGTCGGTGAGAGTCATCGCAGCCAGATCATAGGGGGTCCCACCCGACCCCCCACCCGCTCCGCCACCCGACCCACCCAGCCGCCCCGCCACTCCCGCGTCCGCCGCACCCAGCCGCCCCCGCCACTCCGCGCCTGACGCGCCCAGCCGCCCCCGCGCCCGCCACCCCGCGCCTCCGCCACCCCGCGCCTCCCGCCCCAGCGCCCCCGACACCCCTGGGCTCCCAACGTCCCAGGCCCGTCGCTCCGGGGGCACCGCGCTCCCGAGCCGCCTCGCCGCTAGCCACCCGGATGCCCCCACCCCACTACCGTTCCGCCGCCAGCCAGCCAGCCGGGCCGCCAGCCCGCCGCCGTTCTGCCGTCCTTTCGCTGCCCTCCCGGCACCTCAACGCCACTCCGCCGCCGCTCAGCCACCCGCCATCGGCCGAGGCCGCCGCGCCCACTCCCACTCCCGCCCACTCCCACTCCCGCTCCCGCTCTCACCCGCTCCCGTTCGCCGCTGCTCGCCGCACCGCCGCATGTCGCCGCTGCTCACCACCACCCGCACCTGAGTGCGGTCAGGTGCTGCGGCGGACCGGGGACGCCCCGATTGCGGGGCCGGGGGGCCGGGGGGCCGGCAGGCCGCTGGGCCCGAGGTGGGCCGAGGTGGGCCGAGGGCCGAGGGCTGGCGAGATGGTGGGCCGCTGGGCCGGTGGGCCGGTGGGCCGGTGGGCCGGTGGGCCGGTGGGCCGGTGGGCCGGTGGGGCGATGGGGCGATGGGGCGATGGGGCGATGGGGCGATGGGGCGATGGGGCAGTGGGGCAGTGGGGCAGTGGGCCGGCGGGCGGTGGTGGCGAGACCGAGCGCCCGGCTTGCGCGCTCGGTCGGCTCCGCTCGGTCGACTCCGTTCTCCCGGAAGCCCGCGCTCGTCGGAGTCGTCCGTGCGCTCCCAGTTCTCCTTCCTCAAGCGAGCCCGCACACCGTGCGGGTCGGGTTTCCGGGGCGGGCCGGGGCGGGGGCCTTCGTTTTATCCGGCAACGAATGGCAGCGTCGGATAGTGCCTGGTCACAGCACTTCTCACCGCATTGTGTGAATCTTGTACGGCTGGGCGGATCGGGCTCTCCTGTGGGCACGAACCGGAGGTTGCGGGGCGGGTGGCACGGGCATTGCGGGGCGGGGTCCACGGAGCGGTGCGCGTGGCATTCGGGTGGGACCGGGGAGCGGTCCCCATCGTTGTTGCACCGTGCTGGCCACAGCGGGCAGGTGGCAATTACCGTGTGGGCGTGTCCGAACCGGTAGCTATGCACATGAGCGACGGGCTGCTCACCGTGCCGACGTCGCTGGCCTTCGTGGCCGTGGCCGTCATCGGCGTCGGGGTGGCGTTGGTCAAGGCGCGGGGCGACCTCGACGACCGCACGGCACCCATGGCCGGGCTGGTGGCGGCGTTCGTGTTCGCCACCCAGATGCTGAACTTCCCCGTCCTGCCCGGCGTCAGCGGGCACCTGCTCGGGGGTGCGCTGGCCGCCATCCTGGTCGGGCCGTGGGTCGGGGCGCTCTGCGTGACGATCGTCCTCGTCGTGCAGTCCCTCTTCTTCGCCGACGGCGGCGTCACGGCGCTCGGCGCGAACGTCACCAACATGGCCCTCATCGGCACGGCGGTCGGGTACCTGACCGCCGTCGCGCTGCGGCCCCTCGCCAAGCGCGGCAAGGGCGGCCTCGCCCTGGTCGCCTTCCTCTCCGCCCTGGTCAACACCGTTCTCGCCTCGTTCGGCTTCGTCGTCGAGTACGCCATCGGCGGCGCGGGCGGCGTGGGCTTCGGGACGGTCGCGGCGGCGATCCTCGGCGTGCACGTGCTGATCGGCGTCGGCGAAGGGGTGATCACCGCCGCCACCGTCACGGCGGTCGCGGCGGCGCGGCCCGATCTCGTGTACCTGTTGCGCGGCGTGCCGCAGAAGCTGGAGCTGAGGGGATGAAGCGCTTCTTCGCCTGGTTCGCCGTGGTGAGCCTGGTGCTCGCGGGGGTCGTGTCGTACTTCGCCGACTCCGACCCCGACGGCCTCGACCACGTCACCGAGGAGCACGGCATCGCCGAGCACGCGCAGGACCACCCGCTGGCGGGCAGCCCGCTCGCCGACTACGCCGTGGGCGGCGACGACCGGCTCACCGGGCTCGCGGGCGTGATCGGCGTCGTCGTGACGCTCCTCGTGGCCGGTGGCCTGTTCTGGCTGCTGCGCACCAAGAGCGCCAAGGGGTGAGCACGGGCGTTCTGCACCGGGCGGGTGACTCGCCGGTCCACCGGCTCGCCCCGCAGGTGAAGATCGTCGCCGCGGTGGTCGCCGTGCTGTGCGTGGTGGCCACGCCGCGCGAGGCGTTCTGGGCGTTCGGGGCCTACCTGCTGGTGGTCACGGCGGTGTGGTTCGTCGCCCGGGTCCCGCCGACGTGGTTCGCGTCGCGCGCGCTGATCGAGGTGCCCTTCGTGGTGCTGGCGCTGGTGCTGCCGTTTACCGGGCCCGGTCCGACCACCGACGTCCTCGGCGTGCCCGTCTCGGTCGAGGGCGCGCTGGCGGGCTGGAACATCCTCGCCAAGGGCACCCTCGGCGTCCTAGTCTCGCTCACGCTCGCCGCGACCACCGCGCCGCAGGACCTCCTGCTCGGCCTGCAACGCCTCCGGATGCCCGACGTCCTGGTCACCATCGCCACCCTGATGCTCCGCTACGCCGACGTCGTGGTGGCGGAGGCGAAGCGGATGCGCGTGGCCCGCGTCTCGCGCGGGGACGACCCGCGCTTCCTGTGGCAGTTGGGCGCGACGGCGCGCGGCGTCGGCAGCCTGTTCATCCGCTCCTACGAGCGCGGCGAGCGCGTCCACCTGGCCATGGTGTCGCGCGGCTGGACGGGCCGGATGCCGGACGGGCGGGGGAGCGCGGCGGTGCAGCCGGTGCACGTCGCGCCGACCGCGCCCGCGCTGCTCGTGGAGCGCCTGGCGTTCGCCTACCCGGACGGCCACCAGGCGCTGTTCGGCGTGGACCTGCGGGTGGAGCCGGGCGAGCGGGTCGCGCTGCTCGGCCCGAACGGCGCGGGCAAGACGACCCTCGTGCTGCACCTCAACGGGGTGCTCGGTGGCGGGGAGGGGCGCATCGAGGTGGCCGG
Organism: Actinosynnema sp. NPDC050436; assembly: GCF_040655415.1. Taxonomy (NCBI): domain Bacteria; kingdom Bacillati; phylum Actinomycetota; class Actinomycetes; order Pseudonocardiales; family Pseudonocardiaceae; genus Actinosynnema; species Actinosynnema sp. NPDC050436. Next base: position 141,230 of record NZ_JBFAJV010000010.1, on the reverse strand, counting down.
GCTGCCGGTGGTGAAGGAGCACCTGCGGGAGGTCCGGCGCCGGGTGGGCGTGGTGTTCCAGGACCCCGACGACCAGCTGTTCCTGCCCACGGCGCGGCAGGACGTGGCGTTCGGGCCGGCGAACTTCGGGCTGCGCGGCGCGGAGCTGGACGAGCGCGTGGCGCTGGCCTTGGCGGCGGTGGGCATGGCGGACGTCGCCGACCGCTCGCCGCTGCACCTGTCGGGCGGGCAGCGGCGGCGGGTGGCGCTGGCCACGGTGCTGGCGTGCGACCCGGAGGTGCTGGTGCTGGACGAGCCGTCCGCGAACCTGGAACCGGTGGCCCGCCGCGAGCTGGCGGAGGTCCTGCTCGGCCTCGACCGCACGATGCTGATCGTGACGCACGACCTGCCGTACGCGGTGCAGGTCTGCCCGCGCAGCGTGCTGATCGACGGCGGGGTGGTGGTGGCGGACGGCCCGACCCGGGAACTGCTCGCCGACACCGAACTCCTGGCCCGCCACCGCCTGGAACTCCCCTTCGGCTTCCGCCTCGACTGAGCACCGCGCCCGGTCCGGCGGACGCGCGTGAGGTCGCGGAACAGGTACCGGCCGGCAGCGGAGTGCGGGATCGGTGAACGAGAGGTTTCAGCGGTTCCGATTGGCAGCGGCCGGGGTGGGCGGGCTGCGGCGGGGGGAGACCTCCGACAGGGTGGCGCGGGCGTCGGACGGGGACAGGCGGCGCATCCCGGCCGACACGCAGCGGCGGACCAGCGACGGTTGTTCGCGCAGCAGGCGCAGACCTCGGCGGAGCAGGAACGGGACCGGTTTGCGCGCCTCGGCCACGTCTCGGGTGAACCTCCGCACGAACGTCACGAAAGCGTTGGGTGCCAGCACGATCGCGTCCAGCAGCACGCCCGCCTCGCGGCACCCGGATACGAGCCGGTCCGCGAACAGCCCCTCCGCGATGAACGGCCCGTCCGCCTCCACCACGTGGCACCCGACCCGCCGGTCCTCGCCCAGCGCGTACACCGGGGCCTCGACGCGGCCCGTGGTGGCCAACTCCACCACCGCGCGCAGCGCGTCCTCGGTGTTCCACGACCCCTCGGCGTCCCAGTCCGGCCGGCCCGCGTCGTCGCGGGGCAGCAGCGGGTCGTCGCCCTCGCGGTAGAAGTCGTCCAGGCGCAGGACCGGCCACCCCAGGTGGGCGGCGAGCGTGGACTTGCCCGAGCCGGACGGGCCGGCGAGCAACACGACACGGGCGTGAACGGCGGATGACGGCACGGGGGACGATTCTCGCACGCCCTGCTCGACCGCGCGCCTCCCGAGGTTCCGGAGCACCGGGCGACTTCACGCCCCCCGAGCTGCACCAGGCCATCCCACGCCGAAGACCTGACGCGACCTCGTGTTTGTCCGTACGTGCACCCGACCTGCTCCCGTTGTGCACCCGGTCTGGTCGTCGCGCGCCGCGCCCGTCACGATGTGCGTCATGGTGAGGGTGCGCGGCATCGAGGACGCCAAGCGGTTGCGCGACGGGTTCGAGCGCGAGGAGCGGGGGCGACCCGCCCCGCCGCCGCGCGTCGACGCGCCCGGCACGGCCGGTGCGACGCCGATCGTCGCCCAGGACGGTGACCGCGTCGCGCTCGACTTCGACGAGCTCGACAGCGCTCTCACCAGGCTCGACGAGCTGCACAACACCCTGCACGAGCACCTGCGCCGGTCCGACGGCCTGTCCGACGACCTCGGCGACGGCAAGGGGCCGGTCGCGCTGCACATGCGGCGGGCGTTCGGGTTGCGCGGCGGCGGGCAGGACGGCGGCGTGCAGTCGTCGCTCCAGTCCTACCTGGACGAGCTGGGCGCGTTGCGCGCCGCGCTGCGCCAGGTCGGTTCCACCCACCGCGCCGAGGACGAGGCGGCGGCCGAGGCGATGAGGACGCTGTGACGGGGCACGAGCGCAGGCACCGGTTCCACTCCGAGGACCACCCGGCGACCGCGAGGCAGCGCCGCGCGGCCCGCAAGGTGTCCGACCGCAAGAAGGCCAACCGCCGGCTGGAGCGGTTCGGCAAGATCAACTGGAACGTCTACGCGCACCGCGACCTCTGGGACATGGTGAAGTCCGCCGACCTGGCCCGGATGGGGCAGCGCACGCACGACTGGCAGGTGCTGGCCCGCGACCTGGGCGAGGCGACCGAGGACGTCCAGCGGCTGGTCGGCACGCTGGTGCAGTCCTGGCACGGCCCGTCCTCGGCGGTCGCGGCAGACTCGGTGTCCCGGCTCACCCGGTGGGCCACCGAGGTGTCCGACCGGGCCTACCGCGTCGGTGCCGGCATGGACGCCTACACCTGGGCCGTGGGCGAGGCGGCCCGCCGGATGCCCGAGCCGGTCCACCCGGACGCCGAGCGGTGGTTCCGCGACGGGTACGACGTGACCACGTTGGACGGTCCGCAGGGCGCGTACCTGGCCGACCAGCTCTTGGACGACCACTTGCCGTCCAAGAAGGAGCAGCAGGCCGCGAAGGCGGAGGCGGTGCGCGTGATGGACGCCTACGAGCAGGCGAGCCGCGCCGAGTACGACCGCCTGCCGCTGTTCGACGACGCCCCGGCCGGCGCGAAGGTCGAGCCCGACCACCGCCCGTGGACCGGCGGACCGGACCGGCCCCCGACCGCGCCGCCGACCACCCCGCAACCGCCGACCGCGCCGCCCTCGACGCCGCAGCCCCCGGTCGACCAGCCGCCGCCGCCCGGCGTGCGCCCCGGCGACACCACGGCCGTCGCGGCGGCCGGCGGCCCGGCGGGCTTCGGGGTGCCCGGCCTGCCCGGCGGGTCGGCCGTGCCCGGTGGTTACGCGGCGGGCCCGCCCGGCGGGTTCGGCCCCGGTCCGGGCGGCTACGGTCCGGGCGGCTACGGCACGGCGTTCGGTCCCGGCGGCCACGGCCCGGTCGGACCCGGCGGCTCGTCGGGCGTGATCGGCGCGGCGCCCGGCGGCGCGGTGGCGCGCGGCGGCGCCGTGCCGGTGCCGGCGGGCGGTCCGGGCGGGTACGGCGTGGTCCCGCCGGCCGCGCCCGGCAACCGGGAGGAGGACCGGGAGCACCGCAACCGCTACGACAACGGCCTGGACCTGCTGGACGACCTGCCGCCCGCGTTCCCGCCGGTGCTCGGCGAGTGACCGGCTACCGGGTCGACCCGGACGAGCTGGCCGGGTACGCGCACCGGCTGGCGGACGCCGGCGACGACCTGCGCGCCGTGCGGTCCGCGCTGGCCGAACCGGTCGGCGACCTGGGGCCGGAGGGCGTCGCCGAGGCGGTCGCCGGGCTGTTCGCCGAGTGGGCGGGCACCCTGCGCGGGCTGGACCCGGGCGTGCTCGCCGACGAGGTCCGGGCGGCCGGCGAGACCTACCGGCGGGCGGACGAGCTCGACCATGGCTGACTACCGGGGCCTCGGCTTCGACCCCGCGCCCGGCAGCGCGGGGGCCGTTGCGGCGGCGAGCGCGCGCTGCGCGGTCGAGGTGCCGGTGCCCGGTGTGCCGGTGGGGTGGGAAGGAGCGGCGGCCGAGGGGTTGCGGACCCGGTTGGAGGCGGTGGTGTCGGAGCTGACGGCGGTGCGGCGCGCGATGCGGGCCGCGTCGGAGGTGCTCGACGCCTGGGCCACCACGCTGCTGGGCAACCAACGGCGGGCCGAGGATTTGGACCGGCGGGCCGTGGCGCTGCGCCGGGACCTCTCCGACGCCGCCGACGAGGTCGACCGCGCCGGGGCGCTGGCCGCGTTCACGCCCGCGCACGCCGAGGTGCACGCGGACGCGGTGGCCCGGCACGACCGGGTCGCCCGGCAGCTCGACGACGTGCTGGAGGAGGCCCGCCTGCTGGCCCGCGACCACCACGCCGAGGCGCGGCGGGTCGCCGAGCGGCTGCGCTCCGAGGAACCGTCCACGGCGCTCGCCGACGCCCTCGCGGACTTCTCCGCGCTCACCGCCGAACTGGCGTCGGTGCTGCTCGGGCCACCCGCGCGGGCCGCCGGGCGCGGCGCGGCCGACGCGTTCGCGGCGGGCCTCGGGTGAGACTCGCTCCCGTGCCGGGGGTGACCCCGGTGGCTCTCGGCTCCCCCGAGCGCACCGCCGCCGAACTGCTCGCGGTGCTGCGCCGCGTCAAAGGCACCCGCGACCCCGGTCTGGAGGTCTCCGCGACGCAGGCGGCGGAGCTGGCGCACCGGCAGGACTGCGGCCTGCTCGCCGTGGTCGAGCACCCGGACGCCGACCCGGCGCTGCTGCTCGCCGGCGTGCTCCCGGTGGACCGGCCGGTCGACCCGGCGCTCGGCGTCCAGCTCGACGGGCCGGCCATCCGCGACGTGACGAAGGGCGTGACCTCGACGGGCTGCCCGGTGGTGATCGTGGAGCGCATCCCGGTCACCGGCACGGGCGCGCAGCTCCAGGTGGTGGTGACCGACCCGGCGCACCCGAGGGTCGCGGTGTTCACCCTGCACTCGCCCACCGGGCGGGGGTGGCTGGAGGTGGCGGGCCTGGCCGGGCGGTTCGTGTCGGGCGTCCGGTTCGACGAACCCGGGCTCACCGGCCCCGGAACTCGCTCGGCGTCCGCCCGACCACCTGGCGGAACGTCCGGGAGAAGTGCGCCGCGCTGACGAAACCGCAGTCCTTGGCGATCTCGCCGATGCCCCGGCCCGCCTTCGCCGGGTCGGCCAGCAGCGCCCGCGCCCGGTCCACCCGCAGCCCCCGGATGCGCTCGGACACGCCCTGCCCGTCGTCGAAGAGCTGGTAGAGCCGGCGGCGGGAGATGTGCAGGGCGGCGGCGACGGCGTCCGCGCCCAAGGTCGGGTCGGCCAGGTGGTCGCGGATGTAGTCCAGCGCCTCGCGGCGGCGCGCGGCCAGCGCGTCCACCCGGTCCAGCTCGGCCTTCAGCGCGCTGCGCAGCACCAGCTCGGCGAGCCCGAGCAGGTGGTGCGACAGGCCGTGCGGGTCCAGCACGTGCGCGGCGGCCAGGACGTGCGCGATCGCCCCGGAGAACACCGAGCGCAGCGCCGCCTCCACCGGGACCGGCTGGAACATCAGCGGTTTCAGCTCGGTGAAGCCGACGGTCAGCTTCGCCTCGGCGACGGTCAGCAGCACCACGCCCGGCACGACGTGCAGCGAGCAATCGGGAAACCGAAGCTCCGCGCCGCTGCGGGGCAGGCCGCGCGGCACCGCGCAGCCCATCAGGAGCTGGATGCGCTCGGGCGTGCCCGGGGTGCCGCCCGACGCCCCGTCCAGCGCCGCACGGGCCGCCGCCGCACCCGACGCGCGCACCGTGAGCAGCCCGTTGGCGAGGTCCACGCCGGCCAGGGTAAGGCCGGGTTCCGGCCGACCCGCCCGGACCCACCCGCTATCTTCGGCCGGCATGGCACGACGTACGGCGACCGCGGTCGTCCTGTCCCACCTGGAGTTCGACCTGCTGTGGGAAGACCTGGGGGTGGGCGAGCCGCCGTACCCGCTGGAGGTCGACTCGCACGGCGCGACCGAGGCCGACCGCGAGGACCTGGGCGTGGACGTGTTCCGCGCGCTGGCGTCGGCGGGCCTGGCCGAGGACGGCGGACCCGCGCCCGAGCTGGAGGACCTGTTCGGCCGGCTGGCCAACCGCACGCTGTCCGTGGACGCCCTGGTGTTCCGGCCCACGCCGTGGCGGGTGCTGGCGGCCCTGCGCGGGCCGCGCGGGGTGCTGGCCGTGCTGAACGACCAGGAGGTCGCGCTGGAGCCGATCACCGACGCGGTCGCCGCGATGGCGCGGGTGGTCGGGGAGGGCGTGCCGGGGCCCGGCGACCAGGTCCGGCTGCCGCGCGCGGTGTTCTCGGCCGCGATGCGCGGCTACGCGGACGCCGGCCACCCCGGGCTGGAACGCGCGCTGGCGTCCGGCGGCGTCACCGGGCGGGCGACCCGCGCGGTCACCACCCTGGCCGAGGCCGGCCGGGTCGCTGCCGGGCAGCTCGCCTGCACCGGGCCCGGCGGCCGGTCGTCGGTGCTGAGCTGGACCGACACCACGGCCGGCCGGTACGCGATGGCGGCCGAGGAGGTGGCGGGCGAACCGTGGGTGCTGCTCACCCCGGCGGACGGCGCGTGGCTGACCCGCCGGCTGTCCGAGCTGCTCGCCGGCGTGGCGTAGCCGGTGCGCTGCACGAGGCGTTGAGCGGACAGCGCACCGGCGGTCCGCACCGCACGGGTTCTCGCTCCGCCGGGAGCGAACCCGGCTCCGGCAGCGGCTCACGGGTGAGAACCCACCGGGGGTGCCGAGCCGTGGCCGGGGCGGGAGCCGGAGTCCAGCAGCCCGGCGGGCACGACCTCGGTGACCACGGCCAGCCCGCGCGCCAGCGCGTCGGCCGCCGCCTCGTCGGCCAGCCGCCGCACGGTCTCGGCGAGCGCGGACGGGGTCCGGGTGAACGCCTCCCGCGCGAACTCCAGCCCGACGGGCTTGCCGTGCAGGTCGACGGTCACCGTCACCCCGTCGCCGGACGCCGTCGCCCGGATCGCGTCGAGCCGCCCGCCCAGTGACGGCACGTCCGGCGACGGCACGTCCGGTGGTGGGCTGCTCGCAGCGCCTGGGGAGCCGCCCGGCCCGGTGCCGCGCCGGCCGGAGGTCCCGAACTCGGGCATCAGACCCTCCACGTCGTCGGGGTGGTGTCCTCGACCGCCTCGACCTGCCGGGCGGGCACCGCGAGCCCGAGCGCGGCCAGGTCGCCCAGCACGCCGGCGGCGCGGGCGTTGGCCTTCGCGGTCGCCGCGTCGACCAGGTCCAGGACGGCGCGCGCCAGGTCGGGGCCCAGGCGCAGGGCGCGGGTGTCCAGGGTCAGGTCGCGCAGCGCGCCACCGGGCCCCACCTCCACCGCGACACCCCGGTCGGGGTCGTGCGCGTGCGCGGTGATCACGGGTGCACCCCTCCGTAGAACGTGGTCGGGCTGAGCCGGTGGGTGTTGCGGCGCACGGCGTCGCCGGAGTTGCCCTCGATCAGGGTCACCGCGCCGCCGGACACCTTCTCCACGATCCCGATGTGCTTGCTGGTCGTCGGGCTCTGCGGCCCGGTGCCGAACAGCAGCACGTCGCCGGGGCGCACGTCGGCCAACTCGGTGTAGGACTTGCCGTTGCGCTGCCCCCAGCGGAACACGTCACCGGTAAAGGGCAGCAGCGGGATGTCCACGCCCGCCTTGCGCCACATGGCCGTGGCGAACGACGAGCACCACGCGGCGGTCGGCCCGTACGGGTTGCGGTTGCTGCCCGGTGGGTTCTCGCGCACGCCCAGCTCGCGCCGCGCAGCGGAGACGATCGTGCGGGACCGGCCGCGCTCCTTCGCCTTCGCGGGGCTGGTGCGCGGTCGCGCGTCGACCACGCCGTCGTGCTCGACGTCCTTCTCCAGGGCGCGCAGCCGGCGTGCCGCGTCCTCCATCTCGTCCCGCGTCCGCCGCAGCGCCGAGGCGGTCTCCCTGGTGTAGCGGGGTTCCAGGTCGGCGGCTGCGGCGACGGCCTTGAGCAGCGCGGCCCCGGTCCCCACCGCGACGCCGGCGTCGAGCAGGCGGGTGGCCCGCTCCAGGTACTCGTCCACGGCCTGGCGTGCCCTGGCGTGCCCGGTGGTCAGCGCGGCGCTCACGCCCGCGACGACCTCCTCCGCGTCCCGCGCGGCCTCCGAGGTCGCCCGCAGCTGCCTGCCCAGCCTCCCGGAGCGCTTCTCGAACCCCTCGGACTGGGTGCCCTTCCAGTGCTCCAGCACGGTCCTGGACGCCGCCAGGTGGTCCTCGTGCTGCTCGGTGAGCCCGGTCGCCGTGCGGTTGAGCGCGTACTGGACCTTGACCGCGTCCTCCGCCTTGCCCGCCAACGCGTTCCGGTGCCCGATCATGCTCTCCGCGATGTACCGCGCGGTCGCTCTCGTGTCCACGGTGGGCTCCTCAGCTCAGCGAACGGGCGATGTCGTCGTCCTGCTCGCGGTAGGCGCGGGCGGACTTGGCGGCGGACGCGGCCAGCGCGTCGGTGTTGTGCGCGACGCCCTTGACCTGCTTGCGCAGCGCCGCCCCGAAACCGTCGAGCGCGGCGGCGAAACCGGACTGCCGGCCCACCGCGCCGAAGCTGTCCTCGGCGATCTCCCGGACCTCGCGCACGTGCCTGCGGCCCAGCGCCGTCAGGTCGTCGGCGGTGTTCTGGGTGCGCCGCGCGTAGTCGCGCAGCACCCCGACGTCCACCGAGTACCCGCCCCCGGCGCCGCCACGACCGCCGCCCCCTGAACCGCCGCCGCCACGACCGCCGCCCCCTGATCCGCCGCCGGAGCCGGTGCGCTGCAACGCCTTCACCCCGCGCCGGGCTTCGTCCAGGTGCGCCCGGTACGCCCCGTTGGTGTAGGTCGACCACGGCGTCCACGACCGCCCGCCGCCGGAGATCCGGTGGGCCGCCTCGGCGTTCTCGCGCGGGTCGAACAGCGCGCTGTCCGACGGGAGCCCCAGCTCGCGCCGCCGCGCCGGGCCCAGCGACCCCAGCATGTTGACCTGCCACAACCCGTACGAGTCGTCCGGCGGCCTCGCGTTGTGGGCGCGCGGGTCGCCGCCGGACTCGGCCAGCGCGACCGCCACCGCGATCGTCAGGTCCTCGCCCCGGAACCCCGCGTCGTGCGCGTGCCGGGCGATCTGCTCCGGACTCAGCCTGCTCATGGCACCGACCCTGGCCCGCGCGGGCCGGGCGCGGAACCGGTGCTGCACGCTCGGACAGCGGGAGTGCACAGGGCGACTACAGTCGAACAGGTGAACGAAAGGCTGTTCGACGAGGGCTTGTTCGGCGTGCCCGAGGAGGAGCGCGCGGAGCGGATCGCGGCGAACGCGCCGCTGGCCGTGCGGATGCGCCCGCGCACGCTGGACGAAGTGGTCGGCCAGGGCCACCTGCTGGGCCCCGGTGCGCCGCTGCGCCGGCTCGTGGAGGGCTCCTCGCCCGCGTCCGTCATGCTCTACGGCCCGCCCGGCACCGGCAAGACCACCCTGGCCACCCTCGTGTCCCGGGCCACCGGCCGCCGGTTCGCCGCGCTGAGCGCGCTCAGCGCGGGCGTCAAGGAGGTCCGCGCCGTCATCGACGAGGCACGCCGCCGGCTGGTCCGGTCCGGCGAGTCGACGGTGCTGTTCATCGACGAGGTGCACCGGTTCTCCAAGACCCAGCAGGACGCCCTGCTCGGCGCGGTCGAGGACCGGATCGTGCTGCTGGTCGCGGCCACCACGGAGAACCCGTTCTTCTCCGTCGTCTCGCCGCTGCTGTCCCGGTCGCTGGTGCTCCAGCTGCGCCCGCTGGGCGACGACGACGTGCGCGGGCTGGTCCGCCGCGCGGTCGCCGACGAGCGCGGGCTGGCCGGCGCGATCACCGTCGCCCCGGACGCCGAGGACCACCTCGTGCGGTTGGCCGGCGGGGACGCGCGGCGCGCGCTGACCGCGCTGGAGGCCGCCGCCGACGCGGTCCCGGGCGGCGGGGAGCTCGACCTGGCCACGTTGGAGGCGACGGTCGACCGCGCGGCCGTGCGCTACGACCGGCAGGGCGACCAGCACTACGACGTGACCAGCGCGTTCATCAAGTCCATCCGGGGTTCGGACGTGGACGCCGCGCTGCACTACCTGGCCCGCATGATCGAGGCGGGGGAGGACCCGAGGTTCATCGCCCGCCGGCTGGTGATCCACGCCAGCGAGGACGTGGGCATGGCCGACCCGACCGCGTTGCAGACCGCCGTCGCCGCCGCGCAGGCCGTGCAGCTCATCGGGCTGCCCGAGTGCGCGCTGAACCTGGCCCACGCGACCGTCCACCTGGCGACCGCGCCCAAGTCGAACGCGGTGACCACGGCGATCGGCGCGGCCGTGTCGGACGTGCGCAAGGGCTCGACCGGGTCGGTGCCCGCGCACCTGCGCGACGGCCACTACGCGGGCGCGGAGAAGCTGGGCAACGCGCGCGGCTACCGGTACCCGCACGACGTGCCCGAAGGCGTGCTCACCCAGCAGTACCCGCCGGACGACCTGGTCGGCCGCGACTACTACGAGCCGACCGGCCGGGGCGCGGAGCGCTACATCGCCGAGCGGCTGCCCCGGCTGCGGCGGGTCGTGCGGGGCGAGGAGTAGGAAAAATCCGGTGCCGATCGGCCCGGCGTCTGCAACGGTGTGCGCCGTGACGGATGCCCCGACCGACGGCCACGCCCTCCTCGACTTCAACTCGCCGCTCTCGGACGCCAAGTCCTACGACCTGATCGGGACGCTCGGACCGCTGGACGGGGCGACCGTCGTGGACTACGGCTGCGGCTGGGCGGAGCTGCTGCTGCGCACCGTCGAGCACGCGCCGGGCGCGACCGGGCTGGGCGTCGACGACGACGAGCGCGCCATCGACCGGGGCCGGGCGAACATCGCGGCGCGCGGCCTGGGGGACCGGGTCCGGCTGGAACGCGCCGACGTCACCACGTGGGCCGCCGACCCGGCGGACGTCGTCGTGTCGATCGGGGCGTCCCACGCCTGGGGCGGCACGCGGGGGACACTGGAGGCCATGCACACCCGCCTCAAGCCCGGCGGCCGGTTGCTGCTCGGCGACGGCATCTGGGACGGCGAGCCCAACGCGCGCGCCCTGGAGATCTTCCCCCGCGAGGAGTTCCTGCTGCTCCACGAGCTGGTGGACCTCGCCCTGGCGACGGGGTTCCGGCTGCTCAACCTGACCACGGCCAACCGCGACGAGTGGGACTCGTTCGAGTCGCGGTGGTGCGCGTCGCGGGAGCGCTGGCTGCTGGACAACCCGGACCACCCGGAGGCCGCCGAGGTCGCCAGGGTCGTGGACGAGCACCGCGACGGCTGGCTCAAGGGCTACCGGACCAGCATGGGCCTGGCCTACCTGACGCTGGCCCGCCGGTAGGGGACCTGTCGTCCCGTCCGGTCGGGGATGCCGGGCGGGACGACACCCGCCCGGGTCAGGCCGTGACGAGCGCCTTGATCGTGCGGGTGGTGTAGGCGGACGGCGCGATCACGCCCGAGCAGCGGCTGGTGCCGACCGCGCTAGCGACGTTGCGGTGCACGGTGACCTCGTACAGGTGGTCCAAGCCCTGGACGGTCACCACGCGCGCCTCGCCGTCCTCGGACTCCACCGGCCGCTCCGCGACGCCCAGCGCCGCGTCCAGCCCGCGCAACCCGAGGTGCTTGCGCACCGCGATCTCCGCGTACTGGGTCCACGCGCTCACCGCCGACGTGCGCCCGCGCAGCTGGTCGGGCTGCACCTGGCCGCCCAGCGCGGCCTTCGCCACCAGGGCCGCCTCGCCCGGGTCGAGCTGGCCGTGCAGGAAGCCGTCCGGCACCACCAGCAGGTTGCCCGCCCAGCGGTCGCCGCCGACGTGGCTGACCTCCCACGCGCGGCCGGGGTGGTTCTCGCCCAGCACGCCCGCGAGCGGGCGGCCGAGCACGGCGCAGCACAGGTCCTTGGTGCCGTGCGTGCAGACCAGGAACAGCGGGCCGTCGACCCGCTCGCCGTGGCCGGGGATGCTGGCTGCCAGCGCGCCGAGGTCGAGCGAGGCCAGGTCGGCCAGGTCGGCGACCTCCAGCCGCTCCAGCCACCGGTTGCCGGGCACGCCGCTGGCCAGGTAGACGGTGCGCGGTGCGCCGGGGTCGCGCTGGTGCTTGCCGGGACGGCGGATGAGCAGCGGTCGCAGCCCGGCGGCGCGCGGCCCGTCCAGCCGGCCCGGCGCGAACACCGGGGCCAGGGTTTGCTCCAACGCGTCGGCGGGCCACGGGCCGGGCTGCTCGATGAGCAGCCACGACGTCATGTGGGCCGCCGTGCCGGCCGGGTTGCCGCCCAGTTGACGCGTGAGGACCGCGCACCCCGGGAGCCCGCCCGAACTTGCGTTAGGCATACCTAAGCTTACCCGATCACGCGGGTCCTACCACTCCCCGTGTGACCAATTCAGCGAGCAGGGCCCGGACCGTGGCCCGGTCCAGGGCCGGCGCACCGGCCGCCACCAGCGACCCCACCGCGTGGCGGGTGCCTCCCACGAGCACTTCCAGAACCGGCAGCGCCGCCGCCGCGAACACCAGGCGCTTGCCCGCCGCCTCCAGCGCCACCGTCTCCGCACCCGGCGTGAGCACCGCGCGCGGGGTCAGCACCCTGACCTCGGCGTCGTCACCCGGCGGCAGCAGGTCCGAGGTCGCGGTCCACGGCAGCCCCACGTGCGGCAGCGCCGGGGCCTGCGCGTCCCGGTCGGCCAGGAACCGCCCGACCACGTCGGCGTCCATCAACTCGGCGACCCGGGCCTTGAGCAGCTCGGTGTGGGCCCGCTGCTCCGCCTCGGGCGCGAACCGGGGCAGGTCGACGCGGAACGCCTCGTCCGCCCGGAGCCGGTCGGCCAGCCACGCCACCAGGTCGACGCCGGTCGCCCGGTTGAACCCGATGGTGAGGTGCAGCGACTCCTCGCCCAGGGCGGACACGTCGTGCCAGTGCCCGCGCGGCACGTACAGGACGTCGCCGTCCTCCAGCACGAAATCGTCGAGCGGCTCCGAGGTGGGCGGGGTCGGCAGCTCGACGTCCCGGCGCAGGGGCGCGACCCGGGTCGCACCGTGCAGCCGCCACCGCTTGCGCCCGGAGACCTGCACGATGAGCACGTCGTGGTCGTCCCAGTGCACGTCGAAGCCGTGCGTCTTGCCCCAGCCCGCGTACAGGTTCGCCCGCACGCGCTCCCGCAGCTCGTGCTCCAGCGCCGAGGTCAGCTCGCCGACCCGGTCGAACAGCTCGTGGACGGAGTCCATCACCAGCGTCGCGCCGCCGCGCATCTTCTCCGCGAACGCCGCCGGGACCAGCCGGGACGGGGGTTGGCGCGACTCGACCACGTCGGTGTAGGTGTGCGCCGGGACGATCTCGCCGCCCTGGGCGAGCCGGAGCCGGGGGTGCTCCAGCGGGTACTGCCGCAGCACGCGGTTGACCTCCGACCACGGCAGCAGGTCGGCGAACCGCCCCGCCCGGCCGGGGAACCGCTGGTGGGTCCGGCCCTGCACCGCCGCGAAGAACTGGCTGACCTCGACCGGTGCGACGAGGTCAGCCAGGGTCGGGAAGGTCACTTGTCGGCGCCGCCGTCGGCGTCGTCGAGCGCCCCGTTGGCCTTGCCCCGGTCGACCGCGCCGGTCAGCGCCTCGGTGCTGAGCAGCAGGCCGCTGGACGGGGCCTCGTACGCGTTGTTCTCCTGAGCCATGCCGTTTCCTCCTGAAGTGGGGGGTCGCAACAGCGTTGATCACGCTACGGCACCGGATCGGCCCAGGTCATCGGTCATCCGAGTACTTCTCACAAGTGGATCAGGTGGTCCGGCAGGCGCAACCGAGATCCACCAGACGTCATTCGGGCGACTCGCGGTAACCTTGGACACCCCAACGCCCAGCAAGCCCTCAGGAGGATCCGTGTCGCCAGGGCAGATCGCCGCACTGGTCGCCGCCGGTGCGTTCGTGCTGCTGGTGATCCTGCTGGCCATCCCGCTGATCAAGCTGGGCCGGACGCTGGACGAGGCCACCATCGCCATCCGCAAGGCGCACCAGAACAGCGACCCGCTGTTCACCGGCGCGAACACCACGATCACGCACGTGAACGCCCAGCTCGAACGGGTGGACGGCATCACCGCCAACGCGCGCGCGGTCACCGGCAACGTATCGGCGCTGACCTCGCTGTTCACCGCCACCCTGGGCGGTCCGCTGGTCAAGGCCGCCGCGCTGTCCTACGGCGTCGGCAAGGCCATCCGGGCCCGGCGCGGTGCCGGGCAGTCGCCGAAGAAGCACACCCGGCGGGGTAGGCGATGAGGCGGCTGTTCTGGTTCGGCCTGGGCATCGCGGCCGGCGTGTTCGCCACCCGCAAGGCGGGCCAGGCGGCGCACGCCGCCACCCCGGCGGGCATCGGCGCCAACGTCGGCGAGGGCCTGCGGGAGCTGGCCGGCGCGATCGGGTCGTTCGGCGCGGAGGTCCGCGCGGGGATGAGCGAGCGCGAGCAGGAGCTGCACGACACCGTGGAGCGCCAGACGGGCCAGGCGCCGGGTCGGCGAGCGCGCAGGGCGGGCGACCGCCACTAGGGCTCGTCCGCCTCACCGCGCCCAGACCACTTCGCACCCGAGGACCACCCGTGCAGACCCACGACATCATCAAGCGCTTCCGCGAGCACTTCGAGAACGCCGGCCACACCTACGTGCCCAGCGCCTCGCTCATCCTGGACGACCCGAACCTGCTGTTCGTCAACGCCGGCATGGTGCCCTTCAAGCCCTACTTCCTGGGCGAAGCCCCGCCGCCGTTCCCGCGCGCCACCAGCATCCAGAAGTGCGTGCGCACGCCGGACATCGACGAGGTCGGCAAGACCACCCGGCACAACACGTTCTTCCAGATGGCGGGCAACTTCTCGTTCGGCGACTACTTCAAGGAAGAGGCCATCCGGCTGGCCTGGGAGCTGATCACCAAGTCCCAGGACGACGGCGGCTACGGCTTCGACCCGGAGCGCATCTGGGTCACCGTCTACCTGGACGACGACGAGGCCATCGAGCTGTGGAAGAAGGTCGCCGGCCTGCCCGACGAGCGCATCCAGCGCCGCGACGGCAAGGACAACTACTGGGACATGGGCGTGCCCGGTCCCGGCGGCCCGTGCTCGGAGATCTACTACGACCGGGGCCCCGAGTACGGCCGGCCCGGCGGTCCGGTGGTGGACGAGGACCGGTACCTGGAGATCTGGAACCTGGTCTTCATGCAGGACGAGCGCGGTGAGCTCAGCCCCAAGCTCGGGCACCCGCCGGTCGGCTCGCTGCCCAGCCGCAACATCGACACCGGCATGGGCGTCGAGCGGGTCGCGTTCCTGCTCCAGGGCGTGGACAACGTCTACGAGACCGACCTCGTGCTGCCGGTGATCCGCGCCGCCGAGGAGCTGTCCGGCCGCAAGTACGGCGCGAACCCGGTGGACGACGTCCGGTTCCGGGTCATCGCCGACCACGCCCGCAGCGGCGTGCTGATCGTCGGCGACGGCGTGACGCCCGGCAACGAGGCCCGGGGCTACGTGCTGCGCCGCCTGCTGCGCCGGATCGTGCGCTCCGCCCGCCTGCTCGGCATCGACGAGCCGGTGCTGGTCCGCTTCGCCGAGCTGGTCCGCGACGCCATGGGCCCCACCTACCCCGAGCTGGTCAGCGGGTTCCCCCGGATCGCCCAGGTGCTCAAGGCGGAGGAGGACACCTTCCTGCGCACCCTGGAGGCCGGGTCCCGGATCTTCGACACCGCCGCCGGCGAGGTCAAGGGCGCCGGCCGCGCCACGCTGCCCGGCGACAAGGCGTTCCAGCTGCACGACACGTACGGCTTCCCGATCGACCTCACCCTGGAGATGGCCTCGGAAGCGGGCCTGACCGTGGACGAGGACGGCTTCCGCAAGCTGATGGCCGAGCAGCGCGCCCGCGCCAAGGCCGACGCCGCGGGCAAGAAGACCGGCCACGGCGACCAGACCGCCTACCGCGAGCTGCTCGACCTCGGCGCCACCGAGTTCACCGGCTACCAGGAGCTGGCCTCCGAGGCCACGCTGCGCGGCATCGTCCGCGACGGCAAGCGGGTGCGCTCGGCGAAGGAGGGCGAGATCGTCGAGGTCGTCCTCGACCGCACCCCGCTCTACGCCGAGTCCGGCGGCCAGGAGAGCGACGCCGGCACGATCGTGTCCGGCACCGCCGAGCTGGAGGTCGTGGACGTCCAGAAGGTCGCCCGCAAGCTCTGGGTGCACCAGGTGCGGGTGCTCTCCGGCGAGATCGCCGAGGGCGAGCGGGTCGAGGCCCGGGTGGACCCGGAGTGGCGGATCGGCGCGCGCCAGGGCCACTCCGGGACGCACGTCGTGCACGCCGCCCTGCGCCAGGTGCTCGGCCCGTCGGCCCTGCAGAGCGGTTCCTACAACAAGCCCGGCTACCTGCGGCTGGACTTCGCCTGGACCGGCGGCCTGTCCGACGTGGCGCGCAGCGAGATCGAAGAGGTCTCCAACCTGGCCGTCCGCCGCGACCTGCCGGTGAGCGTCGTCTACACCGACATGGGCGGCGCCCAGGCCATGGGCGCGGTCGCCCTGTTCGGCGAGACCTACGACGACACCGTCCGGGTGGTCGAGATCGGCGGCGAGTGGTCGCGCGAGCTGTGCGGTGGCACGCACGTCGAGCACTCGTCCCAGATCGGCCCGATCACCGTGATCGGCGAGTCGTCGGTGGGGTCGGGCGTGCGCCGGCTGGAGGCGTACGTCGGCATCGAGGCGTTCCAGTACCTGGCCCGGGAGCGGGCCCTGGTGCAGAACGTCGCCGGGCTGCTCAAGGTGCCCGACGCCGAGGTGCCCGCCCGGGTGGAAGCCCTGGTCGAGCGGCTGCGGGTGGCCGAGAAGGAGCTGGAGCGGGTCCGCTCGGCCCAGCTGCTGTCCTCCGCCGGGTCGCTGGCCGAGCAGGCGCTGGACGTGCGCGGCGTGGCCGTGGTCGCGGTCGAGCTGCCCGGCGGGATCGCCGCCGGCGACGTGCGCACGCTGGCCGGCGAGGTGCGCAACCGGCTGGGCGGCCGGCCCGGCGTGGTGGCGCTGTTCGCCCCGGACGGCGACAAGGTGAGCTTCGTGGTGGCCACCACCGAGGCCGCCCGCTCGCTCGGGCTGGCGGCGGGCAGGCTGGTGCCCGCCTTCGCCCCGGCCGTGGGCGGTCGCGGCGGCGGCAAGCCGGACCTCGCCCAGGGCGGCGGCACCGACCCCGCCGGCGTCGCGCAGGCCCTGGCCGCCGTGCGCGCCGAGGTGGACCGCGCCGTTGAGCAGCACTGATCGCCCCGGTGTCGACGACCCCGGCCTCGGCAGGAGGCTGGGCGTCGACGTCGGGGCGGTGCGGGTCGGCGTCGCGCTGAGCGACCCCGGCGCCTTCCTGGCGACCCCGCTGGTTACCCTGGCCCGCGACGAGAAGGCCGGCCGGGACCTCGCGGACCTGGTCGGGCTCGTCGCCGAGCACGACGTCGTGGAGGTCGTGGTCGGCCTGCCCCGCACCCTGGCCGGGCGACACGGGCCGGCAGCGGAGGCGGCGACCGCGTACGCTGCGGCGTTGGCCGGGCGCGTCGCGGTGCCGGTGCGGCTGCACGACGAGCGGCTGACCACCGTCACGGCGAGCCGGGTGCTGGCCGAGCGGGGGGTGCGAGGCAAGAAGCAACGTGCTGTCGTGGACCAGGCTGCCGCAGTCGAGATCCTCCAGTCCTGGCTGGACGCACGGGCACGACACGTGGCCCGTTCCGCAGACGAGGAGCAGGCCCCCGGAGCGAAGGACCGCACGTGAGCGACGACCTCGGGTTGTTCAGCGAACCTGACGTGCACCAGGACCGCCCCCGCGGCAGCAAGGTCGCGGGTCCGCGCAGGCGCAACCACAAGAAGACGATCCTGTGGGTCGTGGTCGCGCTCGTCCTGGTGATCGGCGGCGGCGGCGCGTACTACGGCTACCAGGTGCTCAGCGGCATCGGGTCCTACGACGACTTCCCGGGCGCGGGCGAAGCCGACGTCGTGGTCGAGGTCAAGGACGGTGACCTGGTCTCCTCGATCGCCGCCACGCTCAAGGAGCAGGGCGTGGTGGCCAGCCCCCGGGCGTTCACCGAGGCGGGCAAGGAGGACGCCCGCGTCACCGCCATCCAGCCGGGCTTCTACCTGATGAAGACCAAGATGTCGGGCAAGGCCGCCGTGGAGCGGATGACCGACGCCAAGGCCAAGGTCGTGCCGCTGGAGGTCAAGGGCGGCAACGTCCTGCACGACATCACCTCGCCGGACGGCAAGAGCGTCACCAAGGGCATCCTGTCGATGCTGTCCGACGCCTCGTGCGCGGAGCTGGACGGCGTGAAGAAGTGCGTCACCGTGGACGAGCTGCGCGCCGCCGCCGACACGGCCGACGCCGCCGCCCTGGGCATCCCGGACTGGGCGCTGGCCGACTTCGCGCGCGCGCCCAAGGAGAACCGGCTGGAAGGTCTGATCACCCGGGGCCTGTACCACCTCAAGCCCGGCGCGTCGGCCCCCGAGCTGATCAAGAGCGTGATCGAGACGTCGAACACCCGGTTGCAGGGCTACGGCATCCCGGCGGGCACCAAGACCACCGGGTTCCGGCCCTACGAAGTGCTGGTCGTGGCGTCGCTGATCGAGAAGGAGGGCTTGGAGAAGGACTTCGGGAAGATCTCCCGGGTCATCTACAAGCGCCTGTCGGTCAACCAGCCGCTCCAGTTCGACTCGACGGTCAACTACAAGCTCGACCGGCCCATCGTGACCACCAGCGACGAGGACCGCGACCGCTCCGGCCCGTACAACACCTACAAGAACAACGGGCTGACGCCGACCCCGATCGGCTCGCCCAGCCGTGAGGCGATCACCGCCGCGATCAACCCCGAGCAGGGGCCGTGGCAGTACTTCGTGAAGTGCCAGAAGGACGGCACCACGTGCTTCTCGGACAACCTGGACGAGCACAACCGGCTCGCGGACAAGGCCCGCGCGGAAGGCGTCTTCTGAGCATGTCCGGCCAGTCCACGGCGGCCCGCCGGGCTGCGGTCCTCGGGTCGCCGGTGCGGCACTCGCTGTCGCCGGTGCTGCACAACGCCGCGTTCCGGGCGTTGGGCCTGGACTGGACCTACGGGCGCGTCGAGTGCGACGAGGCCGGCGTGCCGGCGCTCGTGCGCGGCCTGGACGCGTCGTGGGCCGGCCTGTCGGTGACGATGCCGGGCAAGCGGGCCGCGCTGGCCGTGGCGTCCTCGGCGACCCCCCGCGCGCTGCTGGTCGGCGCGGCGAACACGCTCGTCCCGGTCGACGGCGGCTGGCGCGCGGACTGCACCGACGTGGACGGCGTGCTGGGCGCGTTGCGCGCGGTGTGCGGGTTCACGTCCGGGTCGCGCGCGGTCCTGCTGGGCGCGGGCGGCACGGCCACGGCTGCGCTGGTCGCGCTGGCGTCGGTGGGCGTGGCGGAGGTGTCGCTGGTCGTGCGGTCGCCGGAGCGGGCCGGGGAGGCGCGGGCGTGCGCCGAGCGCGCCGGGGTGGCGTTGGCGGTGTCGGCCTGGGACAGCACCGACTTCGCGGCGCTGGCGGAGGCGTCGGACGTGCTGGTGAGCACCGTGCCGCCGGCGGCCACCGAACCGGTCGCGACGGCGCTGGCCGGGGCGCCGTGCGTGCTCGACGTCATCTACCACCCGTGGCCCACGCCGCTGGCGGACGCCGTGCAGCGGCGCGGCCGGATGCCCGCGACCGGGTTGGACATGTTGCTGCACCAGGCTTTCGGCCAGTGCGAGCAGTTCACCGGCCGGCCCGCGCCGCGCGCGGAGATGCGGGACGCGCTGCGCGCCGCGACCGACCACGTCCTGCCGCTGCCGCTGGGCGGCTGACCCGCCCGAGGCGGTCCGGGGAGCACTTCCCGCAATTCGCACTTTCGCGTGAAAAACAGTGGGGCCCCGCGCGATCGAGCGGGGGCCCCCCCGCGTCGCGCGGATCAACCCCCCGGGTGGGGCGGGGCGGAAACGGGGGGGGTGGCCGCCAGGGGGTCGGCCCCGCCCGGGGCCTCGGCGGCCAGCACGACCTCGTCCCCGTGCATCGCGCCGAGGGTCATCAGACCCAGCACGCTGCCCGCCTCCACCGGGTCGCCGTCCGCCTTGCGGATGGTGACCTTCACCGGCTGACCGGCAGCCGCCTTCGCCAGCAGGGCGGCAGGCCGCGCGTGCAGTCCTACCTTGCTCGCCACGGTGACCCGTCGCTCAGGCATGATCCGTCCTCTCGTGTGTGCTTCCGGGTGGTCAGGACGACGTCGCGCCCCGGCCCCGGGTTTCCTTCGTCTCCGCGCCGCCGGCCTCCACGACGCTGGCGTCGGCCTCCGGGTCCTCGTCGTCGTCGCGGCCCGGCGTCCGCAGGTTCCACTTGGTGATGACGAAGCGGAACACGAAGTAGTAGATCACCGCGTAGATCAGGCCGATCAGCACCAGCAGCCACGGCTTGGTCGAGATGCCCCAGTTCAGGGCCATGTCGATCAGACCGGCGGAGAACGAGAAGCCGTCGTGGATGCCCAGGGCGTTGGTGATCGCCAGCGAGGTGCCGGTGAGGAGCGCGTGGATCAGGTAGAGCGGCCACGCGACGAACATGAACGCGAACTCCAGCGGCTCGGTCACACCGGTGATGAACGCGGTGAGGGCGGCCGAGCCCATGATGCCGGCGATGATCTTCTTCTGCGCCGGGCGCGCGGTGTGCACGATCGCCAGGGCGGCGGCGGGCAGCGCGAACATCATGATCGGGAAGAAGCCGGTCTGGAACGTGCCCGCGCTGGGGTCGTGCGCCAGGAAGCGCGGGATGTCGCCGTGCACGACCTTGCCGGCCGCGTCGGTGTACTCGCCGAACTGGAACCACACCACGTTGTTGATGATGTGGTGCAGGCCGAGCGGGATGAGCAGGCGGTTGACGACGCCGAACAGGCCCGCGCCGATCACCGTGCTGCCGGTCACGGCCTCACCGATGGCGGTGATGCCGGAGTTGAACCACGGGTAGACCAGGCCGAGCAGCACGCCGACGACGACCATGACCACGGCGACCAGGATCGGCACGAACCGGCGACCGCCGAAGAAGGCCAGGTACGGCGGCAGTTTCACGCGATGGTACTTCTGCCACAGCGCGGCGGTGATCAGACCCACGACGATGCCGCCGAGGACCCGGTAGTCGATCAGGACCGCCTTGGCGGTCGGATCGGTCGGCTGGTCGAGGACCAGCGGCGACATCGCCTTGAAGACGCCCTGCATCACCAGGTAGCCGACGACCGAGGCCAGCGCCGTCGAACCGTCGCCCCGGCGGGCGAAACCGATCGCGATGCCGACCGCGAACAGCAGCGGCAGGTTGTCCATGATCGCGAGACCGGCGTTGCCGATGACCGCCGCGACCTTGTCCCACCCCAACCCGTCCTTGCCGAGCAGGTCGGGCTGGCCCAGCCGGGCCAGGAGACCTGCCACGGGCAGCGCGGCGATCGGCAGCATGAGGCTGCGACCGAACCGCTGCAACGTGGCGAGTCCCTTGATGTCACGACCGCCGACCGCCTGTGGGGCGCTGGCGCTCATGGGTTACCTCCCTTGGCGGAGA
The DNA here is from genome assembly GCF_040655415.1 of Actinosynnema sp. NPDC050436. Taxonomy (NCBI): domain Bacteria; kingdom Bacillati; phylum Actinomycetota; class Actinomycetes; order Pseudonocardiales; family Pseudonocardiaceae; genus Actinosynnema; species Actinosynnema sp. NPDC050436. Next base: position 120,178 of record NZ_JBFAJV010000010.1, on the reverse strand, counting down.
AATGGCCGGAATCCGGGTCGGTCCGGTCCAATTGCATGGTCACCTGGTAGAGATCGCCCCGGTACCAGGACGTCATGTCCTCCACGGGGCGCCCAGCGGAGCTGGACACCCGGCGGAAGACGAGGAGCGGGCCGCCGGTCCTGATGCCCAGCAGCCGTGCCGTCTCGGGGTCGGCGGCCTCGGCCCACACGGTCTGCGCGGCGTGGTCGAGCTGCACGCCGTAGGTGTCGGCGAGAATGGTGTAGAGCGATCCGGTCAGGTCGTGCCGGTGCAGGTCGGGCACGATCCGGGGGTGGTACCAGCCGCGCTCGACGGCCAGCGGCACGCCGTCCGCCGACCGCACGCGCACGAGGTGGCACGCCGGCTCGTGCGGGGGCAGGCCGAGCGCGGTCGCCGCCTGAGGTGGCGGGGCCTCGTCGGCGCACCGGTGCACCTGCGTGGTGGGGGTGAGGCCGCGCCGCCGCATGTCGTCGGTGAAGGACTCCAGGTAGAGCTGGACGTCCATCCGGCGGCGCGCGGTGAAGGTACCCCGCCCCTTCGCCCGGGTGAGCAGGCCCTCGGCGACGAGCTGGCCGACGGCTGCGCGCACCGTGATGCGGGACACCCGGTACTGCTGCGCGAGGTCGCGTTCGGACGGGATGGGCGAGCCCGGCGGGAGTTCCTGCTCCGCCATGCGCCGCAGGATGTCCCTGAGCTGGGCGTGCTTGGGCTTGGGGCCGTCGACGATCTCGTTGCGGTTCATGACACCTCCCCGGTGCTCGCGGAGCCCGACCGGCATTGGTACTTTCCGGTCTAGACCAGTTGGTGCGGGGAGGATGCTCCGCGCCGTTGGCGGGTGTCAACCGCCGTTACGGGACCGTGCCCGAGCGGTGGCACCCTCACCCGAGGTGTCGAGAGAGGACTTGAAGTGGCTGACGACAAGGCGGAGAAGATCCTCGCCGGGCTGGGCGGCGCGGACAACATCGTGGAGATCGAGCCGTGCATCACGCGGCTGCGCTGTGAGCTGTCCGACGGCAGCCTGGTGGACGAGAAGGCGCTCAAGTCGGCGGGCGCGCACGGCGTGATGCGTTCGGGCAACGTCGTGCAGGTCGTGGTGGGTCCGGAGGCGGACACCATCGCCAGCGACATCGAGGACCTGCTGTGACGCTGCGCGTGCTGAGCCCGGTCGGCGGCCGGGTGGTGCCGCTCACCGAGGTGCCGGACCCGGTGTTCGCCCAGGCCATGGTGGGCCCCGGCATCGCCGTGGAGCCCGACCGGGCGGCGGCCGAGGTGGTGTCGCCGGTGGACGGCAGGGTGGTGACCCTGCACCCGCACGCCTTCGTCATCGCCACCGACGACGGCGCGGCCGTGCTGGTGCACCTGGGCATCGACACGGTGAAGCGCAAGGGCGAGGGCTTCACGCTGCACGTGGTCAAGGACGAGGTGGTGCGCGCCGGGCAGCCGGTCGTGACCTGGGACCCGGCCGAGGTGGAAGCCGCCGGGTTCGCCCCGATCTGCCCGGTCGTCGCGCTCGACGCGACGCCCGACGTGCTGCTGGACGTGGCCCGGCCGGGTCCCGTGGCGGCGGGCGACGTGCTGTTCTCCTGGCAGCGCTGAGCGCGGTCGCGGACACCTCGGGCGGCGCCGCCCGCTGACGGGTCCGACCGGATGGTCCATTCGGTCGGACCCTTCCTTGTGCGCCGAACGGCCCAGTGGGCAGGGTGGGTCCATGGTCCTCCCGCTGTCCGGCCTCGTCGCCGGAGCCCTGGGTGCGGGGCTGCTGCGCGCAGTCCCGCGTGGTGCGAACATCCGATGGCTGTGGTGCGCACTGCCCACCGCCGCGCTGTGGGCGGTGACCGCGCGGGCAGCCGTGCCGGCCTCCTGGTCACCCGTCCCGCTGCTCCTCTCGTGGCTGCTCGTCCTCCTTGCGGCTGCGGACATCCGCCACTCCCGCCTGCCCGACGCGCTGACCCTGCCCGCGTACCCGGCGCTGGCGGTCCTCCTGTGGTTCGCCGGGGCGGACCCGATCCGGTCGGTCATCGGATGTCTGGTGTTCTTCGGGGTGCACCTGGCCGTGCACCGGTGGTGGCCGGCGGCCCTCGGCGGGGGCGACGTGAAGCTGGCCGGGGCGCTGGGCGCGGTGCTCGGCGCGGTGTCGTGGGTCGCACTGCCCGCTGCGGCCGGCCTGGCGAGCGCGATCACGCTGGTCGGCGCGCTGTGGCGGCCACGGGACGCGTTGCCGCACGGGCCGGGCCTCGCGGCGGCGACCTGGCTCACGTCGCTGTGGGGGCCCGGGTGAGGCTGTGGAAGGATTCGGCGCGTGCTGCGCTGGATCACCGCTGGGGAGTCCCACGGACCGGCCCTGGTAGCCGTGCTGGAAGGCATGGTCGCCGGGGTGGAGGTCACCACTGCCGACCTGACCGTCCAATTGGAACGGCGACGGCTCGGTTTCGGGCGGAGCCCCCGGATGGGCTTCGAGGCCGACGAGGTCGAGATCCTCGGCGGGGTCCGCCACGGGCTCACCCAGGGCGGCCCGATCGCCGTGCGGATCGGCAACACCGAGTGGCCCAAGTGGGAGAAGGTGATGTCCGCCGACCCCGTCGACCCGTCCGAGCTCAAGCCGACCGGCCGCAACGAGGCGCTGACCCGGCCCCGGCCCGGTCACGCCGACCTGCCCGGGATGCAGAAGTTCGGGTTCGACGAGGCGCGGCCGGTGCTGGAGCGGGCCAGCGCGCGGGAGACCGCCGCCCGCACCGCGCTGGGCACCGTGGCCCGGCACTTCCTCGAGCAGGTCTTCGACGTGGGCGTGGTCAGCCACGTGGTGTCGATCGGCAGGGCCAGGACGCCCGCCGACGCGGCGGTACCCGGCCCCGGCGACCTGGCGGCCGTGGACGCCAGTCCGGTGCGCGCCTTCGACCCGCGCGGCACCGAGGCGATGGTGGCCGAGGTGGAGGCGGTGAAGGAGGCCGGTGACACGGTCGGCGGCGTGATCGAGGTCATCGCCTACGGCCTGCCGCCCGGCCTCGGCTCCCACGTGCACTGGGACCGGCGGCTGGACGCGCGGCTCGCGGGCGCGCTGATGGGCGTGCAGGCGATGAAGGGCGTGGAGGTCGGCGACGGCTTCACCACGGCCGAGCGGTGGGGCAGCGAGGCGCACGACGAGATCGACCGGGGCACCGGGCCCAAGGGCGTGACGCGGCGCTCGAACCGGGCCGGCGGGCTGGAGGGCGGCATCACCAACGGCGAGCCGCTGCGCCTGCGGGTGGCGATGAAGCCGATTTCCACCGTGCCGCGCGCCCTGTCCACTGTGGACGTGCGGACCGGCGAGCCGGCCGTGGCGATCCACCAGCGCTCCGACGTGTGCGCGGTGCCCCGGGCCGGTGTGGTGCTGGAGTCCGTGGTGGCCCTGGTGCTCGCGGAGGCGGCGCTGGAGAAGTTCGGCGGCGACTCGATCGCCGAGACCAAGCGCAACGTCGCGTCCTACCTGGAGGCGCTGGAAGCCCGCTGGGAGGGGCGGTGAGCCCGCGCTACGTCGTCCTGGGCCCGCCCGGAGCGGGCAAGACGACGGTCGGGCAGCTCCTCGCCGCCCAGCTCGGCGTGTCCTTCCGGGACACCGACGAGGACGTCGTCGCCGCGGCCGGGAAGTCCATTTCGGACATCTTCACCACCGACGGCGAACCGGCGTTCCGGGCGCTGGAGGAGGCGGCGGTCGCGGCGGGCCTGGCCGAGCACGACGGGGTGCTGGCGCTGGGCGGCGGCGCGGTGCTCTCGGCGGTGACGCGGGAGCGGCTCGCCGGCCACGCCGTGGTGTTCCTCAACGTCGGCACGGCCGAGGGCGTGCGGCGGACCGGCCTGTCGACCGCGCGGCCCCTGCTGGCCGGGGTGAACCCGCGCTCGACGTTCAAGGCGCTGCTCGACGCCCGGCTGCCGCTGTACCGGGAGGTCGCGGCGATCGAGGTGGCCACCGACGAGCTGGAGCCGGAGCAGGTGGTCGCCGCCGTGCTCGCGCGCGGCGCGGCCCCCGCGTGACCCGGTGGACCTGACCGCCGAGCAGGTCCTCGCGCACCGCGCCTCGGTGCAGGGGCTGTCCGGCGGCGACCTGGGCGTGCTCGCGCTCGGGGTCGTGGACAGCCCGCCGAACACCGGCGAGGCGGCCCTCGCCGTGCGCCGGCTCGGGCACGGCGAACCGCTGGTGCGCGTGCTCAGCCTGCGCGGTGCGCCGCACCTGCACCGGCCCGCCGACCTGCCCGCGCTGCGCCGGCAGTTGCGGCCCCGCACGCCCGAGCAGCTCGCGGCGTGGTGCGGCGCGCACCCGGTGCCCGCGCTGGAGCACGTGGACCTCGTGGTCGCGGCGATGGGCGCGGCGATGGCCGAGCAGTTCTCCAGTGCGTCGGCGACCAAGGGCGAGCTGTCCGGCGCGATCACCGCGTCGCTGCCGCCCGACGTCCGGCCGCACTGCGGGCCGTGCGGGACCGGGCACGTGATCGAGGGGCTGTTCCGCCTCTGCACCCTCCTGGCCGGTCTCGAACTGGAGCCGGCGGGCGTGAAACTCCTCTTCCGCCGGCCGATCGCGGTTTCTGCCGGTTCTGCCGGTCGGGACCCGTCGGCCGGGGCCGACCCGGCCGTGCCCGGACTGGTGCGGGACCACGCGCGGTTCGTCGGGCCGTTCGCCAAGGCCGACGTGCTGCGGTGGCTGGGCGCCGGGCCGCAGCGGTGGCCGGAGTCGGTGCCCGTCCGGGTCGGCGGCCGGCGGCTGCACCTGCCCGCCGACGACCCCGGCGGCTGGGCGGACCCCGCGCCGGAGCCGCCCGCCGGGCTGCTGCTGTTCCCGCGCGACCCCTACCTGCTCGGCCCCCGGTGGCTGCTCGCCGACGCCGACGTGGCGAAGCGGGTGTGGCGGCCGGTCGGCAGCCCCGGCGCGCTGGTCGTGCACGGGCGGGTGGTCGGGGCGTGGCGGTACGCGTTCAGCGGTCGGACGATGAGCTTCCACGTCGAGCGCTGGTCGGCGGTCCGGGGTGCCGCGCGGCGCGCGGTCCGGGACCAGGCCGACGTGCTGGCGGGCGTGTGGGGCCGCGACGCGCTCGGAGCGGTCGTGGTCGAATGGTGAGCAGACGAAGGGGAGTGGTGATGGGCGAGCCGGTGCGGATCCGCGTGGCCGCGGAGCGACCGTACGACGTGGTGGTGGGGCGCGGGCTGCTCGGCGACCTGGTCGAGACCCTGCGCGGCACGGCCAAGGCCGCGATCGTCCACACGCCCACGCTCGGCGAGACCGCCGAGGCGGTCCGCGAGGAGCTGGCGGCGGCCGGTGTCGACGCGCACCGGGTCGAGGTGCCCGACGCCGAGGACGGCAAGGAGCTGCGGGTCGCCGGGTACTGCTGGAACGTGTTCGGCCAGGTCGGGCTGGGCCGCTCGGACGCGGTGATCGGCCTGGGCGGCGGCGCGGTGACCGACCTGGCCGGGTTCGTCGCGTCCACCTGGATGCGCGGCGTCAAGCTGGTGCACGTGCCGACCACGCTGCTCGGCATGGTCGACGCGGCGGTCGGCGGCAAGACCGGCATCAACACCGACGCGGGCAAGAACCTGGTCGGCACGTTCTACGAGCCGCACGCCGTGCTGGTCGACCTGGCCACGCTGGAGACGCTGCCGCGCAACGAGCTGGTCGCCGGCATGGCCGAGGTCGTGAAGGGCGGTTTCATCGCCGACCCGGTCATCCTCGACCTGATCGAGGCCGACCCGCAGCGCGCGCTGGACCCGACCGGCGACGTGCTGGAGGAGCTGGTGCGGCGCAAGATCCAGGTCAAGGCGGACGTGGTGTCGAGCGACCTGCGCGAGTCCGACCTGCGGGAGATCCTCAACTACGGCCACACCCTCGGCCACGCGATCGAGCGCCGCGAGCGCTACCGCTGGCGGCACGGCGCGGCGGTCAGCGTCGGCCTGGTGTTCGCCGCCGAGCTGGCCCGGCTCGCGGGCCGGCTGGACGACGCGACCGCCGACCGGCACCGCCGCGTGCTCGACGCGCTGGGCCTGCCCACCCGGTACGACCCGGACGCGCTGCCCCAGCTCATGGACGGGATGCGGGTGGACAAGAAGAACCGCGCCGGCGTGCTGCGGTTCGTGGTGCTCGACGGCCTGGCCAAGCCCGGCCGCCTGGAGGGCCCGGACCCGTCGCTGATCGCCGCCGCGTACTCGGCGGTCGCGGCCGAGCCGACGTCCGGCGGGAGCGTGCTGCTGTGAAGGTGCTCGTGCTGAACGGCCCGAACCTGGGCCGCCTGGGCACCCGCGAGCCGGACGTCTACGGGGCCACCACCCACGCCGATTTGGTCGCGCTGTGCGAGGAGACCGGGCGTGAGCTGGGCGTCGAGGTCGAGGTGCGGCAGACCGACACCGAGGGCGAGATGCTGGGCTGGCTGCACGGGGCGGCGGACGCCGGTCTCCCCGTGGTGCTCAACGCGGCGGCGTGGACGCACTACTCGATCGCGGTGCGGGACGCGTGCGCACAGCTCACCGCGCCGCTGATCGAGGTGCACATCTCGAACGTGCACAAGCGCGAGGAGTTCCGCCACCACAGCGTCCTGTCCGCGATCGCCGAGGGCGTCATCGTCGGCCTGGGCGTGCGGGGCTACCAACTGGCGATCCGCTGGCTGGCGGAGCGGCCCGCGAGCTGACCAGGCCGCCCCGGGCCGAACCGGCCCGGGTGGAGCAGGTCCAGGGGCAGGCCGACCCGGGGACCGCACTGCGCGAGGCCGGGCCGCCCCGGGGCTGAGCGAGGTTGCGCTGGGCGGTGCCGCGCGGGTCCGGGTAGGCCGAGCCCGGCCAGGCGGGCGGTCGCGCAGCAGCCCAGAGCGGTTCCGCCGCCGCCCCCGCCGCACCGCACCGCCGCACCGCGCCGCCGCCGCGCCGTCCCCCGTCGCGCCGTCGGCCGCCCTGGCGGCTGCCCCGCCCCTGGCGCGTCCGCCTCCGTCGCCTCCAGCCCTGGTGGCTCCGCACCTGTCGGGCCGCTGCCGTCTGCCGGTTCGTGCTCCGGGGGTGGGTTCGAGCACCGGGCCGGGTACCTGGAGGGCGCCGGGGACGTCGCGCGCCGAGGTCGTCGCCTCGGTCGGATCTCGCCCGGACGGGTGAGTTGATCTCTACACTGAACCGGAACCGGGCTCGGCGCGTACCCCCGGTGTCGCACCCGTCGCCCGGAAGTGGAGACCATGGCCGGCCTGAAGAGGCTCCTCGGCACCCTCCTCGTCCTCGCCGCCGCGGCGGCGTGCGCGCCGGGTGTCGCCGAACCCGTCGCCGCGCCCGCGCCGACCACCACGTCCACCACCCGGCCGAGCCGGCCGGCACCGCCCGCGCCGCGCCCGGTCGCCGACCGGGGGCGGCAGGGGGCCGGTGTCGTCGCGGCCGGCCCGGAGGCCCCGTACAACTACGGCCCGGCCGTGCTGGTGGAGGGCGGGCGGGTGCGGATGTGGTGGTGCAGCCAGCTCCGGTTCGCCGACCCGCCCGGCGACGACCTCCTGCACGCGCAGGCCGCGAGCCCGTCCGGCCCGTTCACCGCGCCGGACGGCAGCTCCGGCCAGGTGGTGCTCAGCGGCAGCGTCACCGGGTTCGACGGCAAGCACGTGTGCGACCCGTCCGTGCTCAAGGTCGGCAGCACCTACTACCTGTACTACACCGGCGCGGCCGGCGAGCACGCCAACGGCAACGCGATCGGCGTCGCCACCAGCCCGGACGGCGTGCGCTGGACCCGGGAGGCGGGCGGGCAGCCGATCGTCAGCCCCGCGTACGACACCACCCGCGAGAACACCTACGGCGCGGGCCAGCCGTCCGTGCTCTACGCCGACGGCTGGTTCTACCTGATGTTCACCGACACCACGGGCCGCGCGGCGGGCTGGAACGGCGCGGGCCAGTTCGTGCTGCGCGCCCGCAACCCCGCGTTCCAGAGCCACGTCGAGGCGCTCGGCGAACGCGGGTTCGAACCGGTCGCGGACACCCGCCGGCCGCGCACCCGCTCGGTGGTCGACGCGTTCAGCGCGGACTGGATGTACGTGGACGCGCTGCGGGCGTTCGCCATCGCCCACGAGACCGAGCAGGGCACCACGATCACGTTCTGGGACCACGACTTCACCGGCAACCCGGTCCCGCCGGTCACCATCCCCGGGCCGTGGCGCGAGGGTCCCGGCCTGGTCCGCACGCCGGACGGCCACGCCCCGCTGTCCCCCGAGGACCCGTGCGGCCGGGTCCCGCTGGACGTGGTGCGCGCCACCGTCGACGGTGCCGCCGCCGCGCCGACCGACCTGGGGCACTTCGGCCTGGACCTGGCGAACGCGCCCGGCTGCCGGACCGCCGAGGCGGCCCGGGTGCTGGACGGCTACGCCGTGCCGTCGCCGGAGAACACCGTGGACCTGGTGGTCGACGGCCGGGTGGTCCGCGTCGAGCGCCGCTCGGTCACCGACCGGCTGGCCACCCGCGTCCTCGACCGCCGCCCGCCGGTCGTGGACGAACTGCCGCTCGCCGCCCGCGTCCCGGCCGGCGCGAAGGCGGTGCGCGCCCCGGACGGCCGGCTCGCCCTGCTGCTGGACGGCGGGCTCTGGCTCGTCCCGGCGGACGAGGTGGCGACGCTCAACTCCTCCACGATCACCGCCGTCACCCAGAAGACCTGGGACGGCTACCCGCCGGCGGGCGACCTGCGCCGCTGACCACCCGGGCGGTCAGCGGGCAGCGGAGCCGTCGGGCTGGGGGAGGAGGTTGCCCAGGCCCATCCCGGCGGTGGCGGTGACCAGCACGAGCAGGGCGGTGAACGCCGCGCCGCCGGTCAGCGCCGCGCCCAGGGCCTCCACCCCGGTCTGGTCCACCAGCGCCGACTTGCCGACCACGCCGACCAGCCCGGCCACCGGCCCGGCGACCAGCGCGGCGAAGAACCACACCATCCCGCGCCCGTCGAGCTGCCGCCAGGCGTCCAGCGCGCCCCACAGCAGGCCGGCGACCACGACCAGGGCCAGCGCGACGTACCGGATCGGCGAGCCCGCCCCCGGGCTGTGCACCGCGACCGCGTCGGTGCCGACCTGCGCGCCGCCGTGCAGCAGTCCCATCCACAGCCCCCGGGGCAGCCACCTGCGCATGGGCCCACCCTAGGCCCGCTGTACCGCCACCGGCGAGCCTCTAGGCTGCGGGTATGCCCCACTCGACTCGCCGCGCCACGCTGCGCGCCACGCTCCGGGACCGGGAGCTGGACGCGCTGCTGGTGACCAACCTGCTCAACATCCGCTACCTCACCGGGTTCACCGGGTCGAACGCCGCGCTGCTGGTGTCCGCCGAGTCCGACGAGGCCACCGTGTTCTGCACCGACGGCCGGTACCTCACCCAGGCCGCCGGGCAGGTGCCGGACCTGGAGCGGGTGGTCGACCGGCCGTGCGACGTCGCGCTGGCCGCGCGGGCGGACCGGGCGGGGCTGCGCCGCGCGGGCTTCGAGAGCCGGCACGTGACGGTCGAGGGGCTCGACGGCCTCACCGAGGCGGCCGGCCCGGTCGAGCTGGTCCGCGCGCCGGACCTGGTCGAGCAGCTCCGGCTGGTCAAGGACGACGCGGAGGTCGAGGCGCTGCGGATGGCGTGCGCGGCGGCCGACCGCGCGCTGGCCGACCTGGTCGAGCACGGCGGGCTGCGGGCGGGGCGCACCGAGCGGGAGATCGCCCGCGAGCTGGAGAGCCGGATGCTCGACCACGGCGCGGCCGGCCCGAGCTTCGAGAGCATCGTCGCGGCCGGCGCGAACTCGGCCGTCCCGCACCACCGCCCCACCGACGCCGTCGTGCACGCCGGCGACTTCGTGAAGCTCGACTTCGGCGCGCTGGTCGACGGCTACCACTCGGACATGACCCGGACCCTGGTCGTCGGCCAGGCGGCGGACTGGCAGCGGGAGCTCTACGAGCTGGTCGCGGCCTCGCAGGCGGCCGGCCGGGAGGCGCTCGCGCCGGGCACGGCGGTCAGCGCGGTGGACGCCGCGGCGCGCGCGGTGATCGAGGAAGCGGGGTACGGCGAGCAGTTCCTGCACGGCCTCGGGCACGGAGTCGGACTCCAGATCCACGAGGCTCCGGCGTTGGGCAAGGCGGGGGCCGGTACACTTCTGCCCGGTATGGCGGTCACCGTCGAGCCCGGTGTGTACCTGGCCGGGCAGGGCGGTGTCCGCATCGAGGACACGCTGGTGGTGCGCCAAGGCGCTCCGGAGCTCCTCACCCTGACCACGAAAGAGCTAGTGGTCGTCTGACGCCCGCAACCCGGATAACAGGAGAGCCCACCCCGTGGCCACCACCAACGACCTGAAGAACGGCCTGGTGCTGAACCTCGACGGCCAGCTGTGGACCGTCACCGCGTTCCAGCACGTCAAGCCGGGCAAGGGTGGCGCGTTCGTGCGCACCACGTTGAAGCACGTCCTGTCCGGCAAGGTCGTGGACAAGACCTTCAACGCGGGCACCAAGGTCGAGACGGCCACCGTGGACAAGCGCGGCATGACCTACCTGTACAGGGACGGCACCGACTTCGTCTTCATGGACGGCGACACCTACGACCAGCTGAACGTGCCGGCCGAGACGGTGTCGGACGCGGCGAACTACATGCTGGAGAACCAGGAGGCGGTCGTCGCCGTCCACGAGGGCGTCGCGCTCTACGTGGAGCTGCCGACCAGCGTCGAGCTGGTCATCCAGCACACCGACCCGGGCCTGCAGGGCGACCGCAGCACCGGCGGCACCAAGCCCGCCACGCTGGAGACCGGCGCGGAGATCCAGGTCCCGCTGTTCGTGACCACCGGCGAGAAGATCAAGGTTGACACGCGCGACGGTCGCTACCTCGGCCGAGTCAACGGCTGACATGGGCGCACGCAGCAAGGCCCGGAAACGGGCGGTGGACGTCCTCTACGAGGCCGATCTGCGCGGTGTGGACGCGGTCACCCTGCTCGCGGAGCGGGTGGGCTCGCCGGACGTGCCGCCGATCAACGACTACACGATCGGCTTGGTGGAGGGCGTCACCGGGCACCGCGCCCGGATCGACGACCTGATCTCCGAGCACGCCGAGGGCTGGACGCTGCAGCGGATGCCGGGCGTGGACCGCGCGGTGCTGCGGGTCGGCCTCTACGAGCTGCTGTGGGCGGCCGACGTGCCGGACGCGGTCGCCATCGACGAGGCCGTCGAGCTGGCCAAGCAGCTGTCCACGGACGACTCGCCGCGCTTCGTCAACGGCGTGCTCGGCCGGATCGCGGTGATCGCGGACCAGCTGCGCGCCGTCCTGTAGGCGGCCCGGCGTCGCAAGGAGGCCCTCGCGCGGACCGCGCGGGGGCCTTTCCGCACGTCCGGACCCGTCCGGGACGCGCGGAAGAGGGGCCGTCGCGGTGTGCCGCGCGGCCCTCTCTCACGTCGTGCTCAGTCCTCCTTGGCCGGTCGGGCCTCGGGAGGCAGCACACCCCAGTCGATGAGCTGCTCGGTCAGCTCGCCCGGCGTCATGTCGTAGATGATCGCCAGCGAGCGCAGGTCCTCGGTCCGGATGGACAGGACCTTGCCGTTGTAGTCGCCGCGCTGGCTCTGGATGGTGGCCGCGTACCGCGCGAGCGGTCCGACCTTCTCCGCGGGCAGCTGCTGCAACCGTTCGAGGTTGATGACGATCTTCGTCGCGGGTTCGGCCCCGGAGGGCACGCGGCCCTCCGGCAGCAGCTCCGCGACCGGCACACCGTAGAAGTCGGCCAGCTCGGCGAGCTTCTGCACGGTCACGGCCCGGTCGCCGCGCTCGTACGAGCCGACGACCACGGCCTTCCAGCGACCGCCGGACTTCTGCTCGACGCCGTGCAAGGACAGGCCCTGCTGCTGGCGGATCGCGCGGAGCTTGGCCCCCAGCGCCTTGGCGTAGTCGCCCATGTGGCGGTTCTCCGTTCATTCGCCCCGTCAGCCGGTAGGGGACTGCCGCGGGGAGGCTTAGATCAATACGCAGAGTAATGATTGCTCTCCGTGGTCACCAGGTCAAGCTGATCTCGTCGGTCCAGGTGGGCGAGACCACGCGGACCACCCGGAAGATTGACCCGGAAAGCCTGATACCGTGCTGGTCAGCCCGGTCGAAGCCGGGTGTCCGACGTCCTTTAAGGACCCGTCCAGCGAGGCGGGGAAGGAGGTCCAACCGTGGCGCCACGTCAACGTGGCGCGACGGACCCGGCCGGGGAGCGCGAGCTCCTGTCGGCCGGCGACGTCGCGCGCACCGTCGCCCGAATGGCCCATCAGATCATCGAGAAGACCGCTCTCGATGCACCCAGCGCACCCGCGGTAGTCCTGATGGGGATTCCAAGCCGGGGTGCGCCCCTGTCCCGCAGGCTCGCGGTCAAGATCCGGGAATTCAGCGGTGTGGCGGTACCCACCGGGACCCTGGACGTGACGCTCTACCGGGACGACCTGCGGCGGGGCCCGACCCGGCCGCTGGAGACCACCGAGCTGCCGGACGGCGGCGTCGACGACCGCCTGGTCGTCCTGGTGGACGACGTCCTGTTCTCCGGCCGCACGATCCGGGCCGCCCTGGACGCCCTGCGCGACCACGGCCGCCCGCGCGCCGTGCAGCTCGCGGTGCTGGTCGACCGGGGCCACCGCGAGCTGCCGATCCGCGCGGACTACGTCGGCAAGAACGTTCCCACCGCCCGGTCGGAGGAGGTCCACGTGCTGCTGGAGGAGTTCGACCAGCGGGACGGGGTGGTGCTGCGGTGAAGCACCTGCTGTCCACCGAGGGCATCGACCCGGCCGACGCCACCGCGATCCTGGACACCGCCGCGAGCCTCAAGCAGTCGCTGGAGGGCCGCGAGGTGCGCAAGCTGCCCACGCTGCGCGGGCGCACGGTCGTCACGGTCTTCTACGAGAACTCCACCCGCACCCGGGTCAGCTTCGAGATCGCCGGCAAGTGGATGAGCGCGGACGTGGTGAACGTCTCGTCCTCGGGCTCCAGCGTGGGCAAGGGCGAGTCGCTGCGCGACACCGCGCTCACCCTGGCCGCCGCCGGCGCGGACTGCGTCGTCGTCCGGCACCCGGCGTCCGGCGCCGCGCACCGGCTCGCCGGCTGGCTGCGGCACACCGGCACGTCCGTGGTCAACGCGGGCGACGGGATGCACGAGCACCCCACCCAGGCGCTGCTGGACGCGGCCACCCTGCGGGAGCGCCTCGGCGACCTGCGGGACCGCCGGGTCGCCATCGTCGGCGACGTGCTGCACAGCCGGGTCGCCCGGTCGAACGTGCACCTGCTGACCGCGCTCGGCGCGGAGGTCACCCTGGTGGCCCCGCCGACGCTGCTGCCCGCCGGCGTGGCGGGGTGGCCGGTCACCGTCTCGCACGAGCTGGACGCCGAGCTGCCCAGCCAGGACGCGGTCATGCTGCTGCGGGTGCAGGCCGAGCGGATGCACGGCGGGTTCTTCCCGTCGGCCCGCGAGTACTCGATCGCCTACGGCCTCAACGAGCGCCGGCTGGCCCTGCTGCCCGACCACGCCGTGGTGCTGCACCCCGGCCCGATGCTGCGCGGCATGGAGATCGCGAGCGCGGTCGCCGACTCGCCCCGCGCCGCCATCACCGACCAGGTGCGCAACGGCGTGCACGTGCGCATGGCCGTCCTGTACCACCTGCTTGCCCACGAGGAGGAGAACGCGTGAACCCCTTGATCCTCAGGGGAGTGCGGCCCTACGGCGAGGGCGACCCGGTCGACGTGCTGGTCCGCGACGGCGTGATCGCCGCCATCGGCCAGGTCACCGAGGCCGGCGCCGAGGTCGTGGAGGGCGGCGGCGCGGTGCTGCTGCCCGGCTTCGTCGACCTGCACACCCACCTGCGCGAGCCCGGCCGCGAGGACACCGAGACCATCGAGTCCGGCTCCGCCGCCGCCGCGCTGGGCGGCTACACGGCCGTGTTCGCCATGGCCAACACCGACCCGGTCGCCGACAACGCCGTGGTGGTCGAGCACGTCGCCCGGCGGGGCCGCGAGGTCGGCCTGGTCGACGTGCACCCGGTGGGCGCGGTCACCGTCGGCCTCGAGGGCGAGAAGCTCGCCGAGCTGGGCACCATGGCCAGGGCCGGCGTCCGGGTGTTCTCCGACGACGGCCTGTGCGTGCACGACCCCCTGATCATGCGCCGCGCCCTGGAGTACTCCAAGGCGCTGGACGTGGTGGTCGCGCAGCACGCCGAGGAGCCCCGGCTGACCGCCGGCGCGCAGGCCCACGAGGGCGAGCGCGCCGCGCGGCTGGGTCTCCAGGGCTGGCCGGCCGCCGCCGAGGAGGCCATCGTCGCCCGCGACTGCCTGCTCGCCGAGCAGGTCGGTGCCCGGCTGCACGTCTGCCACGTCTCCACCGCCGGCACCGCCGACGTGCTCGCCTGGGCCAAGTCCCGGGGCACGGACGTCTCGGCCGAGGTCACGCCGCACCACCTGCTGCTGACCGACGACCGGCTGGAGACCTACGACCCGGTCAACAAGGTCAACCCGCCGCTGCGCACCGCCGCCGACGTCGAGAAGCTGCGCCAGGCGCTCGCCGAGGGCGTGATCGACTGCGTGGCGACCGACCACGCCCCGCACGCCGTGCAGGACAAGGACTGCGAGTGGGCGGCGGCCCGGCCCGGGATGCTGGGGTTGCAGACCGCGCTGTCGGTCGTCGTCGAGACGATGGTCCGGACCGGCCTGCTGACCTGGCGCGGCGTCGCCCGGGTGCTCAGCGAGCGGCCGGCCGAGATCGCGGGCCTGACCGACCACGGCCGGCCGGTCGAGGTGGGCGAGCCCGCCAACCTCGTGCTGGTCGACCCGGACGCCACCTGGACGGTCCGGGGCGCGGACTTCGCCAGCATCGCGGCCAACACCCCGTTCGAGGGCATGGAGCTGCCCGGCCGGGTCGTGGCCACGCTGCTGCGCGGGCGCGTCACCGCCACCAGCGGAAGGATCACCGCATGACCCGCGTGCTGCTGTCCCTGGCGGTGCTCGCCGTCTTCGCCCTGGCCCTCTACGGCATGTGGCACGGCTGGCGCGGTCGCGCCCGCCGGCAGGCCGAGGTGCTCCCGGAGTTCCCGCAGCCGCCCGCCGAGACCGGCGACGCGAAGCTGGAGGCGACCGGCGTCTACGTCGGCACGACGATCGGCGACGACTGGCAGGACCGGGTCGCGGTCGGCGACATCGGCCACCGCGCCGAGGCGGTGCTCCGGCTGACCGACACCGGCGTGCTGGTGGAGCGGACCGGCGCGAGCGCCATGTGGATCCCGCTGGCCGACGTGGTGGACGCCCGCACCGCGCGCGGTCTCGCGGGCAAGGTGATGACCGCCGACGGCCTGCTGGTGGTGCGCTGGCAGTGGGAGGGCCGGACGTTCGACACCGGCTTCCGGGGCGACGACAAGGACGTGTACGAGCAGTGGGTGCAGGCGCTGGGAGGCCGTGCGTGAACAACTCCGCCAACAACAACTCCGCGACCGCCGGGGCGGCCCTGGTGCTGGAGGACGGCCGGGTCTTCCGGGGCGAGCCCTACGGCGCGCTCGGCGCGAGCCTGGGCGAGGTCGTCTTCTCCACCGGCATGACCGGCTACCAGGAGACCCTGACCGACCCGTCCTACCACCGCCAGATCGTGGTGCAGACCGCGCCGCAGATCGGCAACACCGGCTGGAACGACGAGGACGACGAGTCGTCCCGGATCTGGGTGGCGGGCTACGTGGTCCGCGACCCCGCGCGGGTGCCGTCCAACTGGCGCTCCACCCGGGGCCTGGACGAGGAGCTGGTGCGCCAGGGCGTGGTCGGCATCGCCGGCATCGACACCCGGATGCTCACCCGCCACCTGCGCGAGCGCGGCGCGATGCGCGCCGGCGTGTTCTCCGGCGACGACCTGGGCAGCGCCGAGGAGATGCTGGAGCGGGTGCGCACCGCGCCGGGCATGGCGGGCGCGGACCTGGCCGGCGACGTCACCGCGCCGGAGAAGTACGTGGTGGACGCGATCGGCGAGCGCCGGTTCCGGGTCGCGGCGCTGGACCTGGGCATCAAGTCCAACACGCCGAGGATGATGGCCGCGCGCGGCATCGAGGTGCACGTGCTGCCGCTGCACTCCACGTTCGCCGACATCGAGGCGGTCGCGCCGGACGGCGTGTTCCTGTCCAACGGCCCCGGCGACCCGGCCACCCAGGCGCACGCCGTCGGGCTGACCCGCGAGGTGCTGGAGAAGAAGATCCCGCTGTTCGGCATCTGCTTCGGCAACCAGATCCTGGGCCGCGCGCTGGGCCGCGACACCTACAAGATGCGCTACGGCCACCGGGGCATCAACATCCCGGTGATCGACGTCGCCACCGGCAAGGTGGCCATCACCGCGCAGAACCACGGGTTCGCGCTGGAGGGCGAGCCGGGCCAGGAGTTCGGCTCGGACTTCGGCCGCGTCCAGCTCAGCCACTACTGCCCGAACGACGGCACCGTGGAGGGCGTGCGCGCCCTGGAGGTGCCCGCGTTCAGCGTGCAGTACCACCCCGAGGCGGCGGCCGGACCGCACGACGCCGCCCCGCTGTTCGACGAGTTCTGCAACCTGATGTCCGGCTCCGCCGGCGGACAGACGATGGGCGAGGGTCGCTGATGCCGAAGAGGACTGATCTCAAGCACGTGCTGGTGATCGGCTCGGGGCCGATCGTCATCGGCCAGGCGTGCGAGTTCGACTACTCGGGCACCCAGGCGTGCCGGGTGCTGCGTGACGAGGGCCTGCGGGTCAGCCTGGTCAACTCCAACCCGGCCACCATCATGACCGACCCGGAGTTCGCCGACGCCACCTACGTCGAGCCGATCACGCCGGAGTTCGTGGAGAAGGTGATCGCCGCCGAGCGCCCGGACGCGATCCTGGCCACCCTGGGCGGGCAGACCGCGCTGAACACCGCCATCGCCCTGCACGAGCGCGGGGTGCTGGAGAAGTACGACGTCGAGCTGATCGGCGCGGACATCGACGCCATCCAGCGCGGCGAGGACCGGCAGATCTTCAAGGACCTGGTGCGCCGGATCGGCGCCGAGGTCCCGCGCAGCGCCGTGTGCCGCACCATGGACGAGGTCCGCGCCACCGTCGCCGACCTCGGCCTGCCGGTGGTGATCCGGCCGTCGTTCACCATGGGCGGCCTGGGCTCGGGCATGGCGCACACCCCCGAGGAGCTGGAGCGGCTGGCCGCCTCCGGGCTCGCGGAGTCCCCGGTCACCGAGGTGCTGATCGAGGAGAGCGTGCTCGGCTGGAAGGAGTACGAGCTGGAGCTCATGCGCGACCGCAACGACAACGTGGTCGTGGTGTGCTCGATCGAGAACATCGACCCGATGGGCGTGCACACCGGCGACTCGGTGACCGTCGCGCCGGCGATGACGCTGACCGACCGCGAGTACCAGCACATGCGCGACGTCGGCATCGCGGTCATCCGCGAGGTCGGCGTGGACACCGGCGGGTGCAACATCCAGTTCGCCATCAACCCGGAAACCGGGCGGATGGTCGTGATCGAAATGAACCCGCGCGTTTCCCGCTCCTCCGCGCTGGCGTCGAAAGCCACCGGCTTCCCGATCGCCAAGATCGCCGCGAAACTCGCCATCGGCTACGCCCTGGACGAAATCCGCAACGACATCACCGGCGAGACCCCGGCCAGTTTCGAGCCGACCCTCGACTACGTCGTGGTGAAGGTGCCGAGGTTCGCCTTCGAGAAGTTCCCCGGCGCGGACCGCACGCTGACCACGACCATGAAGTCGGTCGGCGAGGCGATGTCCATCGGCCGCAGCTTCATCGAGGCGCTGGGCAAGGCCCTGCGCTCCATGGAGACCAAGGCGGCGGGCTTCTGGACCGCGCCGGACCCGGAGGGCACGCTGGAGTCCGCGCTGGACGCCCTGCGCACCGGCCACGACGGGCGGCTCTACACCGTGGACCGGGCGCTGCGCCTGGGCGCGACCGTCGAGCAGGTGCACGAGGCGTCGGGCATCGACCCGTGGTTCGTGGAGCAGATCGCCTGGCTGGTCGAGCTGGGCCGGGAGATCCAGGACGCCCCGGTGCTCGACGAGCGCCTGCTGCGCAAGGCCAAGCGGGCGGGCCTGTCCGACCGGCAGATCGCCGCGCTGCGCGCCGAGCTGGCCGGCGAGGACGGCGTGCGGGCGCTGCGGCACCGGCTGGGCGTGCGTCCGGTGTTCAAGACCGTCGACACCTGCGCCGCCGAGTTCGCCGCCCGGACCCCGTACCACTACTCGGCCTACGAGCTGGACCCCGACGCCGAGACCGAGGTCACCGAGCAGCGCGACAAGCCCAAGGTGCTGATCCTGGGCTCCGGGCCGAACCGGATCGGGCAGGGCATCGAGTTCGACTACTCGTGCGTGCACGCGGCCATGGCGCTGCGCGCCGCCGGGTACGAGACGGTGATGGTCAACTGCAACCCGGAGACCGTGTCCACCGACTACGACACCTCCGACCGCCTGTACTTCGAGCCGCTGACGTTCGAGGACGTGCTGGAGGTGTTCCACTCCGAGCAGCGCTCGGGCACCGTCGCGGGCGTGATCGTGCAGCTCGGCGGGCAGACGCCGCTGGGCCTCGCGCGGCGGCTGGAGGCCGCGGGCGTGCCGGTCGTCGGCACCCCGCCGCACGCCATCCACCTCGCCGAGGACCGGGGCGCGTTCGGCCAGGTGCTCACCGACGCGGGCCTGCCCGCGCCCAAGTACGGCACCGCCACCTCGTTCGCGCAGGCCAAGGCCATCGCCGACGAGATCGGCTACCCGGTGCTGGTGCGGCCGTCCTACGTGCTGGGCGGGCGCGGCATGGAGATCGTCTACGACGAGGACACCCTGGCCGGCTACATCGCGCGGGCCACCGAGGTCAGCCCGGAGCACCCGGTGCTGGTGGACCGGTTCCTCGACGACGCCATCGAGATCGACGTCGACGCCCTGTTCGACGGCGAGGAGGTCTTCATCGGCGGCGTGATGGAGCACATCGAGGAGGCCGGCGTGCACTCCGGCGACTCGGCGTGCGCGCTGCCGCCGATCACCCTGGGCGAGACCGACGTGGACAACGTGCGGCGCTCCACCCGGGCCATCGCCGAGGGCATCGGCGTGCGCGGCCTGCTCAACGTCCAGTACGCGCTCAAGGACGACGTCCTGTACGTGCTGGAGGCCAACCCGCGCGCGTCGCGGACCGTGCCGTTCGTGTCCAAGGCGACCGCCGTGCCGATGGCCAAGGCGGCGGCCCGGGTGATGCTCGGCGCGACCATCGCCGAGCTGCGCGCGGAGGGGCTGCTGCCCGCGTCGGGCGACGGCGCGAAGCTGCCGCCGCACGCCCCGGTCGCGGTCAAGGAGGCCGTGCTGCCGTTCCACCGGTTCCGCACGCCGGAGGGCAAGGGCGTGGACTCGCTGCTCGGCCCGGAGATGAAGTCGACCGGCGAGGTCATGGGCATCGACGTGTCGTTCGGCATGGCGTTCGCCAAGTCCCAGACCGCCTCCTACGGCTCGCTGCCCACCTCGGGCCGGGTGTTCGTGTCGGTGGCCAACCGGGACAAGCGGGCCATGATCTTCCCGGTCAAGCGGCTCGCCGACCTGGGCTTCGAGGTGCTGGCCACGGCCGGCACCGCCGAGGTGCTGCGCCGCAACGGCATCCCGTGCACGGTCGTCCGCAAGCACTTCGAGGGCGACAAGAACATCGTGGACGCCATCCTGGACGGGACGGTCGACATGATCATCAACACGCCGTACGGCAACCACGGCCCCCGGGTGGACGGCTACGAGATCCGCACGGCGGCCGTGGCGAAGGACATCCCGTGCGTGACGACCATCCAGGGCGCCGCCGCCGCCGTGCACGGCATCGAGGCCGCCATCCGCGGTGACATCGGCGTACGGCCCCTCCAGGCGCTCCAGGCGGCCCTGCGGGGTGACGCGTGAGGTTCGGGGAGCGGCTGGCCGGGGCCGTCGCGGCGCACGGCCCCCTGTGCGTCGGCATCGACCCCCACCCGGGGCTGCTGGACGCCTGGGGCCTGCCCCGGGACGCCTCGGGCCTGGAGCGGTTCGCGCTGACCTGCGTGGAGGCGTTCGGCGGCCACGTGGCCGTGGTGAAGCCCCAGGCGGCGTTCTTCGAGGCGCACGGCTCGAAGGGCGTGGCGGTGCTGGAGCGGGTCGTGGCGGACCTGCGCGGCAGCGGCACGCTGGTCCTGGTGGACGCCAAGCGCGGCGACATCGGGTCCACCATGGCCGCCTACGCGCAGGCGTACCTCACCGAGGGCTCGCCGCTGGCCGGTGACGCGGTGACGCTGTCGCCGTACCTCGGCTTCGGGTCGCTGGAACCGGCGCTCGACGCCGCACGGGCGAGCGGGCGCGGCGTATTCGTGCTCGCGTTGACTTCGAACCCGGAGGGTGCCTCCGTGCAGCGCGCGACCGGCTCGGAGGGGCGCTCGGTGGCCCAGTCCGTCATCGACGGGGCGGCCCGCCGCAACGCCGGCGCGGACACCCCGGGCGACGTCGGGCTGGTCGTCGGCGCGACCGTGCGCGAACTCGACGTCGACCTGTCCGACCTGCGCGGACCCGTCCTGGCCCCGGGTTTCGGGGCCCAGGGCGCGACCGTCGCGGACCTGCGCCGGCTGTTCGGCGACGGGCTGCCCGGCGTGCTCCCGGCCAGCTCCCGGGACGTGCTCCGGCACGGACCGGACCCCGCAAGTCTGCGGTCCTCGGCACGAGCCGTGGGGGACTCCCTGGCCCTGTGACGGCGATCAAATCACGACACGCTTTGCGTGGTCCGCTCACCTGCGTAAACGGTGCCTGGTACGGTCCTGGCGACCGGCGGGACCAAGCCCCACCGAGCGCATACCACACAGGTCGTGCGCAAGGCGTTACCGGTGGCGGTGATGGGCCTGTCGGCGGGTGTTGGTACTACTACCACCCGCCGAGACCACCAGGCGCGGAACAGTTTCACCTGACTGGGACCCACGTTGTACCCAGGCAATTGCGCTCGGTACGGTCGCGGCACCGATCCAGAATTGAAATTCCCACACCACGGAGGAAATCGTGGCCCTTCCCCAGCTTACCGAGGAGCAGCGGGCCGCAGCGCTGGAGAAGGCTGCTGCCGCTCGTCGCGCTCGGGCTGAGCTCAAGGAGCGCCTCAAGCGTGGCGGCACGACCCTGACGGACGTGCTGAAGGCCGCCGAGAGCGACGAGGTCCTTGGCAAGATGAAGGTGTCCGCGCTGCTCGAAGCCCTTCCGGGCGTCGGCAAGGTCCGCGCGCAGCAGATCATGGAGCGGCTTGAGATCGCTCCGAGCCGTCGGCTGCGCGGCCTGGGTGAGCGGCAGCGCAAGGCGCTGCTCACCGAGTTCAGCGGCGAGTGAGTGATGGCACCGGGGCGGGACCGGGCGCGCGCGCCCGGTCCCGCCTCACCGTACTTTCCGGGCCCTCGGGCGTGGGCAAGTCCAGCGTGCTGGCCGCGCTCCGCCGCAGGGATCCCGACCTGCACTTCAGCGTCTCGGTGACCACCAGGGAACCGAGGCCGGGCGAGGTCGACGGGGTGCACTACCACTTCGTCGGACCCGCCGAGTTCCGCGCGATGGTCGCCGCCGGCGAGCTGCTGGAGCACGCCGAGTTCGCGGGCAACTGCTACGGCACGCCCCGGGAGCCCGTCGAGCGGGCGCTGGCCGCCGGCCGGCCGTCCCTGCTGGAGATCGAGCTCCAGGGCGCCCGCCAGGTCCGGGCCGCCATGCCGGAGGCCCAGCTGGTCATGCTCGCGCCGCCGTCCTGGGAGGACCTGGTCGAGCGGCTGACCGGCCGGGGCACCGAGGACCCCGCCGTGGTGGCCCGCCGGCTGGAGATCGCCCGCGACGAGCTGGCCGCCGAACCCGAGTTCGACGAGGTCGTGGTGAACGCCGACGTCGAGTCGGCGGCCACCCGCTTGCTAGACTTGGTGGTCGGCCCGTCGCCCGTCGCGCGCCAGCGCGTTCCGCAGGCGTGGGACGACCCCTTGGACACACCAAACCGCAGGAGCGTTGACGAGTGACCACGCACACCGAGCTGGGCCCGCTGTCGGGTTCCCCGGAGGGCATCACCAACCCGCCGATCGACGACCTGCTGGAGCAGGTCAGCTCGAAGTACGCGCTGGTGATCTACGCGGCCAAGCGGGCGCGGCAGATCAACGACTACTACGCCCAGCTGGGCGAGGGCCTGCTGGAGTACGTCGGCCCGCTGGTCGAGCCGGGCCCGCGCGAGAAGCCGCTGTCCATCGCGCTCCGGGAGATCCACGCGGGTCTCCTCGAGCACACCGAGGGCGAGTGACCGAGGCGGTCGGAGCCCGCCCCCGCGTCGTGCTGGGGGTGGGCGGGGGGATCGCCGCCTACAAGGCGTGCGAGGTGCTGCGCCGGCTCACCGAGTCCGGTCACCAGGTGCGGGTCGTCCCCACCGAGGGCGCGCTGAACTTCGTCGGCGCGGCCACCTTCGAGGCCCTGTCCGGGCAGCCGGTGCACGCCGGCGTGTTCTCCGACGTCCCGTCGGTGCAGCACGTGAAGCTCGGGCAGGAGGCCGACCTGCTCGTGGTCGCCCCGGCCACGGCGAACCTGCTGGCCAAGGCCGCCCACGGGCTGGCCGACGACCTGCTCACCAACGCCCTGCTGACCGCGCGCTGCCCGGTCCTGATGGTCCCCGCGATGCACACCGAGATGTGGGAGCACCCGGCGACCAGGGCCAACGTGGCGCTGCTGCGGTCGCGCGGCGTGGTCGTGGCCGAACCCGCCAGCGGCCGGCTGACCGGCAAGGACACCGGCAAGGGCCGGCTGCCCGAGCCGGCCGAGATCGTCGAGCTGGCCCGGCTGCTGCTGGAGCGCCCCGACGCGCTGCCCCGCGACATGGAGGGCCTGCACGTCGTCGTCTCCGCCGGCGGCACCCGCGAGCCGCTGGACCCGGTGCGCTTCCTGGGCAACCGCTCGTCGGGCCGGCAGGGCTACGCGCTCGCCCGGGTCGCCGCCCAGCGCGGCGCGCGGGTCACCCTGGTCGCCGCGCACACCGCCGACCTGGCCGCGCCCGCCGGCGTCGAGGTCGAGCGCGCGGGCAGCGCCGCCGAGCTGCGCGACGCCGTGCACTGGGCGGCCAAGGACGCCGACGTGGTGGTGATGGCCGCCGCCGTGGCGGACTTCCGCCCGGTGGACCTGGCCGAGCACAAGATCAAGAAGTCGGACCGCGACCCGGACCCGGTGCGGCTCACCCGCAACCCGGACATCCTGGTCGAGCTGGTCGGCGCCCGCCGCCCCGGCCAGGTCGTCGTCGGCTTCGCCGCCGAGACCGGGGACGACCGCGGAGACGTCCTCGAACACGGTCGCGCGAAGCTCCGGCGCAAGGGCTGCGACTGGCTGGTCGTGAACGCCGTCGGCGACGGCCTGGCCTTCGAGGTCGAGGACAACGCAGGTTGGCTGCTGTCCGCCGCCGGCGAGGAGACCGCGCTGCCGCACGGCACGAAGCTTCGGCTCGCGTCCGCAGTGTGGGATGCGGTCCTCACGACTTCCCGCTGAGCACCCCTTCCGGGAGGGGTGCTCAGTACAGTGGGCGGCGATCGCAGGCGCGGTGGCGGTCGCAGGTGGAACCCGGATCGAGTCGGATTGAGGAGTGCCGTGAGCCAGCACAGCAGCAGGCTGTTCACCAGTGAGTCGGTGACCGAGGGGCACCCGGACAAGATCTGCGACGCGATCAGCGACTCGATCCTGGATGCGCTGCTGGCGAAGGACCCCCGGTCGCGCGTGGCCGTGGAGACCCTGATCACCACGGGCCAGGTGCACGTGGCCGGCGAGGTGACCACCGAGACCTACGCCGACATCCCCTCGATCGTCCGGGAGAAGATCCTGGAGATCGGCTACGACTCGTCGGCCAAGGGCTTCGACGGCCGCTCGTGCGGCGTGAACGTGGCGATCGGCGCGCAGTCCGCCGACATCGCGCAGGGCGTGGACACCGCCTACGAGCAGCGGGTCGACGGCGCGGACGACGACATCGACAAGCAGGGCGCAGGTGACCAGGGCCTGATGTTCGGCTACGCGTGCACCGACACGCCCGAGCTGATGCCGCTGCCGATCGCGCTGGCGCACCGGCTGTCCCGCCGGCTGACCGCCGTGCGCAAGGACGGCACCGTCCCCTACCTGCGCCCGGACGGCAAGACCCAGGTCACCATCGAGTACGCGGGCGACCAGCCGGTGCGGCTGGACACCGTCGTGGTGTCCACCCAGCACGCGGACGGCATCGACCTGGAGAAGCTGCTCGGCGTCGACATCCGCCGGCACGTGGTCGCGCCCGAGGTCGAGGCGCTCGGCCTGGAGACCTCGGACGTGCGCCTGCTGGTCAACCCGACCGGCCGGTTCGTCATCGGTGGCCCGATGGGCGACGCGGGCCTGACCGGCCGCAAGATCATCGTCGACACCTACGGCGGCATGGCCCGGCACGGCGGCGGCGCGTTCTCCGGCAAGGACCCGTCGAAGGTGGACCGGTCGGCCGCGTACGCGATGCGCTGGGTGGCGAAGAACGCGGTGGCGGCGGGCCTGGCCACGCGCATCGAGGTGCAGGTGGCGTACGCGATCGGCAAGGCCGCCCCGGTCGGCCTGTTCGTGGAGACCTTCGGCACCGAGACGGTCGACCCGACCAAGATCCAGCAGGCCATCGGCGAGGTCTTCGACCTGCGCCCGGCCGCGATCATCCGCGACCTCGACCTGCTGCGCCCGATCTACGCCCCGACCGCCGCGTACGGCCACTTCGGCCGCACCGACGTCGAGCTGCCGTGGGAGAACACCGACCGGTCGGACGCCCTGCGCGCCGCCGCCGGTGCCTGACGCCTTCGGGTGCGGGAGGCGTTAAAACGGCGGCTGGTGCGCGGTGACGCCGTCGACTTCGCCGGCCGGACCATCCCCGCGTCGCTGATCCGCGACCTGCTGACCGACCAGCTCGACCAGCGGGGGCTGAGGATCAGCGGCGCGCACCTGTCCGGGCAGCTCGACCTGTCGGACGTGGCCGTGGCGCGGCCGGTGGTGCTGCGCGACTGCACGGCGGAGCGCCCGGTCCTGCTGGACCGGGCGCGGTTCGCGTCCCTGGACCTCAGCGGCCTGGTCGCGCCCTCGCTGTCCGCGCCGTGGCTCCGGCTCGACCACTACCTGCTGGTCCAGGACGCCCGGCTGACCAGCGAGGACGGCTGGGCGCTCGACCTGGCCGAAGCGGACGTTGGCGGCCACGTCAGCCTGCGCGGGTCGCGGCTGTCCGGCGTCGAGCACGCGCTGCACGCGCCGAAGCTGCGCACCGGCAGCCAGCTCCACCTGGCCGAGGTGCGCGCGGACGGCACGGTGTTCCTCGACGGCGCGCGGCTGGGCGGCAACCTGAGGTGCGACGGCGCCACGTTCACCGCGACCGGGGTGGCGCTGCTCGGCGTCGACATGCAGGTCGAGGACAACGTCTACCTGCGCCGGGGCTTCCGCGCCCGCACCGGGTCGGACCGGCTCGCGGCGGTGCGGATCAGGGGCTCGCGGATCGGCGGCCAACTGGTGCTGCGCGACTGCCGGTTGACCGGGCAGCGGGCGCTGGACGTGAAGCACGTGAAGACGGGCAAGGAGATCCTGCTCTCGCCCGAGGCGCTCGACGGCGGGGTGGAGCTGGACGGGCTGACCTACGTCGGCGTGCCGCGCGACGCGTCGGTGGACGAGTGGCTGGACCTGCTCGCGACGCGGACGCCGACCTACGCGAGCCAGCCGTACCTGCAACTGGCGGCGGCCCACCAGGCGGCGGGCAACGAGCGCGACGTGCGCCGCACCCGGATCGCCCAGCAGCGCGACCTGATCCGCCGGGGCAGGCTGACCAGGTGGGGCCGGCTGTGGCACCGGGTGACCGGCGCGACCGTGGGCTACGGCTACCGGCCGGCGCTGGCCCTGGTGTGGCTGGTCGGGACGCTGCTGGCGGCGGTGGTCCTGGTGGCGGCCGTGGCCGGCCCGGCGGGCCTGGTGCGGTCGTGCTCGACGGTGGAGCAGGTCGGCCACGCGCTCAACGCGGTGACCCCGCTGGCCAAGCCCGAGGGCGTGAAGTGCCAGGTCCTCACGACCACCGGTCTGGGCCGGTTCGTGGTCGTGTCGACCTGGGTGCTGCAACTGCTGGCCTGGGCGTTCGCCACCCTGTTCGTCGCAGGCTTCACCGGCCTGGTCCGCAAGACCACCTGACCCGCCGCCACCTGGTGTCGGCCGCCGGCCTCAGAGGACTTCCAGCGGGTCGAGCTTCACCCTGATCGGGTCCGGGTCCTTGCGGGCGCTGCGGGTGGCCTGGAGCACGGTCAGGGCTTCGGACAGGGGTTTGCCGTCCGAGCGGGGGACGCGGATCAGCGCCCGTTCGCGGTGGCCGTCGTCGGAGAGCGGGACCGGGCCGAGGATTTCGCCGGACGAGGGCAGTTCCAGGTCCTCCAGCGCGGTGGCCAGGGCGTCCGGTGCGCCGTCGACCGTGGCCATCCGGACCGCCGGCGGGAAGCCCAGCTCGGTGCGGGCGGCCAGTTCCTGGCGCGCGTGCCACACCGGGTCCCAGCGCACCAGCGCCTGCACCGGGGGCAGGCTGGAGTCGGCGACCACCACGACCTTGCCCGCCGGGCGGGTCAGGGCCGCTGCGGTCATCCAGCGGCGGAGGGTCTCCTCGGTCGCGCGCAGGTCGGCGCGGCCCAGCAGCGCCCAGCCGTCCAGCAGCAGGACCGCGCCGTAGCCCCCCTCTGCGGTCGGCTCGGCTCCCGGGGTCGCCACCACCAGGGCCCGGCCGCCCGGCACGGTCGACAGCACCTCGTCGGCCCCCGACGTGCGCACCGGGATGTTGCTGAACGCCCGGCCCAGCTCCTCGGCCGTGCGCCGGGCCCCGATCACCTGGCCCCGCAGCCGCCGCGACCCGCACGCCGGGCAGCGGAACGCCGCCTCGGTCGCACCGCACCAGCGGCAGTACGCGGGCTTCGGCACGCCGTCGTCCGTGCCGCCGGGCAGCGCCAGCGGCCCCGCGCACCGCCGGCAGCGCGCCGGGGCGCGGCACGTCCCGCACGCCAGCGACGGCACGTACCCCCGCCTCGGCACCTGGATGAGCACCGGGGCGTCCTCGGCGAACGCCGCCCGCGCCGCGTCGAACGCGATGGACGGCAGCCGCGCCGACCGCGCCGCCGGGTCCTTCACGTCCTGCCACGCGTTGTCGCCCACCGCCGCGACCCGGGGCGCGACGGCCCGCAACGTCTCGCGCGCCGCCACCACCTCGTGCGCCCACCCGCTGTCCACCAGCAACTGCGCCTCGGCGGTCCGCGCGAAACCGCCGACGAGCAACGACGCCCCGGTCAGGTGCGACCGCTGCACCAGCACGTCCCGCACGTTCGGGTAGGGCATCCGGGGTTCGGCGTGCAGGTCGTCACCGTCGTCCCACACCACGACCAGCCCCAGGTCGTGCACGGGCGCGAGCGCCGCCCCGCGCGTCCCGAGCACCAGCCGGACCGCCCCGCGCCGCACCGCCAGCCAGCGCTTGTACCGCTCGGACGGCCCCAGGTCCGACGACAGCGTCACCACCGCCTCCGGCCCCGCCAGCGCCGCGCACGCCGCGTGCAGCCGGGCCAGGTCGCGGTGGTCCGGCACCACCACCAGCGCACCCCGCCCGGTGCTCACGACGGACGTCGCCACCTCGGCCAGCCGCGCGGGCCAGTCCTCGGCGGGCAGCGCCTGCCACACCGCCCGCGCCGCACGCCCCGAGCGCAGCGCGTCGAGCAGGTTCGGCCCGAACGGGTACCGTGCCCAGCCCTCCGCCGCCGGCGCGGCCGGCACCGGTGCCGGGTCCGGCGACGGCTTCGCCTCGACCCGCGCGTGCCGGGGCGGGATCGCCATCCGCAGGACGTCGATCAGCGAGCCCGCGTACCGGTCCGCGACCGCCCGCGCCAGCTCCGCGACCTCCGGGGCCAGCACCGGCTCCGCCGAGATCACCCGGTCGAGGAAGCTCAGCTTGCTGCCGTAGCCGGACTCCTCGGCCCGCTCGATGAGGTAGCCGTCGACCAGCTGGCCCGCGAACCGCACCCGGACCCGGCAGCCGGGCACCGCGTCCGCGTCCTGGTCGGTCGAGACCTGGTAGTCGAACAACCGGTCGAGGTGCGGCAGCGGCACGTCGACGCAGATCCGGGCGACGGGCAGCACGGCGGCGGGTACGCGTTCCCCGCGCCGGGTGCTCGCCTTGGCTGCCATGGGCTGAGGTCTACCAGAGTGCCTCCTCGGGGGTGACGGGGTGGTGGGGCCGACCGGGTGAGCGGCGAGCGCGGGCGGTGCGGGCCGGACGGGGTGGAACGCGCGGTGCGGGCGGTGGTGACATGGGTCCATCTTCGAACAGGTGTTCTAGGGATGCAAGATCACTTATGGGTGATCGTGAGCGGGGGAGGTGGCTCGGGCACGCGCCGGAGGAGGGTGGGATTCGTGCCGGCGGGGGTTCACCGGCCACCCGCTCCAGGAGTAGAAGGGAACGATGCTCCGCTCGACGGTCGTCAGCGTCCTGGCATCCCTCCTCCTCGTCGGCCCGCTCGTGCCCGCCCCGGCGGACCCGCAGGTCCCCGGCCGGCCGGCCCTCGGCCAAGCGACGCCCGGCGACCTGCTGCCCGGCGACCCACTGCCTGATGACCTGCTGCCCGGCGATCCACTGCCCGGCGACCTGGCCCCGAACCGACCGCCGGGCCACCCGGCCCACGGCTGGTCCGCGCCCGGCCGACCGCCCCTCGACCCCGAGGCACCCGGACAGCCGGCACGGGCACGAGCGCAGGAAGGGCAGGACCGGCGGGCGGAGCCGCCTCGCCTGCCCGAGGCGGTGGGGGCCGGCGGCGTCGTGTCCAGCGTCGACCCCGAGGCGTCCCGGATCGGCGTCGACGTGCTGCGCGGCGGCGGCAACGCCGTGGACGCGGCGGTCGCGGTGGCGGCGGCGCTCGGCGTCACCGACCCCTTCTCGGCCGGTGTCGGCGGGGGTGGGTTCCTGGTCTTCTACGACGCCCGCACCCGCCGCGTGTCCACCATCGACGGACGGGAGACCGCCCCCGCCGACACCGGCCCGGACCTGTTCCTCGACGGCGGCCGGCCGATCCCGTTCGCCGAAGCCGTGACCAGCGGCCTGTCGGTCGGCGTCCCCGGCACCCCGCGCACCTGGCAGCGCGCCCTCCAGCGCTGGGGCTCGTACTCGCTGGACCGGGCGCTCGCACCGGCCGAAGCCCTGGCCCGCCGGGGTTTCCGGGTGGACGCCACCTTCCACCGCCAGGTCATCGACAACGCCGAGCGCTTCGCCGACATCACCCCGACCCGCGAGCTCTACCTCCCGGCCCCGGCGGTCGGCAGCACGTTCCGCAACCCCGACCTCGCCGACACCTACCGCGAGCTGCGCCGCCACGGCGTCGCCGCGTTCTACCGGGGCCCGATCGGCCGCGACCTGGTCGCGGCGGTGAACCGGCCCCCGGTCGACCCGGCGGCCACCCGCACCGTCCGCCCCGGCCGGCTCACCGCAGCCGACCTGGGCGACTACGACGCCCCGCAACGCGAAGCGAGCCGCACCCGCTACCGCGACCTCGACGTGCACGGCATGGCCCCGCCCTCCTCCGGCGGCATCGCGGTGGGCGAGGCGCTCAACGTCCTGGAGTCCACGACGCTCGCCGACGAGACGCCGACCCAGTACCTGCACCGGTTCCTGGAGGCGTCGCGGCTGGCGTTCGCCGACCGCGACCGCTGGGTGGGCGACCCGGCCTTCGCCGACGTGCCGGTCCGCGAGCTGCTGTCCCAGCGGTTCGCCGACTCCCGCGCCTGCCTGATCTCCCCGAGCGCCGTCCTGACCAGCCCGGTCGCCCCGGGAGACCCGCGCAGGCCCGTGCCATGCGGCACCTCCGGCGAACCGGCCGCCACCCCGTACGAGGGCACCGACACCACGCACCTCACGGTCGCCGACAAGTGGGGCAACGTCGTCGCCTACACGCTCACCATCGAGCAGGAGGGCGGCAGCGGGATCGTGGTGCCCGGCCGGGGCTTCCTGCTCAACAACGAGCTGACCGACTTCTCGTTCACCCCGGTCACGCCCGGCGTCCCGGACCCCAACCTGCCCGGTCCCGGCAAGCGCCCGCGCTCCTCGATGTCGCCGACGGTCGTGCTGCGCCACGGCGAGCCGGTGCTCGCGGTGGGCTCGCCGGGTGGCGCGAGCATCATCACGACGGTCCTCCAGGTGCTGACTCAACGCCTCGACCGGGGTCTGCCGCTGGTGGGGGCGATCGCCGCGCCGCGCGCGTCCCAGCGCAACGCGGCGACCACCCAGGCCGAGGCGGCGTTCCTGGCCACGCCCGAGGCCGCCGCCCTGCGCGACCTGGGCCACCGCTTCACGTCCACCGCCGAGATCGGTGCGGTGACCGCCGTCGAACGCCTGCCGGACGGCCGGTGGCGGGCCGCCGCCGAGACCTCCCGCAGGGGAGGCGGGGCGGCCCGCGCCGTCTGGCCGCGTCAGGCGGCCGGACCGTCGTAGACGACCGTGCCGGCCCGGTCGAACGCCCGCACCCGCGTGTCGGTCGGCGCGTCCTCCGGCAGCGACCCCCCGGGGAACCACGCCACGAACGTCCCGTCCCGGACCTCCGCGCGCACCGGGGCCTGCCCGCCGCGCTGGAGTTCCAGGCCGGCCACCCCGTCCCGCACGATCCCGCCGGCCAGCCCGGTCGGCACCGGCCCGGCGGAGTCCGAGGCGGGCAGCACGACCGCCCGGAACGGCTTGGCCGGGTCGCCGTCGTGGTCCGGGGCCGTGTACACGCTCTTCGCCCTGAACTCGTCCACCCAGCAGAACGCGGTGGCACCGCCCGGCCCGCGCAACGCCGCGAACCCGCCGACCGCCTCGGTCCGGACCGTGGCCCCGAGGGACCACGCCCCGCTGTCGTCGATCTTGTCGACGCTGTCCCGCATCCCGACGTCCAGGCAGCGGGCCAGCACGTTGTCGGGGTCGGCGGGGTCGGGGGAGCCGCCCGGGAACCGGTCGCGGACCACCGCCGCGTCCGGGACGGACCGCACGACGAGTTCGCCGGACCGCGCCGCTCCCTCGTCGCCCGACCTGGTCCCGACGGTGGCCGACGCGCCCCGGGGCACGACCACCAGGCGGCCGTCGGCCAGCGGCATCGTGGTCGTCGGCATACCCGACCCGACCGTCACCTCGATCGACGTGGCACCCGGTCCGGGCCTGAGGACCACGACGCCGGACGGCGACCGCCACAGCACCTCCGCCCCGCCCACGACCAGGTCCGCGTACTTCGCCGGGTCGGACCGGGCCACCGTCGTGTAGGTCAGCTCGCAGTACTGGTCCTGCGGCGTGAGCAGCAGCCGCCGGCCCGGCATCCGCACCGTGGCGACCTGCCCGCCGCTCACCCCGCACGCGTCGAGGTCCTCCGGCAGGGTCGGCACGAACTCGGCTTGCAGCGGCGCGGCGAACCCCCTGGGCGCGGCGGTCGCCTCCCCACCGGCCTGGGTCGGGGGTCCCTGGACGTGCCGGGCCGCGACCGCGCCCACCCCGACCAGCAGGACGGCCGCCGCAGCGGCGACCAGCGGGCCGCGCCGCTTCCGGCGAGGTCCGACCGGGTGCCCGCCGGGTCGGGGGAACGGGTGGTCGTCGGGCGGGGTGACCGGGTGCACCCCGGGTTCCGCGACCCCGGTCAGGACCTGGCGGCGCATCCGCTCCCGCACGTCGGCGGGCAGGGCGCGGCGTCGGGGCAGTTCGGGACCGGTCATCGGGCCTCCTCGACTCGTCCGGCGCGCAGCCGGGCACGGGCGCGCGAGATGCGCGAGCGGACCGAGACCTCGGCCACGCCCAGCACCCCGGCCGCCTCGGCGGTGGACAGCTCGCCGAGCAGGCACAGCTCGACGGCCTCGCGCTCGGCGGCGGGCATCCCGCGCACCGCCTCCAGCACCCGGCGCAGCTCGCGGTCGTCGTCCACCGACGAGATGACGCGTTCGGCGTGGTCGGGGACCACGCCCCGGTCGGGCACCCGGCGCAGCGCCCGCCGGAACCGGCCGAGCCGGCGGAACTCGGTGCGGGCCAGGTTGCCCGCCACGGTGTACAGCCACGGCAGCGCCGAGTCGCGCACCAGGGTGACCTCCGCCCGCCTGCGCCACGCGGCCAGGAACGTCGCCGAGGTCAGGTCCTCGGCCGTGGCCCAGGACGCGGTCAGCCGGTAGCAGTGGTTCCACACCGCTTCGGCGTGGCGGTCGAACAGCGCGGCGAACGCGGCCCGGTCACCGCGCGCCCACAGGTCGGCGTCGGTTTCGGCCACCGGCGGCGCCCCCTGCCGGTTCGTCGTCTCAGCGATCATGCCAGTAGGTAGCCGCAGGTCCCCCCGCCGTTGCACCCGTGCTCATCCCCGGGGCGTACGGGGGTCCGCTACTCCGAGCGGACGCGCGCGCACGGCCCGTCGCGCGATCCTGGTACCACCGCCGCACGAAGAGGAGAGCGACATGGCCGCCATCACGATGACCAGCACGAACACCCCGGCGCCCTGGGCGGCGCTGCTCACCGCCGGCCGGTTCGCGGGCCACTTCCTGGCCGCGCTGGTCGGTGTGACCTTCCTCGGCCGCCACGCCGAGCACTGAGCCCGACCGCGTTTTGGCCGCTCTCCTAGACTGGCCGTCTGCCCCCGTTCGAGGAGAGTGCGTGACCGTCCAACCCATTCGGCTGTTCGGCGACCCGGTGCTGCGGACCCCCGCCGTCGAGGTCACCGAGTTCGACGCGGAGCTGCGCAAGCTGGTCCGGGACCTGTGGGACACCATGAGCGAGGCCGGTGGCGCGGGTCTCGCGGCCCCCCAGCTCGGGGTCGGCCTGCGGGTGTTCACCTACCACTGCGACGGCTTCGCCGGTCACCTGGTCAACCCGACCTTCGAGGTCGTCGGCGACGAGACCCAGGACGGCCCCGAGGGCTGCCTGTCCATCCCCGGCCTGGGCTGGGACTGCGTGCGCCACCGCGACGTGGTCGCGCACGGCTGGAACATGCACGGCGAGCCGGTCGAGGTGGTGGGCACCGACCTGCTCGCCCGGTGCATCCAGCACGAGACCGACCACCTCGACGGCGTGCTGTTCCTGGACCGCCTGGACGAGGAGACCCGCAAGCTGGCGATGCGCGAGATCCGGCAGCAGGAGTGGTTCGACGGCGCCCTGCCGACGCTCAAGCAGTCGCCGCACCCGCTGTTCGGGGGTGGGGGCGCATGAGGCTGGTCTTCGCGGGCACGCCCGAACCGGCGCTGCCGTCGCTGCGCGCGTTTTTGGACTCGCCCCGGCACGAGGTGGTCGCCGTGGTGACCCGACCCGACGCGCCCGCCGGTCGCGGTCGCCGGGTCGAGCGGTCGCCGGTGGCGGCGCTGGCCGACGAGCACGGCATCGAGGTGCTGACCCCGGCCAAGGCGTCGGACCCCGACTTCCAGGCCCGGCTGCGCGCGCTGCGCCCGGACCTGTGCCCGGTGGTGGCCTACGGCGCGCTGCTGCCCGAGTCCGCCCTCGCCATCCCGACCCACGGCTGGGTGAACCTGCACTTCTCGGTGCTGCCCGCGTGGCGCGGCGCGGCCCCCGTGCAGGCGGCCGTGCGGCACGGCGACGACATCACCGGCGCGACCACGTTCCGGATCGTGAAGGCGCTGGACGCGGGCCCGGTGTACGGGGTGGTGACCGAGCGGGTGCGGGAGCGGGACACGTCCGGCGACCTGCTGGGCCGGCTCGCCGAGTCCGGCGCGAAGCTGCTGCTGTCCACCGTCGACGGCGTCGAGGACGGCACGCTGCGCCCGGTCGACCAGCCGGAGGAGAACGTCACGTACGCGCCGAAGGTCACCGTGGACGACGGCCGGCTGGACTTCGGCACCCCGGCGGCGGCGCTGGACCGCGTCGCGCGCGCGGTGACGCCGGACCCCGGTGCGTGGGCTGAGTTCCGGGGCGAACGGCTCAAGCTCGGACCGGTGACCCCGGTCGAGGAGGACTGCCTGCCCCCCGGCGAGGTCCGGGTGGAGCGCAGGCGCGTGCTGGTCGGCACGGCCACCACACCGGTGGTGCTCGGCGAGGTGCAGGCGCAGGGGAAGAAGCGGATGACGGCGACGGACTGGGCGCGCGGCGTCCGCATCGAGGCGGGGGAGCGCATCTCATGACCCAGCGCTCTTCACGGCCGTCCCGGCCGCAGCGCCCCCACCCGCCGCGCCGGCGCAGCGGCCCGCAGCGCCCGC
Organism: Actinosynnema sp. NPDC050436; assembly: GCF_040655415.1. Lineage (NCBI taxonomy): Bacteria > Bacillati > Actinomycetota > Actinomycetes > Pseudonocardiales > Pseudonocardiaceae > Actinosynnema > Actinosynnema sp. NPDC050436. The sequence continues at coordinate 86,035 of NZ_JBFAJV010000010.1, read as the reverse complement.
CGGTCGACGACCCGGCCCGGCTGGCCGCGCTGGACACGCTGCGCGCGGTCCGGCAGCGCGACGCCTACGCCAACCTGGTGCTGCCCGGCCTGCTCCGGGACCGCCGGATCACCGGCCGCGACGCGGCCCTGGCCACCGAGCTGGCCTACGGCACCGCCCGGGCGCAGGGCCTGCTGGACGCGGTGCTCGCCGCGTGCTCCGACCGGCCGCTGTCCGAAGTGGACGGCTCGGTGCTGGACGCGCTGCGGCTGGGCGCCTACCAGCTGCTGCGCACCAGGATCCCCCCGCACGCCGCCGTGGCGTCCACCGTGGACCTCGTGCGCGCCGAGCTGGGCTCGGGCGCGGCGGGCTTCGCCAACGCCGTGCTGCGCCGGGTGACCGGCCAGGACGAGGCGGGCTGGGTGGACGAGGTCGCACCGGACGAGGAGACCGACCCGATCGGCTACCTGGCGATGGCCAACGCGCACCCCAGGTGGATCGCGCAAGCGTTCGCGGAGGCGCTGGGCAGCCGGGGCGAGCCGCTGCGGGACGCCCTGGTGGCCGACGACACGCGCCCGGCGGTGCACCTCGCGGCCCGGCCGGGGGAGTGCGGCGCGGACGAGCTGGCCGCGATGACCGGCGGCGAGGTCGCCCCGTACTCGCCGTACGGGGTGCTGCTGGAGCCCGGCGCGGGCGACCCGGGCGACCTGGACCCGGTGCGCGAGAAGCTGGCGTCGGTGCAGGACGAGGGCAGCCAGCTGTGCGCGCTGGCGCTGACCCGGCAGCCGCTGGACGGCCCGGACGAGCGCTGGCTCGACCTGTGCGCCGGGCCGGGCGGCAAGGCGGTGCTGCTGGGCGCGCTGGCGCGGCTGTCCGGCGCGACCCTGGAGGCGGTGGAGAAGGCACCGCACCGCGCGGAGCTGGTCCGCAAGGCGGCGGGCGACCTGCCGATCACCGTGCACGTGGCCGACGGCCGCTTCTCGGACCTGCCGGAGGGCTCGTTCGACCGGGTGCTGGTCGACGCGCCGTGCACCGGCCTGGGTGCGCTGCGCCGCCGGCCCGAGGCGCGGTGGCGGCGCAAGCCGTCCGACGTCGCGCCGCTGGCCCGGCTCCAGCGCGAGCTGCTGACGGCGGCGCTGACGCTGGTCCGGCCGGGCGGGGTGGTGGCGTACGTGGTGTGCTCGCCGCACCTGTCGGAGACCGTGGGCGTGGTCGCGGACGTGGCCCGGCGGACCGGTGCCGAACGCCTGGACACCCGCGAGCTGTTCCCCGGCGTGCCGGACCTCGGGGCCGGCCCGCACGTGCAGCTGTGGCCGCACCTGCACGGCACCGACGCGATGTTCTGCGCGCTGCTGCGCCGCCCGGCGTAGCCGGTGGCGGGGTCCGGGACCGGTGCGGAGCCGGCACGGCCGGTGCTGGGGCTGGTCGCCTCGGCGGGCGGCGGGGTCGAGCGGTGGCTGCGGCCGGGGTTGGCGGAGCCGCTGGCGCGGGCCGGGTGGCGGTTGGCGGTCACGCTGACCCCCACCGCCGCCCGGTGGCTCGAACCGGAGGTCGCGGGGCTCGCGGCGCTGACCGACCTGCCGGTGCGCTCGACGTCCCGGCTGCCGGGAGAGCCGAAGCCGCACCCGGTGCCGGACGCGTTCGTGTTCGCGCCCGCCACCCTCAACTCGCTGGCCAAGCTGGCCGTGGGCATCGGTGACAACCAGGCGCTGACCGTGCTGGCCGAGGCGCTCGGCCGGCGCGCGCCGATGGTCGTGCTCGCGCAGGTCGGCCCGGAACAATCCCGGCACCCCGCCTATCGCGGCCATCTGGCGGTGTTGCGGGAGGCCGGCGCGAGGGTGGTCGGCGGCGGACCTGAAGACGTGCTGAGGGAACTCGCCGAGGTTGCGCCGTTCGTCGCATTCGACAATAGGGCGTGAATTGACAGCCAGACGAGACGCGTAGCAGGCTTGAATGTGTCGAAATTGTACGGCCGGGATCGTGAATGGGCTTCGGTTCTCCGCTTCCTGTCCGCGCCCGGGGGCCTGCTGGCCATCGACGGGCCGCCGTGCTCCGGCAAGACCTCGCTGCTGCACGAGGCGGCCGACGCCGCCCGGGACCGGGGCTACGCGGTGGTCCTGCTGCCCGCCGACGAGGTCCGGGGCTCGACGGCGGTGCCGGGTCAGGCCGATCGCGAGCCGACCGGGCACGACCCGACCCGCGCCCGCCACGGAGGGGCCGACCGCGACCCCACCGGCCGTGAGCCGACGGGGGACGACCTCGTCGGGCGCATCCCGGCCCGCCGCGAACCGGACGCCCGCACCCTGGTCGCGATCGACCACGCGCACCGCGACCCGGCCGCCGTGCTCGCCCTGCTGCCCCGCCTGCGGGCCCGGCGGGTCACCGCGCTCGTCGCGCTGACCGGGGCGCACGCGGGCGGCGGGCTGCGCGCGGCGCTGGCTGCCGGCGGCGAGGTGCTCACCCTCGGGCCGGTCGGCGCGGACGTCGTGGACGGGGTGCTCGCCGACCTGCTCGGCACGGCCCCGCACGCGGACCTCGCGGCGCTGGCGGCCTCCGCCGGCGGCGACCCCCGGATGGTCGCGGAGCTGGTCACCGGCCTGCGCGAGGAGGGCCGGCTGGACACCCGCGACGGCACCGCCCGGCCGCGCGGCGACGCGCTGCCGCGCCGGGTCGGCGGCCTGGTCCGGGACCGGGTCGACCTGCTGTCCGCCAAGTCCACCCAGCTCGTGCGGGTCGCGGCGGTGATCGGCCGGTCGTTCCGGCCGCACGACGCCGCCGCCGTGATGGGCGAGACGACCGGCGCGCTGCTGCTGTCCGTGGACGAGGTGCTCGCCTCCGGCCTGGTCCGGCCGGCCGGCGACCGCCTGGAGTTCGACTCCGAGCTGGTCTGGCGGTCGGTCGTGGACTCCATCCCGGACGCCGTGCGGCACGCCCTGCGCCATGACGCCACCGCCGTGCGCGCGGCGTCGCGGGGCACCCGGCCCCCGCCGGACGCGCCGCCGTCCGCCGGGGAACGCGGCTCGGCCGCCGTGCACGCGGTCCGCGCGCAGGCCGCGAACGGCCGGCTCGGGTCGGCGATCGCGCTGGCCCGCGACAGCCTGGCCGGTGGGCTGCCCGCCGGTCCCGCCGCCGAGCTGCACACGGCCCTGGCGGGCATCCTGCTCGCCGACGGCCGCCCGGTGGACGCGGTGGCCGAGATGGACCGCGCGCTGGCCGCGCCCGCCGTGTCCGGGCCGCGCCGCAGGCTGGCCGCCGCCGGGCGGCTGCTGTCGCTGTACTTCGCCACCGGCAGCCGGGCCGGCGCGCACGCGCTGTCCGTGCTCACCGCGCGCGACCGCGAGGCCAGCGACGCGGACGTGGTGATGGCCGCGACCGTCCACTCGTGCCTGGAGTGGACGGCGGGCCACCTCGCCGAGGGCCTGTACTGGGGCCGCGAGTCGACCCGCTGGGAACTCGACGCGCCCACCGCCTGGTGGCAGTCGCAGGCCGAGGTGGCGTTCGCGCTGAAGCTGTCCGCGCTGGGCGAGTTCGAGCAGGCCGAGAAGCTGGTGCGCGGCGACGGCCCGGACACCGACGACGCCGTCACCGCCGGCGCCCCGGCCGCCCGGATGATCGCCCGCGCCCGGGTGCTCACCCAGGCGGGCAAGCTGGTGCCCGCCCAGGTCGCGGCGCACTCCGGCATGTCGCTCGCGCGCGACCGGGGGCTGCGCCTGCTGGTGCCGCTGGCGTCGACCGTGCTGGCGACCGTCGCGCTGCACCGGGGCGACGTGCCGGCGGCGGCGGAGCACGTCCGCCGCTACCGGGGCGACCTGGCGGGCGGCGAGGCGGTGCTGCACTCCGGCCAGTACGACTGGGTGGAGCTGCTGCTCGCGCACGCCCAGGACGGCCCGGCCCGCGCGTCCGAGCTGGCCCGTGCCCGGCTGGCGGACCTCGACGGCGCCCGCCGGATGCTGGTCGAGGAGCCCGGCGCGGCACCGTGGCTGGTCCGCCTGGCGCTGGCCGTGGACGACGGCCGGCTGGCCGGGTCGGTCGTCGGCGCGGCGGAGGAGCTGGCGTCGGGCAACCCGGGCTTCGCCTCGGTGTCGGTGGGCGCGAGCCACGCCCGCGCCCTGCTCGACCACGACGAGGAGGCGCTGCTGGCGGCTGCGGACCGGCACCACCACCCGTGGGCCCGCGCGAACGCGAACGAGGACCTGGCGGCCGTGCTCGCGGACAGCGGGCAGACCGCCCGCGCGGACGCGCACCTGGCCTCGGCGCGGCGGATCTTCGAGCTGATGGGCGCGGACGCCGAGGCGGCCCGGCTGCGCGCCCGGTCCGGCGCACCCGCCGGCGCTCGACCGGACGTCGACACCTCGACCGACACCACCCGGTCGAGCACCGGGGCGACCCACGCCGGCGGCCGGCCGGGTGCCGGGGGCGAGGAGTGGCGGCGGCTGTCCGAGCCGGAGCGCGACATCGCCCGGCTGGTCGGCGCGGGCCTGACCAACCGGCAGGTGGGGCGCCAGCTCTTCCTGTCCCCGCACACGGTGAACTACCACCTGCGCGGCATCTTCAAGAAGCTGGGGATCAGCTCGCGGGTCGAACTGGCCCGGCTCGCCCACGAGCAGGAACACGCTGAGGTCTGACCCCGGCCGCCTTCAGCATTCCGCGCCACCCAGGCGACGACCACCCCGCCTGGCGGGCATCGCGCTGCTCCAGGCGACCCCTGCCCCGCCTTGCACCGCCTACGCAACCACCGCTCCGCCTTACGCGGACACCGCGCTGTCCGGCACGGGGTCGGCGAGCAGGGAGCACACCTCTTCCGCGACCCGGCTCGGGTCGTCCGGCGCGACCACCGCGCAGCGCACGCCCCGGACCGCGGCCTCGACCGCCAGGTGCTCGGTGTAGGTGACGGCGGCGGCGAGCGAGGCCGCGTACGCGGCGGCCGTCGTGCGTGGCACGGCGACCGGGCGCGCGGCGATCAGGGCGATGGCACCCCGCCCGCGCTGCACCATCCGCGCGGCGACCGCCCGCGACGCGTGGAACACGCCGTCCGCGTTGACCGCGAAGCTGTGCGCCCAGTCCGCGTCCGACACCGTCAGCGCCTGACCCGGCCGCACCTCGCCGGCCGTGGCGACCAGGGCGTCGATCGGCCCGAACTCGCGTTCCACCTGGTCGACCAGGGCGTCCACCGCCGCGCCCGAGCCCACGTCGATCTGCCGGCCGGCGACCCGCAGGCCCGCGCCCTGCAACCGCTCGACGAGGGCCGCGAGCCGGGCCCCGTCGCCGTCCACGGCGGCGACCAGCGCGCCGCGCCGGGCCAGCGCCTCCGCGACCGCCGCGCCCGGTGCCGCGCACGCGCCCGTCACCAGTGCGATCCTGTGACCGAATTCGGCTTTCATCCCCGCCGCTCCCCAGTTCTGGCTCCACCCCGAACGTAATCGGCGGACGGCTCGCGGGGGAACTACTCGCGTGGGTAGTCGGAAAGGCCGCGCGAACCGCAAAACCCCGGTCGGGCGGCCGAGGTGAAATACGACTCCCCGGTAGGTGGGCGCAATCGCGGAACCCTAGACTGACCACCCGTGGTCCACCAGCCGATGATCGCCCCGAGCATCCTGTCCGCCGACTTCGCCCGACTCGCCGACGAGGCCGCCGCCGTCGCCGGCGCGGACTGGCTGCACGTGGACGTCATGGACGCGCACTTCGTGCCCAACCTGACCCTCGGCCTGCCGGTGGTGAAGTCGCTGCGGCGCGCGACCGACATCCCGCTGGACTGCCACCTGATGATCGAGGACCCGGACCGCTGGGCCGTCGGCTACGCCGAGGCGGGCGCGTACAACGTGACCGTGCACGTGGAAGCCGCCGCCGACCCGGTGCGGCTGGCGAAGGACCTGCGCGCGGCCGGTGCCAAGGCCGGCCTGTCGCTCAAGCCCGGCACGCCGATCGAGCCTTACACCGACGTCCTCAAGCACTACGACACGCTGCTGGTGATGTCGGTCGAGCCCGGTTTCGGCGGCCAGGCGTTCATGGCCGACGTGCTCGACAAGGTGCGCACCGCCCGCCGCCTGGTCGACACCGGCCACCTGACGCTGGTCGTGGAGATCGACGGCGGCATCAACGCGGACACCATCGAGCAGGCCGCCGAAGCCGGGGTGGACTGCTTCGTCGCCGGTTCCGCCGTCTACGACGCCGCCGACCCCGGCCAGGCCGTCGAACGGTTGCGCGCGCAGGCCGCCCGGCACCGCCCGTGAACGAGCGCGCCTGGTCCGCCGCCATGGCCTCGGCCATCGACGCGGGCGCGCGGGCGCACGGCACCACCAGCCCGAACCCGCCGGTCGGCGCGGTCGTGCTGGACCGCGCGGGCGCGCTGGTCGGCACCGGGCACACCCGGCCGCCGGGCCAGGCGCACGCCGAGGTCGTCGCGCTCGCCGAGGCCGGTGAGCGCGCCCGGGGCGGCACGGCCGTGGTCACGCTGGAGCCGTGCGCGCACCACGGCCGCACACCGCCGTGCACCGACGCGCTGGTCGCCGCCGGGGTCGCCCGCGTGGTGTACGCCACCGCCGACCCGAACCCGCAGGCCGCCGGCGGGGCCGAGGTGCTGCGCGCCTCGGGCGTCGAGGTCGTGCACCTGCCCGCGCACGTCGAGGCGCTGCGCGCGTGGCTGCACTTCGCCCGCACCGGCCGCCCGCACGTGACCTGGAAGTACGCCGCCACCCTGGACGGCCGGGTCGCCGCCGCCGACGGCAGCAGCCGGTGGGTCGGCTCGCCGGAGTCGCGCGCCGAGGTGCACGCGCTGCGCACCACCGTCGACGCGGTCGTGGTCGGCTCCGGCACGGTCCGCGCCGACGACCCGAGGCTGACCGCGAGGGGAACAGGCGCGGCCCGGCAGCCGTTGCGGGTGGTCGTGGGGATGGGCGACCTGCCGCGCGGCGCGCGCGTGCTGGACGGGGAGGTGGAGACGCTGCACGTCCGCACGCACGACCCGGACGTCGTGCTGGCGGAGCTGACGGCGCGGGGAGCGGTCGACGTGCTCCTGGAGGGCGGGCCTACGCTGGCGGGTGCCTTCGCGCGCGCCGGCCGGGTCGACCGGGTGCTGGCGTACGTCGCGCCGAAGCTGCTGGGGGACGGGCCGACCGCTCTGCGGGACGCGGGGGTGTCGACCATCACCGACGCTGTGGGATTGGTCGTGGAGCAGGTCAGTATGAGCGGACCGGACGTGCGGATCTCCGCTGTGCCGGCCTCGGCGCGGTAGAGGAGGAACGGTGTTCACCGGGATCGTCGAAGAGTTGGGTGAGGTCGTCGCGGTGACCGACCTGCCGGACGCGGCGCGGATCACCATCGCGGGCCCGCTGGTGACCGGCGACGCCAAGCACGGCGACTCGATCGCGGTGAACGGCGTGTGCCTCACCGTGGTGGACGTGGTGGGCGGCGCGTTCACGGCGGACGTGATGCGCGAGACGCTGCTGCGCAGCAGCCTGGCCAAGGTCGCCGAGGGCGACCGGGTCAACCTGGAGCGCGCGGCGGCGGTCGGGCAGCGGCTGGGCGGCCACATCGTGCAGGGCCACGTGGACGGCACCGGGACGGTGCTCGCCCGGGAGAAGGCGGCGCACTGGGAGGTCGTGCACGTCGGCCTGCCCCGCGACCTGGCCCGGTACGTGGTGGAGAAGGGCTCGATCACCGTGGACGGCGTCTCGCTGACCGTGGTGTCGGTGGCCGACGACAGGTTCTCGGTGAGCCTGATCCCGACCACCCTGGAACTGACCACGCTGGGTCGGCGGAGCCCCGGCGACCCGGTCAACCTGGAGGTGGACGTGCTGGCCAAGTACGTCGAGCGGCTCGCCGCACCCCACTTCGCGGGCAAGCCTGAGGAGAACCGGTGAAGGACTTCGCCGACATCGAGCGGGCCATCGCGGCCGTCGCGGAGGGCCGCGCGGTCGTCGTCGTGGACGACGAGGACCGCGAGAACGAGGGCGACCTCATCTTCGCCGCCGAGAAGGCAACGCCGGAGCTGCTGGCCTTCATGGTGCGCTACACGTCCGGGTACGTGTGCGTCGCGCTCACCGAGGCCGACTGCGACCGGCTCGACCTGCCGCCGATGTACCACACCAACCAGGACCAGCGCGGCACCGCGTACACGGTGACCGTGGACGCCCGCGAGGGCGTGTCGACCGGCATCTCCGCCGCCGACCGCGCGCACACGATGCGCCTGCTGGCCGACCCGTCGTCGGAGGCCAAGGACTTCAGCCGGCCCGGCCACGTGGTGCCGCTGCGCGCCCGCGACGGCGGCGTGCTGCGCCGGCCCGGCCACACCGAGGCCGGGGTGGACCTGGCCCGGCTCGCCGGGCTCGCGCCCGCCGGCGTGCTCTGCGAGATCGTGTCGCAGAAGGACGAGGGCGACATGGCGCGGCGCGACGAGCTGGAGGTGTTCGCCGCCGACCACGACCTGGTGCTGATCACCATCGCCGACCTGATCGCCTACCGGCGGCGGGTGGAGACCCAGGTCGAGCGGGTCGCCGAGGCGCGCATCCCGACCGCGCACGGCACGTTCACCGCCGTCGGCTACGACTCCAAGCTGGACGGCATCGAGCACGTCGCGCTGGTGTTCGGCGAGCTGGGCGACGGTGAGGACGTGCTGGTCCGGGTGCACTCGGAGTGCCTGACCGGCGACGTGTTCGGGTCGCTGCGCTGCGACTGCGGCCCGCAGCTGGACGCGGCGCTGGAGGCGGTGGCGGCGCAGGGGCGCGGCGTGGTGCTCTACATGCGCGGGCACGAGGGCCGGGGCATCGGCCTCATGCACAAGCTCCAGGCGTACCAGTTGCAGGACAACGGCGCGGACACCGTGGACGCGAACCTGGCGCAGGGCCTGCCGGCGGACGCGCGGGACTACGGCACCGGCGCGCAGATCCTGTGCGAGCTGGGCATCAAGTCCATGCGGCTGCTCACCAACAACCCGGCCAAGCGGGTCGGCCTGGAGGGCTACGGCCTGCGCGTGATCGACCGGGTGCCGCTGCCCATCTCGCCGAACCCGGAGAACCTGCGCTACCTGCGCACCAAGCGCGACCGGATGGGGCACGAGCTGCACCAGCTGGAGCAGTACGAGGCCCTGGGCCAGGGCGGCGCGATCGTCAGCACGGAGGGTGTGGAATGAGCGGCGAAGGACGGCCGGAACCGTCGGTGCCGGACGCGACCGGCGTCCGGCTGGCCGTGGTGGCCACCCGGTGGCACGAGGAGATCACCGGCCGGCTCGTGGACCGCGCGGTCGCCGCCGCGAGCGCGGCCGGCGTGCCGGACCCGACCGTGGTGCGGGTGCCCGGCGCGATCGAGCTGCCGGTGGTGGTCCAGGAGCTGGCCCGCACGCACGACGCGGTCGTCGCGCTGGGCGTGGTGATCCGGGGCGGGACGCCGCACTTCGAGTACGTGTGCGACTCGGTGACGGCCGGCCTGACCCGGGTCGCGCTGGACGAGTCGACGCCGGTCGGCAACGGCGTGCTCACCTGCGACACCGAGGAGCAGGCGCTGGCCCGCGCGGGCTTCCCCGACTCGGCGGAGGACAAGGGCCACGAGGCGGTGGTGGCGGCGCTGGAGACGGCGCTGGTGCTGCGGTCGCTGCGGGCGGAGTCGTGATCGCGGTGGCCGTCGAGTTCCGGCCCCGGCGGATTCGCACCGTCGCGGTGATCAGCGCGGTGTTCCTGGTCGGGGTGTTCTCCGTGGTCGGCTGGCTGCTGACCGACACCCCGACCGGCGTGATCTTCCGGACGTCGGACCAGGTGGCGATGGTGGTGCTCGGCGTGCTGCTGGCGTGCGGCGTGCTGCTGCTGGCCCGCCCCCGGGTGCGCGCCGACGAGACCGGCGTCGAGGTCCGCAACGTCGTGACCGTCCGCCGCTTCGACTGGTCGGAGGTGCTGCACGTGTCGTTCCCGGACGGCGCGTCGTGGGCCCGGCTGGAGCTGCCGGAGGACGAGTACGTGTCGATCATGGCGATCCAGGCCGTGGACCGCGACTACGCCGTGTCGGCGGTCCGCGCCCTGCGCGAACTCCACCGCACCGCCACCGGCTGATCGGCTTCCCGGCGGGGCCGGCTCCGGCGTGACTGCCGGAGCCGGCTCCGGCCGAGACCGCCCTCGGGTCAAGCGGTGTAGTGGCGGAGGAACTCGTTCGTCTCCGGGTCCTCGGCGTAGACGCAGACCCCCTGCATACCCCGGGTCAGCAACACCTTGTACGTGTTGCGGATCAACCGGTCGAAGGTCGGCCCGGGAACCCGCTTCAAGGCGTCGTCCTCCGTGCGGTCCGGCTTGGCCACCCAGCCACCGTTCTCGATCACGAGGTCCTGGCCGATGATCACGCCGGCCCAGTCGTACTCGAAGCCCTGGGCCGTGTAGATGCAGCCGATCTGCCCGAAGCCCCGGGGGTCGGAAGCCCAGTAGGACGCGGAGGGCACGTCGGGCACGTCCACCTCATGCCGGGCGTTCCACGGTCGGTGCCACCCGCCGATCCTCACGTCCTTGATGAGGCTGAGCGTGCCGTTGTCGGACTTCGGCTGGGACCACTTCCAGCAGAAGCCGGCAGCGATCCGTGCGCTGGCCCCGGTGTCCCTGGTCCGCGCGAGCAGCCACGCCTCGAGCGCGTGCGGGGCCGCCGCCGACTCGACGACGTACTCGTCATCGGTGTCCGCGACCAGTTCGGACCACGGCACCGGTGGCCGCGGGTCCAGCCCGAGCAGGCGCAGCACCCACTGGTCGAACAGCGGTGACCCGCCGCACCGGAACTGGCCGTCGAGGTCCACCTCGACGACTTGGCAGCCCATGGCCCGCGCGATCGCCAGGACGTCGTCCGGCGAGCCGATCTCACGCGGGCGCACCACCTGGTGGTCGTCGAGGAGGAAGACGGGGACCTTCGCCGCGTCGATGATCTGGTGGATCTGGCCGCGCAGCTTGCCGCGCCAACGATCGGGCACGTTGCCTTGACCTCGGAGCCGGTGTGCTTCGTCGCAGATCACGACGTCCAATGCGTCCACCTGGGCACGCTCGAAGTTGTTGAAGTACTTGAAGACGTCCTCGCCCTGCCAACCGCTCTCGCCGAAAACGGCTCGCCGGAGGGTTTCGGTCAGGGCTTTCGAACCGGTCGCGTGGACCACTTTGATGCCGCGACGCGCCATCGCCGAATAGAGGTTCAACGCGATGGCGCTCTTCCCGGTACCCGGTCCGCCTCGGACCAGGATGACCTTCTTCGGCGCGGTGCTGTTGCCGAACGCATCGACAACAGCACTGCGAACTGCTTCGAAGGCGACCTGCTGTTCGTCCAGCAGCACGAGATCCGTACGCGCCGAGACGGAACCGGCGGCCGTGGTCAGCAGTGACCGCGCGGGCGCCCGCCGGGCACTGGTCAACCGTTCGGCGGCGTCGTCGGCGACCGCGAGGAACGAGGTGAGGTCGGTTGCCAGATCGCCGAGTTGATCGACCGTGTAGAGCCGGCTGTAGTCGTCGCTGTTGTAGTCGTCCAGTTGCCAGCCGTCGTCGCGCCGGGCGTTGTGCAGGTAAGCCAGCCCTTTCACGCACGAGGGCATTCGGGCCAGCGACGGCACGAATCCCAGCAGGTGCGCGCAGTACCGGCGGACCTGCTCGGCCGGGTGAAGGACCGGCTGGCCTTTCAGCTTGTTGTAGCGGACCAGCCCACGCCCGACCACTTCGGCGGTCGTCCACTGCTTGAGTTCGACCAGGATGTAGGACTGCGCACCGGTTTCCGGGTGGACCCCGCACAACACCGCGTCGACCCGCTTGGGGCTGTACGGGAGTTGGTACTCGAGGATGACCTGCAGATCGGCCAGGCCGCAGTCGCAGAGCAGTCCCAGCAGCGCCGGGACGCTCCTCTTCCACGCGCCCAGTTCGCCGCGCTCCTCGTCGCGCTGGTACGGGACGCCCACGTGCGCCGCCAAGGCGGGGACCAGCTTCCCCTCGTCGAACGCGCGCAGCAGAGCGCGCGCGGAACCCTGCACCAACCTTGCCCTCCCGACAACGTCGATACATAACCCTCGATCGTGTCGATCATTCGAGTATTGGGCACTATCGGCAACCGAAAGCTGAAAAGGATGACAAAATAAGGGATCAATTGCGCCATTCAGCAGTCCTGCCGGTCCGAATGGAGTAAAGGTGGTCGCCACTGATCGTCATCTCGAGGCGGTGCACGCCACGTGCGAGGCGGGTGGCGTCCACTAGGCTTCGTGGATCACGAGGCCGCACGACCACGCGACCCGGTCAGCGCGCCGAGCCGACGACATGCGACCAGGGGGACCGCTTTGGCTCTGATCCGAGGCAGCGCCGACGAGCTGCTGGCCGAGGCCCGCGCCGGTCGGCTCCACACCCGTCTCCGCGAGCAGGCGGGACACGCGATCGGCACGCGCCCCGGCGTCGGCGAGGTCAAGTCCTGGCAGCGGAGCCTGCCCGTGCTGCTCCAGCACGTCGCGGACGCCGGTCTGGGCGAGGTGGAAGTCCTGCTGGAGCACCAGCTACCGCACAGCAAGCAGCGCATCGACGTCGTGCTCTGCGGCGTGCACCCCCGCACGGCGGAGCACTGCTTCGTGTTCGTGGAGCTCAAGCAGTGGTCCAAGGCGGAGCTGCACATCGCTGCCGTGCTGAACGTGCCCGGACTGCCCGGGATGCACCTGCACCCGGTCGACCAGGTGCGGGGCTACTGCCAGTACGTCGTGGACCACACACCCGCCCTGGCCGAGCGCCCGCGTGCGGTGCGGGGCCTGGCGTACCTGCACAACGCGCACCGCGCGGACGTCGCCCAACTCCTCGCCCACCAGGTCGACGACTACGGGCAGATGTTCACGATGGACGACAACGCGAAGCTCGTCAGCCACCTGCGTTCGGTTCTCGACCCGGCAGCGGGGAGGGCGGTCGACCTAGCGGCCGGCGACGAGTTCCTGAACTTCGAGCACCGGCCGACCAAGCCCCTGCTGGCGCTGGCCGCGAAGGAGATCCAGGACCGCGAGCAGTTCGTCCTCCTCGACGCGCAGAAGGTTGCCTACGAACTGGTCCTGAACGCGGTGGAGCGGTCGCGTGCGGCGCAGACCAGGACGGTCGTCGTGGTGGAGGGCGGTCCCGGTTCCGGCAAGAGCGTCATCGCGCTGAGCCTCCTCGGCGAACTCGCCCGCCGCGGCCTGACCGTCCACCACGCCACCGGTTCCAAGGCGTTCACCCAGACCATGCGCAAGTACGCGGCACGCGGCAACCCTCGCGTCAGAGGGCTGTTCAAGTACTTCAACTCCTACGTGGGCAGCCACCCGAGGGAGCTGGACGTCGTGCTCTGCGACGAGGCGCACCGCATCCGGGAGAACGGGCTTGACCGGTTTACCAAGAAGGAACAGCGGGAAAGGGCCGGGCGGCAGATCGATGAGCTGATCAACATCGCGAACGTGCCCGTGTTCCTGCTCGACGAGAACCAGGTCGTGCGACCGGGCGAGATCGGCTCGCTGGCCGAGATCACCGAAGCGGCGCGTGCGCTCGGCTGCCAGGTCGAGGTCGTGCGGTTGCACGACCAGATGCGCTGCGGCGGTTCCGTCTGGTACGACACGTGGGTCGCGCGGCTGCTCGGGCTCGGCGGGAGTCCCGAGCCGGCGATCCCGTGGAGCAAGCTCGCCGGCCCGCTCGACCAGGGCATCTCCCTGGCCAGTGCGAGTTCACCCGAGTCACTGGAAGCCTGGGTACTCGACCGGCAGGCCGAGCATGGCGGCATCGCCCGCCTCACCGCCGGGTACTGCTGGTCCTGGAGCGACCCGGTCGGCGACGGAGACGAGCGACGCCTCGTCGGCGACGTCCGCATCGGTTCGTGGGAACGGCCCTGGAACGCGAAGTCCGAGGGGAGGCGGGCCGTGCCCGGTGTTCCCGAATCGGACTACTGGGCCACCGACCCGCGCGGCTTCGGCCAGGTCGGTTGCGTCTACACCGCCCAGGGGTTCGAGTTCGACTGGTCCGGGGTCATCTTCGGGCCGGACCTGGTGCGCCGCGACGGGATGTGGCAGCCCCGTCGGTCCGAGTCCGAGGACCCGCTGGTCAAGCGCGCGGACGACCTGCGCTTCGCCGCGCTGATCAAGAACACCTACAAGGTCCTGCTCACCCGGGGTATGCGCGGTACCGCCATCTACTCCACCGACCCGGAGACCCAGGAGTTCCTCGAGGAGATGACGGGCTGACCCGGTGTCCGCTGGACCGAGCCGTCCACCGCCACCGGCTGATCGTCGTGGTGCCGTTGGCGGACCGGTGTCCGCCAACGGCACTCTTCCCCGGAATGTCCGGTCTGCCTAGGTTCGAAAGATCGACACGAACCCAGGGGGCCGGGACATGCGCAGACGTACTCTCCTGACGGGTGCCGCCGCAGCGGCCGGTGCGGTCGCGTTCGGGCTCAACCCGGTGGCCAACGCCCAGCGGCCCGGCGCGTCGCAGGCCCCTGACCTGCTGCTCGGCGACTACCCCGTCGTCGGTCGCGTGCGGGCTCGGCGGGCGGTGGAGCACCTGCGGGTGCTCAGCGAGCGGATCGGGCAGCGGATCGGCGGGACCGAGTCCGAGCACCGCGCCCGGGACTACCTCGCGCGCGTGCTGCGCGACCTGCGCTACCGCGTCGAGCTCCAGCCGTTCAGCGTGCCGGACAAGTACCTGTCCACGTTGACGCTGCCCGACAAGTCCCGCTGGAACGCGGGCGCGTCCCGGTTCGGCGCGCTCGACACCACCGCGTCCGGGCCGCTGCTCGACGCCGACACCGGCGCGGACCTGCCCGCCGACGTCACCGGCAAGGTCGTGCTGCTGGTCAACGTGCCCACCGGCTCGACCGCCGTGTACGACGCGGTCGCGCGCGGTGCGGCGGCCGTGCTGATCGGTCGGGTGTCCACGCCGCCCGCCGGGAAGACCGGCGCGTTCTCGCCCACGCTGACGTCGACCGTCGCGGTCCCGGTGCTGGGTGTCGCCCAGGTGCACGTCGAGCGCCTGCGTGCGGCCAGGCCCGCGCGGCTGACCGTCTCCACAACCCACCACCCCTCGCTGACCTCGTACAACGTCATCGCCGAACGGCCCGCGACGTTCGGCGGCAAGGGCGTGGTCATGGTGACCGCGCACTACGACAGCGTGCCCGGCTCGCCCGGCGCGAACGACGACGGCAGCGGCACCGCGCTCACGTTGGAACTCGCGCGCGTGCTGCGCCACCTGCCGACGCACAAGGCGCTCCGGTTCGCGCTGTGGGGTTCGGAGGAGCAGGGCCTGCTGGGCTCGCGCCACTACGTCTCGCAGCTCACCGACGTCGACGCCGCGCTCATCTCCGGTGTCTTCCAGAACGACATGGTCGCCACCAGCCACGGTCCGGCGACCGCGTACTGGCTGCTGTCCGTGGACGGCGGCGACAACAACACCACCCGCGAGGTCGCGGCGGCGGCCGGGCGCCTGGGCTACGACCCGCGCGTGCACGGCCCGGTGGCCCGGGGCAGCAGCGACCACGTGCCGTTCCACGAGCGGAAGATCGCGGCGGCGAACTTCAGCTGGCGCGGCGAGGGCGGCCCGCACGAGCTGGAACCGCTATACCACACGCCCGAGGACACCATCGCGGCCAACGTGAGCGTCGAACGCCTCCAGGTGTCGCTTGAACTCATCGGCGCGGCGGCCTACCGCCTGGCCCGCACGCGGGGCTAGCGCGCGTCACGGCCCCGGTGGCGGAGTGTCGGCACCGACCGAACGGGCCGCGCCGAGGAACCGCTCGCCGAGCACCCGCAGGTGCTCGGCGAGTTCCGGCGGCTCCAGCACGTCGAAGTCGATGCCGAACATCCCGATCCACAGGCCGATCTCCTCCAGCGACGGCGAGCCGACCGTGAGCAGGGTCCGTTCGTCGTCGATGCGCTCCAGGTGGACGGAGGACCACGACGCGCGCGCTGCCACCACGTCGAGCGGGGCGTGCATGACCAGCTTCGCCTGGTGCGTGTAAGGCGCGACGGAGAGCTGCCGCGACACGTAGAGCGCCAAGTCCTCGGCCGGTGGTTCGCGGGGCGTGAACCGGGCGGCCACGGTGGGCTCCTCGGTGATCCGGTCCACCCGGAACGTCCGCCAGTCCTCCTTGTCGACGTCCCACGCCACCAGGTACCAGCGCCGCCCGGTGTGCGCGAGCCCGAGCGGCTCGACGTGCCGCTTGCTGTCGCCCTCCCGGCCCGCGTACGGGAACCGCAGCCGCTGGTGGTCGCGGCACGCGCCGGCGATCGCGGTCAACGTCCGGGAGTCGACCCGCGCCACGGTCGGCGTGAGCGAGATCGTGTGCTCCTGGAGGGCGTTGACCCGCCGGCGCAGCCGCGACGGCAGCACCTGCTCCAGCTTCGCCAACGCCCGCACGGACGTCTCCTCGATGCCCGACACCGTGCCGTTCGCCGCCGTCCGCAACCCCACGGCGACCGCCACGGCCTCGTCGTCGTCCAGCAGCAGCGGTGGCAGCTCCGCACCCGCCCCGAGCTGGTAGCCGCCCGAGACGCCGGGCGCGGCGTTGACCGGGTAGCCGAGGCTGCGCAGCTTGTCGACGTCCCGGCGCACCGTGCGCACGTCGACCTTGAGCCGCGCCGCCAGGTCCGCGCCGGTCCAGTCCCGGCGGACCTGGAGCAGGGACAGCAGCTTGAGCAGGCGTGCCGAGGTCTCCAGCATGGTGCCGAGTCTCGCACCGATCGCGGACAGCAAGTGTCCTCGATCGACGGGTCAGGTCTTCCGCCTCGCCTCCTCCGGCCACACGACCACCACCGGCACGCCCGACGCGCGCGCCGTCTCCACGACGTCCGCCGTGCCGCCGCGACCGTCCGGCGGGTTGCCGTCCCACACCGCGATCAGCAGCTCGACCGACGCGAGCATCCGCTCGTTGGCCATCACGTACGCGTGCCGCCCGGACACCTCGTTGGGCAGGATGCTGACCACGTCCGCCTTGGCCAGCAGCTCGTCGTACGCGGCCCGCCGCTCCGGCTTGAGCTTGTCCCGGTAGTCCATGGCGGGCAGCACCGCCTCGACCCGGCCGCCCAGGTCGAGCACGGCGCGCGCGAACAGCTGGTCCGCGCCCGGCGCCAGGCAGGTCACCCCGACCAGGGATGACCCGCCCGCCGCCTCGGCCTCCAACGCCGCCCGGATCGCTGCCCGCACGGCGTCGACGCATTCGGGCACCAAGTTGCTGTGCCCGGTGATCCCCACGCGCATCAGGCCGTCCGCACCCCGCGAATCGCCTCGCGGGTGTCGCGCACCACCGGCAGCTCCCGGTGGCGCTCCGCCTCCTTGGCGAAGTCCTGCAACTTGCGCAGCACCCGCCCCGACGCGAGCCCCGCCGCTGTCGGCAGGACGTCGTGGATCAGCCCGCAGGCCTCCTCCGGCTCACCGGAGACCATCCGCGTGCGCGCCAGCCCGATCACGTCGAACGTGTGGTTGCGCACCCTGGCGGGGTCGCGCAGCCGCAACGCCCGGCGGATGTGCTTCTCCGCCAGCGGTGCCTGCCTCGGGTCGTGCCCGGACAGGTCGCGCATCCGGGCCCCGATCACGCCTTCCAGCTCCGCCTCGTCGAAGCTGTCCAGCCACCACGGCTCCGCGCCGTCCTTGCGCTGCGCGAAGCTGTCCTGCGCCTGTCCGACGGCGCGGTGGAACTCCCGCACCCGACCCATCTGCGCGTACGCCCACGCTTCCCGCGTGCGCAGCAGCGCTTCTAACGTCGGGGTGGCGTTGCGCCGCGTCCCGTACTGGCCCAACTGCACCAGCTCCAGTCCGTCCTCCGGTCGTCCCAGGTCGAACATCTGACGTGCCATCGCCGCGAGGCACAACGCGGCGAACGGGTCGTTGCGGCCCGCCTTCGCCATGCGCACCCCGAGGACGTAGTAGCGCTGCGCCGCGTCGTGCATCCCGGCGTCCCAGGACATGCTCGCCGCGACCTTCGACAACTCCGCACCGATGAAGAAAGCCCGCTCCGTGGTGGGACCCGCCGGCGCCCGTGACAGCCGCTCGGCCAGTTCCTCCAACTGCCCGAGCACCGCCTTGCGCGCCAGCCCGTACCCGCCCCGTCCGCCCCACCCGCGCAGCCCGTCGGCGACGTTCTGCAACGCCGCCAGCTCGTCCTCGCTGATCGCCGCGCTGGACGACCACTTGGACAGGGGCTGGAGGGGGTGGAGCCACCGCTGTAGCGGCTCGACCAGGGTGGGACCCATGGCCACCGCGGCTGCTCCGGTGAGCGCCGCCCGTCTGCTGATAGCCAAGTCGCTCCTCGCCGTCTCCTCGACCGATCTTGCGATGCTCGCCGCGTCCCACGCCGGGGCGAGCACATCGGGCGGGGCTCCGCGTTCGGGGCCCGCCTTGCTTGGGATTCCGACTCGGTCGAACCAGACCCGGTCGCCGGGGACGCCGAGCGCCCGCGCGAAGTGGCGCAGGCGGTCGATCCGGTCGATCGGGTTCTCGCCGGTCTCGTACCGCGAGAGCTGCGCCTGGCTGATCCCCAACCAGGACGCCATGCGGTCCTGGGTGACGCGGCTGACGTGGTGCGGGTGGTGGCGGTAAGCGGCGAGGACCGCTCCCATGTCGCGGTCGGCGAAGGCGGCGGCCATCGCCTCGTGGTCCCAGAAGTCGGCCGGGACCTCGGGCGGGCCGAACAACTCGGTGCGCGCGTTGCGCCGGCAGCGGTGGCACAGCCGGTCTGTGTTGTCGGCGGCGATCAGCGCTCCGCACGACGGACAAGCGCGCCTGGTACTGGATGCTCTTCGAGCTTTCGGTTCCATCGGCTCGCTCCCGTCACTGAGCGTGCTCACCAGCATATAGAGCCGTCACGTCGAGTCCATGCATTTGATGCATAAGACGGGGTGAAGCGTCGTGTCGGTGGTTCCGGGGCGCCGCGCGGCGGATGGGCTTGACCCGGCCGGTGCATGGCCCCCACCCGGTACCTGTGTGGTGGTCGCGCGCCCCGGGGACGACCCTGCCGGTGTGCCTGCATCGGGACGACCCCCGTGCCCGAGCACCCGCCCGCTCCACCCGACCGGGGAGGGACCTCCGCCGATGAGCAGCACCGCCACCACGACCGCTGATTCGAGCCCGCGAACCGGGCCCCGCGACCGCGCGCACCAGCAGGCGCTCGGAGAGGCCATCGCGGGCTACCGGCTGCTGGGATGGAAGGTGTCCGTCACCGAGCAGGGCGTCTTCCTGCCGCTGGGCCCGGCCACCACCGCGCTGGCGATGCCCGCCCGCATCGGGTCGCGCGTCCTGGCCGACCTCAAGGCCAGGATGCTGGCCGGACCCGTCACCGTCATCCCGGGTCCCCGCGAGCACTGGATCTTCCTCGCCGAACTCGTCGCCCTGCTGCCCACGCACCTCAAGGCGCCGCCCGAGGTCCAGTTCGTCCGCTCGCCGCAGCGGATCGCGCTCCCGCCCACGATGACCCGGTACGGCTCGCTGCGCTGGGCGAACCCGCCGTCGCACTCCCGGCACTGGTTCCCGCCGTTCACGGCGGTGCTGGCGCTGGCCCGCACGGCGACCGCCCAGGGCCGCTAGGCGAAGATGGGCGGGTGGAAAGACGGACGCTGCTGCTGTGCGGCCTGCTCGCCCTGACCGGATGCGGTGCCGCCGGCACCGCTCGGAAGCCCGGCGTGGGTTCCGCCAAGGCGGGGGACCGGGTCGCCGGGCTGGCCGACGTGCCGGAGGGCACCGGCAAGCTGGTCGACCTGCCCGGTGACGGGCAGGTGCTGGTGGTCCGCACGGACGCCGGCGTGCGCGTGTTCAACCCGGCCTGCCCGCACCAGGGGACGGTGGTGAACCCGCCCGCCAAGGGTGTGATCACCTGCCCGACCCACCGCAGCGCGTTCGACCCGTCCACCGGGGCGGTGCTGTCCGGGCCGTCGCCGAGGGGCCTGGTCGAGGTGCCCGTCCGGGTGACCGGCGACGACGTGCTGCTGGCCTGACCTGTCGATGTCGACAGGTGGCGGTCGGTCGAGGTGTCGAACCGGACCGCCCGTGGTCTCGTATTGGTGGTGTGACCGAACGACCACCCACCACCACGCGGAGGCCGGTGTGAGCACCGACGAGAACCCGGGGCCGTCCCGACGATCGATCCTGTGCGGCGTGCTCGTGGCCCTGGCCGTGCCCGGCGGCCTGGCGGCGTGCGGCGACGCGAGCACCCCCACGACCGGCGGCGGCTCGACGGGCGCCACCCCGTCCGGCTCCAGCCCCGGCACGACCCCCGGCGGCGCGGCGCGGGGCGTGGTCGCGCTGTCCGACGTCCCGGACGGCGGCGGCGTGGTCGTGGAGACCCCGGACAAGCCGCTCGTCATCACCCGATCGGGGAACACCGTGCAGGCGTTCGACGCGACCTGCCCGCACGCCGGCACGACCGTGGGCGCACCCGTGAACGGGGTCATCACGTGCCCGAACCACGGCAGCACGTTCACCGCGTCCGACGGGGCCCGCACCGGCGGCCCGGCCACCACCGGTCTGAAGACCGTGCAGGTCAAGGTGGAGGGCGACCAGGTGATCGTCCTGCCGTGACCCGCCCGCGCCCGCCCGGTGCCCGTCGCGCGCGCGGGCGGGCCACCCGCCGCCGGGCCCGGCGCGCGCACCACCCCGGTCCGCCGCCGCCCGACCCCGGGCAGGGGTCGGGCGGCCGATCGATTGTCGGTGGGCGCACGTAGGCTTGTCGGGTGGCCGACCCGTCGACCTATCGCCCTGCGACAGGCACCATCCCCGAAGCACCCGGCGTGTACAAGTTCCGCGACGCGACCGGCCGCGTCGTCTACGTCGGCAAGGCCAAGAGCCTGCGCCAGCGGTTGAACTCGTACTTCGCCGACATCTCCGGCCTGCACCCGCGCACCCGCCAGATGGTGACCACGGCCGCCGGTGTGGAGTGGACGGTCGTCGGCACCGAGGTCGAGGCGCTCCAGCTGGAGTACAACTGGATCAAGGAGTTCGACCCGAGGTTCAACGTCCGCTACCGGGACGACAAGTCCTACCCCGTGCTCGCGGTCACCCTCAACGAGGAGTTCCCGCGCCTGCACGTCTACCGGGGCCCCCGGCGCAAGGGCGTGCGCTACTTCGGCCCGTACGCGCACGCGTGGGCCATCCGCGAGACGCTGGACCTGCTGCTGCGCGTCTTCCCGGCGCGCACCTGCTCGGCCGGCGTGTTCAAGCGGCACGGCCAGATCGGCCGGCCCTGCCTGCTCGGCTACATCGACAAGTGCTCCGCGCCGTGCGTGGGCCGCGTCACCGCCGACGAGCACCGCGACATCGTCGAGGACTTCTGCGACTTCCTGGCGGGCAGGACCGACGCCATGGTCCGCCGTCTGGAGCGGGAGATGACCGCCGCCGCCGAGGAGCTGGAGTTCGAGAAGGCCGCCCGGCTGCGCGACGACCAGGCGGCGCTCAAGCGCGCCCTGGAGAAGCAGGCCGTCGTGCTCGGCGACGGCACCGACGCCGACGTCGTGTCCTTCGCGCAGGACGACCTGGAGGTGTCCGTGCAGGTGTTCCACGTGCGCGGCGGCCGGGTCCGGGGCCAGCGGGGCTGGGTGGTGGACCGGGTGGACGAGACCGGGGTCGCCGACCTGGTCGACCAGTTCGTCACCCAGTTCTACGGCGAGCAGGCCGACTCGGCGCGGGTCAGCGGGGTGGAGTCCGCGCCCGTGCCGCGCGAGGTGCTGGTGCCCGAGCTGCCCGACGACGTGGCCGCCGTGGAGAAGTGGCTGTCGGACCTGCGGGGCGGCAAGGTCGTGCTGCGGGTGCCG
This sequence comes from Actinosynnema sp. NPDC050436, assembly GCF_040655415.1. Taxonomy (NCBI): domain Bacteria; kingdom Bacillati; phylum Actinomycetota; class Actinomycetes; order Pseudonocardiales; family Pseudonocardiaceae; genus Actinosynnema; species Actinosynnema sp. NPDC050436. The sequence continues at coordinate 64,332 of NZ_JBFAJV010000010.1, read as the reverse complement.
CAGCGCGGCGACAAGAGGGCGCTGATGGAGACCGTCGAGCGCAACGCCAAGGAGGCGTTCCAGCAGCACAAGCTGCGCCGCGCGGGCGACCTGACGGCCCGGTCGGCGGCGTTGCAGGAGCTGCAGGACGCCCTGGGCCTGGACACCGCGCCGCTGCGCATCGAGTGCACCGACATCAGCCACGTCCAGGGGACGGACGTGGTGGCGTCGCTGGTCGTGTTCGAGGACGGCCTGGCCCGCAAGTCCGAATACCGGCGCTTCGCCGTCCGCGAGGGGGCGGAGCAGGGCGACGTGGCCTCGATCGCGGAGGTGGTGCGCCGGCGGTTCCAGGCGTACCTGCGGGAGAACGCCGACCGGCCGGACGGCGCGCTGCCCGGCATCGACCCGGACACCGGCAAGCCGCGCCGGTTCGCCTACGCGCCGAACCTGCTGGTGGTCGACGGCGCGGGGCCGCAGGCGCAGGCGGCGTCGGACGTGCTGGCCGAGCTGGGCATCACGGACGTGGCCGTGGTGGGCCTGGCCAAGCGGCTGGAGGAGGTGTGGGTGCCCGGTGAACCCGACCCGGTGATCCTGCCCCGCACCAGCGAGGCCCTCTACCTGCTGCAACGGGTGCGCGACGAGGCGCACCGGTTCGCCGTGGCCTACCACCGGCAGAAGCGCTCCAAGCGGTTGACGACCTCCGCGCTGGACGAGGTGCCGGGCCTGGGGCAGACGCGCAAGGCCGCGCTGCTCAAGCACTTCGGCTCGGTCAAGAAGCTGCGCGAGGCGAGCGTCGAGGAGATCAGCGGGGTGCCCGGAGTGGGCAGGCGCACCGCGGAGGCCGTGCACGCGACCCTGGGCGCGGCCGGTACGGAGAGCGTCGGCGGAGCCGACCAGCAGAGGGAGCACAAGTGAGCGCACAGGCCGGCGAGAAGTCCGGCATCGAGGTCGCGGTGGTGACGGGCCTGTCGGGGGCGGGCCGCAGCACCGCCGCGAAGTGCCTGGAGGACCTGGGCTGGTTCGTGGTGGACAACCTGCCGCCCGAGCTGATCGCGACGATGGTGGAGCTGGGCGCGCAGGCGCGGGGGGCCATCACCAGGGTCGCGGTCGTGATGGACGTGCGCAGCCGCGCGTTCACCGAGGACCTGGCGGCGGTGATCAAGGACCTGGACGCCCGGGGCTACAAGCCGAGGGTGCTGTTCCTGGAGGCCACCGACGACGTGCTGATCCGGCGGTTCGAGTCGGTGCGGCGCGGCCACCCGATGCAGGCCGACGGGCGGCTGGCGGACGGCATCGAGGCCGAGCGCGTGCTGCTCACGCCGCTGCGCGAGGAGGCCGACCTGGTGCTGGACACCTCCGCGCTGTCGGTGCACCAGCTCCGGGCCAAGATCGAGGACACCTTCGGCACCGAGTCGGCGACCAGGACCCGCGTCACGGTGCTGTCCTTCGGCTACAAGTACGGCCTGCCGATGGACTCCGACCTGGTGATGGACGTCCGGTTCCTGCCGAACCCGTTCTGGATCCCGGAGCTGCGCGAGCAGACCGGCCTGGACGGGGACGTCCGCAACTACGTGCTCACCCAGGAGGGCGCGGAGGAGTTCCTGGACCGCTACCACGAGCTGCTGCGCCTGATCGGGGCCGGCTACCGGCGCGAGGGCAAGCGGTACCTGACGCTCGCCGTGGGCTGCACGGGCGGCAAGCACCGCAGCGTGGCCATCTCCGAGGAGCTGGCCGCGCGGCTGGCCGCCGAGGACGGCATGGCGGTCAAGGTCGTGCACCGGGACCTGGGACGCGAGTGAGCCGGCGGGTCGACGCACCGAAGGTGGTGGCGCTGGGCGGTGGGCGCGGGCTGCACGTCACGCTCACCGCCCTGCGGCGGATGACCGACGACGTCACGGCGGTGGTGACGGTCGCCGACGACGGCGGCTCGTCCGGCCGGCTGCGCCGGGAGCTGGGCCTGCTGCCGCCCGGCGACCTGCGCAAGGCGATGGTGGCGCTGGCCGACCCCGAGGGCAGCGGTGCGCTGTGGGCGACGCTGTTCCAGCGCCGCTTCGGCGGCACCGGCGCGCTGGCCGGCCACGCCGTGGGCAACCTGGTGCTGGCCGGGCTGCTGGAGGAGCTGGGCGACCCGGTGGCGGTGCTGCGCGAGGCGGGCCGGCTGCTCGGCGTGCGCGGGCGCGTGCTGCCGATGTGCACCGAGCCGCTGGAGATCGAGGCGGACGTCACGGGCCTGGACGAGGACGTGGCCGTGGTGCGCCGCATCCGGGGACAGGTGGCGATCGCCACCACCCCCGGCCGGGTGCAGCGCATCCGCCTGCACGGGCCCGGCGGGCCGGGCGAGCCGCCGAGGGGCTGCGCGGAGGCGGTGGACGCGGTGCTGGGCGCGGACGTCGTGCTGCTCGGGCCGGGGTCGTGGTTCACCAGCGTGCTGCCGCACCTGCTGGTGCCCGAGCTGCACGACGCGCTGACGCGGACGGCGGCGAAGAAGGTCGTGGTGCTCAACCTCGTCCCCCAACCGGGGGAAACCGCCGGCTTCTCGCCGGAGCTGCACCTCGACGTGCTGTGCGCGCACGCACCGACGTTGCGGGTGGACGCGGTGATCGCGGACGTCGACGCGGTGCCCGTGCCGGACAGCCTGCGCCGCGCCGCCGCAGCTCTCGGCGCTGCCGCGCACCTGTCGCCGATCGCGCAGCCGGGTTCCCCGGACCGCCACGACCCGGTCGCCCTGGCGTCGGGCATCCGCCGCGCGTTGGACGGCCTGCCTGCGGTGGCCGGTGAGCCGTCAAGTACAACCCTCCAGGACGAACGCGAGAGCAGGGGAGGCGATGAGCCGTGGCGATGACGTCTGCGGTCAAGGACGAGCTGAGCAGGCTGGCCGTCTCCAAGACCTGCTGCCGCCGGGCGGAGGTCGCCTCGCTGCTGCGGTTCGCGGGCGGCCTGCACATCGTGGGCGGCCGGGTCGTGGTCGAGGCGGAGCTCGACCTGGGTTCCACGGCGCGGCGGCTGCGCCGCGAGGTCCACGAGCTCTACGGCCACCAGTCCGACGTGTTCACCATCACCTCCAGCGGGCTGCGCAAGGGCACCCGGTTCGTGGTCCGGGTGGTGAAGGACGGTGAGGGCCTGGCCCGCCAGACCGGCCTGCTCGACCCGCGCGGCCGGCCGGTGCGCGGGCTGCCCGCCCCGGTGGTGTCCGGCGGGGTGTGCGACGCCGAGGCGGCGTGGCGCGGCGCGTTCCTGGCGCACGGCTCGCTGACCGAACCCGGCCGCTCGTCGTCCATGGAGGTCACCTGCCCGGGTCCGGAGGCCGCCCTGGCCCTGGTCGGCGCGGCCCGGCGGATGGGCATCGGCTCCAAGCAGCGCGAGGTCCGGGGCGCGGAGCGGGTGGTGATAAGGGACGGCGACGCGATCGGCGCGATGCTGACCCGCCTGGGCGCGCACGACAGCGTGCTGGCCTGGGAGGAGCGGCGGATGCGCCGCGAGGTCCGGGCGACGGCGAACCGGCTGGCGAACTTCGACGACGCCAACCTGCGGCGCTCGGCGCGGGCGGCGGTCGCGGCGGCGGCGCGCGTGCAGCGGGCGCTGGAGATCCTCGGCCCGGAGGCCCCCGACCACCTGGCGGCGGCGGGCGCGCTGCGCCTGGCCCACCGCCAGGCGTCGCTGGAGGAGCTGGGCCAGCTCTCCGACCCGCAGATGACCAAGGACGCGGTGGCGGGCCGGATCCGGCGGCTGCTGGCCATGGCCGACAAGCGCGCGCGGGAGCTGGGTATGCCGGACACCGAGTCGGCCGTCACCGCGGACATGCTCGAAGCCGAGGTCTGACCCGCCCGCCGCGTCGGTCGCGTCTCAGCGCCGGTCGCCCTTCAGCGCCGCCGGGGCCGGCCCACCCGCCTGCCGGCCGGTGCGGCACCCGTCCGCAGCCGTCCCCGGCTCGGGCCCACCGCGCCACTCGCCGCCGTGCCCGACGCCCTCGGCGCGGCGGACCGCATCCGGGCTGTTCTCCGCAGTCCTGCGGGAGATCGGGGCGGCCGACCGGGTGGCGGCGGGTCCTCGGCCACCGGGCGGACCGTCTCGTACCGAAATGCGCAGACGTCACCGGACGTGGTGGTTACTGAACCGTAGCTCTGGATTTTCTTGCTCGATAAAGAGATCCTGGTGGTCCACGTGACCAGGGACGCAGCGCAAAGGATAGGCTGGTTCGCGGCTGCTCGCAGCCAATCCGCACGCACCCTGGCGCATCGCCAGACGAGTATCGAGGAGACTCACCGTGACGGTTCGGGTAGGTGTCAACGGTTTCGGCCGCATCGGTCGCAACTTCTGGCGGGCCGTTCAGGCCAGCGGGCACGACATCGAGATCGTCGCCTTCAACGACCTCGGTGACGTCAACACGATGGCCCACCTGCTGAAGTACGACAGCATCCTGGGGCGGCTGCCGTACGACGTGAGGGTGAACGACGAGGGCATCGAGGTCGACGGCAAGACGATCAAGGCGCTGGCCGAGCGCGACCCGGGCAAGCTGCCCTGGAAGGACCTCGGCGTCGACGTCGTGGTCGAGTCCACCGGCTTCTTCACCGACGCCGCCGCCGCGCGCAAGCACGTGGACGAGGGTGGCGCGAAGAAGGTCATCATCTCCGCGCCGGCCAAGGGTGAGGACCTCACCGTCGTGCTGGGCGCGAACCACGAGCAGTACGACGGCTCGCAGACCGTCATCTCCAACGCCTCGTGCACCACCAACTGCCTGGCTCCGCTGGCCAAGGTGCTGCACGACGCGTTCACGATCGAGCGTGGCCTGATGACCACCATCCACGCCTACACGCAGGACCAGAACCTCCAGGACGCGCCGCACAAGGACCTGCGCCGCGCCCGGGCCGCCGCGCTGAACATCGTGCCCACCAGCACGGGTGCCGCGAAGGCGATCGGCCTGGTCCTGCCCGAGCTGAAGGGCAAGCTCGACGGCTACGCGCTGCGCGTGCCGGTGCCGACCGGCTCGGCGACCGACCTGACCGTGACCGTCGGCCGGGAGACCACCGTCGACGAGGTCAACGCCGCCTACAAGGCCGCGGCCGAGGGCGCGCTGAAGGGCTACCTCCGCTACAACGAGGACCCGATCGTGTCCACCGACATCGTGACCGACCCGGCGTCGTGCATCTACGACGCGCCGCTGACCAAGGTCATCGGCAACCAGGTCAAGGTCATCGGCTGGTACGACAACGAGTGGGGCTACTCCAACCGCCTCGCGGACCTGGTCGACCTGGTCGCCTCGAAGCTCTGACCTGCCTGGCCACCGAGCGGAAAGACCGGTTGTGAAGACTCTCAGCGACCTCATCGCCGAGGGTGTCTCGGGTCGGCGCGTCCTCGTGCGCGCCGACCTGAACGTCCCCCTCGACGGCGACAAGATCACCGACGACGGCCGCGTCCGCGCGTCGGTGCCGACCCTCAAGGCGCTGGTCGACGGGGGCGCGCGCGTCCTCGTCGCCGCCCACCTGGGCCGCCCCAAGGGCGAGCCCGACCCGAAGCTCTCGCTCGCCCCGGTCGCCGCGCGGCTGGGCGAGCTGCTCGGCCGCCCCGTCGAGCTGGGCACCGAGGCGGCCGGCGACGGCTCGGTCGTGCTGCTGGAGAACATCCGCTTCGACGCCCGCGAGACCAGCAAGGTCGACGCGGAGCGCGAGGCGCTGGCCGACGAGCTGGCGGCGAAGGCGGACGCGTTCGTCTCCGACGGCTTCGGCGTCGTGCACCGCAAGCAGGCGTCGGTCTACGACGTGGCCCGGAAGCTGCCCGCCTACGCCGGGAACCTGGTGCTCGCCGAGGTCCAGGTGCTGCGCAAGCTGACCGACGACCTCAAGCGCCCGTACGTCGTGGTGCTGGGCGGCGCGAAGGTGTCCGACAAGCTCGGCGTCATCGCGAACCTGCTGACCAAGGTCGACCGCCTGCTCATCGGCGGCGGCATGGCCTACACCTTCCTCAAGGCCCAGGGCCACGAGGTCGGCCGGTCGCTGCTCCAGGAGGACCAGCTGGAGCAGGTCGCGGGTTTCCTGGAGGACGCCGAGGCGCGCGGCGTGGAGCTGGTGCTCCCCGTCGACGTGCTGGCCGCGACCGACTTCGCCGCCGACGCGGAGTTCGAGGTCGTCCCCGCCGACGCGATCCCGGCCGACCGGCAGGGCCTCGACATCGGCCCGAAGTCGCGCGAGCTGTTCGCCTCGAAGCTGGCCGACGCCAGGACGGTGTTCTGGAACGGCCCGATGGGCGTGTTCGAGTTCGACGCGTTCGCCGGCGGCACCCGCGCGGTGGCCGAGGCGCTCGTGGCGAGCGAGGCGTTCACCGTGGTCGGCGGCGGAGACTCGGCGGCAGCCGTGCGCGCGCTGGGCCTGCCCGAGGACGGCTTCTCGCACATCTCGACCGGTGGTGGCGCCTCCCTGGAGTACCTGGAGGGCAAGGAGCTGCCCGGCGTCGCCGTGCTCGAAGGGGGTAACGCCTGATGGCCGCCCGACAGCCGCTGATCGCGGGCAACTGGAAGATGAACCTCAACCACCTCGAGGCCATCGCCCTGGTGCAGAAGATCGCCTTCTCCCTGCCGGAGAAGTACTTCGCCAAGGTCGAGGTCGCGGTGCTGCCGCCGTTCATCGACATCCGGTCCATCCAGACCCTGGTCGACGGCGACAAGCTGCTGCTCAAGTACGGCGCGCAGGACCTGTCGCCGCACGACTCGGGCGCGTACACCGGTGACGTGTCCGGTCCGATGCTGGCCAAGCTGGGCTGCTCCTACGTGACGGTCGGCCACTCCGAGCGGCGCGAGTACCACCACGAGGACGACGCGCTGGTCAACAAGAAGGTCAAGGCGGCGCTCAAGCACGGCGTCACCCCGATCTTCTGCCTGGGCGAGCGGGTGGACGTGCGCGACGCGGGCAACCACGTCGAGCACTGCACGAACCAGCTGGTGGAGGGCCTGAAGGGGCTGTCCGCCGAGCAGGTCGCCAAGGTCGTCGTCGCCTACGAGCCCGTCTGGGCGATCGGCACCGGCAAGGTGGCGTCGTCGGCGGACGCGCAGGAGGTGTGCGCGGCGCTGCGGGCGAAGCTCGCCGAGCTGCACGGCGAGGACGTGGCATCCACCGTTCGGGTGCTCTACGGCGGTTCGGTGAAGTCCGGGAACATCGCCGAGCTGGTCGCGCAGAAGGACGTCGACGGCGCCCTGGTGGGCGGCGCGAGCCTGGACGCGGACGAGTTCGCCAAGCTGTGTGCCCTCGCGGCCGGCGGCCCTCTACCCTGAGTCATGGAAATGCCCCACCACCTCAGTGGTCCACGGTCGGCAGTCGACCGGGTACTCTGTGGCGTCACCTGCCTGACAGCGAGGAAGAAATGACACTGTTCCTGCAGATCCTGTTGGTCGTCTCCAGTGTGCTGCTGATCCTCCTGGTGCTGCTGCACCGAGGCCGTGGCGGCGGTCTGTCCTCGCTGTTCGGCGGCGGAATGCAGTCGAGCCTGTCCGGGTCGAGTGTGGTGGAGAAGAACCTGGACCGCCTGACGCTGTTCGTCGGCGCCATCTGGGTGATCGCCATCGTCGGCATCGGGCTGCTGATCAAGGTCAACTGACGACAGGGAAACCACGTGGTGGGGGTGTGAGGGTCGATGGCTGGTGGTAACGCGATTCGCGGTACCCGCGTCGGCGCAGGCCCGATGGGTGAATCGGAGCGCGGCGAGTCCGCGCCCCGGCGTCGGGTGTCGTACTGGTGCGCCAACGCGCACGAGTCGCGTCCGTCGTTCGCGGTCGAAGCGGAAATCCCGGAGAACTGGGACTGCCCCCGGTGCGGTCTGCCGGCGGGCCGCGACGAGCAGGCTCCGCCTGCTCCTCCGCGCAACGAGCCGTACAAGACGCACTTGGCGTACGTGAAGGAGCGCCGTTCCGACGCGGACGGAGAGGCGATCCTCGAAGAGGCGCTCACCAAGCTGCGCAAGCAGCGCGAAGAGCCCTAGCCGCACGACAACGCGCCGGCCCCCGTGGACCCACCACGGGGGCCGGCGCGTCTGCACACCCGAACACCCACCCCGCCCCCTCCACTCCCGCGCCCGCGACTGGCCGCGACTCGCCGTGACTGTCGGTGGGTGCTGGGACAATGGTGATCGGGGGCCGGAGGCCGACCCGATCACAGGCCGCGCCGCCTGGCTGAGATCCAGGACCATCGGCTGAGCGCCAAGCCCGCCAAGCCGCAGGCAACACCCGCCAGGATGCGGCTCCCGGGCCTCAACCCCCGGGACGGGCAGACCCGCTCGCCGAGTCCCAGGCAGAGCCGCTCGCCAGGCCGCTCACCGTCGACGAAGCCGGCACACCTGGCACGGGTTCGAAGATCGTCGTGGACCAGTGGTGACCAGTGGGTTCACGTGCCCAGCGCGCCGGCGACCGCCGTGGCCACGTGCTGGGCCTGGAGGTCACGACCCCGGGTGTTCGGGTGCAGGAACCACGGCAGCACCGCGTCCTCGCCGAACTTGACCTGCGAATTCTCGAACAGGCCGCCGATACCCCGCTCCGCGCCGTCGCACGCCGTGTTGTCGCCGGTCACCGCGTACAGGTCGATGAACCTCGCCCGGCCTCGGTGGCGCGGGTGCGCATCACGTCGTTCAGGCGTTGCTCGATCGCGTCGAACACGGGCAGCGCGTCGGCAGGGACGTTGGCCAGCGGCTTCAGCGCCGGTGGTGAGTACTCGGCGCACTGGCCGGCCGGCTGGTCACCGTCGACCAACCCGACGGTGTTCCCGCCGAGGCTGCCGACGGCGAGTCTGGTCTCCGTGCCCAGGGCTTCCTGCTGCGGTGGCCTGGCGGGTACTCCGTCCAGCAGGGTCCGGGCGGTCCAGAAGTGCTCGGCCGGTGCACCGCCGCAGGACCGGTCGGAGGCGATGTCGAGCGCGACGCCCTGCCGATCGGGTTGCCGGGCGACGACCGCCGGGTGGTTCTCCTCGGCCCGGAAGCAGAACAGGGTCTCGATGTCGTCCGCCCTCGTGCACGGGGGCGATGCCGTAGTCGGCGGTGTAGGAGTCGCCGAAGAACACCGTCGACACCGGCTCCGCCCGCAACGCCTGCTGCGCCCCGGCCGGCCCGGCGGCCCCGTGCCCACCGCCGCCACGAGCAGGCCCCGCCTCATCGCTGTCACCACTGCAACGTTCCTCCACAACATCCCTCCACCGGAGTCCGAAGAGGACCGCAGCGGCAGTCGCCCACCTGGCGACCCGTCGAGGAGCGTCGGTCGGGGTCGAACCCGCCGCCGGCGGCGGGCGCGAACTCCACCCGTCCGTGCGCCGGGGTCCGCTCCTGCCGGTCAGGCCGGGGTGCGGCGGAACGCGCTGAACTGGCGGCGGAGCAGGACGGCTCCGATCAGCAGGAAGAAGACCAGGACGACCAGGGTGGAGGTGGTTCCGGACGTGGAGCTGGTCAGGGCGACGTCCACGCTGCCCAGCAGGACGATGCCGCAGTCGGCGCGGATGACGTGCCGGCCCGGCTGGATCGTCGAGAACTCGACCCGCGTGCTGAACGTCCCGGCCTGGTCCGCCCGCGCGGTGCCGACGTCCTCGCCGAGGGAGCTGAGCTTCACCTCCGACCCCGGTGCGCACCCCGTGCCGGTGGCGGTCAGCGGGTCGCCGGGCTGGATGTTGTCCTTGTCCAGCGTCAACGCCCCGTCGCCGCGCTCGAACGTGGCCGTGGTCGGCACCGGGCCCGTGCTGCTCCCGGTGGTGGTGGTCGTGGACGTCGTGGTGGACGTGCTGGTCGTCGTCGTGGTGGGCGGCGTGGTCGTGGTGACCGGCGGGGGAGTCGTGGTCACGGCGGGCGCCGTGGTGGTCGTCGTGACGGGCGGGGGAGTGGTCGTCGTCGGCCTGGTCGGCGCGACGGTCACCGAGTACGTCGCGCGGGCGGTGCTGCCCCGGCACACCGTCCGCAGCACGACGGTGTGCGTGCCCGGGTCGGACCACGTCGGCGAGGACACCGTGACCGAGCCCCGGTACGCCTGCGCCGGCGTCGCCAGGACGTTGCCCAGGTTGTCCCACAGCACCTGCATCCGCTGGTGGCAGTCGGGATCCCAGGAGAACCCCACCCAGCTCACCGTGAACGCCGACCCGGCCGTCCCGGTCGCGGGGGAGAGCGTGATCGACGGGGGAACCTGCGCGGAGGCCGGGGCGGACCACGGGGAGGTAACGCCATAGGCCACTGCGCCGAGTAGAGCTAGTGTTCCTGCCGATCGCATACCGACTCCCGGACTCGTCCGCGTCCCTGAACTTCGAGGTGCCCCTGTGAGACGCATTATGAGCGGGGTCGGTTTGCTGCTCGTCTGCGGGATCTTCGGGGTGCTCCCCGGTGTGGTCGTCCCGCCCGCCGCGCGGGCCGCCGGCGACGGGGTCACCCTGACCGCCTACGTGGACGGTCGCCAGGTCGGCCCGGACGACCTGGTGCTCGACCCGTCCCGCTCGGTGAAGGTCGCGGTGACCGTCCACAACGGAACGGACACGGCTCGCCACGTGAAGACCGTCCGGCTCTCCGGCACGGCGCTCGCGCTCACGTTCTTCTCCTACGACACCACCGTCCCGTTCGAGGTGCCCGCGAAGCAGAGCGTCAGCCGGGCCTTCCACCTCGACCTCGGTCAGCTCGGCACCCAGGCGACCGGTCTGCTGCCGACCGACGTCGAGGTGCTCGACGGGCAGCGCGAGGTGGTCGCCGCGATCAGCGCCACGGGTGACGTGCGCGGTTCGCTGTGGTCGGTCTACGGCGTGTTCGGCCTCGCCGTGTTCTTCCTGACCGCGCTGGCGTGGGCGGGTGCGCTGTGGGCGCTGGCCCGCCGCCGGCTGCCCGCGAACCGGTGGCAGCGGGCGATGCAGTTCCTCCCGGCCGGTGTCGGCACCGGGCTGGTCGCGGTCATCTCGCTGTCCGTGCTGCGGGTGGTGGCCCCGTCGCCGGCCGCCGAGGTGCCGTTCGTCCTCGGCGCGGCGGCGGCGGCGTTCCTGCTCGGCTACCTGACCCCGAACGCGGCCGAGCCGCCGCCGGTCGACCCGGAGGCGACCCTGCGGATCACCCGCCCGCTGCCCGGCGGTGCGGCGTGAGCGCCGGCACGGCACCGAGCCCGACCGTGGTGGCCGCGCTGCCGCAGTACGAGATCGGCGCGCAGATCGGCCACGGCGGCATGGGCGTGGTCTACGAGGGCGTGCACCGCCCGCTGGGCCGCCCCGTCGCGATCAAGCGGCTGCCGCACGTGCTCGCCGAGGACGTCCGGATGAGCGCCCGGTTCGAGCACGAGGCACGGCTGCTGGCTCGCCTGGACCACCCGCACATCGTGCCGGTCTACGACTACGTGCAGAGCCACGGCGAACACCTGCTGGTGATCGAGAAGCTGGACGGCGGCACGGTCTGGTCGGCGTCCACCGGGCGCGGCCTCACGCCGTCCGAGTCGTGCGCGATCGCCCTGGCGGCGCTGTCCGGCCTGCACGCCGCGCACGGCGCGGGCGTCCTGCACCTGGACGTGAAGCCGAAGAACCTGCTGTTCACCGCGCAGGGCGCGCTGAAGGTCGCCGACTTCGGCATCTCCCAGGTGGTCAGCGAGGGCGCGACCCTGGTCACGCACGGCGGCCAGGTGCTCGGGACGCCCGCCTACCTGTCGCCGGAGCAGGCGCTGGGCAACCCGCTCAGCCCGGCCGCCGACGTCTACGCGACGGCCACCGTGCTCTACGAGCTGCTCAGCGGCCGGCTGCCGTTCGAGTCCGGCGGCGGCGCGCTGGCGGTGATCCAGCGGCACGTGCACCAGCGGCCCCGCCCGCTGACCGAGGTGCCCGACCCGCTGGCGCGGGTGGTGATGCGCGGGCTGGAACGAGACCCGCAGGCCCGCTACCGCAACGCGGAGACCTTCGCCGTCGACCTGGCGGGCGCGGCGGCCGAGGTGCTCGGGCCGGACTGGCTGCTGCGGGCGGCGCTGCCGGTGCACCTCGCGCCGCAGGTGGCCGCCGCGAGCACCCGGCCGTCCGGCCGGCCCTCGGTGCCGCGCGAGACGCTGGACATCCCGGTCCGGGCCACCGCCGTCGACCTGCCGCCGCCGGCCCGGCTCGACGGCCGGACCCTGCTGCCGGCCGCTGGCCTGCTCGACCGGCCCAAGCCCGCCCGCTGGTTCGCCCTGGCCGCCGTCGTGGCGGCGCTGGTCGCGGTGGCGCTGCCGTTCGCGCGGCCCGGCCGCGACCTGCCGGTGCTGGAACGCGACCTGAGCAGGCCCGTCGTCGTGGAGGACGCGGTCGCGCCCGCCCGGCTCACCGTCACCGCCGGCGGGTTCCCGCTCGCGGAGGTGACCGCCGTGCCGCAGAGCGCGCCCGCCGCGTTCGAGCTGCCCGGCGCGGCCCGCTGGATCGTCGGCGGCGCGGCCGTGGCGACCGTCGAGGCCGGCGACCGGCGCACCGAGTACTCGCTGCGGCCCACCGAGCACCCGATGATCAGCGTCATGGGCGTGGGCGGCGCGGTGCTGCTGCTGTTCACCCTGGCCTACCTGGAGTCGCTGCTGCGCTCGCTGCGCCGCCGCCAGGCGGGTGCCGCCGCGCTGGTCGCGTCGGCACCCCTCGGGTTCGGCCTGGGTGTCGCGGTGTGGCTGCTGCCGTCCGTGCTGCTGCGCCACGAACCCACGCCGCTGCCGGCCCTGGTGTGCGGAGTCCTGGGCGCGGCGGCGGCCGTGTGCACGGCGGTGGCTACCCGTCGAGCGGCCGGGCCAGCGGGAAGGTGACCGCGAGCCGGAACCCGCCGTCCTCGCTGGGCCCCGCCTCGAACGTGCCGTCCAGCAGCGCCGCGCGCTCCTGGAGCCCGACCAGGCCGTGCCCGCCGCTGGGCAGGAGCGGGCACTCGCGCGGCTGGACCGGCGGGTCGTTGCGGATCTCCACCCGCAGCACGTCCGGCTCGGCCTGGACGTGCACGGCGGTCGACGCGCAGCCCGCGTGCTTGCGGACGTTGGTCAGCGCCTCCTGCACGGTCCGGTAGACCGCGCCCGAGATCGGCGCGGGCAGGTCGCCCACCGGGCCCAGCACGGTCAGCGACGCCGGGATGCCCGCGCCCGCGACGAGCTGCGGCAGGTCCTCCACGCGCGGCTGGGGCGAGTCGTCGCCGCCGGTCGTGCGCAGCACGCTGACCAGGTGGCGCAGCTCGTCCAGGGTCCGCGTGCTCAGCGTGCGGATCGTGCCCGCGACCTGCTTGGCGTCCGGGTCGGCGACGGCGATCCGCAGCGCGCCGGCCTGCATCGCGATGAGGCTCACCTGGTGCGACACCACGTCGTGCATCTCGCGGGCCAGCCGCGCCCGCTCGTCGGCCCGCACGGCGTGCGCGTGCAGCACCCGCTCCCGCTCCCGGCTGGCGGCCAGCTCGGCGATCCGGGCGGACAGCTCCTCCCGGGCGTGCGCGAGCAGCCCGATGGCGATCGGCATCCCGGCGACGATGCAGCCGTAGATCGCGTCGTGGATGTGCGTGGTCCAGGGCAGCGCCAGGAACTCGTCCGGCGGCCACAGGAAGAACCGGCTCAGCCACACCAGCCCGGCCGCGACGCAGGTCTGCGTCGACAGCAGCTTCTGCCGGGCCAACGTGCCCAGGGCGATCATCGCGGCGAGCTGCGCCATGCCCGCGAAGAACCCGGGCACGGTCAGCAGCACCACCAGGAACGGGAAGCGCCGGCGCAGCACGAGCGCCGACACGGCGATGATGGAGAGCACGTAGTTGTAGTGCTCGGCGTCCGGCGCGAACCAGAACCAGACGTCGAACGCGCCGATCGCCACGGCGGCGAAGTCCAACGCCAACTGCCGGTGCCGGAACAGCCGCTCCCGCCACCCGCGGGCAGCGCGAGGCACCCGCTCGGTGGGGACGCCGTTGACCCCGCCGCTCGGCAGCCGTTCGACAGCGTTGCCGGCCAGGACTCGCCCTCCCGTGTCAGCTACCCGCTGGTCGTCACCGTACTGCGCTGTCATCACGCTTGGCATGACCGCCCCTTCGCCCCCGAAAGTGCCTGCCGAGCCCCCCTCACCCAACGAGATGCAACGATTACCCGAAAGGGACGTGCGCACCACTACAAAGTTGCGACCGCGAACGCTTGTTCGACATCCGGACGTCTGACGGGTGATGTGGATCACCGGGGCCGATGGGGGTGCGGAGAAGCGAAACGGGGCGGTGGCGACCCGCAGGTCGCCACCGCCCCGTTCGTTCGACCCGGCTAGCTCGGGAGCTTGCCCGCCGCTGCCGCGTCGAGCAGCCAGAGCGTGCGGTCGGAGCCGGTTGCGCCGGCGGCCGGCAGATCGGTCGGGGACGCGCCCGCCAGGGCTGCCGCCACCGCGTCGGCCTTGGCCTCGCCGGTCGTCATCAGCCACACCTCGCGGGCGCGGCGGATCGCCGGGAGGGTCAGGCTGACCCGGGTCGGCGGGGGCTTGGGGCAGTCCCGGACCGCGACGACGGTCCGCGCGCCCTCGTGCACCGCCGGCGAGTCCGGGAAGATCGACGCCACGTGGCCCTCCTCGCCGACGCCGAGCAGCAGCACGTCGAACGCCGGCACGCCGCCCGCCGCCTCGCCGCCCGCTGCCAGCACCTCGGCGTACGCGGCGGCTGCGGCGTCCGGGTCGTCGCCGAACCGACCGTCGGACGGCTCCACCGCGTGCACCCGCGCCGGGTCGACCGGCACGTGGTCGAGCAGCGCCGCCCGGGACTGGGTCTCGTTGCGGTCCGGGTGCCCCGAGGGCAGGAACCGCTCGTCGCCCCAGTACAGGTCGACCCGCGACCAGTCCACGGCGTCGCGCGCCGGGCTCGCCCGGACCTGCTCCAGCACGGCGGCACCGGTCCGGCCGCCGGTCAGCACCAGGGACGCGGTGCCCCGGGCGGCCTGCGCGTCGACCAGCGCGGTGATCAGCCGGGCGGCCGTGACGGCGGCCAGCAGGCCACCGTCGCGGTGCACGACCACAGCGGGCCCGGTCATGCCCGCGCCCTCGACCGGGTGGCCTTCGCCGGAGCCGCCTTGGCCGCCGGGGTCTTGGCCGCCGAGGACTTCGCCGCCCGGGTCTTGGCCGGCTGAGCGCTGCCCGCTGCCTTGGCCGCCGGCTCCTCCGCCGGGATCGTGGCCGCCGCCACCTCCGCCACGGCCGCAGCCGTTGACGTCTTCGCCGCCTTGGCGGCGGCCGGGCCGTCGCCGTTCAGCGAACCGGCCGCGTCGGGTGCCGGGGCGGGTTTGCGGGCGGCGGGCTTGCGGGCCGTCGACGAGGTCCGGCCGCGCACGACCTTGCCCAGCGACCGCAGCGCCGACTCGTACACCTCGTCCGGGTCCAGCCGGCGCAGCTCCTCGGCCAGGCAGTCGCGGATCTCGCGGCGCTGCAGCGCCACCCGCCGCTCCGGCTGGCCGGGCTGGGACAGCGTGCCGACCTTGCCGTCCGGCCGGACCAGCTCCACGACCCCGGACCGGCGGACCAGCTTCACGTCCACGATGCCGACGCCGCGCGCCGCCTTGGACCGCTTGACCGGGGCCTTGAGCGCACCCGCCAGCCACGCGGCCAGCAGGTCCGTGGACGGCGAGTCGACCTCGCCGCCCACCTCGGCCTCGGTGACCTTCTCGAACGGCGGCAGGTCCAGCGCGGAGGCGAGCATGGCCCGCCACAGCGTCAACCGGGTCCACGCCAGGTCCGTGTCGCCCGGCGTGTATCCGGACTTGCGCTGCTCCAGGGCCTTGATCGGGTTCTTCTCGGCCGCCGCGTCGGTGATCCGGCGCTGCGCGAGCTGGCCGATCGGGTCCTTGGCCGGCACCGCCGGGGCCTCGTGCGGCCACCACGCCACGACCGGGGTGTCCGGCAGCAGCAGCGGCACCACGCACGACGCGCCCTCGTTGGCCAGCTCCCCGTACAGCCGCAGCACGATCACCTCGGACGCGCCCGCGTCGCCGCCCACCCGGATCTGGGCGTCCAGCCGGGGCGCGGCCTTGCGCGCGCCCCGCGCGACCACGATCACCCGGCACGGGTGCTCGCGGCTGGCGTCGTTGGCCGCGTCGACGGCGTCCTCGGTCTTCGCGCCGTCGTCGGTGACGATGACCAGGGTCAGCACCCGGCCGAGGGTGACCGCGCCGCCCTCCTCGCGCAGCTGCACGAGCTTGCTGTTGACCTGTGACGTGGTGGTCGAGGGCAGGTCGATGATCACGGGCGCCTCCAGTGCCTGCCGGTGCGGGCCAGCATCTCGTCCGCGGACGCCGGACCCCAGGTGCCCGCCTTGTACTTCTCCGGCGTCCCGGTCGCGGCCCAGTGCCGCAGCACCGGGTCGAGGATCTCCCAGGACAGCTCGACCTCGTCGTTCTTCGGGAACAGCGACGGCTCGCCGAGCAGCACGTCCAGCAGCAGCCGCTCGTACGCCTCGGGCGAGGACTCGGTGAACGCGTGGCCGTAGCCGAAGTCCATCGTGACGTCGCGGACCTCCATGGTGTTGCCGGGCACCTTGGAGCCGAACCGCATGGTCACGCCCTCGTCCGGCTGCACCCGCACCACCAGGGCGTTCTGCCCCAGCTCCTCGGTCGCGGTGTCGTCGAACGGCAGGTGCGGCGCGCGCTTGAACACCACGGCCACCTCGGTGACCCGGCGGCCCAGCCGCTTGCCGGTGCGCAGGTAGAACGGCACGCCCGCCCACCGCCGGGTGGCGATCTCGCAGGTGATCGCGGCGTAGGTCTCGGTGGTGGAGTCCTTGGCGAAACCGCCCTCCTCCAGCAGGCCGGGCACCTTCTGCCCGCCCTGCCAGCCACCGGTGTACTGGCCGCGCGCGGTGGTCTCGTCGAACGGGCCGACCGGCTTGGTCGCGGAGAGCACCTTGACCTTCTCCGCGCGCAGGTCGGCCGGCTTGAACGAGACCGGCTCCTCCATCGCGGTCAGCGCGAGCAGTTGGAGCAGGTGGTTCTGGATCACGTCGCGCGCCGCGCCGATGCCGTCGTAGTAGCCCGCGCGCCCGCCCAGGCCGATGTCCTCGGCCATGGTGATCTGCACGTGGTCGACGTAGTTCGCGTTCCAGATCGGTTCGTAGAGCTGGTTGGCGAAGCGCAGCGCCATGATGTTCTGCACCGTCTCCTTGCCGAGGTAGTGGTCGATGCGGAACACCGACTCCTCGGGGAAGACGTCGTTGACGATCTTGTTGAGGTGCTTGGCGCTGGGCAGGTCGTGCCCGAACGGCTTCTCGATGACGACCCGCC
This sequence comes from Actinosynnema sp. NPDC050436, assembly GCF_040655415.1. Classification (NCBI taxonomy): domain Bacteria; kingdom Bacillati; phylum Actinomycetota; class Actinomycetes; order Pseudonocardiales; family Pseudonocardiaceae; genus Actinosynnema; species Actinosynnema sp. NPDC050436. The sequence goes on along the minus strand of NZ_JBFAJV010000010.1, from coordinate 47,168 downwards.
GCCACTGGCCGGGGCTGTCGTGCGGCGGGGACGCCAGGCCCGCGCGCTTGAGCTGGTTGACCACGGTGGTGAACGCGCTGGGCGGCACCGACAGGTAGAACGCGTGGTTGCCGCCCGTGCCGCGCTCGCGGTCGAGGTCGGCGATCGTCTCGGCCAGGGTGTCGAACGCGGTGTCGTCGTCGAAGGTGCCCTGCACGAACCGGATGCCCTCGGCGAGCTGGTCCCAGACCTCCTGCCGGAACGGCGTTCGCGCGTGCTCCTTGACCGCCTCGTGCACGACCTGCATGAAGTCCTGGTCGGCCCAGTCCCGCCGGGCGAAGCCGACGAGCGCGAAGCCCGGCGGCAGCAGGCCCCGGTTGGCCAGGTCGTAGATGGCGGGCATCAGCTTCTTGCGCGACAGGTCGCCGGTCACGCCGAAGATCACCAGCCCGCACGGGCCGGCGATCCTCGGCAGCCGCTTGTCCCGGGGGTCGCGCAGCGGATTGCGCTTGGCTGGCGCAGTCACGAACCGTCCTCCTGGATGGCCTCGACGAGCTGCGCGAGCCCGGCGACGCGGTCGGTGAGGTGCAGGCGCAGCACCGGGCGGCCGTGCCCGGCCAGCACCTGGCCGTCGCCCAGCGCCTGCGCCGTCTGCAGCGTGCCCAGGTCGTACGGCCGGCCCGGCACGTCGAGGGACGTCTCGGACGCCCCGGTGATCTGGAGGAACACCCCGTTCTGGTGCCCGCCCTTGTGGTACTGCCCGGTGGAGTGCAGGAACCGGGGCCCCCAGCCGAACGTGGTCTGGAGGTGGGCCCGCTGCGCCAGCTCCGGGCGGACCAGCGCGAACGACGCGTCGTCCAGCCGGTCCAGGTACGCCTGCACGGACAGGTAGCCGTGGTCCGGCGCGGCGGCGACGAGCTGCTTGAGCGCGTCCGCGACGGTCTTCACGTCGGTGGGCAGCCAGCCGTCGCTCGCGTGCACCTCGATCGGGCCGTCCACGAAGGCCGGTGCCGGTGCCGAGGAGGTCGGCGCGTCCAGCAGGGAGCGGGCGGCCTTCTTCGCCGCCTCCACGTCCGGCTGGTCGAACGGGTTGATGTCGAGCACCCGGCCCACCAGCGCGGTCGCGTACTCCCACACCAGGAACTGCGCGCCGAGCGCGCCCTCGACGGCCACCGACGACGAGCCGGTGGCCGGTCCGATGGCGACGGTCGTGGCGTCCGAGCGGGCGTCCACGAAACCGGGTGCCCCGGGACCTTCCACGACCACCGGCAGCAGGCCGGTGCCGTCCTTGCCGGTGGACTCGGCGATGAGCTGCTCGGCCCAGTCGCCGAAGCCCCGGATGCCCGACCCGGTGTCGGCGAAGACGACCTTCTCGGCGCCGTGCGCGTGCGCCACCGCGAAGGTCGCCGCCAGCACCACGGCCGGGTTGTCCGGCGAGTCCGCCGAGACCAGCGGCGCGACCGCCGCCGCGTCGTCGAGCAGGCCCGCGACGTCCGCGCCCGCCAGGCCGGAGGGCACCAGGCCGAACGCGGTCAGCGCCGAGTACCGGCCGCCGACGTGCGGGTCGGCCAGGAACACCCGGCGGTAGCCCGCCTCCCGCGACGCCGCTTCCAGCGGCGAGCCCGGGTCGGTCACGACGACGATCCGCGACGCCGCGTCCACGCCCGCGGCGGTGAACGCGGCCTCGAAGATCCGCCGGTGGCTGTCGGTCTCCACGGTGCCGCCCGACTTGGACGACACCACCAGCACGGTCCGCTCCAGGTCGCCCGCCAGCGCGTCGGCCACCTGGCCGGGGTCGGTGGTGTCCAGCACCACCAGCGGGACGCCGGCCGTGCCGGTGATCACCTCGGGCGCGAGCGACGAGCCGCCCATGCCCGCCAGCACCACCCGGTCCACGCCCTCGGCGAGCAGTTCCGCCCGCAGCGCCGCGATCTCGGCGACCAGCGGGCGGGACGTCTCGTGCAGCGCGGTCCAGGCGAGCCGGATGGACGCCTCGGGTTCCGCCTCGGGACCCCACAGGGTCGCGTCGCCGGCGGCGAGCCTGCTCGCGACCCGGTCCCCGACCAGGTCGGCCACCACGAGCGCGACCTGGTCCTCGTTGGGCGAGCGGACGATCTCCACGGAGACCACCTCGGTCATGTTCTTCTCAGTCCTTAGCCTGGTCCAGTTGGCCGGTCACCGTCTCGAGCAGTTCCGCCCAGGACTTCTCGAACTTGTCCACGCCCTCGGTCTCCAGCACGACGAACACGTCGTCGAGGTCGATGCCGACCTCGGTGAGCCCGTCGAAGACCTCCTGCGCCTGCGCGGCCCGCCCGGTCACGGTGTCACCCGTGATCTTGCCGTGGTCGGCGACGGCCTGCAGCGTCTTCTCCGGCATCGTGTTGACCGTCCCGGCGACGACCAGCTCGTCGACGTACCGGGTGTCGGAGTACGCGGGGTCCTTGACGCCGGTCGAGGCCCACAGCGGGCGCTGCGGGCGTGCGCCGGCGGCGGCCAGCGCCTCCCAGCGCTCGCCCTGGAAGGTCTCCTCGTACGCGGCGTAGGCCAGCCGCGCGTTGGCGATCGCGGCCTGGCCGCGCAGCTCCTTCGCGCGCGGGGTGTCCAGCGCTTCCAGCCGCTTGTCGATCTCGGTGTCCACCCGGGACACGAAGAACGACGCCACGGAGTGGATGCCGCGCAGGTCGTGGCCGTTCTCCTTGGCCTGCTCCAGGCCCGCGACGAACGCGTCCATCACGTGCCGGTAGCGCTCGACGGAGAAGATCAGCGTCACGTTCACGCTGATGCCCTCGGCCAGCACCTTGGTGATCGCGGGCAGGCCCTCGACCGTGGCCGGGATCTTGACCAGCAGGTTCGGCCGGTCCACCGCCTTGGCCAGGTCGAGCGCCTCGGCGATGGTGGCCCCGGTGTCGTTGGCCAGCCGGGGGTCGACCTCGATCGACACCCGGCCGTCCACGCCCTGGCTGGACTCGTAGAGCGGGCGGAACAGGTCGCACGCGGTGCGCACGTCGCTCGTGGTGATCTCGCGGACGGCGGCGTCGGTGTCCGCGCCGCGCGCCGCGAGTTCGCGCACCTGCTCGTCGTAGGCCGCGCCCTGGGACAGGGCGAGCGCGAAGATCGTCGGGTTGGTGGTCACGCCGACCACGTGCCGGTCGGCGACCAGCCCGGCCAGGTTGCCGGTGTTCAGCCGCTCGCGGGACAGGTCGTCCAGCCAGATCGACACGCCGGCGGCGCTCAGCGCGCCCAGGTTGTCGGTGCTCATCTCGTCATCTCCCGTTCGTGTCGCGCGGAGGTCGGGCTAGCGGGCGTTGGCCAGCGACCGGCGGGCCGCCGCGACGACGTTCTCGGTGGTGAAGCCGAACTCGCGGAACAGCGTCTGGTAGTCCGCCGACGCGCCGAAGTGCTCGATGGACACGATCTCGCCCGCGTCGCCGGCGAACCGGTGCCACGGCTGCGCGATGCCCGCCTCGACCACCACGCGCGCCTTCACCGACGGCGGCAGCACGGAGCGGCGGTAGGACTCGTCCTGCGCGTCGAACCACTCGACGCTGGGCATCGACACCACGCGGGTGGCCACGCCCTCGGCCTCGAACACCTCCCGCGCCTCGACCGCGACCTGGAGCTCGGAGCCGGTGGCGATCAGGATCAGCTCGGGCTCGCCCTCGCCGGCCAGCACGTAGCCGCCGCGCTTGACGCCCTCGACCGCCTTCTCCCGGGTGCCCTCCAGCACCGGCAGGTTCTGCCGGCTCAGCGCCAGGCCCACCGGGCCGTCGAGCTGCTCGATGGTGGCCCGCCAGGCGGCGGCGGTCTCGTTCGCGTCGCCGGGCCGCACCACGGCCAGGCCCGGGATCGCGCGCAGCGCGGCCAGGTGCTCGATCGGCTGGTGCGTCGGGCCGTCCTCGCCGAGGCCGATGGAGTCGTGCGTCCACACGTAGGTGACCGGCGACTTCATCACCGCCGCGAGCCGCACGGCCGGCCGCATGTAGTCGGAGAACACGAGGAACGTGCCGCCGTACGGGCGGGTCGGGCCGTGCAGCGCGATGCCGTTGAGGATCGAGCCCATGGCGTGCTCGCGGACGCCGAAGTGCAGCGTGCGGCCGTACGGGCTGGTCTTCCACATGCCGGTGGAGATCGACTCCGGCCCGAAGGACGTCTCGCCCTTCATCGTGGTCAGGTTCGACTCCGCGAGGTCGGCCGAGCCGCCCCACAGCTCCGGCAGCACGGCGGCGAGCGCGGTCAGCGTCTGGCCGGACGCCTTGCGGGTCGGCACGCCCTTGGCGTCCGGCTCCCACGACGGCAGCGCGTCGGTCCAGCCCTCGGGCAGCTCGCGCGCGGTGAGCCGGTCGAACAGCGCCTTGCGCTCCGGGTTGGCCGACGCCCACGCGTCGAACGACTCCTGCCACTCGGCGCGGGCGGACTCGCCGCGCTTGACGACCTCGCGGGCGTGCGCCAGCACGTCGTCGCCGACCTCGAAGGTCTGCTCCGGGTCGAAGCCCAGCGCCTTCTTGACCGCCGCCACCTCGTCGTCGCCCAGGGCCGCGCCGTGCGCCGCGCCGGTGTTCTGCTTGTTCGGCGCGGGGTAGCCGATGATCGTGCGCAGCAGGACGAACGACGGGCGCGAGGTCTCGGCGCGGGCGTTCTCCAGCGCGGCCAGGATGCCCGCGACGTTCTCGCCGCCCTCGACGACCTGCACGTGCCAGCCGTAAGCCTCGTAGCGCTTCGCGGTGTCCTCGGACAGCGCGATCGCAGTGTCGTCCTCGATGGAGATCTTGTTGTCGTCGTAGACCACCGTGAGGTTGCCCAGCTGCTGGGTGCCCGCGAGCGAGGACGCCTCGGAGGTCACGCCCTCCTCGATGTCGCCGTCGGAGGCGATCACGTAGATCTGGTGGTCGAACGGGCTCTCGCCGGGCGCGGCGTCCGGGTCGAACAGGCCGCGCTCGCGGCGCGCGCCCATCGCCATGCCGACCGCCGAGGCCAGGCCCTGGCCCAGCGGGCCGGTGGTGATCTCCACGCCCCGGGTGTGCCCGTGCTCGGGGTGGCCGGGGGTCTTGGAGCCCCACGTGCGCAGCGCCTTGAGGTCGTCGAGCTCCAGGCCGTAGCCGGAGAGGAAGAGCTGCACGTACAGGGTCAGGCTGGAGTGGCCGGCGCTGAGCACGAACCGGTCGCGGCCCGGCCAGTCGGCGTCCGCCGGGTCGTGGCGCATGACGCGCTGGAACAGCGTGTAGGCGAGCGGCGCCAGGCTCATCGCGGTGCCGGGGTGGCCGTTGCCGACCTTCTGGACCGCGTCGGCGGCCAGGACGCGGGCTGTGTCGACGGCGCGCTTGTCGAGCTCCGTCCAGTCGTCGGGCAGATGGGCCTCGGTCAGCCGGGTGATGTCATCGGTGACGGACACGGACTTCCAGCTCCAGTCTCACGTAGGCGGCAGGTGTTCGACGGGGCGTTCTCAATCGATCCCGTCAGGCCCGATCCGCGGTTTTCCCTCGTCCGCCGGCCAGCCTAGTCCGCTGACCGGACCCCCGTTGCGCGAACACTCTGTGGGTGTACGCACAGGGCGTGTGCACAGGTCGTCAAGCGCGTGCGGGACCGGTGCCCCGTCACCTCCAGGCGTACCCGAACGGGCTGTGCTTTCCACCCGCGGTTACGATCTGCGCATCCCCGTGACCTGACCAAGGAGTGCGATGAGTGCCGTCAGCGAGCTACCGGCGCGGTCGCCCCGACAGGTCGTCGGCGCGTACGTGGCGCTCACCAAGCCGCGCGTGATCGAGCTGCTGCTCATCACGACCATCCCGGCGATGCTGCTGGCCGCCCGGGGTCTGCCGCCGCTGTGGCTGATCGCGTGCACCCTGGCCGGCGGCACCCTCGCGGCGGGCTCGGCGAACGCGCTGAACTGCTACGTCGACGCCGACATCGACTCGGTGATGAAGCGGACCGGGGCCCGGCCGCTGGCCCGCAACACCATCCCGCCGCGCAACGCGCTGATCTTCGGCGTGGTGCTGGGCGTGGTGTCGTTCGGGTTCCTGTGGCTGACCACGAACCTGATCTCGGCCGTGTTCGCGGTGGCCACGATCCTGTTCTACATCTTCGTCTACACGCTGGTGCTCAAGCGGCGCACGTCGCAGAACATCATCTGGGGCGGCATGGCCGGCTGTATGCCGGTGATCATCGGCTGGTCCTCGGTGACGGGCACGGTCGCGTGGCCGGCGCTGGTCATGTTCGGCGTGATCTTCTTCTGGACGCCGCCCCACACGTGGGCGCTGGCGATGAAGTTCAAGGAGGACTACGCGCGGGCGGGCGTGCCGATGCTGCCGGTGGTGGCGACGGCGCAGCAGGTCACGCGGCAGATCGTGATCTACTCCTGGATCACCGTGGTGTGCACGCTGCTGCTGGCCCCCGTGACGTCGTGGATCTACGTGTCGGTCGCGGCCCTGTCGGGCATCTGGTTCGCGGTGTTCGCGCACCGGCTGCACGGCGTCGTGCGGCGCGGCGGGTCCACCAACACGATGAAGTTCTTCCACATGTCGAACCTGTACCTGATGCTGGTGTTCTGCGGCCTGGCCGTGGACGCGGTCGTCGGCCTGCCCGTGCTCGGCTGGCCCTCCTAGACCCCACGGCCGGACCGCCGCGACCCTGTAGCAGGGCCGGCGGCGGTGGGCGTCGAGTGGTTCAGTGGGTCACCAGGTGGTCCGCGATCACCTTGCGCAACCGGGTGAGCGCGCGGTGCTGCGCGACGCGCACCGCGCCCGGCGTCGACTCGACGGCCTCGGCCGTCTCCTCCGCCGACAGCCCCACCACGACCCGCAGCAGCAGGATCTCGCGCTGTTTGGGCGGCAGCACGTCGAGCAGCCGCGACATCTCCTCCGACAGTTCACCGCGCAGCAGGACCAGTTCCGGCCCGGCCTCGGTGACCGGCCCGTCCGGCACGTCGGCCACCGGGTCGATCCGGTTGCGCGCGCCGTACCGGTGGGCGTCGGCGACCTTGTGCGCGGCGATCCCGTACACGAACGCGAGGAACGGCCTGCCCTGGTCGCGGTAACGGGGGAGTGCCTGCAGCACGGCCACGCACACCTCCTGGGCGACGTCGTCGGGCGAGACCAGTGATCCGCCCAGCCGTGCCCGGCAGTAGCGCAGGACGGCCGGCCGGACCGCCCTGAGCAGCCGGTCCACGGCGTCGCGCACGCCCGCCACGGCCTGCGCCACGATTTCCGGGGACACCATCTCCTTTAACGGGACCGTCCTGTCGTCCGCGAACACCTCGCACCTCCACCCCCGCCACAGCGCCCACTGCGGCTTCGTACGGGTGACGCGCACTCTCGGTGAGCCTTACGCGGGCAGACGGAGTATTTTCGGGTGAGTTTCGGACCAACTTCGGTCGGATCAGGTTTGGAGAGTAACCAGAGCGGTCATGAGACGTCGGCCAGCAAGCGGTCGACAGTAGGATCGTCCAACGATTCAACGATGCAGTGCCAGAGTTCGAGGTTCGCCGTCGCCCACCGGGAGTAGGTCGCCGCCGCCTCCGGGTCGTAGAAGTAGTAGCCCTCGTCCTGCTTGGCCTGCTGCTCGCCGACGATCTTGTGCGCCAGCTCGCGCAGCGTGATGCCGTTCTCCTCCAGGTACTTGGGCGCGAGCACCACCGGCGTCACCGGCAGCGCCTTGAACAGGGTGTCCGCGTCGGACAGCGCCTGCGCCTCGCGCGAGATGTGGCGGTGGCGGGTGCGCATCTCGGCCTCCTCCACCACCGCGTCCACCCTGGCCGCGACGGTGTCCGGGACGCCCGCGCCGGCCAGGACGGACAGCCGCAGCTGCCGCCCGTCCACCGGCAGCGAGTTCTTCCGGACCATGTAGTTCACGTCGTGGACGAGGGCGGCGACCTCGACCAGCGCCACGTCCGCGCCGTTGCGCCGGGCGAAGCCGACCGCCTTGTCCCGCACGAAGCTGACGTGGTGCCAGCCGTGGAACTGGAGCTTGGCGGCCAGGGTGCGGCACAGCCGCCACACCTCGCACTCCACCGCGGAGACCGCCTGTGCCGTGATCGTCGGTGCCGAGACCGTGCTCATTGGACCCCTCCCGTGCCGGGTGGGGCGATGGTAATTCGGTCGGGTGATCCTTAGAACGCCTTCGCCAGTTCCTCCAACCTGGACTCGACCGGGACGTGCCGGTGGCTGGTGCGGGTGTCCGGGTCGTACGACAGGCTCCACGGCGTGACCGCCCGGCTCTTCACCAGGAACGTCACGGTGTCGTCCGCCGCTTTGGGGATGCGGTGGAATTCGTGCGCCAGCATCGTCCCGGAATCACCCTCGACGGCCTGGGTGCTGCGCAGGAACGTCGTGTCCCGGATGGACCGGCCGTCCGCCGCCAACCGCGCGGAGAAGCGTTCGTGCAGGTAGGAGCCCGCGAGCAGGACCGTGCAGAAGTGGTAGCGGTGATTGTGGATGGAATCGGCGTAACCCTGCCGCCAGTCCTGCTGCGGTTTGTACTCGTGCAGCCAGAAGGTGAACGGCTCGGCCGGCTCGTCCCGCAGGCACCACGCGAAGTGCGTCGTGGTCTCCCGCGATTTGGCGACCACCCGCATTTCCTCCTGCGGGGTCAGCCGGTGCAGGTGCGCGCGCAGCCGGTCCCGGAGGTCGGGTTCGGCCGACCACTCCCGGAACCGGCCGCGCACGTGTTCCCAGTGGTCGACGACAGGGGGGTCGGCCACGGCGATGCCCGTGGCGAGCTCCGCGAGGGCGGAGATCCCGGCAGACTCGGTCAACACGACTTATCAGCTCCCCAACCGAGCGGAGGCGGAGAATTCCCGGCGGAACCGGTGGAACTTGTCCTCCAGTGCTCGAAAACGTTCATCGGTCAGCGGCACGCCGGTGATCTTCTCGAACAGCACGCGGAAGTCGGCCCGCGTGCTGTTCGGTGTGATGACGACGTGCAGCCCTGCCTTGGAATTGCTGATGCGCAAGAACTCCGCGCGTTCCATCCCGTACAGGAAGGAGCCCTCGGAGAAGCGGAGCGTGCGCGGGTAGAGCCGGACCACGCCCGCGCCGGCGTTGCTGTAGAGGGTCAGCCAGGCGCTGTCGTCGAACAGCTCCAGCCGGTCCAGCGGCGGGTCGGACACGATCGTCAGGTCGATCCGCGAGCACCGGCTGCGGGCCAGGAACAGGCCGACCAGCCCGACCGAGATCTGCTCGCGCAACCGGTCCACGATGGTGCCGTAGTCGCCCTCCGCGCCCTCGTGGCGCAGCAGGTAGCGGGCCCGACCGCTGATCGCGTCGTCGTCGCGCGGGTCGGCCAGGACGGCCCGCAGCTCGCACTCCGACTGGGCCAGCAGCAGCCGGCAGGCCGCGTACCGGCCCGCGAACCCCCGGAACCCGTACAGCCTGGTCCGCTCCAGGTCCTGCATCATCACCTGGTTGAACGCCGGGTCCGGCCGCGCGGTCGGCTCGAACACGTCGCTCGGGAAGAACTCGCGGTCCAGCGCCCGGTACTCGGCGGTCAGCTCGCGCAGTGCCCGGCGGCTTTCCTCCACCACCGGGGTGATCAGCGCGCGCTGCGCGGCGGAACTGGTGACCAGCGTCTGCGTGAAACCCACCACCGCCGAGATCATCGTTCCGGTGCCGACCGACGTGATGAAGTTCCGCGCGGTTCCCGGGTCCATTCCACTCGAAATGGCCAGGCTCGTTCCGGCGGTCACCACGAGGAGCAGCAGAAGCAGCCCCGTCCTGGTCCAGAATAATTCCAGCAACAGGTTGCCGCGTACACCCCCGGGCTGCGCGGACACGGGGTTCACCTCCTTGGCGGGCACCCGGAAGGCCGAATGCCGGCGGTATCCGATCAACTGCGCGGAGTTACTGTACGCTGGGGTGTCGAACTGCGAAAGCGGTAATTAGTGGAACATTTGCGGATTAATTTCCGCCGGATCGGCAGCGGACCGTGACCGGCGTTGCGCCTGCGGTGGGCCTGGGCGTACGGCGTCCGGGGCCGCACCATAAGCTCCGCAACCATGCGTACTGTCGGCCGTACGGCCCTGGTCCTCGTTCCCCTGCTGTCCGCCGGCCTGGCGCTGTCCGCCTGCACGGCGAGCGACCGGCCGTCCACCAAGACGAACACCCCCACGGCGACCGCCCCCGCCACCTCCGAGGCGCAGGCCGAGCAACTGCCCGAGCCGAGCGGCCCGCCGTGCGAGGTCACCCAGTACGAGGTGACCGGCGAGGCCGGCGCGAAGCCGACCATCACCGTGCCCACCGGGTGCAAGCCGCAGGACGGGCTGCTGGTGAAGGACCTGACCGAGGGCACCGGCCCGGAGATCAAGGCGGGCTCCAACGCCGAGCTGCACTACGTACTGGCCACCTTCCGCGACCGCAAGACCCGCGAGGCGTCCTGGGACAACGGCGCACCGTTCCCGCTCAAGAACATCGGTCAGGCCCCGGTCATCCAGGGCTGGAACGAGGGCCTCATCGGCCTCAAGGAGGGCGGCCGACGCCTGCTGGTCGTGCCGTCCGACAAGGGCTACCCGCAGGGCAAGGGCACCATCCAGCCCGGCGAGACGCTGATCTTCGTCGTGGACGCCGTCAAGGTCGAGGGCTGATCCCCGGCCGACGACGAGGGGCCCGGCACACCGCCGGGGCCCCTCGTGGCATGAGCGCTGGTCACGCCAGTGCCGGCCGCGCCGTCACGGCACGAGCAGCAGCTTGCCCGTCGTGCGCCGGCCTTCGAGGTCCTCGTGCGCCTTGCGGGCGTCCGCGAGCGCGTAGCGCCCGCCGATCCGGACGGTCAACGACCCGTCCGCGACCGCCGCGAACAGCTCGCCCGCACGCCACTCCAGCTCCTCCCGGGTCGCCGTGTACGCGCCCAGCGACGGGCGGGTCAGGTACACCGACCCCGCCTGGTTGAGCCGCTGCGGGTCGACCGGCGGCACCGCGCCGCTCGACGCCCCGAACAGCGCCACGCACCCGCGCCGCCGCACGCTGGCCAGGCTCCCGTCGAACGTCGCCGCGCCCACCCCGTCGTACACGGCGGCCACGCCCTCGCCGCCGGTCAGCTCCCGGACCACCGGCGCGAACTCCACCCGGTCGTACCGGATCACCTCGTCCGCGCCCGCCTCGCGGGCCAGCGCCTCCTTGGCCTCGGTGGACACCGTCCCGATCACCCGCGCGCCGCGCGCCTTGGCCAACTGCACCAGCAGCAGCCCGACCCCGCCCGCAGCCGCGTGCACCAGCACGGTGTCGCCGCTGCGCACCGGGTACGTCGACGCCACCAGGTAGTGGGCGGTGAGGCCCTGCAACAGCAGCGCGCCCGCCGTGTCGTCGTCCACGCCGTCGGGCACCGGCACCGCGTCCGCCGCCGACACCAGCGCCTGCTCGGCGTAGCTGCCCGGGGCCGACGACCACGCCACCCGGTCGCCCACCGCGAACCCGGACACGTCCGCGCCCACCGCCGCCACCCGTCCCGAGCCCTCCAGCCCGATCCCGAACGGCAGCGGCAACGGGTACCGGCCCTCCCGGTGGTAGGTGTCGATGTAGTTCACGCCCGCCGCGGCCACGTCCACCACCACCTGGCCCGCACCCGGCGACTTCGCCCCGACCTCGCCGAACTCCAACACCTCGGGCCCGCCGGTCGCGCGCACCACCACTGCCTTGGGCATGTCCCGTCCTTCCGAAAGCGCCAGTACCGCTACAAGCCAACCCGCGCGCGGCCCACCCTGTTCCGCGCGCCGCTCAGCCGCCCAGGGCGACCCGGCGGGCCAACCCCAGGGGCAGCGACCCCGACCCGGCCAGCTTGTCGTGGAACTCGCGCTGCGTGCCGGTGAACTCGTCCCGGATCTTCTCGATCTCCAGCGCACCGGTCAGGTAGGACGGTGCCTGCGTCGGCCACGCGCAGTACCGGTTCACCTCGCCCTGCGCCGTGCTCGGGGTCAGCGACGCCTTCGTGGTCATGAACTCCTCGGCCTCCGCCACGTCCATGTCACCGCAGTGCAGGGCGGTGTCCACGATCATCCGCGCCGCGCGGAACAGCCGGGCCTCCACGAACGCCAACTCCTGGGCGCGCGCCCTGGCCGCGTCACCGACCACCTCGGGCGCGTAGTAGCCGTGCTCCCGCAACAGCTTCTCCGAGTACAACGCCCAGCCCTCGGAGAAGTACGGCGTGCGCAGCACCTTGCGCACCGGCCGGTTCTGCGTGGCCAACCACGACAGGTGCCAGTGGTGGCCCGGGTACGCCTCGTGCACCGCGATCGTGGCGAGCTGCGCCCGCGAGTTCGTCCGCAACCGCTGCTCCACCTGCGCGGCGGTGAACTCGTCCGGCGGCGTCGGCACGAAGAAGTGGCCCACCCGGGCGGGCGTCAGCGGCGGCGGCGACATGTAGGACGCGACGCTCAGGATCGGCCGCTGGAACGCGGGCGACGGGACCACCCGGCACTCCTCGCCCTCGGCCAGCGTCACCAGCCCGCGCTCCACCAGGAACGCCCGCGCCCGCCGCGTCTCCGCCTCGTACTCGACGCGCATCGCCTCCGGCGTCGGCGGGTGGTCGTCCTGGAGGGCCAGCATCACCGAGTGCCAGTCGTCGGTGCCGGCCAGGGCCCGGATCTCGGCCTCCAGCGCCGCGTACGCCGCCTTGCCGCGCTCGTGCAGCTCGGCCGCGCCGTAGCCGAGCACCTCCTGCTCGCGCAGCAACGTCGAGTAGAGCCGCTCGCCCATCCGCCAGTCGCCCCGCGCGGACGCCCCGAACCCGTCCAGGAAGTCCGCCAGCCGGTCGAACGCCTCCGCCGCCGGCTCGGCCGCCTCCGCCAGCCGCGCCCGCAGCGCTGGGTCGGCCACCTCGCCCGGCAGCGTCCGCGTCACGAACGCCCGCCCGGTCCGGGCCTGGGCCGCCGCCCGCGCCACGATCGGCGGCGCGGCCAGGTCCGGGTCGAGGTTCGCCGCGCACGCCGCCAGCACGGACGGCACCTCGGCCAGCCGCGCGACCACGGTGTCCACCAGCTCCGGCTCCGGCCGCAGCCGGTTGAGGAAGGCGGAGAACAGCGGGAAGAACACGGCCGACGTGTAGGTCGTGGGGTCCCGCCGCCACGCGGGCCAGGACGTGCGGGCGAGGTGCCCGCGCAGCACGGAGATCACCAGGTCGCGGTCGACGGACTCGTCGAGGTCGTCGGTCTTGACCCGCTCGAACCGCTCCAGCCAGCCGGCCGCCTCGCGGTCGTAGGCGGCGAAGGCCCCGGCGTGGAACTCGCCGAGCGTGCGGTCGTGGTCGAGCGAGCCGAGCAGCGCGGCGGTGCCCGGGAGCCGGTCGAACTGCCACGAGAGGAACTCGTCGACCAGCCGGGGGAGTGTCGTGGTTTCGGTCACGTGCACGGAAGTTACCCGCAGGTTCTACTCTGGCGGGGTGGCTGAGGACAAGAAGATCGGCGCGGCGGTGAAAACGGCGGAAGCGTTCGTGGCGGCGCACGGCAAACCCGCGCGCGCGGTGGTGGAGCACATCGGCCGCGCGGGCGCTCGGGTGGTGCTGGTGGGCGACGACGGCGCGATGGGCGACGTGGTGCTGCCGACGGTGGAGGCCGCCGAAGCCGTGGTGGAGGCCGTCCCCGACCTGACCGCCCACGACTGGGACCGCGAGACCACGGCGGCCACCAAGATCGGCCCCGCCCACCGCCGCCGGATGGCGGGCCGCTGACCTGCGGTTGTGCGGCCGGCCGTCGAGTTGCGGGCGGCCGTGGGACGTGATCACCCGATCGTGTGAAGGTCGGTCGGTCGGGGTTCGGTCGCGGACCGGTGGTGCAGGCCGCGACCCGGCCGGGGGCGGCGCTTAGGCTGCGGTGGTGAAGGTTCTTCTGGCTACTTGCGCGTCCCTGCCCGAGGGGGACGGGGACGACCACGCGGTGATCGACGCCCTGTCCGACGTCGGGGTGGCAGCGGGCTGGACCGTCTGGGGCGAGAGGGCCGGTGCCGACCTCGTGGTGGTCCGGTCCACTTGGGACTACGCCGAGCGGTTGGCCGACTTCCTCTCCTGGTGCTCGTCCGTGCCCGCGCTGGCCAACCCGGCCGCCGTCGTGTCGTGGAACGTCGACAAGTCCTACCTGGTCGACCTCGCCGCCGCCGGCGTGCCCGTGGTGCCCACGCGGGTCGTGTCGCCCGGGTTCACCGAGTGGCCCGAGGGCGAGTTCGTGATCAAGCCGACCGTCGGGGCCGGGTCCCGGGGTGCGCTGCGCGTGGCAGCGGGCGACCGGTCGGGCGCGGCGGCGCACCTGGACTCGTTGGGCGGTCCGGCGCTCGTCCAGCCCTACCAGTCCGCTGTGGACTCGGCGGGCGAGACGGCGCTCGTCTACTTCGGCGGCCACTACTCGCACGCGTTCGCCAAGGGCGCGATGCTCACCCCGGACGCCCGGCTCGACGAGAGCGGGCTCTACGTCGTGGAACGGCTCTCCGCCGCGTCGCCGACCGCCGCCCAGCGCCTGGTCGCCGAGGACGTCCTCGACGCCGCCGCCCACCTGCTCGGCCTCCGCCGGTCCGACCTCCTCCACGCCCGGGTCGACCTTGTCGCCGGCGACGACGGCGAGCCGCTCCTGCTGGAACTCGAACTCGTGGAGCCGTCCCTGGGCTTCCGCCAGGCCGACGCCGCCGCGCCCCTGCGGTTCGCCTCGGCGGTGCGGTCCGCGTTGAGCGTCCGCTGACCGTCGCGCGACCGGACCGGGTGGACTCCTGACGGAACGGCCGAACGCCGGAACCGGTCGTTCAACCGGTTCCGGCACCCGGTCCGGCATTCGGCGGAAAGCACGGGGAACCGGCCGGCGGTCACGGCCGTTCGTTGACGCTGCGCAGTGGACCCGTCACAGGAATGCCCCCGGAAACGCGACCGCCGAAATGCGGCGCTCCGTGGGAAGATCGCTCACCGCAGCCCCGAGCCGATACCCGTCAACGAACGGACTTCCATCTCGGCCTGCTTCGCCGGGTCGACCGTCTCGCGGCTGAACACCGTTCCCAGCCAACCGCACAGGAACGAGAACGGGATCGACACCAGGCCCGGGTTCGCCAACGGGAAGAACGCGAAGTCCGCGTCCGGGAACACCGACGTCTTCGAGCCCGACACCGCCGGCGAGAACGCGATCAGCACCACGCACGCCGCCAGCCCGCCGTAGATCGCCCACAGCGTCCCGGTGGTGTTGAACCGCTTCCAGAACAGCGAGTAGACGATCGTGGACAGGTTCGCCGACGCCGCCAGCGCGAACGCCAACCCCACCAGGAACGCCACGTTCTGCCCGTTCGCCGCGATCCCGCCGCCGATCGCCAGCAGCCCGACCGCGACCGCCGTCAGCCGCGCGACCCGCACCTCCGAGCGCGGGTCGGCCCGGCCGCGCTTGATCACGTTGGCGTACACGTCGTGCGCGAACGACGCCGACGCCGTCAACGTCAACCCCGCCACCACGGCCAGGATCGTGGCGAACGCCACCGCGCACACGATCCCCAGCAGCACCACGCCGCCGATCCGGAACGCCAGCAGCGGCGCGGCGGAGTTCTCGCCGCCGGGCGCGTTCTTGATCGCGTCCGAGCCGACCAGCGCCAGCGAGCCGTACCCGATCACCAGCGTGCACAGGTAGAACACGGCCATCACCCAGGTCGCCCACACCACCGACCGCCGCGCCTCGCGCGCGTTGGGCACGGTGTAGAAGCGCATCAGCACGTGCGGCAGCGACGCGGTGCCCAGCACCAGCGCGAGCGCCAGCGACACGAAGTCCAGGCCCGCCACCGCCGAGCCGCCGTAGCGCACGCCGGGTTCCAGCACCTCCGGCCCGAGCGAGCTGTTCCGGGTCGCCGCCTCCAGGATCGAGGACAGGCTGAAGCCGAACTTGCCCAGCAGGAACACGCTCATCAGCGTCACGCACAGGATCAGCAGCACGGCCTTGATGATCTGCACCCAGGTGGTGCCCTTCATCCCGCCGACGAGCACGTACAGCACCATGACCACGCCGACTACCGCGATCACGAGCGCCTGCCCGCCCGCAGTGCGCACGTCGAGCAGCAGCGCCACCAGTGCGCCCGCGCCGGCCATCTGCGCGATCATGTAGAACAGCGAGATCACCAGGGTGACGTTCGCCGCAGCCGCCCGCACCGGGCGCTGCCGCATCCGGAACGCCAGCACGTCGCCGAGGGTGAACCGCCCGGTGTTGCGCAGCCGCTCGGAGATGATCATCAGGCCCAGCAGCCAGGACACCACCCAGCCGATGGAGTACAGGAACCCGTCGTAGCCGTTGACCGCGATGCTGCCGGTGATGCCCAGGAACGACGCGGCGGACAGGAAGTCGCCGGACAGCGCGACGCCGTTCTGCGGCCCGGTGAAGCTGCTGCCGGCGGCGTAGTAGTCCGAGGCGGACGCGGTGCGCGAGCCGACCCGGTACACCACGAACAGCGTGATCACCACGAAGACCGCGAACACGCCGAGGTTGAGCCCGGTGTCCGCGCCGGTCACCGCCGTTCCTCCGAGGTCAGCGCCCGGACCTCGGCGACCTGCGGGTCGATCCGCCGCCGGGCGTAGCGGGCGTAGGCCACGGTGAGCGCGAGCGTCGAGGCGAACTGGAGCAGCCCGAGCACGATGCCCGCGTTCACCTCGCCGACCACCTTGGTGGCCATGAACCCCGGCGCGAACGCCGAGGCCGCCACGTACCCCAGGTACCACACCAGGAACCCGAGCACGGCGGGCAGCACGAACACCTTGGTGCGCCGCTTGAGCTCGCGGAACTCGTCGGTGTCGCGGATCGCCGCGAAGTCCGGCCGGCCCGCCGCGTCCACCAGCAGCGGCGGTGGCGGCTCGTCGAACGTCGCGAAACCGCGCGCCCGTCTGGACTCGCCCGGGGGCAGGATCGCCTTGGCCATCAATCCTCCACGGTGATTTGCCTTCTCCACCGCAGGGTTCGCGCGGCTCGGTGAGCGATCAGCCTAATCACGAAGAGCCACCAGTCAACGGCCGATTGCGTCACGAAACGCCACCGCACAAGCATTCCGGCTGCTCAACTCCCGTGCCGTCGCGCCGGTCCCGGGCCGTTTCGACGTTAACTTCACTGTGCGTGCCTGATCCGAACGGCTGAGCACATGCGCCGAGGTCGTTGTCCCGGCCCCGATCACGACCTACTATCGCCCATCAGCATCCGCCGCCGGCGTGCCTTGGCGCAGGCGTCGAATTGCGCGGCGGATCAACTACTCGAACTCCCGGGGCTTGTGTGGTGACTGGCGACAACAGCGCGCGCTGGGCGTGGCGGAGCGCTGTCGCGGACTGGCGGAACTGGCGGCTGCCGGTCAAGCTCGCCGCCGTGCTGGCGGTGCCGGTGATCGTCGCCATCGGCGCGGGCACGGTGCAGATCCGCGGTTACGTGAAGGCAGCGGACGGTTACTCGGCGGCGCAGCGGATGGTGACGCTGCGCGCCGGCCTGGACCCGCTGATCGCCAACATCCAGGCGGAGCGGGCGGTCGCCGCGCGCGGTGTGGAGGCGACCAGCGCGGAACAGCGGCGGTTCAAGGAACTCCTGCGCAACACCGACGCCGCAGCCGCCGGTGTGCGCAACCTGCTGGAGCGCACCGCGTCCTCGCTGGGCGAGGTGGCGACCGCCCGGTTCCACGACGTCACCGTGCAGATCGACGGCCTGCCGCAACTGCGCGACCGGGTGCTGGCCCGCACGGTCGACCCGACCGGCGCGATCGGCGGCTACACCGTCGTGCTGCGCGCGCTGCTGGACTTCGACCAGGCGATGGTCGGCGACTTCGGCGACCCGGCGCTGGCGGGCACGGCCAACGCGCTGCACAACCTGGCCATGGCGAGCGAGCAGATCTCCTGGCAGCACGCGACCGTGCTGTCCGGCATCCGCACGGGCGGGCTGCCCGACACCGAGCGCAACATGCTGGAGCAGTCCTACACCCGCCAGCAGGACAAGGTCGCGGACTTCATCGCGGTGGCCACCCCGCAGCAGCAGGCCGACTTCCGGGCCTCCGTGGCGGGCGAGTCGGTCGAGGCCCGCAACGCCCTGCTGCAGGAGGTCCGGATCGACCCGGAGGGGCTGCGCCGGATCGACGCGAAGGCGTGGGACGACGGGTCGACGGTCATCGCCCGGCAGTTCGAGCGCGTGCTGCGCGGCCTGGAGGACCAGCTCAAGGCGTCGGCGGCCCGGCTGCAGGACGAGACCAGCGACCGGGCCGGCTTCGCGTCGGCGATCCTGCTGGCGTCGCTGTTCGCGGCGGTGGCGGTCGGGTTCGTCGTCGGCAGCTACCTGCTGCGCTCGCTGCGCGCCCTGCGGGTCGCCGCGCTGGACGTGGCCCAGCACCGGCTGCCGACGCTGGTCGCCCAGTTGCGCGAGGAGACCGTGCCGGACGTCGCGATCGACCCGGTGCCGGTGCACACCCGCGAGGAGTTCGGCCAGTTGGCGCGCGCGTTCGACGCGGTGCACCGGCAGGCGGTCAGCTCCGCCACCGAGCAGGCCGAGCTGCGCACGGGTATGCGCAACGCGTTCATCAACCTGTCCCGCCGCAGCCAGAGCCTGGTGGAGCGGCAGTTGCGCCTGATGGAGGAGCTGGAACGCCGGGAGGAGCAGCCCGAGCAGCTCTCCGGCCTGTTCAAGCTGGACAACCTGGCGACCCGGATGCGCCGCAACAACGAGAACCTGATGGTCCTCTCGGGCAGCGACCTGGCCCGCCGCTTCACCCGCCCGGTGCCGCTGGGCGACGTGCTGCGCGCCGCCGCCTCCGAGATCGAGCAGTACCAGCGGGTCGTGGTGCAGGCCACGCCCGCCGTGGAGGTGGTCGGCTACGCGGCGGGCGACGTGGTGCGGCTGATCGCGGAACTGGTGGACAACGCGACCACGTTCTCGCCGCCGAGCACCCAGGTCGTGGTCGGCGGTCGCGGCCGGCCCGGCGGCGGCGTCCTGGTGGACGTGGTGGACGTCGGCGTCGGCATGTCGGAGGAGGACTTCGCCGAGGCCAACGCCAAGATCGCGCGGGCGGCGGCCGACGAGGAGGCGGGCGACCTGCCGGTGTCCCGGCAGCTCGGCCTGTACGTGGTGGGCCGGCTCGCCGGGCGGCACGGCATCCAGGTGGCGCTGCGCGAGCAGGGCGAGGGCGTGCGCGCGGTCGTGGCGCTGCCCGCCGAACTGGTCCGCGCGGCGCAGCCGGCACCCGGCCGCCCGGTGCACCCCGCCGCGTCCGGTGGGCCCAGGCACGCCGCCCCGGACGTGCCGGGGGCCACCGCCACACACCAGGACGCCACACCCCAGAACGCGGCAACCCGGAACGCGGCAACCCGGAACGGGACGGCCGACAACGGGGTGCCGAGGAACGGCACGCCGGTGGTCGCCGCCACGAACGGCACCCCTCCCCGCGACGAGAAGTGGGCGTCGTTCCGGGGGCGCACCGCGCCGACCGGCACCGCGCCGACCGGTCCCACGGCCCCCGGCACCCCGTCCCCGCCGGTCAAGGCCGGGGCCTTCTTCACCAAGCCCGCGCCGGCCTCCGCACCCGGCGCGGCGACTCCCGCACCACCCGACACCCCCGCCGCCGCGCCGCGCCCGCCCTCGACGTGGTTCGGCAAGTCCCGGCCCCCGGACGGGTCCGGGGAACCACCGCGCCCCGGCGGCGTTGAACACTCCGGGCACGTGGAGGTGCCCGGACAGGGGGAGCCGCCGGTGCAGGAGAACTCCGCGGGGTTGCCGAAGAGGCGTCCGCGCTCGAACCTGGCCGCCGAACGGCCGGTCGCCGCCGACCCGGCGGCACCCGTCCGGAGGGACCCGAACGCGACACGCGGGTTCCTGGCGAGCTACCAGACCGGCGTCAGGCAAGGTGTACGCGACTCCGGTGAGAACCGAACGGGGCGGGAGAACACGACATGAGCGGGCAGAGGTCACGGCAGATCGACCAGTTCGGCTGGCTGGTGAGCAACTTCGCCGAACGCGTGCCGGGCGTCGCCCACGCCGTGGTGATCTCCGTGGACGGGCTGCTGCTCACCGCGTCCGACGGCCTGCCCGACGACCGGGCCGAGCAGCTCTCGGCGATCGCGGCGGGGGTGGCGAGCCTGACCGAGTCGGCGGCGCGCTGCTTCGACGGCGGCGGCGTGCTGCGCTCGGTGATCGAGATGCAGTACGGCATCATGCTGCTGATGTCGATCCGGGACGGCTCGTGCCTGGCGGTGCTGGCCGCGCCGGACGCGGACGTCGGCCAGGTCGCCTACGAGATGACCGTGGTGGTGGACCAGGTCGGCCAGCTCCTCACCCCGGAGCTGCGCGCGGAGCTGCACGGCGTGAAGCGGATGATGGCCCGCCCTTCGGCGTGAGGTGGTCATGACCCAGGACGACGGACCGGACGCGGAGCGGTCGTTCGCCGACCTGCTCGACGGGTTCAGCCTGAGCGGGCGGCGGGCGCCCCGGCGTGCCGAGGAGCCGGCCCCGGTGGAGCGGCCGACCAGGCCGCACCCGGTGTTCCAGGACGAGCAGGAGTTCCCGCGCGAAGAGGCGGCGTCGAGCGTGCGCGCCTACGCGTGGACCGGCGGCCGGACCACGTCGTCGCACCAGTTGGAGGTCGAGACCCTGGTGTCGGCGGTGGACCGGGACTTACCGGGCGCGCTGAAGTCCGAGTACCAGGAGGTGGTCACCCTGGTGGCCGTGCCGCGCTCGGTGGCCGAGGTGGCGGCGCTGCTGCGGCTGCCGCTGGGCGTGGCGAAGGTGCTGCTCGGTGACATGGCCGAGCGGGGCCTGGTCGACGTGCACGGCACCGCGTCGACCGGGGAACCCGATCTCGACCTCATGGAGCGCGTGTTGGCCGGCCTGCGCCGCCTCTGATTGCCTACGATGGCTTCAGCGTCGACAGAACCAGGGGGCTGGTCAGCGTGGGTGTGGGGCGGGAGACGCGGTTGTCCGCGTGGATCGAGCGGTTCGCGGCGCACTTCGCCGAGGAGGGCATCCCGCTGATCGGCGGGCGGATCCTCGGCTACCTGCTGGTGTGCCGGCCGGTCGAGCGCACGGCGGCGGAGCTGTCGCAGGAGTTGGAGGCGTCCAGCGGTTCGATCTCCACGAACCTGAAGTTCCTGGTCAACGCAGGTCTGGTGACCAAGCGGACGCGCCGGGGCCGGCAGGCGGCGCAGTACCGGATCAACGAGAAGAAGTGGGCCGACCTGGTGCAGCGCAAGCTGGACGCGCTGACCAGCGTGCGCGAGCTGACCGAGTCCGGGATGCGGCTGATGAGCGGCGACCCGGAGCGGGCCCAGCGGCTGCGGACCGTGGACGACCTCTACACGTGGCTGGCGACCGAGCTGCCCGACGTCTGGGAGCGCAGGCCCTCGTCGTCGAGGTGAGGGCGCACGCGGGTCGCGGTCCACAGGTTCGCCGTGGCGATCACGACCGCCCCCGCGCCCAGCACGTGCACCGAGACGAGCACCTCGGGCACGCCCGTCCAGTACTGGACCATGCCGACCGCGCCCTGGGCGAGGACGGTGGCGATCAGGGCGAGGTACGCGCGCCGGGCCGCGCGGCCGAGCATGAAGCCCAGCGCGACGAGCATCCCCAGGAACAGGAACAGCAGGTCGGCGTGGATCTGCGCGAGGGCGGGCACGGGCAGTTGGAGCCGGGGCGTGGCGGCGTCGCCGGCGTGCGGGCCGGCGGCGGTGACGAACGTGCCGGCGAGCATCAGCAGGCCCAGCACGACCGCCTGCACGACCTGCAACCGCATCACGTTCGCCGACACCAGCGGCACGGCGGGCCCGTCGCCCTCCCGCAGGGACGAGACCAGCAGCACCGCCGCCCAGGTGAGCACCATCGACACCAGCATGTGGATGCTGACCGTCCACCACAGCAACCCGGTGAGCACCAGCGACCCGCCGATGACGGCCTGGAGCACGACGCCGCCGAACTGGACCAGCGCGAGGGTCAGCACCCGCCGCCGGCGCGGCCGGTCCACCCAGGCGGACAGCACGCACAGCGCGGCGATGATGCCGACGACGCCGGTCAGCGTGCGGTTGCCGAACTCGACCCACTGGTGCAGCGGCGCGACCTCGGGGTGCTCGACGGGGATGAGGCTGCCGGACACGCACTGGGGCCACGTGGGGCAGCCGAGCCCGGACCCGGTGACCCGGACGACCGACCCGGTCACCGCGATCCCCGCCTCCGCGATCACCACCGCGATGGCGAACACGCGCTGGAACTTGAGGAGGAAAGCGGTCAACCAGGTGGGCACGGCTACCGATGGTAGGTACCGGGAGCTGAGAGGTCGCGGCCGGGTCGGTGGCCCTTCCGGGTGACGTGGTGCGGCTCACCGCGCCCCTCGGTCTTCCCGGTGGGGTGAAAGCAGTTGGCGGTCGGGCCGGTCCGGAGGTTGCATCGGGTGCGGGGCAGTTCGGACGACATGTGGGGAGACAGGCACATGAAACTGCGCACCACGGGCTTGGCGGCGGCTGTGACGCTCGCCGCCGGCCTGCTCACGACCTCGCCCGCCACCGCCGCGCCGGTGGGGGTGGGCCTGCCCGCCGTGGTGGCCGCCGCGAAGGACAAGGCCGCGCAGAAGTATCCCGACGCGCGGTTCCGGGGTGCGGAGGCCGCCCTGGACGAGCCGCCGGTCACCGGCGTCGAGGGCATCCGGCGGTGGGCGCTGCACTTCACCGACCCGAGCCACCCGTCCGGCGGTTTCAGCTACGTCTACGGCGTCGACGGCGAGTACCAGGTGACCGAGATCTGGGAGCCCGTGGCGGGTCTGCGCGTCGTGGACCCGTTCACGATGATCGAGGACAAGGCGCTCGCCGCGTTGCGCGGCAGCGGGGTCGACGAGCCGTTCAGCGCGCTCTCGCTGTCCCAGCCGGAGGGAGGGGACGCGCGGGCGGCCACGGAGCCGACCTACTACTTCTGCGTCGACCACGGGGGCGAGGGGCGGGTCACCGGGATCGGCACGGAGACGCTGGAGGTGTACCCGGACCTGTACGCCTGCGAGGTGTGACCGGTCAGCTCAGCCTGGTGGTGCGGGTGGCCAGCACCGCGGCGGCGGCACCCCAGCCGAGCAGCACCAGCACCTGCCGGAGGCCGGGCGCACCGCCGTCGACGACGGCGGTGTGCAGGCCCTCGGCCAGGGCGGCGGAGGGCAGCAGGTGGACGACGGCGGCCAGCCAGCCGGGCAGGGTGTCGACGCCGAGCGCCACGCCGCCGACGAGCAGCAGCGCGAACCACACGATGTTGGCCAGCGCCAGCACGATCTCCGCGCGCAGCGCCCCGCCGAGCAGCACGCCGAGCGCGCCGAAGGACAGCGTGCCGAGCACGAGCAGCACGACCGCCCACAGCAGCCCGCCGGCGGCCGGCAGGTCCCAGCCGAGCAGCAGCGCGGTGCCGGCGATGATGGCGACCTGGACGGCGACGACGGCGAGCGCGGCGGTCACCCGCCCGGCCACCAGCAGCCAGCGGGGCAGCGCGGTGGCGGCCAACCGCTTGAGCACGCCGTAGCGCCGGTCGAAGCCCAGGGCGATGGCCTGGCCGGTGAACGCCGAGGAGATGACGGCGAGCGCGAGGACCCGGGCGACGGCGGAGCCGACCCTCGGCTCGGGCACCGGGATGACCGCCATGGTGGCGAGCGCGACCAGCAGCGCGACCGGGATGAGGACGGTGAGCAGGATCTGCTCGCCGTTGCGCAGGGTCAGGACGGCTTCGGTGCGCGCCTGGGTGAGCAGCATCCTGCCCAGCGGGCCCCGGCCGGGCGCGGGGGTGAAGGTGCCGGGGGCGAAGGTCATGACCGCAGCTCCCGTCCGGTCAGGTCGAGGAACACGTCCTCCAGGCTGCGTTTCGCCACGGTCAGCTCCTCGGCCAGCACGCCCTGCTGGGCGCACCACGACGTCACGGTGGACACGACCTGCGGGTCGATGCGGCCCTCGACCAGGTAGCCGCCCCGGCCGGCTTCGCGGACCCGCATCCCCTCCGGCAGCGCGCCGGTCAGCAGGGTCAGGTCGAGGCCGGGTCGGGCGCGGAACCGGAGCTGCTGGTCGTCCTCGGTCCGGGCGGTCAGCTCGGCCGGGGTGCCGGCGGCGACCACGCGGCCCGCGTCGACGATCACGACGTGGTCGGCGAGCGCCTCGGCCTCGTCCATGAGGTGGGTGGTGAGCAGGACGCTGACGCCGTCCGCGCGCAGGGCGGTCACCAGGTCCCACACCAGCCTGCGGGCCTGGGGGTCCATGCCGGCGGTGGGTTCGTCCAGGAACACCAGCTCCGGCCGGCCGACCAGGGCGCAGGCGAGTGAGAGCCGCTGCTGCTGGCCGCCGGAGAGGCGCTTGTACGGGGTGCGGCCGACGCCGCCGAGGCCGAGGACGTCCAGCAGCCACGCGGGGTCCAGCGGGTTCGCGGCGCACGCGGCGACCACGCGGAGCATCTCGTCGGCGCGGACGCCGGGGTAGCCGCCGCCGCCCTGCGGCATGACGCCGACGCGCGGGCGCAGCGCGGGGGAGCGCGGGTCGAGGCCGAGCACCCGGACGTGGCCGCCGTCGGCCTTGCGGAAGCCCTCGCACACCTCGACGGTCGTGGTCTTGCCCGCGCCGTTGGGCCCGAGCAGCGCCAGGACGGCACCTCGGTCCAGGGTGAGGTCGAGTCCGTTCACCGCGACGACGGAGCCGTAGCGCTTGACCAGCCCCGACACTTCCACGGCAGGGTGCTGGGGGTGCGGGCTCACGACGGCAGAGCCTAAGGCGTCCGCCGCGCGGTGCCGGTGGTGGGGTCCGCGCCACCCCGGGGTGGGGCTGGCCCCACCAGGGTCGTCGGGGACACCTCAGGGTCACCTCGGGGGCAATCCGGATAGTTCAGGGCGTTGTTCCGCGACGAAGATTCCGGTGTGGCGGAGATGCGGGGGAAAAGACGGGCGGCGGTGCTGCCGCTGGCTGTTGCGGGCCTTGTCCTGTCGCTGTTCCCGATTGTTTACCTGCACGTGGCGTCGGTCGGCCAGCTTAGCCCGATCAGCCACACGATCAGCGATTACATCTTCGTCGCCAACGGCAGCGGGCTGCTGGCGGTCACCGCGCTGTCCCTGGCGGCGGCGTCGGTCGCGCTGCTGGCCGTGCTGGTGCGACGGGGTTTGCCCAGGCGGGGGCCGGTGGCGGTGCTGATGGGGCTGTGGGCGGCGGGGCTGGCGGTGGCCGCCGTGTTCCCGACCGACCCGACCGGCACGCCGACGTCGTTCTCCGGCGCGGTGCACCGCTACGCGGGCGCGGTGATGTTCGCCAGCCTGCCGCTGGCCGGGTGGTTGATTTCCCGCCGGTTCATTTCCAGTACCACGGTGCGCCGTTTCTCGGTCGCTTCCGGGATCACCTCGGTGGCATTCATGGTGAGCCACGTGACGCTGACCTACCAGGGTGCGGTGCTGCTCGGCCTCTTCGAGCGGCTGCTGTTCGCCCTGCTGTACGGGCTGCTGTTCGCGCTGGCCGCCGCCGTCGCCCGGCGGGAGGTGCGGTCGTGACGTGGCTCGCGGTCCTGCTCGCCGTGGTGGGCGCGGTGTTCTTCGCGGTCGCCGCGCGGTGGCAGCACGACGCGGTGCGCGCGACCGAGGGCGCGCTGCGGGTGGTGGAGCTGCTGCGCCGGCCGCGCTGGCTGGCCGGGCTGGTGCTGCTGGTGGTCGGTGCCGGGCTGCACGCGGTGGCGCTGGGCATGGCCCCGCTGAGCGTCGTGCAGCCGGTGGGGGTGCTGGCGATCGGCATCACCGCCGTGCTCGACGGCCGCCGCCGCGAGCTGCCCGCCGTGGCCGTGACGACCTTCGGCGTGGGTGCGTTCGTGTTCCTGGCGGCGGGCAGCGCCACTGCCACCCCGGTCGTGCCGGAGGCGGAGCTGACGGCGGGGCTGCTGGTGCTGGGCCTGATCGCCGCGCCGGTCCTGCTGGGCGTGCTGTCGACCGGGCCGGTGTCGCGGGGGCTGGGCTTCGGCGCGGCGGGCGGCGTCGCCTACGGCTACGTGTCGGTGCTCATGCGCTCGGTGTCCCAGGACGTCCAGGCCGGCCGGGTCGACTGGACGACCGCGCTCTCGGCGGCGGGCATCGCCGCCTCCCTGCTCGTCGGCGGCTGGTTCATCCAGCACGCCTACGCCAGTGGGCCGCCGCACCTGGCGGTGGCCTGCCTGACCGTGGTGGACCCGCTCGTCGCCGTCGGCATCGGCGCGGGGCTGCTCGGTGAGGCCACCAGGACCTCCGGGTTCGTCGCCCTGGCCGAGCTGGCCTGCGCCGTGACCGCCATCGGCGGCGTGGTCGTGCTCGCCCGCAGGCAGGACCCCGAGCACGGCAACCACAACGACTTCCACGCACCTTCGAGATCGGAGACCACTGTGTACAACGGACGCGCCATGCGGATCGTGATCGCCGCTGAGACGTTCCCGCCGGACGTCAACGGCGCGGCCCGGTTCGCCCACCGCCTGGCCACCGGCCTGGCGGGACGGGACCACGACGTGCACGTGATCGCGGTCGACCCGGTGGGCCGGGCCCGCACCGAGCAGGTGGACGGGATCACCGTGCACCGGCTGCGGTCGCACCGCACGCCGTTCCACCGCACGTTCCGGATCGGCCTGCCGTGGCAGGTGAGCAAGGACGTGGGCGCGCTGCTCGCGGAGCTGAAGCCCGACCTGGTGCACGTCCAGGCGCACTTCGTGGTCGGCCGGTACGTGCTGAGGCAGGCGGCCGAGCTGGGCATCCCGACCGTGGCCACCAACCACTTCATGCCGGAGAACCTGTTCGGCCACGCCCGCTGCCCGCAGTGGTTGCAGGGCCTGGCGTCCCGGTGGGCGTGGCGCGACCTGGGCCGGGTGTTCGGGGTGGCGGACGTGGTGACCGCGCCGACCCCGCGCGCGGTGCAACTGCTGCACGACAACGGTTTCCCGCCGAGGGCGGTCGCGGTGTCGTGCGGCATCGACATCGACCGCTACCGGCTGCGCCCGGCGGTGCGCTCGAACGACGGCCCGACGGTGCTGTTCGTGGGCCGGCTGGACGAGGAGAAGCGGGTGGACGAGCTGCTGCGCGCGGTGGCCCTGGTGCCGCGCCTGCACGCCGACATCGTGGGCGACGGCTCGTGCCGCGCGGAGTGGGAGCTGCTGGCGGCGGAACTCGGCATCACCGACCGGGTGCGGTTCCGGGGGTTCGTGGGCGAAGAGGAGCTGCTGGACGCCTATACGGGCGCGGACCTGTTCTGCATGCCGGGCATCGCGGAGTTGCAGAGCCTGGCGACGATGGAGGCGATGGCGGCGGGCAAGCCGGTGGTGGTGGCCGACGCGATGGCGCTGCCGCACCTGTGCCGGCCGGGCCGCAACGGGTGGCTGTTCACGCCGGGCGACGTGCCGGGCCTGGCGGACCGCCTGCACTCGGTGGTCTCCGACCCGTCTGTGACGGCGCGGATGGGCGCGGCGAGCCTGGAGCTGATCGGCGCGCACGCGATCGAGGCGACGCTGGAGAAGTTCGAGGGCCTCTACGCGCAGGCGATGGGCCTGCCCGCCGTCGCCCACCCGGTCCTGGCGGCGTGACCGCCCCGGCGTCCCGAGGCGGCTCTCCCGGTCCGGGGACGGCGCACCGCCGTCCCCGGACCGGGCCGGTCAGCCGAAGTCCGGCGGGTCGAACGTGACGTCCGGCGGGTCGTAGCCGCCGGGGTCGTTGTCGGTGCCGGTGTTGTCGTCGTGGCGGTGGCGGTGCTTGTCGTCGTACACGTGGTGCGCGTGCTTGATGCCCTCGCTCACCCCGGTGTTGACGGCGGTGGCCGCCGCGCCGGCCGCGTAGGGGCCGATCCCCGAGGACCTGCCCTCGGCCTCTTCCCGTTCCCTGCGGCGTTTGCCCGCGTTGCGCCGGTGGGCCGCGCCCATGATGGCCGGCAGGGCCGTGAACACCAGTAGGAGAAGTCTCGACATCGCTGTGCGCCCTTCTCTCCGAGGGACTAGCGGCTCGCAGTCTCACTCCCGGCGGGAATACCTGTCAACGGTGAAATGCGTTGTCCGCCAGGTGGCCCACCCGGTCCGACGAGCCGCGCACGGCCACCCGGCGCAAGGGTCGCCGTTCGGTCGCCGGGCTGCTGGGCCGAGAGCCACCGCACCTCCGCCGTCCGGCCCAATCCCGCCGTCCGGCCCAACCGGCGTCCGGCCGACGGCATCGCAGGGGTCAGTCGTCGTCCTCGCCGGTCGCCTGGAGGTGGGCGATGCGCTGGGCCACCCGCAGGCCGGCCGGACCGAGCACCGGCTTGCCGTGACCGTCCACAGTGGTCAGGAAGCGGAACAGCATCGCGTGCCCCTCCAACCGCTTGAGCAGACCTTCCGCCACGTTGCCCGCGAAGTCGACGAACGACGCCTGTTCCACCAGGTTGCGGGTGATCCGCCGCCGCGCCTTCAACGGCACCCACCACGTGGTCACCAGCAGCAGCACCAGGCCGAACGACAGCGCCGTCGCCAGCACCGCCTCCCAGCCGACGAACCGGAGCGTGAACACCTGCACGGCCGCGCCGAGCACCAACAGCAGCGCCCCGTACACGGCGGCCCACCCGGCCGTCGCGGCGGCGGGCGGCTCGGCGTTCTCGGTGGCCCACACGCCGTCCACCTGGCGCCAGCGCTGGAGCGAACGGCCCAGCCGCAGCGACACCACCGCGCCGAACACGATCGCCACCACCGTGCCGACCACCACGAGGGTCGCGTCCACGTCGTAGAGCCGGTAGCGCACCACGGCCCAGATCCCGGCCACGATCAGCGCCACCACCAGCACCCGCACCAGCAGCCGGGGCCTGAGCCGGATCCTCTTGAGCACCGCCAGCGGCGTGCCGACCGGCGCGGGCAGGCTGCCGATCACCAGCAACCCCAGCACGACCAGCACCACGCCGCCGAGGGCGACCATGCCGGTCAGGCCCTGCTCGGCGGTCACGCCCGACCCCATCGCCGCCCGCGTCCGGTCCACGGCGACCGCCGTCAGCGGGATCACCGGCGACAGCAGCACCAGGCCGTGCAGCAACGTCCCGGTGCGCAGCGCGGCGTAGCCGAACGCGGCCAGCAGCGTGGCGCTGCCGAACGCCGCCGCCGGCCCCACCGCCCACGGCGGCAGCAGGTCGAACAGCGCCAGCACCAGCAGCGCCCCGCCCAGCGCGAACCCGAGCAGCCCGAGGAACTGCGCCAGCCGCCCGCCCCGGGTCAACCCGGTGATGGTCCAGTACGGCAGCAGCGCCGCCCCGCGCAGCGTCCGGGTCAGCGGTTTCGCGGGCCCGAGCCCGGAGTTCTCGCTGTCCGCCACGGTGATCGCCACCGCCGCGGCGGTCGCGGCGGTCCGGATCACCTGGTCGCTGGACGCCTCCTGGGACAGCGGCTCGCGCCCGATCCCGGCCCGGTCGAACGCGGCCAGCGCCTCCATGCCGATCTCCACCCGCTGCGCGTCGGTGCGCACCGGCAGCCGCGCCAGCAGCGCCGCCTGCTCCTCCAGGAACAGCTCGCCGCGCGAGCGCCGGTCCGCGCCCTCGCTGCGGTCGGCCAGGATCGAGGCCCGCAGCGCGGGCAGCTCCTCGCAGATGATCCGCACGTGCAGCCCCCACGCGGCCAGCTCCGCCAGCGCCTCGCACGTCGGCGGGTGGTCGCCGCCGGAGCTGTCGTACAGCGCCGCCAGGTCGGTGACCGCCCGCTCCACCAGGGGTTCCAGCGACGCGGGCAGCCCCTCGCCGAACAGCTTGCGCACCAGGTGCTCGACGCGGTCGCGGGCGCGCTCGGCGGCGGGCGCGTCCGACGGCGTCAGCCGGTCGATCCGCATCAGCCGCTTCGGGTCGAACACGACCTTGCACAGCATGGTCGCCCCGTCGACCCGGCCCCAGATCCAGTCGTTGACCCGCCAGGACCGCTTCAGGAACCCGGAGAACCGGCTCAGCGACGCCCCGCCCGCCTTGTCGTCGGGCGTGGTGCTGTGCTCGGCGAACGCGTTGCGGGTCTGGAGGCTGATCTGCACCAGGTCGACCGCCTGGTCCATGCCGCTGCGCGAGTCGTCGGCCAGGCAGGTCACCGCGACCTCCAGGGCGAGCGCGCGGGACAGCAGCAACTCGTCGCCCAGCAGCCCGGCGGCGGTCTCGTCGTCGGTGCGCGGCTGGGCCAGCAGCTCCCGCCACGACACCAGCCCGGCCATGCGCACCCGGTCGTCGTCCAGCTCGCCGAGCACGTCCCGCGCGTCGCCGAGGATGGCGGCGATCCGGTCCACCTGGGCGCGCACCCTCTGCCCGACCGAGTCCGCCGCGCCGTCGGCGCCCGCCGGCCCGGTGGGCAGCATTCCGGCCGCGAACGCCTCGACCCGGCCCTCCCAGTACTGCTGGTTGAGCGCCTGCGCCCGGCCGGTCGTCCACTGCCCGTCCAGCTCGGCGCGCGCCGCCCGCAGCCCGGCGCGCAGGTCGTAGAGGTTGGTCCGGGCCTGGGCGAGCCGGTCGGCGCCGGGCAGGTCCTTCGGCACCACCCACACCAGCCGCTTGAGCAGGTCCATCGCCGCCGCCGAGAGCCGGTCGGCCATCCCGATGCCCCACGGCCAGCCGCGCTCGGGCAGCGGGGCCGGCTGCGGACTGCCCGGCACGTAGGGCAGGCCGCCCCACTGGGCCAGGTAGGACCGCTGCGCGGCCTCGGCCGAGGCGCGCACCCGCTCGAAGGTCCAGCCGGCGGCGTTCGCGCCCGGCACCTCGAACTGGCGGGAGGTGACGTCCCGGGCGGCGTGCCGGATCCGGATGTCCTCGTAGTGGTCGTGCAGCGTGGCCGCGAGCCCGTAGAGCTTCGCCACCACCGCACCGCCCGAGGCGAGCCGGTCCAGCAGCGCGCTGCGCCCGCCGCGCCGCGACGCCGCCAGCCGGTTGTGCTCCTCGATCCGCTCGACGTAGGTGCGCCCGCTCTGGCTGGTCAGCGCGCCGAGCAGGCGCGCGCCCGTGCCGATCGTGCTGGGCGGCTTGCCGTCGACCGGGGCGGTCGGCGCGTCGGCGTCCTCCTTCGCGTGCGGGAAGACCAGGAGCATCACCCGCCGCACGGGCCCCTCGGCCGGCATCCGGTCGATGGCCTCCAACGCCTCCTTGGTCGGCGTGTTGACCAGCACGCCGCCGTCCACGGCGTACCGCGACCGGTTGTCGGTGCCGTTGGCCCACGACGCGACCTCGGCCATGTTGGGCCGCCCGTTGTCCGTCTCCGGTCCCACGGGCACGTAAGACGGTTCGAACGCGAACGGGAACGACGCGGAGGACCGGGCCGCCAGCGCCATCCGGTCCACCAGCGTCGGCAGCCGGTCGGCGGTGAAGTCGTCCTGCCCGTTGGGCTCCCGCCGGAACGAGAAGCTGCCCTGGTAGGACGACTGGACCAGGGCCTGCCCGAGGTCGTCGTAGGTGACCGTCGGCACGCCCCCGAGCAGCGTGGTGGTGATCCGCAGGTCCACGGGCCGCTCGTCGGCGGGGGTGGGGGAGAAGTCGGTGGTCAGCCGGTCCAGCGCCTCCTGCAACCGGGGCAGGAAGAACTCGTCGCCCTTGAGCAGCGAGACCGGCGACCCCCGGAACGGGGTGCGCAGCAGCTGTTCCATCCGGCCCTGCTCGGCCCACAGGTCGCGCAGGCGCTCCAGCTTGGCGTTCGCGTTGACCTGCGACAGCGCCAGCGCGGCCCCGTTGATGCCGCCGGCCGAGGTGCCGGTGATCACGTCCGCGCGGGCCGTGCTGCCGACCAGGTCCAGCAGGTCGGCGTACACCCCGTCGCCCCGGGTGAGCCGGTCGAGCTCCAGGACGACACCGCCCATCCACACGGCCAGGCTGACCCCGCCGTTGAGCACGACGGCAAACCGGATCTGCTCGTGCGGCACGTCGGCCATCACACGCTCCCTCCCCGGACGTGCGGGCGATCTTCCCAGGTACCGGTAAGTCGCCCGCCGGGACCAACGGGTTACGCCCCGATCGGGTCACCTTCCCACCGCACGCACGTCCGGGAACCGGACGCCGTGCCGCGCACCCGAACGGCCGCACGCCACGAGCGCGCCGAGGGGGTCAGGCGGCGTCGGGCACCGGGTCGCGCCGGATCAGCGGCATCACCTGCTTGCGCGCCACGAAGACGCACAGCAGGAACGCGAGCACCGAGGCCGCCACCGCCTGCGGGACGATGTAGGCCCGCCCGTCGAACGCCGCGCCCGTGGGCGGCAGCACCACCGCGACCACCGCGCTGGTGACCATGGCGAACATCCGGAACCGCTTCGCCAGCACGGCAGTGGCCAGCGGCAACGCCGCCCACAGCACGTACCAGGGCTGCAACACCGGCCCGAGCACGAGCACCGCGCCCAACCCGGCGCCCAGCCCGTTGACGGCCTTGATCCGCCCCTTGAACGCCTTCCACAGCAGCAGGCCCGCGATCACCACGGACACGGCCTGCGTGACCAGCCGCATCAGCGCGATCATCGAGTCCGTGTGGTTGCCCAGCCCGAGCAGCAGCCCCAGCCCGCCGCCCATGAAGCCCATGGCGGTCGGCGGCGACATCCAGCTCTTCACGGTCCCGGCCACGTTGAGCGTCGAGATCCAGCCGAACCCCAGCCCGGTGCCCAGGCACGTCCCGACCATCACCACCCCGGAGACCACGCCCAGCAGCAGCGCGGCCTTCACCAGGTCGAGGAACGACCCGCCCATCCGCCGGGCGATCATCACCCCGAGGAACCCGAGCGCGAGCGCGGCGGGGATCTTCACCGCCGCGCCGAAGGTGATCATCGTCGCGCCGAGCGCGATCCACAGCAGCTCTTCCCGGGTCATCGGCGACCCCGGCACCACCGGCATCTTCCGCAGCGCCAGTTCCAGGCCGACCAGCATCAGCCCGATCGCCAGGCCCTCGTTGTGCACGCCCACGACCAGGTGGAACAGCACCAGCGGGTTGGCCGCGCCGAGCCACAGCGCGCTGACCGGCGGCACGCCGAAGCGCCGCGCCAGGCGGGGCAGCGCCCACACGATCATCGCCAGGCCGACCAGGACGAGCAGGCGGTGCAGGAAGATGCCCGGCAGCACGCTGTCGCCGGTCACCATCGAGATGACCCGGCCCATGGCCAGGAACAGCGGCCCGTAGGGCGCGGGCGTCTCGCGCCAGATGTTCGGCACGTTCCAGGTCAGCGGGTGGTCCACGCCCAGCGCGCTCTGCGGCCCCAGCTCGTAGGGGTCCTGCCCGTTGGCGGCGATCTGCGACTGGGCGAGGTAGCTGTACACGTCACGGCTGAACATCGGCAGGACGAACACCAGCGGGGTGATCCACATCAGCAGCGTGCGGTCGAGCTGGCTGCGCGAGACCAGCCGGGGCCGGCCCGGCCGGGCGAACCTGCCCAGCCACAGCCACGCCGACACGACCAGGAACACCCCGGTCCACACCACGGCCATCGAGGCGGTCGACATCCGGGGGAACAGGCCGAGCACCGGGGTGCCCGGCAGCGGGCTGAACACCGGGGCCGCGCCCGCGCCCAGCGAGCCCACGAACATCAGCAGCGCGCCGACCGTGCCCCAGCGGCGGATGATGTCGAGCTGCCGCCGTTCACGGGTGTCCAGCGGCGCTGCCTCGCCCAACCCGTCCCGGTCCGCCATCACCAATCCGCCCGCCGTCACGCCCGAAGGGTAGCGACCGCCCCCGGCACGTGAGTCGGGTCACCCGATCCGGGCTGATCTTTGCGAGCACCGGGGAAATACGCAACACTGGTGTTGTGAAAAACGTCGGGAGCGATCCGACCGCCGTGCCCCCCGGGCACGACGGGCGCACCCGGCACGCCGTCGCACGCCTGCTGCTGGAGCAGGGCCCGATCGCCGCGGCCTCGGTCGCGGAGGAGCTGGGCCTGAGCCCCGCCGCGGTGCGCCGGCACATCGACGCGCTGGTGGCCGACGGGGAAGCGGTCGGCAGGGAGGCCCCGCGCCGGGGTCAGCGCGGCCGGGGGCGCCCGGCCAAGCTGTTCCTGCTGACCGAGCAGGGCAGGTCCCGGTTCGGGCACGCCTACGACGACCTCGCCGTCGCGGCCCTGAGGTTCCTCGCCGAGCAGGGCGGGGAGGAGGCGGTACGAGCCTTCGCCGAGCGCCGGGTGTCCGCACTCGTCGACCAGCACCGGGCCGCCATCGTGGCGCAGCCGGGCCCGGCCGGGCGGGCGCAGGCCCTCGCGGTCGCGCTGACCAGGGAGGGCTACGCTGCCTCGGCGCGACACGTGGGGGCGGGCGAGCAGCTGTGCCAGCACCTGTGCCCGGTCGCGCACGTGGCCGCCGAGTTCCCGCAGCTGTGCGAGACCGAGACGGCGGCGTTCGCCGACCTGCTCGGCACCCACGTGCAGCGCCTGGCGACGATCGCCCGGGGCGACGCCGTGTGCACGACCCACATCCCGAACACACCCCCGATCACCGTCGGCGAGACCGACCCACGACCTTCAGATGGAGGGGAGCCCGCATGACTGCCGCTGCCGAGCAGCGCACCACCACAGCCCCGCTCACCCAGGAAGAGACCCTGGCGAGCATCGGCAACTACGAGTTCGGCTGGTCGGACTCGGACGTGGCAGGCGCGAGCGCCCGTCGTGGTCTGAACGAGGACGTCGTCCGGGACATCTCGGCGAAGAAGGCCGAGCCCGAGTGGATGCTCGACTTCCGCCTCAAGGCGCTGCGCCTGTTCGACCGCAAGCCGATGCCGACCTGGGGGTCGGACCTGTCGGCGATCGACTTCGACAACATCAAGTACTTCGTCCGGTCGACCGAGAAGCAGGCCCAGACCTGGGAGGACCTGCCGGACGACATCAAGAACACCTACGACAAGCTGGGCATCCCGGAGGCGGAGAAGCAGCGCCTGGTCTCCGGTGTCGCCGCCCAGTACGAGTCCGAGGTGGTCTACCACAAGATCAACGAGGAGCTGGAGCGCCAGGGCGTCATCTTCCTGGACACCGACACGGGCCTCAAGGAGCACCCGGAGCTCTTCCAGGAGTACTTCGGCTCGGTCATCCCCTCCGGTGACAACAAGTTCTCCGCGCTCAACTCGGCGGTGTGGTCCGGCGGCTCGTTCATCTACGTGCCGAAGGGCGTGCACGTGGAGATCCCGCTCCAGGCGTACTTCCGGATCAACACCGAGAACATGGGCCAGTTCGAGCGGACCCTGATCATCGTCGACGAGGGCGCCTACGTGCACTACGTCGAGGGCTGCACCGCGCCGATCTACTCCTCGGACTCGCTGCACTCCGCGGTCGTGGAGATCGTCGTGAAGAAGGGTGGCCGCTGCCGCTACACGACCATCCAGAACTGGTCGAACAACGTCTACAACCTGGTCACCAAGCGCGCCAAGGCCGAAGAGGGCGCGACCATGGAGTGGATCGACGGCAACATCGGCTCCAAGGTCACCATGAAGTACCCGGCCGTGTTCCTGATGGGCGAGCACGCCAAGGGCGAGGTGCTCTCCATCGCCTTCGCGGGCGAGGGCCAGCACCAGGACGCCGGCGCGAAGATGGTCCACATGGCACCGCACACGTCGTCCACCATCGTGTCCAAGTCGGTGGCGCGCGGCGGCGGCCGGACCTCCTACCGGGGCCTGGTCCAGGTCAACAAGCGGGCGCACCACTCGAAGTCCACGGTCAAGTGCGACGCGCTGCTGGTCGACAACATCAGCCGCTCCGACACCTACCCGTACGTCGACGTCCGCGAGGACGACGTGTCGATGGGCCACGAGGCCACCGTCTCCAAGGTGTCCGAGGACCAGCTGTTCTACCTGATGTCGCGCGGCCTGGACGAGGACGAGGCCATGGCGATGATCGTGCGCGGGTTCGTCGAGCCCATCGCGCGCGAGCTGCCCATGGAGTACGCCCTCGAGCTGAACCGCCTGATCGAGCTGCAGATGGAAGGGGCCGTCGGCTGACATGGCCGTCACGACTGAGGACCAGCAACACGGCCTGACGGCCCACTCCCACGGCGCGGGCGTGCCGATCTCCTCGCGCGCGGACCACTTCACGTCGTTCGACGTGGACGCGTTCGAGGTGCCCGGCGGCCGGGAGGAGATCTGGCGCTTCACGCCGATGAAGCGCCTGGCCGGCCTGCACACCGGCGTGCCCGCCACGGGCACCGCGACCGTCGAGGTCAAGGCCGCCGACGGCGTCCGGGTCGAGACCGCCGCCAAGGGCGACGAGCGCCTGGGCACCGCCGGCACCCCCGGCGACCGGATCGCCGCGCAGGCGTGGACCTCGTTCACCGAGGCCACCGTCGTCACGCTGCCCAAGGACACCAAGGTCGGGCCGACCACCGTCACGGTGACCGGTCCCGGCCTGGGCCAGGTCGCCTACGGGCACCTCCAGGTCCGGGCCGAGCAGTTCGCCGAGGCCGTCGTGGTGGTCGACCACCGGGGCTCCGGCGCGTACGCGGACAACGTGGAGTTCGTCGTCGCCGACGGCGCACACCTGACCGTCGTGGCGATCCAGGACTGGGCCGACGACGCGGTGCACGTCTCCGCGCACCACGCGGAGCTGGGCCGCGACGCCACGTTCAAGCACACCGTCATCACCCTGGGCGGCGACCTGGTCCGGCTCACCCCGGTGGTCACCTACACCGGGCGCGGCGGCGACGCGGAGCTGCTCGGGCTGTACTTCGCCGACGCGGGCCAGCACCTGGAGCACCGCACGTTCGTGGACCACGCGGTGTCCAACTGCCGCAGCAACGTGGTCTACAAGGGTGCCCTCCAGGGCGACGACGCGCACACCGTGTGGATCGGCGACGTGCTGATCCGCGCGGCGGCCGAGGGCACCGAGACCTTCGAGCTCAACCGCAACCTGGTGCTCACCGACGGCGCGCGCGCCGACTCGGTGCCGAACCTGGAGATCGAGACCGGCGAGATCGAGGGCGCGGGCCACGCCAGCGCCACCGGCCGGTTCGACGACGAGCAGCTGTTCTACCTGCAGGCCCGGGGCATCCCGGAGGAGCAGGCCCGGCGGCTGGTCGTGCGCGGCTTCTTCCACGAGATCCTGCTCAAGATCGGCGTCCCCGAGGTGCGCGAGCGCCTGGAAGCCGCGATCGAGGCGGAGCTGGAAGCGGTGGGCGCGTGATCCGGGTGTGCTCGCTGTCCGACCTCGACGACCGCAAGCCGGTCGCGTTCGAGGTCGGCGACGAGTACACCCCCGTGCTGCTCGTCCGCGACGGCGGGTCCGTCCACGCGCTGCGCGACCTCTGCACCCACGCCGAGGTCGCGCTGTCCGAAGGCGACGTGACCCGCAAGGGCGTCGAGTGCTGGCTGCACGGGTCGTGCTTCGACCTGCGCACCGGCCGCCCCTCGTCCCCGCCCGCGACGGAACCGGTCGACGTCTTCGCCGTCGACCTCCGTGGCGGCGACGTCTACGTGGACGTCACCGCCACCCTGAACGCCACCACGAACTGACTTCCGAGCGCCCCACCCGGCGCACACCAGGAGAACTGAGCACCACATGGCCACTCTGGAGATCAAGGACCTGCACGTCTCGGTGACCACCGACGAGGCGTCCAAGGAGATCCTCAAGGGCGTCGACCTGACCATCAAGGCCGGCGAGACCCACGCGATCATGGGTCCGAACGGCTCGGGCAAGTCGACCCTGTCCTACGCCATCGCCGGTCACCCCAAGTACGAGATCACCTCCGGCAGCGTGACGCTGGACGGCGAGGACGTGCTGGAGATGTCGGTGGACGAGCGGGCCCGCGCGGGCCTGTTCCTCGCCATGCAGTACCCGGTCGAGGTCCCCGGCGTCTCGATGTCGAACTTCCTGCGCACCGCCGCCACCGCCGTGCGCGGCGAGGCCCCGAACCTGCGGCACTGGGTCAAGGAGGTCAAGGGCGCGATGTCCGACCTGGACATCGACCCGGCCTTCGCCGAGCGCTCGGTCAACGAGGGCTTCTCCGGCGGCGAGAAGAAGCGCCACGAGATCCTCCAGCTCGGCCTGCTCAAGCCGAAGATCGCCATCCTCGACGAGACCGACTCCGGCCTGGACGTCGACGCGCTGCGCGTGGTGTCCGAGGGCGTCAACAAGTTCAAGGCGTCCGGCGAGGCCGGCGTCATGCTGATCACCCACTACACCCGCATCCTCAAGTACATCCAGCCCGACTTCGTGCACGTGTTCGCCAACGGCCGGATCGCCGAGTCCGGTGGCCGCGAGCTGGCCGACCAGCTGGAGGAGCAGGGTTACGTGAAGTACACCGGCAACCAGGAAGCCGCCAAGGTCGGCTGACGTTGTCCTGTTCGTGAGATCAACAGTTCGAGAGGAGGCGTCGGAGTCGTGACCACCACCGCTGCTCCGCTGGACGTCGCTGCCGTGCGCGCGGACTTCCCGATCCTGGGACGCACCGTGCGCGAGGGCAAGCGGCTGGTGTACCTGGACTCCGGTGCCACCTCGCAACGGCCCACGCAGGTCCTCGACGCCGAACGGGCGTTCCTGGAGACCGCCAACGCCGCCGTGCACCGGGGCGCGCACCAGCTCGCCGAGGAGGCGACCGACGCCTACGAGGGCGCGCGGGCGAGGATCGCCGCGTTCGTAGGCGTCGACTTCGACGAGGTCGTCTTCACCAAGAACGCCACCGAGGGCATCAACCTCGTCGCGTACGCGATGGGCAACGCCTCGGTCGCCGGCCCCGAGGCCGCGCGGTTCCGGCTCGGCCCCGGCGACGAGGTCGTGGTGACCGAGATGGAGCACCACGCGAACCTCGTGCCGTGGCAGCAGCTCGCGCAGCGCACCGGGGCGACCCTGCGCTGGTTCGGCGTGACCGACGAGGGCAGGCTCGACCTGTCCGACGTGGACTCGCTGATCACCGAGCGGACCAAGGTCGTCGCGCTCACCCACCAGTCCAACGTGCTCGGCACGGTCAACCCCGTGCGGTCCATCGTGGACAAGGCGCACGCGGTCGGCGCGCTCACCGTGCTCGACGCGTGCCAGTCGGTGCCGCACGGCCCGGTCGACTTCCGGGCGCTGGGCGTGGACTTCGCGGTGTTCTCCGGCCACAAGATGCTCGGCCCGTCCGGCGTCGGCGTCCTCTACGGGCGCCACGAGCTGCTGGCGGCGCTGCCGCCGTTCCTCACCGGCGGGTCGATGATCGAGATGGTGCAGATGGCGGGCTCGACGTTCGCCCCGCCGCCGCAGCGCTTCGAGGCCGGCGTGCCGATGACGTCGCAGGCGGTGGCGCTCGGCGCGGCCGTGGACTACCTCGGCGCGATCGGCATGGACCGCGTCGCCGCGCACGAGCACGTGCTCACCGAGGCGGCCCTGCGCGGGCTCGCCGAGGTCCCCGGCGTCCGGGTAGTCGGCCCGCTCGACCTGGAGGACCGGGGCGGCGCGGTGTCGTTCGTGGTCGACGGGGTGCACGCGCACGACGTCGGCCAGGTGCTCGACAGCCTCGGCATCGCGGTCCGCGTGGGCCACCACTGCGCGTGGCCGCTGCACCGGCGGATGGACGCCGCCGCCACCGTGCGCGCGAGCTTCTACCTGTACAACACGCTGGACGAGGTGCACGCCCTGGTGGACGGCGTGCGCGAGGCCCAGCGGTTCTTCGGGGTGGTGGCGTAGGTGCAGCTCCAGCAGATGTACCAGGAGATCATCCTGGACCACTACAAGAACCCGCACGGCCGGGGCCTGCGCGACCCGTACGACGCCGAGTCGCACCAGATCAACCCGACCTGCGGCGACGAGGTCACGCTCCGGGTGAAGCTGGACGGCGAGCGCGTCGCCGACGTGTCCTACGACGGCCAGGGCTGCTCGATCAGCCAGGCGTCCACCTCGGTGCTGACCGACCTGGTGGTCGGCAGGCCGGTGGGGGAGGCGTTCGAGAAGATGGACGCCTTCGTGGAGCTGATGCACGGCCGGGGCAAGGTCGAGCCCGACGAGGACGTGCTGGAGGACGGCATCGCGTTCGCCGGCGTGGCGAAGTACCCGGCCCGCGTGAAGTGCGCCCTGCTGGGCTGGATGGCTTTCAAGGACGCGGTGGCCCGCAGCGAAGGAGCAACGGCATGACCTCCCCGGACAAGACCACCGAGAACAGCACCGCCCCGGAGGCGTCGGCCCCGGGTGACGACGTGGTGCGCGGCGTCGGCGGGATGCCCGAGCCGCCCGCGCCGAAGGCGGACCTGCCCAGCGTGGACGACCTCGAAGAGGCCATGCGCGACGTGGTCGACCCCGAACTCGGCATCAACGTGGTCGACCTGGGCCTGGTCTACGACATCCGCGTGGACGCCGACAACGTGGCGCTGATCGACATGACCCTGACGTCGGCCGCGTGCCCGCTGACCGACGTCATCGAGGACCAGACCCGCACCGCCCTCACCGGCGGACCGGGCGGCGGCATCGTCGACGACTTCCGCATCAACTGGGTCTGGATGCCCCCGTGGGGCCCGGAGAAGATCACCGATGACGGCCGCGAGCAGCTCCGCGCCCTCGGCTTCACGGTCTAGGCCCTCCTCCCCGCACGACCACCGACAGCGGTCGCCATCCCCGTGGCGACCGCTGTCGGCGTTCCCCCACCGGGTCAGCCGCCGGCGTTCATCAACCGCAACGCCTCCGCCCCCTCGCTGAGCAGCCGTGCCAACGCCTCGGGCGTGAACAGCAGCTCGACGGACCCGTCCCCGAACGTGAACTGCACGGCGTCCGCGTGCAGCTCGCTCTTGATCGGCGAACTCCCGTCCACCATCGCCCACTGGTGGGCCACCACCCCTTGCACCGATCCCGCCATGCGTCGACCCTCCCTTGATCGCTATCGTCCTGTGCGCAGGACACGACTAGCGTACCGACTGCAAAGCAAGATTCCATTGCTCGAACGGGTGAGGTGAACGACGGTGGTCGACCCGCTGATCTCACGACTCCGGTGCGGCGAGCTGGCCAGGCAGCTCCGCCGCGCGGCCCGCCTCGAACCCGGCCGCGCGGAGAGCCTGCTCAGGGACCTGCGACCGGGGTTCTACGCCACCAAGCTCTCCAAGATCGAGAACGGTGTGATCGCGCCCGCGCCCGGCGACGTCGAAGCGATGGTCACCCTCTACCGGCCCTCCGCCGAGCGGACCGGCGCGTTCCGCGCCCTGGCCCAGGACGCCCGGCGCAGGGCACGCCCCGGGGCCACGGTCGGCGCACGGGCCAAGCAATACCTGGCCCTGGAGCGGCTCGCCGTCGAGATCCGCATGGTCTACAACGAGATCCCCGGCCTGCTCCAGACCCGCGAGTACGCCCACGCGCTGATGACCGCCTCACCCCTGGTCGTCACGTCCAAAGTGGACGCACTCGCCGAGGAGCGGGCGGAGCGGGGCCGCACCGTCCTGCGCCCCGACGGCCCGCGCGTGTGGGTCGCCCTCGGCGAGGACGGCCTCACCCGCTCCAGCGGCGGCCCGGCCACCCTGCGCCGCCAGCTCGAACACCTCCGCGAGACCGCGCACCTGCCCAACGTCGCCTTCCGCGTGATCACCCGCTCCGCCGGCAACGTCGCGGCGCTCGGCCTGCCGTTCACGCTGCTGCGCCTCGCGGGCGGCAAGTCGATCGCCTTCGTGGCCAACATCGCCCGCAGCGACTGCGTGAAGTCGACCGCCCCGTTCCTCACCGCGTTCCGCAACGCCTGGGAACGCGCCACCCACGAGCACGAGTCGACCGCGATCCTGGACGCCCGGATCGCCGAGCTGCGCTAGGAGCTGTTCGGGGGTTCGGATCATGTGGTCGAGGTCAGGGTCTCCAGCCACATGACCGCTCCTCGTAGGTGCAGTTCGGCTTCGTGGCTTTGCGGTGCCTTGTCGTGGCATCCCGGGTCTGGCCGTCTTACGTCTGCGCCACCAGCAAATCCACCACGTCGCCCAGCTCGCCCCGCCGGGTGAACGCCCGGCGCTGCCGCGCCGCGCCGCCGCCGTCCAGCAGCAGCCGCCCCACGCCGTCGTCCACCAGCTCCTCGTCCCCGCTCGCCCGCAGGGCCGGCCGGACCCACTCCACCAGCGCCCGCACCAGGTCCGCCGCCGCCACCAGCCGCCCGGTGTGCGGCTCGACGCCGGCCCCCTCGACGCCGTCCCGCGCGGCGCGCCACAGCGCCGCGCGCAGCACCAGGTCCGAGACGGGGAACGCCGCCGCCCCCGAGAGGGCGACCGCCGCGATGCCCCGCACCAGCGCCGCGACCAGCACGGCCTCCTCGACGGTCGCGCCCACGTCGCACACCCGCAGCTCGACGGTCGGGTGGCTGGCGGACAGCCGGACGTCCCAGTAGACCATCCCGACGTCCATCGCCGCCCCGGACGTGCGCAACGTGTGCGTCGCCAGGTGGTAGTCCTCCGCCGAGGCGAACCACGGCGGTGCCCCGGCCGAGGGCCACGGGCTCCACGACAGGTACCGCCAGCTCGCGTACCCGGTGTCCCGCCCCTCCGAGAACGGCGAGTTCGCGCTGATCGACAGCAGCACCGGCAGCCACTGCCGCAGGTGGTTGGCGATCCGCACCCCGCTCTCCTCGTCGGGGATGCCGACGTGCACGTGGCAGCCGCAGATGATGAGCGCGTCGATCAGCGACCCGTACCGGTGCTCGATGTCGCGGTAGCGCTGGCGGTCGGTCAGCGGCGGCGGCCGGGTCCCGCCCAGCACCGGCGTCCCGGTCGCCACGATCCTGGCCCCGTGCGCCTCCGCGAGCCCGCGCAGCGCCCGCCGGGACTGCACGAGCTGCGCCCGGACCTCGTCCATGGTCCGGCACACCGCAGTCGCGCTCTCCACCTGGTAGCGGGTCATCTCGGCCTGCAGGTCGAGCACCCCGTCGGAGTCTCCCAACACCTCGCCCGCCACCGGCGTCAACGCCCCGGTGACCGCGTCCACGAGCAGGAACTCCTCTTCCACGCCGACCGACAACGCGGCGTCGAACTCGGTTCGCGGGCGCGGCAGCGCGCTGACGTCGACTTCGCTCACCAGGGGCCTCCCTGCGGTGGGTAGTCATCCTGATGCTATGAGTGGTCAGCTCGGGTGCACATGCATCGTTGCGGTGAACTTCCGAGCCGCCTAGCTGACCGCCAAATGCGCGCCACCCCGCAGTACGTCCACGTGGTCGCTGCCCGGACGGCCCAACACCCAACTGTTGCCGCGCAACGACTTCGCGTGCTCCTTCAACGGGGCGAGCAGCCGGGAGACCTCCCGGTACGAACTCACCGACCCCGCCGCGCACACGAGCGTCGCCAAAGACAGGGTTACCGCGTGGCCCTCTGCGTCAAACGGCGTATCCAACACACCCGCCGCGTAAGGCACGATCTCGTTCAGCCCGGCCACGACGAGGAAGTCGTCACCGCCGACGTGCCCTACCTGCACGCCGGGGAACGCCGGCGCACCGTCCGACAACGTCCGCCCCAACGCCCTGATCAGGTCGTCGCCGGCCGCGAACCCCACCGAGTCGTTGACCCGCTTGAACGCGTCGACGTCCAGCCACCCCACCGCGAAGATCTCACCGGACAGGATCCGCCGGTCGACCTCGCGCGCGATCGAGTCGCTGCCGGGCAGCCTGGTCAGCGGGCTCAGCGCCGCCGCCTGCTCCACCTTCATCTCCGCGACGCCGCGCACCACGTCGGCCACCCGCACCACGCCCACGCACCGGTCGTCCCCGTCCACGACCACCAGGTCGTCGTTGGTGCGCTCGCGGTTGGTGTGCGCGACCACGTCGAG
The DNA here is from genome assembly GCF_040655415.1 of Actinosynnema sp. NPDC050436. Taxonomy (NCBI): domain Bacteria; kingdom Bacillati; phylum Actinomycetota; class Actinomycetes; order Pseudonocardiales; family Pseudonocardiaceae; genus Actinosynnema; species Actinosynnema sp. NPDC050436. The sequence goes on along the minus strand of NZ_JBFAJV010000010.1, from coordinate 3,663 downwards.
CATCTCCATGGCCGTCGACCCGGCCCCGATCACGCGCGGCTTGTCGGCCAGCCGCGCCGCCTCCCGCTTGGCGTGCAGCGCGTGCCCGAACGGCCCGGTCACGGCGAGCAGGAACCGGTTGCGGTCCACCGTCCACGCCGGGCGGCCGTCGTCGTCGACCAGCACCACCCCGGTCACCGACGGCTGGGACGCCAGCACGTCCCGCACGGCCTCGGACGTCGCCGACTCGGGCAGGGTCGTCGCCGGGTGCAGGAAGTCGGTCACCTTGGGGCCCGCCTTGCGGCGCAGCGGCCGGGTGGACGTCTTGGCCGTCGCCTCCGGGTCGTTGACCTCGCTGAGCACGGCCGAGATGGTCGCGTCGACCTTCGGCCGGCGCTGCGCGGCGGCCAGCAGGTTGCCCTGGGCCAGCCGCACGCCCAGCCGGCGCAGCGCCGCGAGCTGCGGCTCGGTCTCCACCCCCTCCGCGACCAGCAGCGACCCGGTCGCCTCGCACAGGTGCTGCAAGCCCTGGACCAGCGCGAACCGCGCCGGGTCGGCGGCCAGCTCCTGGACCACCTCGCGGTCCAGCTTCACCACCTCGGGCTGCACCTCGGCCAGCAGCGACAGCGGGGCGTCGCCCTCGCCGACCCCGTCCAGGCCGAGCTTGAAGCCGTCGTGGCGCAGCCGCTCCAGGCCCCGGACCAGCCGGTGGCGCGGCGCGCGCGAGTAGGGCGTGCCGACCTCGACCACCAGGTCGGCGGCCGGCCGCCCGGCGTCGCGCAGCGCCGAGTAGAGGGGAGCGAGGTGCTCCGGCTTGTCCGCGATCGTCATCGCGAGCAGGTTGACGTGCAGCGGGAGGGTGAAGTCGTGATCGGCCGCGCTGCGGATCGCACGGCAGGCGAGGGCCACATCGGTGTTCGCCAAGTACCCCGCACGGAACGCCATGCGGAGCAGATCCTGCACGCTGCCGTCGTGCGGGCGGGCCAGTGCCTCGACCGCGACGACCCCTCCGGTGTTGAGGTTGAACAGCGGCTGGAAGGCGAAGCGAACGTCATCCAGCAGAGCGGGCACGTCAGCAGATCCTGCCCGGTCGATCTTGTCTTGCCCAGAGCGTTAACCCGGAGTTCGCACACCTTTGGCCGAGCGCACGGACAATGCCATCCGGCCGCGCAACCCCCACCCCGCCGAGCGGAACAGCGCGGACATCGCGCCGGCGGTGCCGCGCAGGTCGGAGCGGTTCCCCAGGTAATCGCGCTGACGATTCCGGGGCAGGTGGAAGAACAGGTCGAAGAATTCCGGAACCTCCTCGGGTCGCATGGCGAGGACGGCGGCCAACCCGAACCGGCGCAGCGCGTGCACCGCGCGGGCACCCGCCGGCCACACCACCCGGTCCACCGGCACCCCGTCCGCGATCGCCCGCGCCACCTCCGGCGCGAGCCGCAGCGCGTCCGCCACGCTGTACCCGGTGGCCGGGTGCACCATCCCCGCCGCCGCGCCGAACGCGCCCGGCCGGGGCCGCGCAGCCAGCGGGACGCGCACCCGCTCCTCGGCCCGGGGAAGCGGGATCCCGTGCGCCGCGAGGCGCGCGTGCAACCGCAACCGCAGCTCCGCCACCGGCAGCCCCGGCCGACGCGCGAGCGAGGTCTCCTCCAGCAGCACCCCGCCACCCGGCACCGGGATGCCGTACAAGAACGTCGGGTCCGGCGACCCCGCCGCCGGCGGCTTGCGCCAATCCATCACCAGCGCCTCGTCGGCACCGACGAACGGGGCCGCCTGCTCCGCCGGCACCACCACGCCCACCGCGTGCTGCGCCACCCGCCCCGAAGCGCCCGACGCGTCCACCACCACACCCGCCCGCAGCACCTGCCCGTCACGCAGCACCACGTGCCCGTCACCCCGTTCGGCCACCAGGCCCCGCACCACGCGCACATCGTCCGGGAGCCGCCGCAACCGCTCGTTGTCCAACACCGCGTACCCGCGCGCGATCCGGTGCTCCGAGGCCGCGAACACCCGCGACCTCGACGTCGACACCGCCACCGGAGCACCCGCCGGAAGCTCGTCCGCCCACGCGGCGTAGGTCGCCCGCCACGGGCGTTCCGGGTTCGGGTCGACCAACGACGTGACCAGCCCGCGCGCCGAGCACGCCGACGCCAACGCCCGCCCGGCCGGACCCCCGCCGACCACCAGCACGTCCACTAGCGGCCCTCGGGACGTTCCGGGCGGACCCCGTTGCCCAACAGCAACGGCCGGTACGCCTCCACCACGTCGGTGAGTTGCGCGCACGTCCGCTCGATCGCCCGCCGTGCCTCGTTGCGCTCCGAGATCACCGCGCTCAACACCAACGTCGTCAACGCCACCGTGCCGTTGAACGCCTGCAACGTCACCATCCTGCTCAGCAGGTCCAAGCTGGCGAACGGCCCGATCCCCGCCGCCGCGCCGCGCGCCGCCATCACCGTGGCGATCAACGCGCACGGCGCCGCGCCGATGTGCTGGAAGCGCAGCGCACCCCAGATGGCGAACGGGAAGACCAGGTACAGCAACCGCAACGGGCTGCTCGCCGCTACCACCATGACGCCCGTGGTGGACACGATCAGCGCCACCGCCTCCCACAGCCGCGCCGACCGCACCGGGAACCGCAGCCTGCGCACCGCCAGGACCAGCGGCACCAGGATCAGCACGCCCATCGCGTCGCCCGTCCACCACACCGACCAGGTGGGCCAGAAGTCCGCCGACCGCACCGTGCCCGACAGCAGCAGCGCGCCGGTGCCGATCGTGGCGCTGACCGCCATCCCGGCGAACGCGCCCAGGAACACCAGCGTCAGGGCGTCGCGCGTGCGGTCGATCTCGGTGCGGAAGCCCGAGTGCTTGAGCAGCAGCAAGGCGACCACCGGACCCAGCGTGTTGCCGACGCTGATCAGGAACGCCGAGCTGCTGTCGCCCAGCGTCACGTTCACGACGAACGCCGCGACGGCGATCCCGGGCCACATCCGGACGCCACCGACCATCAGCGCCAGCAGCGCGATGCCCGTGGGCGGCCACAGCGGTGTCACCTGGTCGTTGACCAACGCCTGCAGGAGACCGAGGCGTGCGCCCGTGTAGTAGCAAGCGGCGACCACGACGAGGTGGATGCCGTACCTGCCCCACGGGCGGAGTCGAGGGGAGAGCAGCACCCGGACAGCATCCTCCGAGTCGGCCCCGGACACCACGTCTAGCTGCGGAGATGCCCTGACCGACCCCCCGATTTCACTATCCCGGAGCACTCGTGTAAGTTTCTCCCTGCCAGCGCGGAACGGGCCGGAAAACACCGGGGCGGAGCGCAGGACAAGCAAACTGAATGCGAAGCGGGTTTGACGCGGAGCCGAGAAGCCAAAACGGCCGATTTGACACCGCGAAAACGAACGAGCTAAGCTTCCAGCAACACAAACGGAAACACCAGCCCCGGAATGAACCGCGGTAAGACGCGGAACACGATGGTGAGCGCGTGTTCTTTGAGAACTCAACAGCGTGCCGAATAGCCAGTAAATTTATGAACCTCGTCAAGAGGTTTCCTTTGAGATTGACTGGACAACTGACATTCAAGTGGACCATGTTCCGGTCTGCGAGTCAGTGTTGTTCGAGCGATCAAACACAATCCTTATTGGAGAGTTTGATCCTGGCTCAGGACGAACGCTGGCGGCGTGCTTA